>CAYFLR010000009.1:111278-132642 GCA_964343805.1 uncultured bacterium | reverse complement strand
TCCTGCAATGCTGAGACGATCCATTAGGGCTTCAAATTCACTCCTTACATTGAGTAAAGCATCAAACTCATGAGCATCTTCCTGGACCAATTGGATACCACTGCACATGGTCTTCTCTTTCATTTTACCCAGAAAGACATTTCCCACCTCAAATAATTTAAAGGTATCAAAGTATCGTAGGTTGGATTTCGCATTTTGCAGTAGCATAGGCATGAGGTCTTGCACTAAAAAGCAATACTCTTGAGAGGTGGCGTTAGCGAGTTCAATATGATCGTCGGTTGTTAAACCAGCTTGTTTAAGAAAAGCTTCGCTAGTGAAAGAGTAGTTTTCCACTTCATTGTATCCCATTTCAAAGGAGAGTATTTCCTTTAGTTGTCTGACAAAGTGAAAATCTTCATTGGGTTTGGGAGGTGTGGGAGCCTGCATCGGGGGGATAGGGTCAATGTTATCATAACCAAAAACTCTACCAATTTCTTCGACGATATCTGCTGCAATAGAGATGTCTTTTGTGGCTCTAAAAGAGGGAACAACTATATGGAGGTTGTCCTCATTTTTCTCTATTTGGAATTGAAGGGCGGTGAGAATATCGTAGATGCGTTCATCAGGAATGTTGGTTCCTAAGAGTTTATTAATTTTAGTGGTGGTGATATCGATTTGAGGCATCTCTTTTTGATAGTTCCCCTCATCGCACATCCTTAGAAACTGAACATCGGGGAGAAGCTGAGACAAGAGTTCACAAAAACGGTTGGCTGCAGTATCCATTCCATAAGGGTCTAATGATTTTTCAAAACGCTCAGAAGAGTCGGTTCTTAACCCAACAGCAGCAGATGTTCTACGAATATTTGCAGGATGAAAGTTGGCAATTTCCAGGACAATTTTACTGGTTTGGTCATTGATTTCTGAACCCATTCCACCCATAACACCGGCTAGAGCTATGGGAACGTCCTGATCTGCAATCACCATCATATTTTCTGTGAGTTCATGTTTTTTCTCATCTAAAGTGACCATGGTTTCTTTTGGTTTAGGCAGTCGCACTTGAATTTCGGTGCCTTTCAAAAGAGAGTGATCAAAAGCATGAAAGGGCTGTCCTGTTTCAAACATAACATAGTTGGTGAGGTCCACAATGTTATTAATGGGCCTTGATCCTATGGCCAATAAGCGCTTTTGTAACCATTCAGGTGATGGCTCAATTTTAATATTATCTATTATTATTCCAATGTAGCGCTGACATAGCTTTTGTTCTGAACAATCTTCCGAAATATTCACTGAAAGTTCGGAACCGGTATTTTGTATATGACTAGCTACATCAAAAGTGGTTAAGGGCTTAAGGGGGCGGTCATATATAGCAGCCACCTCCCTGGCAAACCCATAAACACCCCATAAATCGGGACGGTTGGTAAGAGATTTATTATCAATCTCATAAAGTGTGTCTAAATTATCAAGACTATCTACAAAGCGACTTCCAACTTTAAGGCTATCGGGCAATACCATAATTCCAGATTGATCTGTTCCGACACCTAATTCAGTTTCTGAGCAGATCATTCCTTTAGAAACTTCACCTCTGATTTTTCTTTTCTCAATTTTAAAATTACCAGGTAGAACTGAACCGACGGGAGCAAAGGCAATTTTTTGTCCTTCAGCTACATTGGGAGCTCCACAAACCACAGGATGGGGTTCTTTTGTTTCATCGGTTCGTACCTTACAACAGGATAACTTATCTGCATTGGGGTGAGGAACACAGCTTTCAACGAAGCCAATTACAATATCTTTAATGGCATCTTTTGGTGATTCAACTCCTTCAATTTCTGCGGTAGAAAGAGTGAGTCGGAGTCCCAACTGATGATCATCTAAATCTTTTACGGATACAAAATCATTTAACCAATCTTTTGATATATGCATTTACTTGTCCTTTCCTAGGATAGGGATGATTGATTTGTTTGAAACTGGTTGAGGAAACGGAGATCAGCACTGTTTAAATGCCTAATATCATCGATGTTATACCTCATCATCACCAGGCGGGAGAGTCCTAATCCAAAAGCAAATCCACCATATTCATTGGTGTCAATTCCACCCATCTTTAATACGTTAGGATGAACTAAGCCACAGGGAAGAATCTCCACCCAGCCGGTTCTTTTGCAAACTGAGCAGCCCTTACCTTGGCAAATGACGCACTTCATATCTAGTTCAAATCCTGGTTCTACAAATGGAAAATAACCCGGCCTAAGCCTTACCGTCATTTCTTGTTTGAAGATGCGGGTGAGTAGTTGCTTCATAAAATAGATGAGGTTGGCGACTGAAATATCTTTATCGATGAGAAGTCCTTCACATTGATAAAAAGTATTTTCATGGGAGGCATCCAAGGCTTCATATCGAAAAACACGTCCCGGTGCGATCCCTTTAAAGGGAGGCTTGAATTTTTCCATCGCCCTAATTTGGACACTAGAAGTATGAGTTCTAAGCAGGTTACCGTTTTTGAGCCAGAAGGTGTCTTGCATATCACGGGCAGGGTGATCTTTTGGGATATTGAGAGCTTCAAAATTATGGTAGTCGTTTTCCATCATCGGACCATCAAAGATCATAAAACCCATGGATAAGAAGATATCAACAATCTCATTTGTAATCAGCGTGATGGGATGAAGGGTCCCTCCTTTAGAAGAAGGCAAGGGTTTAGTGAGATCGATAAATTCAGTCGGCTCCTCCAATAGAGATTTTTTTTCTAACTCTTCCATTTTGGAGGTAATGATGGCATCAATCTCTTTTTTAGCAATGTTTGCCTGTTGTCCAATGGCTTTTCGTTCTTCTGGAGGAGCTTTCCCAATGGACCTTAGCACCTCTTGCAAACAGCCATTGCGCCCTAAATATTTCAATTTGATTTCTTCTAACTCTTTGGCCTCTTTAACTTCCTTAAGTTCAGTTTGGAATTGTGACTTAATATCATCAATCTGTTTAACCATGATCATTGCCTCAATTATGAATACCTCAATGAAGTGTATTCGGAATTAAAATTTGAATGGTGACCTAATAACCACTAGGCATGAATAGTTGGCTATAGTAATCTTAAGGTTATTGAATGTCAACCCTTTAAGGATCTGGAATAGTTTAGACCTCGACTCTTTCTAAAAGCTGCAAAATCTCTTTTAATTGACGAGGATGTGGGCTTAATTTGATGGCTTTTTTCCAGGCTAGCTTGGCTTTTCTATACCTTTTCTGCATAAAATAGATAGTTCCTTGCAGTTCGTAAAAAGTGGGAACCTCTGGGTCTCTCTTAATGAGATCATTGACATCCCGCAGCGCAGCTGAATACTTTTTCCTGTGAATGTTATATTTAATCATTTCATATTGGTGAAAAACCACCTTAACTCTTACGAGGGGTCGTGGGGGAGGTTGGCTAGATTTTAAGGTAATGGCAATTTGAGGTTTGTCTTTAAGAAAATCTTCAGAAGGAATAAAAACTTCCTTAGTTTGAAACCCTTTTTTCTTGAAAGTGAACACCCATGGGCTAGAAAGACTGATCTTATCAAGTTCTAATCGAATGGGAGTTTGCCCTATTAAAGACGGGTCAACAGCGGGTTCCTCTGTGGACTCTAAAAATACCTCTGCAGGGGAAGGTTGAGAGACAATTTCAATGGGTACAGTGCTACAGGAATAAATAAAAGTAGACAAAGATATAAAGATCCAAGGGGAGAGTTTCATGGTCAACCTCTTGTAACCTGGAGTTTTTGTTTTAACCCTATGCTTTGAATATTTTATCAGATTTAATGCCTTTGCGGTGAAAAACATTGCGTGTGTCTAGAATGGCCTTAGCATTACGAGCGACCATATCGTAGTCTACTTCGTCATGATCAGTTGAAACGAGAATCAGATCGTACTTTTGGATCTCCTCAGGGCTAATATCAGTTGAATACATGTCCATATCTGGATAATGGCGAAAATCAGCACAGTGTTTAACATGGGGGTCATGGTAAGACACTTCGGCTCCTTTGGAAGAGAGTAACTGAATCAACTTTAATGAAGGGCTCTCTCGCATATCATCAATATTCTTTTTATAGGCAACGCCAAGGATCAAGATTTTAGCAGATCCCATATTGAGACCATGCTGATTAAGAGTTTCTATACATTTTTCTAAAACAAAGTAAGGCATGTAACTATTTACTTCACCGGCTAGTTCAATAAAACGAGTTGGATAGTCATACTCTCTGGCTTTCCATGTTAAATAAAAAGGATCAATGGGTATACAGTGTCCACCTAAACCAGGGCCTGGGTAAAATGCTTGAAAACCAAAGGGTTTTGTTTTTGCCGCTTCAATTACTTCCCAAACATCTATATCCATCCGATCAAATAATACCTTAAGCTCATTGACCATAGCGATATTAACTGATCTATAAGTATTTTCTAAAATTTTACTAGCTTCAGCAGCCTTGGTGGAGGTTACAGGAACTGTTGATGAAATAACCGCGCTATAAAGAGCTTCTGAAACCTCTAAGCAAGTTGGAGTATGTCCACCAACGACTTTTGGAATTGTGGAAGTTTGGAAGTTCTCATTGTTCGGATCCTCTCTTTCTGGGGAATAGGCAAGGAAAAAGTCTTCACCTACTTTTAATTCATTATCTTTTATTAGGACAGGAAGCAGCTGCTCTTCAGTAGTTCCAGGGTAAGTTGTGCTTTCAAGTACAATTAGCTGACCTTTTTGTAAATTCTGCCCGATGGTTTTTCCAGTTTCGATAATGTAGTCTAAATTAGGCTCTCGGTGCTTATTCAAGGGGGTTGGAACGCAAATAAGAATTACATCAACTTCTTGCAGTTTTTGCATGTCTGAAGTGGCTTTAAATAGATTGGATTCTAGTAGATGTGAAATGGAACTATCTGGAATATGTTTAATGTAAGAGCTTCCCTTCATTAACTGATCACATTTTTTTTGATCTACATCAAAACCAACAACTGGAAACTTTTGATGGGCAAAAGCCATAGCTAGGGGAAGCCCTACATAACCCATACCTATAATGCCAACTGTAGCTTCTTTTTGATTAATCTTGTCTAAAAGGGTGCTTGCTAAGACCATAGTATCCATTCCTTAATATAAATATAATATATTTTAAAAAAACAGTGTCTGCTTTTTAGGAGCCTGACCAAGGAGCTCACCTTATCAGCAAAAAGTATGTGACGCAAGAGGCTATATAGGTGGTCTTGACCCTCAATTGTCAGAAACTTCGAGTATTATTTTTCTAAAGGATTCTTATGGTTTTCCGATAATGAATTATGGAGCGTGAAGGTCTTGTTTTTATTGAATATTAATTGATTTAAATGATCTTTATTAAAGGCTCTCGGAGAAGGAGGCTATGAAATACTTAGTAACAGGTGGAGCGGGATTTATAGGTTCTCATCTGACGGAGACGTTGCTGCAAAAAGGCCACGAGGTTATCGTTATTGATGACCTATCTGCTGGCAGTAAGCAAAACCTTGATTCTCTTTCAGAGTATAAAAATCTGACGGTGCACTATGAGAGCGTAGAAAATCAGAAACTTCTGCAAAAAGTGGTCATGGGGGTGGATCGGGTTTACCATCTGGCAGGGACAGTGGGAGTTCAAAAAATAATTGAAAATCCAATTGATGCCATTAGAAGAAACTTCCAAAGTACAGATACTTTATTGCGCATAGTGAGTAAATATGAAAAGCCCACCATTTTAGCCTCTACTGGAGAGGTTTATGGGAAAAGCTCTGAGGATTCCTTACAAGAAGATGGAAATATTGTTTTAGGTGGGACTCTCAAATTGCGATGGAGCTATGCTTGTTCCAAAGCTATGGATGAGTTCCTAGCCCTTTCTTATAGTAAGTACAAAAACTTTCCAGGGATTATCGTCCGATTTTTTAATACGGTGGGTCCTCGTCAGTCTGGTGATTATGGAATGGTGATTCCTCGTTTTATGAAGCAGGCTCTCACTGGTCAAGACATTACAATTCATGGAGATGGATCTCAAAGTCGTTGCTTTTGTCATGTTTTGGATGTGGTCGGGGCTATAATCAAATTAATGGGTAAGTATGAGCAAGCGGTGGGACAGATTTTTAATGTGGGTTCTACTGAAGAGGTAACCATATTAGCTTTAGCTCAAAAAATAATCCAAATAACCCAAAGTAAATCTAAGATAATTAATATTCCCTATGCAGAAGTTTACAATGATCAGGGTACTTTTGAAGAAGTCATGAGACGGGTTCCGGATATTAAAAAATTATCAAAGATCATTGGCTATTACCCTATCTATAATTTGGAAGATATTTTACAAGATACTAAGCAATATAGAGAGACTCAATGGAAAGAAAATCCTGAAACAAAAAATGTTGCCTAGGCGGTGACTTTTAAACCAAAATATATGACAAAATTGTCCATTTAATCATAATTTTATATTTTTTTATTTTCCACAAAGCTATAATAAAGCTTCCTACGCTGCGAGTAGAATTGAATTAGTCTTTTTTTCTGAAGGGATGTGGCTTAATTATGAAGAAAAAGTGGAAGTTCTCTCTCAATTATGTGGTAGTTACCACAGTTATCTTATTTGTTGGAGCAAGTGGTTTTTCTCTTTACCAGTATCTAACGCTTAAATCCCAGGGTAGGATTCAAAACTCCATGTTGGCTATGGAGCAACATAGCGGTAATTTAGAGTCATTATGGAAAAGTCTCATTTTGGTTCAGAGTGCGGCCGTGAGTAAAGATCTTAAACAGCAGCTTGAGAATCAACTAAAAGCAGATATCAAGGAGCCCTCCCAAATATGGAATGCCAAGGAGAATTTAACTGTCGTTAGTAAAAAAGCTAAAGAGGGTTGGAATTCTTTTAAAGATCGAATTGAAAAGGTGATGGCTATAACAGGAAAAGTGGGAAGTTATGACAGTGAGTGGTTATCAAAATCTGTCCTATCTCAACAAGGTGAGATCCAATATATTTTGTCTGGCTTAGAAAGTAAGAAGAATAAAACCTTACTCTGGTTTTGGGTAGGGCAGGCTTTCTTTCTGCTAATGGTCATTGTCTTGCTTTCTTGGACATGGAAATTCTTTGATAACTTAAATTCAAGAATCGAAAATGTAAGATCGACTTTTGAAAGAGTTTCTCAGGGGCATATTTCTGAGACTATCGAAGACCGAAGGCAGGATAACATTGGTAAAATGGTTATTCAAATAAACACCTTTCTCAGTTGGTTTAAAGTGGCAATTGAGAAGCTTCTCATATCTAACGATGAATTACGAGGCTCTTCTGATCAGTTGATGTCTTCTTATAAAGAGATGATTCATGGAACAACGACTGTGAGCTCTATGTCGGAAGAGTCTTCCAAGATTACAACAGAAGTATCCCAAAATATACAAAACTTGGCTACCTCAGCAGGTAAAGTGAATGACAATATCAATACTATATTTACAACTGCAGAAAGTGTTTCTGAAAGTGTCAATGCAATTTCTATTGAAGTTTCCAAGATTAATGAAAATATCGAAACAGCCTTTAAAACATCTACAGATGCTGTAGACATTTCCCAAAAGGCTTTAAAAGGTTCAGGGGAGGCATCCAAAAGAATTATGACTCTTCGTGAGGCTACAGGGAATATAGCTCGTATGACGAGTGAAATTAAAAGTGTAGCAGAACAAACCAATCTCTTGGCTCTCAATGCTGCGATTGAAGCTGCTTCTGCGGGTGAAAGTGGAAAGGGCTTTGCTATTGTAGCCAATGAGATTAAAGAGTTGGCCTTGCAGAGTGCAGGCGCGGTAGATCGCATTGTTGACAACATAGAGCAGTTAGAGAGCAACACATTAGATTCAGTCTCTTCAATTAAAGAAGTAGAGGAAGTTACTGAAAAAATGGGAATTTTAACTAATGATATTGCTATGATTATTCATACTCAAAAGCAGCAAACTAATAAAATTTCCGAAAGTATTGATAAGTCTGTAGGTGCATCTAAAGAGATGGCGGAATCTATTTGTCAAATACTGATTGAAGCGGGGGAAATGGCTACAAACTCTTCAGATGCAGCTAAGGGTGCTGGAGAGGTGGCGGTAAATATCGGAGACCTTTCTAATCATGCCCAGAAGAATGCGAGTCATCTAAAGCAAGTAAGTCAATCTGCGAAAGCACTTACTAAATCTATTAAACGCCTAAAGAGACGTTTTGCTATTTTCAATACTTAAACCTCTATCTCTGCAAAAAAAATCAAAGTCTCACAATAAATACTTTAGTTTCACGTTTTCCGGATGAAAAGTAGTTGCTATCAGAATCTATTGGTGTAATATTATGTGACCTATTCTTTGTGTTGATAACCGTTGCAAGGCAAGATGCCTGCGGCGATGTATATGGATCTTAATTTTCAGTTGAGGAGGGATTCTAAATGTCTGACGAAAAAGTTTATGATGTGAATTCGGATTTTGCAGCCAAAGCTCATATTTCTGAAGAGAAGTATCAAGCAATGTACAAGCAATCTATCGATGATCCAGAAGGATTTTGGGCTGAGAGAGCCAAAGAATTCATCACATGGTCTAAGCCATGGGATAAGGTGTGTGATTGGGATTTTCATGAGGCGAAAATCCGTTGGTTTGACGGTGCTGAATTAAATATGAGCTATAACTGCTTAGACCGTCACCTAGAGAAACGTGGTGATCAAACTGCTATCATCTGGGAAGGTGATTCTCCAGAAGAAGATGCAAAAATCACATATAAAGAATTGCACGAAAAAGTTTGTCGCTTTGCTAATGCTCTTAAAGAGCGTGGTGTAAAGAAGGGCGATCGTGTTTCTATTTATATGCCAATGGTTCCTGAAGCAGCAGTTGCTATGCTTGCTTGTACCAGAATTGGTGCAATCCACTCAATCGTATTTGGTGGATTCTCTCCAGAAGCTCTTAAAGATCGTATTTTAGACTCTGATTGTCGTGTTGTTATTACAGCTGATGAAGGTCTCCGTGGCAAGAAGCCCGTTCCTTTAAAAGCTAACACCGATAAGGCTCTTGAGAGCTGTCCAAATGTTCATACCGTAATGGTTGTAAAAAGAACTGGTGGAGATATCTCTTGGACTAACGATAGAGATGTTTGGTATCATGAAGCATGTGAAAAAGCTTCCACCGAATGTGCTCCAGAGCCAATGGCTGCTGAAGATCCACTATTTATTCTTTATACATCTGGATCAACTGGTAAACCAAAAGGTGTTGTTCACACAACTGGTGGATACGCAGTTTACGCAGCAATGACCCATAAATATGTTTTCGATTATCATGATGGTGATGTTTACTGGTGTACAGCTGACGTTGGTTGGGTAACTGGACATACATACATTGTTTATGGACCATTAGCTAATGGTGCTCAAACATTAATGTTCGAAGGTGTTCCAACTTATCCTGATGCATCTCGCTTCTGGCAAGTAGTTGATAAGCATCAAGTAAATATTTTCTATACTGCTCCAACAGCTATTAGAGCTCTTATGGGAGCAGGTAAAGAATTTGTTGAAAAAACATCTCGTAAATCTCTTAAACTTCTCGGATCTGTGGGTGAACCAATTAACCCAGAAGCTTGGGAATGGTACTACCACACCGTTGGTGAGCAGAGATGCCCAATTGTTGATACTTGGTGGCAAACAGAGACTGGTGGAATCCTTATTACTCCACTAGCTGGTTGTACAAAACTTAAGCCAGGGTCTGCAACTCGTCCATTCTTCGGTGTTCAACCTGAGATTTTAGATAACGAAGGTAACGTTAAAGAAGGCGCTGCTAGTGGCGTTTTGGCTATTAAACATCCATGGCCAGGAATGATGAGAACAGTATACGGAGATCACCAAAGATTCTTCGATACCTATTTCTCCGCTTTCAAAGGTAAATACTTTACAGGTGATGGTGCCCGTAGAGATGAAGATGGCTACTACTGGATTACCGGTCGTGTTGATGACGTTATTAACGTATCTGGACATCGCATGGGTACTGCAGAAGTTGAAAGTGCATTGATCCTTAATGAGCATGTGGCAGAAGCAGCTGTTGTTGGATATCCACATGATATTAAAGGACAAGGTATTTACGCTTATGTTACCTTAATGGCAGGATCTGAGCCAACTGAAGAATTAACTCAAGCTCTTCGTAAGCTGGTTCGTTCTGAAATTGGTCCAATCGCTACTCCAGATCTTATCCAATATGCACCAGGTTTACCAAAGACTCGTTCTGGTAAAATCATGCGTCGTATCTTGAGAAAGATTGGTGCTAACGAAACTACAAACCTTGGAGACACAAGTACATTGGCAGATCCAAGTGTAGTTGATAATTTAATTGAAAATCGTCTCAATAAAAAATAGACGATAGATAATTAAATAGACTTAAGAGCCTCCTTAACTTCGGTTAAGGGGGCTTTTTTTATGTGCCCTGTGGCGTGCACATTAAAAAAAAGGCCACACTCCCTGAAAGAGTGCGGCCTTTTTATCAGCAGTATGTATATTTAGATTAAGCTTCTGCAGCTTTAGGTGGCTTAGCAATGAAAGCTAAGGCGGCAGCTAAAAGACATGCGATGGCGGCAATAAAGAATGCCCATTTGAAAGTCTGCATTGAGTCCCAAACACCACCGGCAAGGATAGGTCCTGCAATTCCACCAATACCGTAGGCTGTAAACATAGCACCATAGTTTTGGCCAAAGTACTTTGTTCCAAATAGGTCTTTGGTAATAAGTGGGAATAGTGCAAAGTTTCCACCGAAGTTAAAACCGAGCCAACAAGCCGCGATGGCTAAACCAAGCTCTGTTCGACCGATAAAGAAAATAGCAAAGGCCATGACACCTTGTAGCAGGGTCATTGCAATAATTGAGAGGCGTGCCCCCATTTTACCTGCAATGGAACCCCAAACAATTCGGCCGAGACCATTAAAGAGGGAAAGTAAACCGAGAGCGCTACCGGCGATGGCGGCAGACATACCAATTTCATTTACACCAAAGTTCTTTAAGCATTTAATAACCATCAGACCACAGCCTGCACTAAATACGAAAGCTAACCAGGGAAGCCAAAATGTCACAGTTTTTACGATTTCACCTTGTTTAAGGTCTTTTACAGCAGGAGCACCAGATCCAGCGGCAGCTTGTGGTGGTTCCCAACCAGCAGGTTTATATCCTTCTGGAGGATCAGATAGGAGTAGAGCTCCAATTATACAAGCAACGAGGAAGATAACACCAAATACTAAAAAGGTATTGTGGATACCTGTTGTAGCAACTAAGTTACCCCAAGATCCTGCTAGCTTTACAAAGAAAAATGCACCGGCTCCAAAGCCTGCTACCGCTAATCCAGTAACGAGACCTGCTTTATCGGGGAACCATTTCATACAGGCAGCAATTGGACATACATAGCCCAAGCCGATTCCTATACCACCTATCACTCCAATGAAAAAGAGCATAGCCCAGAAACTTGTTCCGCTAAGAAGTCCACCTAAAATATATCCAACGGCCACAGTTACACCACCCATAAGAGCTACTTTTCGTGGACCATATTTATCTTGCAGACGACCCGCTAATATCATGGTGATAGCAAAGCAGAAAAGACCTACAGCAAAAATCCAACTGGTTTGTTTTCCAGTAAAGCCAAAGTAGTTCTTTTTCCAGAATTCCTCTTTAATATTGAGAGAGGCCATTGACTCTTGTTTTATATTTTGAATTTCAGCTTTCAGCAGTTTTTTGCGTTCTAAATCAGTTTCTTTAGCCAGTTTGCCTTTGGGATCTGCAATCCTACCTAAGGTAAAAGAGTGTTTAGATGCATCAGCGCCACTGTAAGAAGGGGCATAAGATATTGATAAGGCGGCTTTATTCGACTGCAAAGTGGTGGTGAATGCACCCCAAGCGTAAATCGCTCCTAAACAAAGTTGTAATAAAAGAGCTCCTACTACTACCCACCAACGTGACGAGTCATAATTCTTCTGATCCATAAAACCTCCTGATTAAGTATCCGATAATAGATAAGAATACGTGATAGAAGTAGAATACTAGGCAGAGGTTTTATTGCAAGTGATTTTTGTAAATATTTTAAAAAAGATAGGTCTATTTTTGTAATTTAGGAACAGATTTGTCCAAAACAGTGAAGAATGTTATCAGTCATCCTTTTTAGGAGGATTATCATTATCCCATTCAACAATAATTTTAATCTCTGTTTGAGGGGGGAGTTCCTCGTCAAAGGCAATCGTGGTTCCTTTTCTTTTGAACCCTTCTGCCGGTTTTCCATTTTGCAGAACTGTCCATCTGGTATTGTCAATTCGTTTCACCTGCTCCATTTTAAATTCTTGATGATGGGCAGTGATATGATCATAGGTAATTTCCAGGTTGGAATACTGTTTGAAATTGCATTTAAAAGTAGCGTTTTTCCCATCGATTTCTACATCTGCTCCTTCACAAACTACATCGCCGGCAGTAACCTTTACGGTATTAGCTATAGGAGTGTGAGGAAGTTCAAAGCCATGCTCAGAAAGGGTGTCATATTTTTGAACTATTTGGATTTCTCGATCTACTTTGAAATCTTCTTCATCAAACACAATATACTCTTCAAAATACTCAAAATGAATACCATCTCCTGTCTCTTTATCAACGGCTTCTAGTTCAATGCCATTTTCATTAGAAAACATATACGCAAGGACTGGATCACCTAATTTTTCAAAAGAAAGAGTGATGGTTGAACTATCTGGTGGAGGAGTTCTGGCTATAACTTTCCCTTGAATATAGTCGTAATCAAGAGGCTCTCGATTTGCTAAGAGACGGATTCCTTTTGGATCAGCAACTCTATTACCAACAAAAAACTTGTCTAATAAGGGGCGGTCTTCTCGGTAGACAAACACTACTTCAGCATTAGCTGCTGGGGGTTCTGCAAAAGCTATTAATTGAGTTGCGGCATCATATTCGAATTTAGTGGCATCAATGGCGGTGCCGTTAGCTGTTATTCTCAAAGTATCAATAGCTGCTTGATGAGACAGTTGGAACTCGGAAATTACTTCGCTGCTTCCTTTTGTGAATTCAACTCTGATTTCAGAACCTTTAGCAGGAGAAGGGTTGAAGTTAAGGGTTTGTCCACTTACTGAATAACCACCTAATTGTAATTCATCATTTACGTAGACTTTGATGCTTCCTGCATCGGGAATGGATCCTAGATCAAACTGATTTTTGAGGATGTCTGCTACATTTTCAGATATGGAGCTTAAGATATCTGAGTAGTCTTCTTCACAAACTGAGCCAGAGGTGCCATCTGTTGCATCTACCAATTCTTGATAATGAATAGCTTCAAAGTAGGCAGTGCTGCAAGACTTACCAGGGACCCAAAAAAGACCATAAACGCGGGCATCCACTTTAGGGGTTCTAATTTCTTCGAGGTAATCTAGTAGAAAATCAGGAGTCGACCAAGGTTGATCTCCACATTGAGTTCTATTACTACAATTATCTTCATCACTAATGATTAATACTGCCAAGGTAGAGTCATCTCTTAACCAAGAATTGGAATAACACTGAAGGCCAACGACTGCTTGTCTTACACCTTGCTCTGTTCCATCTCCTGATATGCCGGCGTTAATTGCTTTTTTAAAAGCTTCTTCTGCATCAGAATCACCCTTTTTAACGATTCCTCTAGTGCAAGGATCAGCTGGATCGGTTGTGACGACGCCAATTTGCCAGTTACTATCTTTAACATAAGTGAGTAAACTCTGGAGTTTGGTAGAAACATTTTCCTGCTCGTGTCTCATAGAGCTGGAGTTATCTATCACAATAAGGATATCAAGAATACCAGATTCATTTTGTTGGAAGTTCTTGGTGATGACATCTCCAACTTGACCTTGAGTAAAACGTTGAGTGATTAATGGGCGTTCTATCTGAGTGTAAGTTTGGGCACTTTTGTAACGATATTGTTTCATTTTGAGGTTATGGACAACTGTTAGATTGTCAATTTCCATATCCAGTTTATTGGATTCTACAGTGGTGGAGGAGAAAACCTGTTCAAGCTTTTTGGTTAAGTTTTCTGAATTTTGAACTTTGGTGGCACCTTTGTCAGCCGCCTTGGAAACTGAGGCCACGTGAAAATTGGTTCGGCTTTTACAACCTACAAAAGCGAGCAAAATTATGATTGTTGACCAAATTGATAGTTTATTCAAGACGTCCTCCAACGTTAATAGGTACTTAATTACTTATCGGTATGTGCTGAATTTTTGTTAGAAATAAAGTAAAAATATAATTTTAACAAGGTGTTAGGTGGGTTGTTTTCTGAATAGAGTGATGGTCAGCCGAATTTAATGGCTCCTTATTTTGGGAGATATAAAATTTTACTTAATATTATTGATGGGATAAAATATTAAAAGGGCTTTTAACATTATTAAAGGGGTATCACACTTGAGTAAACTTAACACCCGTTTTGGATCAATAAAATTATCCCATCAGAAAATTAGACTTCTTTACCATCGTACGGCTAAAAACAATCTGAGAAAGAAAAAAGGAGTGTTTTTAATAGTCCATGGATTACTGGAACACAGTATGAATTACGAACATTTAGAGGAGGTATTAGCGAGCAAAGGGTTTGTTGTATATGGATTTGATTTACGCGGCCATGGTCGCTCTACGGGTCTAAGAGGGCATGTAGACCTATTCACCGATTATGTGGATGATTTGAACCGGGTTGTGGAAAATATATGCCGTTGGGAGCAAGAAAAACAGATCTCCCTATTTGCTCATAGTATGGGGGGGCTCATCAGTTGTTATTATTCAGTCAGAAAGCCACAGAGAATTAAGAAATTAATGCTCAGCTCGCCGAGTGTTGGTATTGAAGATAATTGGGCTACTTTACTTGCTCCTTCGGTGATTTTGATGTCTAGTATTCTTCCCCAACTATATGTGAGTCAAATGCTTCCCAAAGGAACGCTCACTCATTGTGAGAAAATGCTGGAACATATTGATAATGATCCCTTAAGGCAAAAGAAAATGACTCTTAATCTCATGGTTGAATTTTATCAAGCCGTGGAAGGGGCAAAAGATCTCGCTGCCGAAATGAGAATTCCTACTTATATTTTTCAAGCAGGTGATGATCAATTGGTCAGTGTAGCTAAGGTAAAGGCCTTTTATGCCAATCTAAATACTCCTCATAAGGACTATATTGAGTATCCAGGTTTTTTCCATGAAATTCTTAATGAGGTTGATAAAGAGGTCGTAATTCAGGATATCCTCTCCTATGTATAGGTTTTATTTTGATTGTTAAAGAACTCGTTTCCTCTTCGATTAAGAGGCTTCAGAAGTCATTTAGGCTTTATACTCTATTCTCTCATTTATTATTAATTGGGATCATGGGGCTCTTGTATCCTGCTTGGTTTTTTTTATTTGGTTTTAATGCAGGTCTCTATCTTTTTCTGACACTGTGGCTTTTATATAAGCAGCATAAATATCTTAAAAAAACGGAATATTTATCAAGTGGTTTTGAGGGAAAACTGGTCCGACTTATAGAGCAAAAAAATCCGCACCTGCAGGGTTATTTAAGTATGTACTGGGAGATGGTAAGTTCTCCTGAAAAATTGAAAAGTAAGACATCCTATTTTTACAGCCAAATTCTTGCAGAGTTAAATAAAAAAATTCCTAAGATTGCATTGCCCTCACTTTCTGCTTTTATCAACACCCGAATTCTGAAAGAAAGAGCTCTTTTATTATTTATAATATATATAGGATTATTTTGGCTTCAGCGGGATTATTTCATGATCCCTTTTGCAAAAAGTCTGGATCAGGCTAGAAAACAAGTAAACATTTTTTACCCATCAGAAATAGAAGTCCCCATTACGGAAATAGAGGTCATCCCGCCTTTATATACTAAGAGGCCAACGAGAAAAGTGAACCTCCAAAAGCTTAAGGGTAATAAAAAATTAACAATCTATAAAGGATCAAAAGTTAAGATTGAATTAAAGGGGCGTGCATCGGGCCAATCAGATATGAATTGGGCAGTTGTTTACCATCCCCAAGTGGGACAAAAAATGATCTACCCCTTCTCCAAGGGTAATGAAAAAGACCAAATAAGCAGTAAGGGTTCCAGAGAAGATAGTCAGTCGGGGGCGCCACAGCCGGGGGCGCCTCAGCCGGCCGCCACTCTATTCATTATGGAGCCGGGCGATATGGTTTTTAACCAGTTTTATCAGAGAAAGATTGCCGGTCATGGAGTGCAAAAGATCAAAGTCGAATTATTGACCGATCAAAAGCCCACTGTTTCCTTACAGGTTCTCAATCCTAAAAGAGTCTATTCAGATCGGGATGTAGTGATTTTACAGACAAAGCTGCAAGATGATTTTGGATTGAGTTCGATCCAACTCGTCTATCAGATAAATGAAGGGCCTATTGCCAGAGAAAAAATACGAGCATTTACTATTATTCATCGAAAAAGATATGAAGAGAGGTATCGATGGCAGTTAGCCAATTTAGTGCTTAAAACCGGAGATGCCATCAGGTTCTGGATTGAGGCTGTAGACAACGATATTATTAATGGTCCTCATATAGGAGTCTCCAATCAGCTAGAGATTAAAATCAATGATGCCTATTCTAAACACCAAGAGATTTTTGATTCTCTTCGCAAGCTCAAGTTAAAGTTGGTAAATAATTTAGCCGATCTTTTAACCCTGGAACATTTAAAATTGCCCATTGTGCATTTCATGCGGAACACCGGTGAAATAACCCGAGAGTTAAATCAAGTAGCGGGTACCATGTATTCCAATCCGTTGGTGGATAAGCTTTTATTGACCAAATTGAGAGATGGTATTTCAACTCTAAGAAACTATTATATAGCAAGCATTGCGGCATTGAGGGCAAAGAAAAGGGCTGAGGTTTTCAAGGGAATTGAAGTACAAGAAGATCTGATTTATTTAATCCATGACATAATTCAAAACCAAGAAATTTCCAACATACTCAATCGTTCAGAAGATTTCTTTTCAGCTTTCCAAAAGTTAGAATCACTCATTGCAGAATATCGCAAGACCGGAGACCAATCATTAAAAGATAAAATCAAGCAAGCTATGCAAGACTTGAAAGCTTTCCTTTCAGAAATGCAAGCGGCCATGAGTAAAAAGTATGCAGAAATGTCTTTACTCTCACCCAATCAAGATGCCATGAAAAGAATGCAACAGAATAATATGTCTGATTTGCTAAATAAATTAGAAAACTCTCTAGACAGTGATAATCTGGATCAAATAGAGCAAGAGCTCAGTCAATTAATGGATCAGTACAGTAAGAAGGTGAGAGATATCAATCAGTCCATGTCTCGTATGCAACAGCAAAAATACTCGCAAGTGTTTGAGAAGTTTCAGGAGGTGTTAGAACAAACTAAGGAAGCCGAGCAAATCGAAAAGAGTGTAGCAAAACAGATTTCAGAGAATATGAGCGGAGCAGATCAAGGAGAATCAGCCTGGCAAAAACACATATCACAGCAGCAAAAAGTGGATCATTTAATGGAGCGGGTGAATAAGGGAATAGAATCACTGCAAGGAACCATAATGCAGGCTAATCAGTTGAAAGAAGGTAAGTAATGCAGTTGAATCACTGAAGAATAGGGATTTAAAGGGCGCAGGAACTCAGATCAAAAAAACTGGAGAGCAACTGTCTGAGTTTAGGCAAAAGTTGGAGAAAGTGGGAAGAGAAGCACAGAAATATTTAAAAGACGTTGATCGAAGAGAAAACCGCAACGGTGGGCAGAGGTTCGGACAGCACATACTTAACCAAGAGGTTTCTTTACGTCATCAGTTTGTAGTGGATAAAAAGTATCGGGGTGAAGTCATTGAGGCTATGCGCGAGGCTTTCCCTGACTCTCCTGGAGTTGACATAGAAAGGTATTACAAAAGGATTATTAAATAACGGAGGCAACAAATGTCAGCTGGAATTTATGTCTTGTTATACATAATAGGAATTGTGGTGGTTTGCTCTCTTATTATCATGTTCTTCTTGGGGGCTAAAACAGGTTGGGCTGGGCTTACACCCGAAGAGATTGCACATAATCAATCCATCTATCGTAAGAGAAAAAAGGTGAAAGAGTTGCAAAAGAGATTAGCAAAAGAAAAGAAACGTAAGGCCAAGGCGGAAAAGAAGGCCAAGGAAATGGAAGCTAAAAAAGGTAAAAAAGGCGGCGGCGGAGGCGGAGGAGATGATGAAAATAAATAAACAAATTGGGTCAGCCTTTGTTATTCTTATTTTCTCTTTTGCTTGTAGAACTGCAGAGGATGGAAAAATGAAATACCCTAGGTTTTTAACTACGGTGACCGGATATTCACTCCCAGAAGAGGGTGATCGAAATGTTCTTTTAGGGGCCTACTCCCGTGCAGAGCTACCTACTTCGAATATAAAGGTGCTAGTATGGAATATTTATAAAGGAAACAAAGGAAATTGGGCTGGGGATTTTCATCGCTTAGTTAAGCCTGCAGATCTAGCGATCATCCAAGAGGTTTATCTCGATACCAACATGAAAAATATTTTTAATAAATTGGAGGGGAGAGGATGGCAGGTGGGAGTCAGTTTCTATATGGATGGAGAAAAGAAAATAAGCACTGGTGTTTCTACCTCCGCTTTTGTAGATCCCAATAGCATTAATTTATTGGCTTCCAAAGATAGAGAGCCCATTATTCATACACCTAAAATGGCACTTTTCACCAGCTATCCTATTGCCGGTTATGCTGAATCACTCTTGGTTTTAAATCCACTCTATTAATTTTACCCTGCAAAATCCTTTTGAACGTCAACTAGAGGGGTTAAGAAGCGTCCTGGAAAATCATCAGGGTCCAATCCTGGCGGCAGGTGATTTTAATACTTGGAATAAAAAAAGGCTGCTTTATTTGCATCAATTCCTGAATGGATTTTCATTAAATGCAGTATCTTTTGAAGATGATAAAAGAAGAAACCCTCTCGATCATGCTTTCACGAGAGGGTTGATTGTTCGAACTGCTAAAGTGTTAAATGAGATAAATAGTTCAGATCATCTTCCACTTTATCTAGAATTAGATATCAAAATAGATTAGAAATCAAAAATAAGACCCACCCGACCGAAGAATCCATTTACATCTTGGTAAGCACCTGCAAAAGGGAACTTAGATAAATCACTATCAAAATTGTTATAGTCGATGGAGGTTGGAACATCACTTGCGTCGCTATTTATAATACCCATCGCCATAATACTGCGGTAACCCATTTCGGCACCAAGACGGAAAAAAGGAATACCAATCGTGAATTTTAATCCAAGAAGAGCATGCCAAAAGGCTCCTGCGATTTTCATACTATCCAGCTTTTTCTCTTTTCCTGCAAAGCCTGCTTCTGTAGTCACTGCATTGGTTGGAGCTGTAATGGTTGTGGGTGCGCTGCCAAAAAGACCACCAAATCCAGCTCGAAAATAAGGGTCAATAAATAGAGCTATAGGAGAGTTAACGGCTATTTCTAAACCTCCGGTGTAAAGAGAAGGCTCAGATTCAAAGGAGAAAAACTCCACGTCGGTGCCAGATACTGTTTTCTGGACATTACCTGAAATCTTATCCATAGTTGCGAGAGAACCAAATACTCCAATACCAATTGGAATAAAAGGAATTAAGTAGAGGTGAGCTGAAGCTCCCATTTCAGTGGATGACCCATCAATTTTACCTTTGGAAGTGGGGATATCATCAAGCATTTTACCTTCATAACCACTGTAACCAAAATAAACCTCAGCATCTAAAATTGCAAATGCCTGTGGTGTAAAAAACATTGAGATAGCCACTGCGGAAAATACTGATAGTAAGAACCCACAACATCTGTTTTTCATGTTACCCTCCCGGTATGATTAATATCGCTTATCTTTTGAAGCTATTATAGATGGCAAAAGTTCATTTGGCAACTATGATAATGCTTTAATTTGATGAAAAATAATATTATAGACAAGTTGATAAAGAATTACATTGAGAAATCAAATTGAATTTGACTAGAGAAAGGGTTTTATTTTTAAGGAGAGGGGAATTGTTAATCTTCCGCCATTTGGTCTTCCCAGCTATGCAGAATCTCAGTGATTTGCTTAGCTTGTTTTAGACCTGATATGTTGAATTTACTTTGCTGACGATAGACCCCTTGGATTTTTTTATAGCGACGAATGGTCACTTTTTTCTTTTGATAGGTCTCAGTTTTACGGTCGAGCTCTTGATAAAGGAACATTATTGTGGTCCAGGCACCTTTTGAAAGGATTTCTTTTTCCAATTCCTTAACAATTAACTTACCATCTTCTTCAAACTCAATTGAAATATCTTCTGCACGTTCTGCCATAAGTAAATACTCCAGTGAAAATTATCGCTTAGAAAATTGGAAGCGAGCACGAGCGCCTTTCTTTCCATATTTCTTACGTTCTTTCACTCTTGAATCTCTAGTGATAAGGCCTTCTTTTTTCAGAGGTGAGCGAAACTCATCATCTACGTGAAGTAAAGCCTTGGTAATACCATGTCGGATAGCTCCGGCCTGTCCCATTAGACCACCGCCAACTACATTAACGCTTACGTCCCATTTTTCAGTTTGCTCTAAAAGATTAAAAGCCTGTACTGCCATCATGCGAGCTGTTGGACGAATAAAGTATTCTTCAAGAGTTCTTTTGTTAACGGTAATACGGCCACTTCCGGGCTTTAACCAAACTCTTGCTATTGATGACTTACGCTTACCTACAGAGTGGATAGTTTTTTCTGACATTTACTTCCTTCTCCCTATTGTATTTAACTGTTATGCTTTTAAGGGTTCTGGCTTCTGGGCTTGGTACGGATGATCTGGTCCAGCAACCACTTTTAATTTCTTTAAAAACTGCTTTCTTAATTTATTTTTTGGTAGCATACCGCTTACAGAGTTAGTAATCAAACGATCTGGGTATTTTGAAAGTAACTCTTTAGCAGATATGGATTTTAAGCCACCAATATAACCGGTGTGGTGATAATAAGTTTTATCTTCCAACTTGTTACCAGTTAACTTAATTTTGTCTGCGTTGATGACAACTACATAATCTCCGGTATCCATATGAGGGCTGTAGATAGCTTTGTTTTTGCCTCTAAGAACATTAGCAATTGTAGTAGATAGACGACCTAGGATTTGGTCTTCTGCGTCAATAACATACCATTTTTGGTTAATATCGGTTGGCTTTACACTGTAAGTTTTCATATAATATGGCTCCCTTTTCTAACTGCCATTTTGCCTAAGGTTATGAAATTATTGCGCGCGATTCATACAGATACTATAAAAATTAGAGATACCCCTAGCGCGAGATACTAAGTGATATAGAAAATTGGCCCACTTGTCAATCCCAAATGGAGTTTGTATCACCAAATTTTAAAAAAAGTTTGAAATTGGAAATTCAGAGTGATATAAGGAAATTTAAATTTTGGAGAGATAAAACTCCAGAGTTGATA
>CAYFLR010000009.1:93323-111268 GCA_964343805.1 uncultured bacterium | reverse complement strand
CTAGATGCTTTACAAGCAAGTCTTGCGAATCCCGCCAGGACCGGAAGGTAGCAACGGTAGTAAGTAATTTGTTGTGTAGAGTCTATCTAGCTATCAACCCTGGAGTATTTTTTTAAATAGGCTCTCTGATTCATCTTAAGCTCTGTGAAACATTCATGTCATATGTAGTAATAGCAAGACGATGGCGACCTCAAACTTTCTATGATCTCATTGGTCAAGAGATGGTCACTCAGACGCTAATAAATAGTATCCAAACCAGCAATGTACCCCACGCAATGATCTTCAGTGGTATTAGAGGTGTCGGAAAGACTTCCACTGCTAGAATTCTTGCTAAGTCACTGAATTGTAAAAATGGACCTACAGTAACTCCTTGTAATGAATGTGCAAATTGTGTTGAAATAAAAGAATACCGATCTGATGATGTCTATGAGATTGATGCTGCTTCTCATACTGGAGTTGAAGACGTACGCCAGCTCATTGAAAATATAAAATACCACCCTGTAAAAAGTCTCTATAAAATTTACATAATAGACGAAGTCCATATGCTTTCGAATAGTGCGTTTAATGCACTTCTTAAGACAATGGAGGAGCCTCCAGACCATGTAGTTTTTATTTTAGCAACAACGGAAACTCACAAGATTCCTCTCACGATAAAATCTAGGTGTATGCAGCTCACATTTCGAAAGATTCCAACACCGGTTATCGAAGGTCATCTGAGTAAGATTATTGCAGAAATGGGTGTGGAAACCGAAGACGGTAGCTTATCGATTATTGCAGGAGAAGCTGATGGCAGTATTAGAGATGCTCAAACTCTGCTAGAGCAAGTCTTATCCTTCTGCGGGAAGCAGGTCTCTACTGAAAAAGTAATAGATATAATGGGAGTAACTGGAACACGAGTGCTTGCATCCCTTTTAAACGCAGTCAGGGATCAAAAATATAAGGCTATTTTGGAAATAGTGAATGACATTGATAACAGGGGAGTGGACTTTACTAAGTTTCTGTCTGACTTTGCTGCTTTTATTAGAGACACTATTATTGTCACCACTTGTCCTGATCAAACTGACTTAGTGGTTAATAGAAGTATAACCGTTCCCGATGGTGAATCTATAGCTTGGGATGTTACCTACCTTTATGGTTTATTCGGTAAGGTGCTGAAAACTATTGATTTATTGAAAATTTCAAGGCTCCCTCGCTATCTGGTAGAAGTTTCTTTAATTGATATGGCCAAATTGGAACCGGTGGTTCCCATTGGGCAATTAATCTCTCAGTTACAGGCTGGAGATACTGAAATACCAACCTCTCAGTCAGCAAAGACAACTTCTTCAAATATTTCCATGGAAAAAAAAACAGCTGAATTACCAACAAGGGTAGAAGTTAAGGCTGTTGAGAATAAGCTAAGTGAGATTCAAAAGCCAGAGGTGAAGCCTCAACAGACTGAATCCTTGTCTGCCCCAAAGAGCCCTCTGCCTCCTGCTCCCAAAGCAAAATCAGACCTTAATAGTCAATCTCTTGAGATGTTTTTACAGAACGTCAAATTAAAAGACCCCTTTTTGGGAAATGCCCTAGAACAAGCTGTGATAGATATTGATGATAAATGTCTGTCTCTCACCTATTCTCAAGACTCCTACAGTGTTGGAGTACTTAAAGATGTAGAGAGAAACAAAATCCTTCAATCTCTGTTTCAGGACTTTTTTCATCCCCATATAAAGCTCAATGTTTCTAATAAGGGAGGAGAGGTTCAATCAAAAGAAGAGTCTTTTTATCAGATCAAAGAAAATAAAAAACAGGAAAAAATAGCCCTTAAGAAAAGCTCTTTAGAGCAACATCCCATCGTAAAAAAAATTGTTGAATTGTTTGATGCGTCAATAAAGGATATATTAGTAAAAACATATTAGACTATTTAGAGGTATTTGGTGGGGGAACCTTATGGCATTTACAAACTATTCAACCAAAGAGATTAACTGTAAGGTAGTTTATTATGGCCCTACAGGATCAGGTAAAACTACGAACCTTCATTCTATCTATTCACAAGTCTCCGCCGAAAAGAACAGTCAACTCAGCGCTTTTGAAATGGCTCGGCATCACACTGCCTATTTTGATTTTTTACCTATCTCTGCTGGTTTCTATCAAAACTTTCATATAAAACTTCATCTCTATACGCTCCCTTCTACTCGCTTTTTTGAGCATTCTCGAAGGTTAATTCTCAAAGGAGTAGATGGTGTCGTCTTTGTTGCTGACTCTCAACTGGAACTCATGGATGCTAATAAAATGGCTTTGAAAGAGCTTCAGTCCACACTGGCTCTTTTAGGATTAGATATTCAGAAATTACCCTTACTATTTCAATACAATAAGAGAGATGCTAAGTCTTCTGTCAACACTCCGATTATTTCTAGATTGCTCAATCGTCTTAAGTTAAAAGAGTTTGAAGCGGTTGCATCAGAACATATTGGGACCATGGACACTTTTACTGAAATTACTAAACTGGTTTTAAGTGATATTAAAACTGGGGCCGAAGCCATTTAGTTGGCGTCCAGATACGCACTTCCGCTGTGTTGAAGTCTAGGGTTTTTAGCTGGCGTCTTTTAGTGAGCTATCTTGTTCTTGAGCTGCGCAAAATTGAGATAATTCTTCGATTAATTTATTTTCTGGTTCCAGACCTTTTATTTTTTCCACTACATTTAAGCAATCCTTAATGGATCCTTGTTTTTGGTAAAAACGCCCTAGCTGTTCCCACATTTTAATATCTTCAGGGACATTTTGTAGATACTCATAAAGGGTGCTCTCTAATAAGTTGTGATCTTCTAGAATATTAGAAAGTTGGATGATCATTTTGACAATGCGTGGGTTGCTAGGATTATAATTCATAGCTTTTTGAAACCATATATGAGCATCTTGGTAGTTCTGTAAATGAAAAGAAGCGGTTCCCAATCCCAATAGTGTTCGATCATCTTGAGGATTATATTTCATGGCATTTTGGAAAAATGAGAGGGCATGATCATATTGCCCTAACTGCATTGAAACACCACCTAACCCACGGTAGGCTTCGTCTTGATTAGGGTTAAATCGAAGTGATTTCTCATAATTATCTACTGATGAATCCATGTCACCTAAGTGATAATAACAGTCGCCGTAGGATGAAAAGCAGAAAGCCTTTTGGTTGGGTGATAGTTTAAATTGAGCGAGTAACTCATCTAAAGCTTCAATGGCTGTCTCATATTCATGATTTTCTATGGTCTGGGAAACTATTTCCATTTCATGATGAAGTTCTCCATGGGGTTTTATTTCATGGGGTAGCTGGTGAAGTATATTTTCCATCGTCTCTTCAAATTGATACATAGAATGAGATTTTTCAGTCTGACTTTTTGAGTACTCTGCGTAATGGTCGTACATCTCTCGGTCTTCAAATAGTGTAGTAATCATTTCTCCTAGTTCAGCATAGTCTCCAGGCCGTACTCGGATACCTTGTGAACCCACAATTTCGGCAGAAAGGCCATTGTCAAAAGTGATGATAGGTTTTTTATGCGACATGAAATTTAAAAGCTGATAGGGGTAGAGATCGCAAGGGATCGAGTCCTTGATGTAGGGAGTCTCTCCATTTCCAACAATAAAAAGATCACTCGCCAAAATGATATCTAAATAGCATTCTTTGGGAAATTCTGACAGGAACATGGCTCTGTCGCCGATGCCAGTATCAAAAACTCTTTTCTTAAGGTGTTCACTGACAGTAGGTGGAAACAAGTAGAGTAACTTAATATGTGCACTGATACGGTTAGGGGCGGTTTGGTCTATATATTTTAGTGCCGTTAGGATATTAAAATGGCTGGAGTCTGAAAGCATGTCACCGTGACAGAGAACAAGAAAATCTTTTTCATTTAGTTTGATGTATTCTTTAAAGCGTTTAGCACGGGCGGCTTTTTCTGCCGTTGATATTTGCTCTCCTTTGATCCATGGCTTTACAATACGGATCCGCTTTTCCTTGACCCCTTCAATCATCAGGTTGGTTTTCGATGCTTTTGAACTGGTGATTATTAAATCAGCATTTTTATAGATGGCTCTCTTCATGGTAATAATGTTGTCATAGCTTTCGTAATAAAAGGGGACGGTATCTTTTTCGGCGATAATAAGAGGGATATTATAGCGCTCTTTTGCTTTGAGCGCTTGATAACTATGCAAATTATTAGAACTATAGGAAATGACCAAATCAAATTCACTGAGTTTGTCTTCGAGGCCGTTCATATAATTGGCGTGCTTTTCTGAATAAGGATAGTATTCAATATTGATTTGATCCTCATGTTGATCAGATAGATCAAATTTAGGGTACTTATCGCTAAAGTAAGTAAAGAAAGTCAGATTATGATCCTTCTTTAAAGGAGTAAATTGAATGATTTGATCTGCTCTCTGATCTAATCCGGTACAAATTGCAATTTTCATAGCTTCTTCTCCGAATACCTCATTTTACTTCTACTGAGGCTCGATTAAGTTGGCTGTTTTTATTTATAGGGATAACAATGTTTTTAATAACTCTTTTCGCAAAAGCTTTATCAATAA
Source organism: uncultured bacterium (assembly GCA_964343805.1). Taxonomy (GTDB): domain Bacteria; phylum Bdellovibrionota_B; class Oligoflexia; order CAYFLR01; family CAYFLR01; genus CAYFLR01. The sequence continues at coordinate 106,720 of CAYFLR010000009.1, read as the reverse complement.
TAGCTAGACCAAATGAAAGGTCTGGCTGATTAAATTTCTTATTTACTTTTATGGTGAATGTGACCTCTCTCTTTTGACCGATAGCCAGCCCTTGGAGGCTCTGCTCTTCTTTATTAATTTTGGTATATTCTCCATTAAGATTATGAAGTTTAACTGTCAATTTAGAGGATTTATTTTTTCCTTTGTTTTCAACCATAACCTTAATGGTAAAGGTTTCCCCTGGGTTGATGACTCCATCTCCATTTCCATTTGATTGAGGTTTTTTCTTATTGATCAAATCTTGAAAAGTAAAAGATTCTTTCAATTCGGGATGGGGGATGGGTTTAATAGAGAAGGGTGTTTTTCCTCCTTTAAAGATCTCTTCTTTTTGTGAATAAGCAAGGATTTCGAAAAACCCATCTTCCTGTTTCCAATACTCAGGTATTTTCATTGTCGCAGATTTAGTCAGCTGGCTTTTGGGTGGGATATTGCCAAAAACAAACTCTCGGTTTTCAAAAATATCTTTAGATGAAAAGGTTTGAGCTCTTACCTGGTAAAGAGGTATTTCTGTGTGGTTATGTAATGTGAGCTCAATTTGTATTTCTTCCCCGGCTTTAAGAATTTTCTCTTTCGACTTAATATTTATTTTTGCGGTTAGATCTCCAGGGTAAATAATTCGTTGTTTGCCACCGTTCCAGTCTATCCCAAATTCTTTCAATTTGAGGCTCAGCTTTTTTTGGTTATCGGATTGATAACTTTTTAAATGCTTATCCATCAGCGACATCATTTTCAAAGCATTAAAGTCTTCCTCTTGGTTCCAGTTTAGATTTTTTAATAGACTCATAGCTAGCTCTAGCTCATAGTCTTGGCTTTCAGGGTTTTCTTTTACACTCTTTTCATAGTCCTCTTTGGTAATTGCCACAGGCATTTCCCATTTAGATGTTCTCAAAGATCGTTCTGAATTTTCCAGATGATGACTGAGATCCGCTTCTTTTCGACCCACATCAGAATAAGTAAAATAAGCCTTTTTCTTTTCTTGGTGGAAGATAACTGGATCCATCAAAATATCAGGAGTGATACCAAAGTTCTGAATAGATTTACCTGAAGGGGTGTAGTATTTAGAGACAGTAATTTTAAGCGCATTGTTTTCTTCAAGGTCAAATAAAGATTGGACCGATCCTTTTCCAAAGGTTTTTGTGCCAATAACGATGGCTCTCTCATGATCTTGTAGTGCTCCTGCTACAATTTCACTGGCACTCGCACTTCCTCCATTAACGAGCACAATGATTGGCGTGGTTTTTAAAGTATCAGCATTTCTAGCGAAAGATTCGGAGCTTTTAGCTGATTTAGTGGAAACAATGATTCCACTATCTATAAATATATCTGAGGCTTGAATCGCTTCATCAAGAAGACCTCCGGGGTTATTCCGAAGATCAAGGATAAGACCTTTTAATTTGCCATGTTTGGTTTCAAACTCAGCGATTTTTTCCCTAATATCATTATGAATAGGGCCACCAAAGCTACTAATAGCAACTTTTCCAATCCCGTCTTGTAAGTATTTACTGGTGACATTTTGAATTTTAATGATTTCTCTTTTGAGGGTAAATGGTTTGGGCATTAAGAAGCCCTTGCGAAGAATAGCAACTTCAATTTCGGTTCCGGGATCACCTCGCATTTTTTCTACGAGGTCGTCTAGTTCAATGCCGTAGGTGTTATCTCCATTGATCTTGACAATTTTATCCCCTTTCTTTACACCACTTTTTTCAGCAGGAGTTCCTTCTATGGGGGAAACAACGGATAAAATGCCTTCTTCAAGGGTCACAATAATACCCAACCCTCCAAATTTGCCTTTGGTTTGACCTTTTAAGTTAGAGTACTCTTTAGCTGATAAAAAGGTAGTATGAGGGTCAAGGGAATTCAAAGCACCCTGGATTACTTCTTGTAAAAGGTTGGTATGATGATCTTCTAAGAGGTTTTTTTTGTACTTAAGGAGGAACTGGGTCATTATATCTAGCTGATGAGCTAGTTTAATGCCGTCATTGGTCAAATTACAATTGACCTTGAGGGATTCATCTATCTTTGAAATATTCAGTTGGAAAGCCAAAGGGGTGGTTGTTTGATGAGACAGATATTTGAATTTGTCACTGATGTGTAATACTGAGCTTTTGCAAAGAGATTCGGGATCGATCTTTTTCTTGTCCACATAATAGCTTTCTACTATTTTAAAAACTTGCTTAAGCAGAGTTAATTCATTAGAAAGAGATTTTGCCTGAAGCTTAAAATCAGGTATGTTTTCGCTGTGATAAGCAAAGAAAAGAGAAAAGAAGGCTGCAATTACGGCTAGATTTCCAATTAACTTTTGATTCAAGAGATGCCTCATAGCTTCCATGCCAATAGGTATGGTTGATGTTAAAAAACACACTTTGATCTTCCTATTTAAACTCGGAGTTTAAAAAAATTTCTTAAGTAATTTTATTTAATATGCTCAGAACTTTTAAATCTAGAAGGGAGGGAAATTGCAGCTAGTCGTATTGAATTAAGGAGAAAGAGGGAGCTGAAAGGCTTTCTGCGCCTTTTAAAAAGGAGAGTTCCACTAGAAAACAGCATTCCACAACCTCACCACCAAGTTGAGTGAGGAGATTGACTGCTGCCTTAGCTGTACCACCAGTAGCTAAGAGATCGTCAATGAGGAGAACTTTGTCTCCTTTCTGGACTGAATCCTGATGGATCTCAATGGTATCTGTTCCATATTCTAATTCATAGGTTTCTTTGACGGTAGCAGCTGGTAATTTTCCTGGTTTTCGAATGATATTAAAGGGGATATTTAGAGCTTGTGCTAAAGGGGCTCCGAAAATGAAACCACGAGACTCAATTCCTACAATTTGGTTTATTTCTTTTTCTCGGTAACGCTCGCAAAAATGGTGTGTAATAGAAGACAATCCGTGGGCATGGTTGAGAAGGGGAACAATATCTTTGAATATTATCCCAGGCTTGGGAAAGTCAGGGATATCTCTGATTAACTCACTAATTTCATTGATTGAAAGTGGATTATCCATCTTCGCGTTTCTCCTCATCTACACGGTTTGATCTATACATATTTATAATTAAATATAAAGATTTTCCTACTCGGACCGATTGTCAACCTAGCATAAGGAAGATTGATAATCTAACAAATTCTTGAGGAATTTGCGGAAGGATGTGTGCATGAAATCTATGTTGATCCGGGTATTTATAATCCTATTGAGCTGGGGGTTTTTGCAGAGTCCACTCCTATTTGCCCGAAAAACGGTGAATGAAGCAGATAAATTGCAGGCATCGAAACTATATGACGAAGGTGTAAAATTAACCAAAGATAGTGATCCCGAAGCATTATGGAAAGCAAAGGAGGCGTTTACCACCGCAATTCAATTGAACCCTTATTATACAGAAGCCTTTGCGGAATTAGCCTTATTGTACTTAGAGCTCAACGATTCGCTTTCCAGCAGTATGAAAAACTTGAAGAAATCCATCGAACTGGCTCGTCATGTAATAGAATTAGCGCCTGAGCAGTCCATTGGCTATCGTGTGATGGCTGATATTATGCAAGAAGTAGGGCAGTACGAAGAGGCAGAAACCTTTATTAAGCGGGCTCTTTATTATAACAAAAACGATGCTGATTCCCTTTTTGTTTATGGCAAGGTCCTATTATTACAAAACCCTGCTAAGTCTGCTGGCTTCCTAAGAAAGGCCATCAAGATCAAAATCGCCGCTGGTCAACAGCCAATGCAATATGTTCATTTCTATATTCTCGCTTTGGATCATGTTCCTCCCAAAGAGAGAGTGGAACAATTGGAAGAAATTAGTAAAGAAGTAAAAAATGAGGAACTATTGAGTGCGTTGGGCGAAGCATATTCTAGGATTGGTGAGTTTGAAAAGGCTCTAAAAGCATATCAAATGACTCTGGAAATTGCTCCAGATAATTTGCGAATAATAATCAGCGGGGCAATTATAAAGTATCTTCGTCTCAAAAAGTATGACTCAGCTATTTCCGATTTAAAGGCGGCATTGGAAAAAGAAGGGCTCACAGATGACCCAATGCATGCGGCCATTATCAACGGTCATCTTGGAATTATTCATGTGATAAGACGTGATCTTAAAGAGGCTATTAAATACTTTCGTACTGCCATTACTTATGCTCCAGAAAGTGTGGAACTAGCAAATGCTATTAGCTTTGCATATCAAGATAATAAGTTATTTGAAGAGTCCTTATCTTTTTATACTATTGCTATAGAATTATCTCCAGGCATAAGCCAGTACTATGCACTAATGGCCAGCACTCTTTCTCAACATCTAAAGAAGTACCGTGAAGCAATCAGCTGGATTGATAAAGCTTTAGCTATTGATCCAGATATAGCTCAATATTATAGTGAAAAGGCTTTTGCCTTTTATTATCTCCAGGAATATGAAAAGGCTCTTTCGAGTTTCGATAATGCAATCAAACTAAATCCCAACGATGGCATCAATTATTACAACAAGAGTTGTGTCCTTTCTTTGATGGGAGACAACGAAACTTCCTATGATACCCTGAAAAAGGCTCTCGATTTATCCCCTGAACTACTGGACCATGCTCAGGATGATCCTGACTTAGAGAATCTAAGAAAATCCAAGTTCTGGAAGACCAACTAATCGCCATTCTTAAACAACCATGATTAAAAATTTTATACAGGTAAAGCAGGATTAAGTCTTTGTCATTAGGTCTTAAATTGGGTTCGGTGTTTACAATCTGGCAGAAAACCAATATTAGTTAGAGCTGGCAATTCTTTATTGAGAGGCTTTTTTTGATCCAAGAGATAAACATTCAAGGCTTGGCCCTAATTGATCGACTTTCCATTCAATTTGGTGATGGCTTAAATATCCTGACTGGTGAAACAGGAGCGGGCAAATCAATAATCATCAATTCATTACAGTTGATATTAGGGAAAAGAGCCTCTTCTGATCTACTTAGAGTTGGCTATTCCAGTGGCTTTGTAGAAGTCATTTTCACAATTCCCAAAACCTCCCATATCTTCACCTTTCTACCCGCTAATGGGGTAGATATTTCGAGTGATGGAGAGCTTATAATTAAAAGGCAGATTAATAGTAGTGGAAGATCGAGAGCTTGGATCAATCAATGCAGTGTGACCATAAGTTTTCTTCAGCAAGTAACTGGTTACCTTATTGATATTAGTAGTCAAAGAGAGCATGACTTCTTGTTGAAAACCGAAAACCACCTCAAGGTTCTAGATACACCTACCTTGCAGAAGCAGATCAAGGTTTATCAGGAGCATTATCAAAAGTGGGTTTCTTTAAAGCAGCAATTGGATGAATTGGAAAAAGAAGAAGAAGAGAATGCTCGTAAATTAGACTTTTATCTGTTTCAAAGACAGGAAATTGATGAAGCAAGGCTCCTCCCCCAAGAAGACGTGGAGTTAGAGCAGCAGAGAAATAAACTCATTCATGCGGAATCTCTCTATCATGTTTTTCATGTGATTGAAGATACATTGTACAGTTCTCATGGGAGTGCATTTAACCAGATTTCTTCAGTTCAGTCAGAGCTAGAAAACTTTTCTGAACTGGATAAAGAGATTGCTCAACTCTATCAAAAGTCTGAGACTCTTTGTTTGGAAATGGAAGACTTTGTGGCTGCTGCCAGAAGCTATGCTAAATCTGTAGAAGTAGATCCCGATCGTTTAAAGGAAGTTGAGGAAAGGTTATCTACCGTTATTAATTTGAAAAAGAAATATGGCGGGACGCTAGAAAGGACTTTTGAGTACAGAGATAATTTAGATAAATGGATTATTGATCTAGAAAATCTAGATTCTCAGAGAACTGATTTATTACAGGAAATAGAAAAAGAGACTTCTCAGTTAATATCTCAGGCACAAAAGATTTCAACTCAGCGTAAAAAACGGGCCAAAGAACTTGGTAAACTTGTTGAAAAAGAGCTGCAAACACTGGGCATGAAGAATGTTACTGTTCAAATTGGAGTGAGTCCGGTGCCTGCTTCACAAGGTAAACAGATAGGTGAGCTTACGGTCAATAAATATGGAATTGATAGAGTTGAAATACTTATCTCTACCAATAAAGGGGAAGAGCTGAAACCTCTTACAGCCATTGTATCGGGTGGAGAATTATCTCGTATTATGCTGGCTTTAAAAACCCTTGTGGCTCATACCGACGATGTCCACATTTTTGTTTTTGATGAAATTGATTCAGGAATAGGGGGCCAAATAGCTCGTGCGGTTGGAGAAAAACTCTCAAAGCTAGCACTTTCAAATCAAGTTCTTTGCATTACGCATCTTCCCGGAGTGGCAAGTTTTGCAGAGGTTCATTTCCTAGTGGAAAAAGAGTATCAGAATGAGCGTACCACCACTCAGATTACACCACTTAATAATGAAAAGCTGAAAACTAAAGAAATTGCGCGCATGATAGCAGGCAATGAAGCCACACCCAACAGTTTAGCTATGGCCTCTGAAATGATCAGAGATGCGAGGGCTATTTAAGCGTTTTCAATGGCCTCATTGAATTGAGAAAACATCTTAGGTAAATTTCCTCTGACAACTGAATTGATTACCATCTTGGGAACCAACAAGCCAAAGGTTACATCGATGTTATATTCGGCTTCAGTCTCATTTTCATCAATTTCAGTGAAAGTCCATTGTCCATTATTCTTCTTCATAATGTCTGATTCTACTAAAGACCACTTAATCTCTTTATTCTTTTTGGTCTTAATTTCTAGAGTATAAAAGAAGCTTTTTACAATTTTAAGATCAAATCTTACTACGGTAACATTACGTTTTGATTCTAAAACCTCTGCTTTGTCAATGTCTGCTAATATATCGGGGTAGGCTGTGTAGTCAGATATTACACCAAAGGTAGTGCTGATGTCCCCGTTAAATGTAGTAGTTTCAGTTAATCCAGGCATTTTTACTCCTTTAAAAATTAGAACCTCGATCCTCATAACTTTTAGAAAGGCAGGCATTATATCCTTTCAATTCGAACAATACTGAGGATCCGAGCTGAAAATCAATGGAACTCATTTTACAGAATGAATGGTTTGTTGTAAAATGAAATGAGTGCCCGTTTACATTTTGATACATGGATCCTAGATCCTCAGATTTGAAATTTCAGAGGATCCAGGATGGATTTTTTCCCAAACCCATCTTAAGAACGGAGGATGAACATGAAAGCACTAATTGAGAGAATTGTAAAATCACTAGTAGATCACGATGACAAGGTAGAGCTTACTGAAATTAACGGAGAACAGTCTAATATTATTGAACTTAGGGTTGCTAAAGAAGATATTGGGAAAGTTATCGGTCGTCAAGGTCGTACTGCCGATGCAATTAGAACTATTCTTAACTGCAGTGCAGCAAAGCATTCCAAGAGATATATTCTACAAATACTTGATGATAGATCCTAATGTCTCCTCAAATAGGGCAGCTCTTACTTATAGGTATTGAGGGTTATGAGTTGTCCCCAATTGAAAAAGAGCTTATAAAATCTACTGTGCCAACAGGGATCATCTTATTTAAGCGTAACTGCCAGACTTATAAACAGATCTTCGATCTAAATAAATCCATTTATAGTAGTTTTGGTAATGATGATAATCCAGATCCTTTTATTTCAGTAGATCAAGAGGGTGGAAGGGTACAAAGGCTTCCAAAAGATGAATTTGCTAATTATCCATCTTTTAGAGAGGTAGCAAAACTAAATAACCCAGAAGTTGCTGAGAAACTCTATTCATATCTAGCCAGAGATTTGAGATCTGCGGGGTTTAATCTTAATTTTTCACCAGTCTTAGACTTGGATACGAATCCCGATAATCCTATTATAGGAGATCGTAGCTTTGGAGACAGTGTCTCCTCAGTAGTAGAACATGCCAAAATAGTTACTAAGGCTTTCGCAAGTGAGGGTATCATCTCCTGTGGTAAGCACTTTCCCGGTCATGGTGATACAGATTTAGACTCTCATTTGGCATTACCTACTCTAAACCTTTCTAAAGAACTTATGGTGAACAGAGAGCTAGCTCCCTTTAGAGAGATGGCTAAAGATGGCTTAGATGTAATCATGTCAGCTCACATAATCTATCCCGAATTCGATCATTTACCAGCCACTTTGTCTTCTAAGACGCTTCCTAAATTACTTGATTTTATAGGGTTCAAGGGGATTGTTTTCTCTGATGATCTTGAAATGAAGGCTATTGCGGATAATTTTTCTCTTAGAGAGACAATATCTATGGGTCTTGAAGCAGGAATTAATATTTTTTCAATATGCAAAGATATTAATTTGTGGAGAGAGGCTCATGAAATATTACTATCCCTCTATCAACAAGAGCCATACAAACAACTCATTGATAGCTCTCTTGCTAAAATTAAGGATTTCAAGAAAAACAAATTGACCTCTTCTTCTTTTTCCATGTTTTCTGCTGAAATTGATGATCAGACTCTAAGTTCCAGAGAACTGATTAAGAAATGGTTTTCCTAGTAGCGTTTAACTTTACGTAATGCCTCAATTGCCTTTGGATAGACCGGCTTAATATCCAATGCTTTCTGAAAACAAAACTCTGCCTCTTTCCACTGCTTCAAAGACTCATAGGCAGTACCCATATTGAAATAAATTTTTTCATTCAAAGGTTCAATAGAGATAGCGATTCGGTACTGTTGTAAAGCTAAATGATATTCCTTTTTTCTAGAGTAAGCCAAGCCCAAAGCGTTGAGTATTTTTATACTATTGGGATCTAACTTGAGAGCGCTTTGGTAACTTGTTATGGCTTCATCATAATTAGATAGACGGTAATAAGAGTCCGCCTTTCCTTTGTGTGCCTTAGCTGAAGCGTTAATGGATAGCGTCTTATCATAGGTTAAAATGCTATTTTCGAAATCGTTGTTTTCAAAATAAAGGTCTCCGAGAGCCATCAAATAATAAATATTATCTGGGAACTGCATTGCTAAATTCTCAGCCCATCGAATGGCCAAAGGGAGATTCCCATTGGTTTTGTGGTATCTCAGGATTTCTGAGTGACCTTCAACGAAACTGGGATTAATGCTTACAGCCTCGGTAAAGGTTTTTAAGGCATTTTCATGATCATTCCTTAGTTCGTAAATACGACCTAATCCCACCCGAGCTTTTGCGCTGTTGGATTCTAGCTCTAAACAGACTTTGAAGTTTTTTTCAGCTTCTTCCAATTCATTATTTTCTAGTTGCTGAAAACCTTGATTCAGTAAAATTTTTAATTTTGATGGAGATTGTTTCTCTTTATAAAGCTGAACAATTTTGTCCTGGAAGGTTTCAAAATCAAAAGGCTTTAATAAAAATCCATCAACCCCCTCTCGATAAGCGAGGACAATATCTGAAGTGTTGGATTGGTTGGCAAGTAAAACAAACATATGCTTGAAGGGAGGGGTCTCTCTTTTAACATCTTTACAGAAATCAATGCCAGTGGTGGTATCAGAAATGTTAAAGTCGCAGAGTATAATGTCTATATTACTATGCTTTTTCAGGAGCCCACGGGCTTCTCGAATATTAGTGCATTGATAAATATTCGAAGTCTTCAGGTTGTTCAGAAAGGTTACAATGGTTTGTTTTGTATTATAATTGGCTTCGCAAACTAATACGCTGCAGTCTTTTAAGACAGCGTTGAATGTTTTTTGTGGTGTTAATGTAAATTTAGCATTCATGTAATTGATTTTAATTGTAGCTCGTCTAGCTGTTCTAGGTCAATAGCTGATGGAGCATCCATCATAACATCTTTTCCGGTTGTGGATTTGGGAAAAGCGATTACATCTTTTATGTTTTCTGTTCCATGTAAGACCATCAGAAGGCGATCAAGTCCTGGTGCTGCCCCACCATGTGGGGGAGTTCCATAATCAAAAGCTTCCAATAAATGACCAAATTTATCATTGGCATCTTCTTTGGAAATGCCAATGAGATTCATAATTTTTTCCTGTAAATCTCTGGTGTGGATTCGAATGCTTCCACTGCAAAGCTCATAGCCATTGCAGACCAGGTCGTATTGGGTGCTTTTTACTTTTAAGGGATCGCTGTCTAATAGAGGGAGATCATCATCTAGGGGACGGGTAAACATATGATGCACGGGGTCAAACCGATTGTTCTCTTCATCTTTTTCAAACAGTGGAAAATCTACAACAAAAGCAAGTGCGAGCATATTTTCATCTGCCAGCTTAAGTTCTTTACCAAAGTGGTATCTAACTTGACCTAGACCGCCTGAAACGGCGCTGTAATCTCCGGCGCTGAGAATAACCAAATCCCCTTCTTTACATGAGCAGAGTGCTTTTATTTGTGAAACTTCTTCTTCGGTTAGAAATTTCTTAATTGAGGATTTAATCCCTCCATCAGGTAAAAACGCGATGGCAATTAAGTTGGGAGCCCCATGAGTCCTTGCTAGTTTGGTAAGGTTATCCACCTTTTTTCTTGAGTAATCTGCACATCCAGGGGCAACTAAACCTCGGATAGACTTGTTTTCAGCAAGGGTTGTTTGAAAGAGGGGAAAAGTACTGTCTTTAAAAATTTCAGAAAAAGTCATGAGGGGCATATCAAAACGAAGGTCTGGTTTGTCACTGCCGTATTTGTCAATGGCCTCATCGTACTTCAGTCTGGGTAGATTTTCTTTCCAAAGTTTTTTCTTGCTGTGTTTTTTTGCTAGAGAGACCATCAATTCTTCTAGTAGCTGGAGCATGTCTTCACGCTCTACAAAACTCATTTCCATATCAATTTGAGTATGCTCAATCTGTCGATCCGCCCGAGCATCTTCGTCTCTCAGGCACCGTGCAATTTGAAAGTATTTTTCAACTCCTGATGCCATGAGGAGCTCTTTATATTGTTGTGGTGACTGAGGTAGGGCGTAGAAGGTTCCTGGATGATGGCGAGAGGGAACTATAAAATCTCTTGCACCTTCTGGAGTGCTTTTTGTAAGAATAGGTGTCTCGATTTCCCAAAACCCTTTTTCCACTAAGAAAGAACGGATTGTAAAAACCACTTCATGTCTCAGCTTAAGAATCTCTTTGTAATAATCTTTCCGTAAGTCGAGATATCGGTATTTGAGTGTGAGGGCTTCGGAAGCTTCCGCAGGTTTATTAATTACAAAGGGAAGGGTTTCACTGGTATTAAGTACTGTTAACTCTTTGACCAGCAGATCTATATCGCCTCTTTCTTTCTTTTTATTGATTGCTTCTTCGGGGCGTTGGGCAATAGTACCCATTACCTTAATAACACTTTCACTCTTAAGTTGTTTAATAAGAGTAAAATTTTCAGCAGATACCACTGATTGATCAAACCGTAATTGCATTTTCCCACTACGATCTCTTAGTTCAACAAAAATTATTTCCCCATGTTCTCGACGGGTGTGAATCCATCCGGCTAGTGTCACCTCTTGGTCGATAATTTTATTAGTAAGAGAAGATATCTCATGGCTTCGATAATTCATTTCAGTCTCCAATTTGATGTCCTGGCTTTAGATTTTTGTCCTTATCCTTAAAAATTCTGAGGATCTGAGGGCAAAAGTTTGAACAATATAACCGAAAAAATCTCACTTTGTCATATAAATCCTACTCAAAAACCAAAATTCACTGCTTTTGTTTAACTATAGGAGAAATCAGTGCATTTTTCTGCAGGATCCCAAAAGACTCAAAAAAAAGACAATTATTACTAAAAAAAGAGTGTTTTCAATTTTTTAACTTGAATAAATCCCATTTCATATGTTAAAAGGGTCGTGCTTTTTGATTTGAGACTTGTAAGTGGGTTAAATGCCCACTTTTTTTGTTCTCCGCTTACCCTTCGTTACGGTATTCGTAACTTCTGTTTTTTTCTGTTGCACTTGTTTTAATGGATATTGTTGAGGTGAGCAGGTTTAACCTTTATAAGTACTCAACATTAGAAGTCTTTAAGGGCGCTGGGCGCTATTTGAAGTAATACTCTATTTTATGTGATTAGTTATTGAATGGATTTAGATAAGTTACACAATCATATCGAAAAAACCCTTGCTGAGCACGGATTTGTCTTGGTTGAAATGCAGGCAAAAGATGTTAAGCAAGATGGTTATTTACGAGTTTTTATTGAACACCAGGATGTGTCCAAGGTAGTGGGCATTGATGACTGTGCAAAAGCTTCTCGTCTGTTTCGTGAGGATGAAGAGCTGGAAGATAGCTTTCAATACCCTTTTTGTTTCGAGGTTTCATCTCCAGGGATTAACCGGTCCCTGCATACAGACAAAGACTTTCAAAGGTTTGTGGGAGAGCCACTCAAAGTGAAGCTTGATCAACCCTATGAAAATAAAAAGGTTTGGCAGGGAGATTTAATTGAAAGGAATACAGATTATCTTGTATTACAAGTAGATGATAAAAGGGTTGAGATCCCTAGAGATTTAATTATTAAGGTTAATATTGATAAATAAAGAGGATTTTCATGCAAGACAGCTTAGATAAACTTGTGGAAATGGTGGGGAAAGACAAAGGAATTGATAAAGCGCTGATTATTGAAGCCCTAGAGGCAGCAATGCTTCATGTTGCAAGATTAAAATTTGGATATGAAGCAGATATTGAAGCTATGTATAATGAAGAGTTGGGAGAAGTTGAACTTTTCCAATTCCGTCAAGTGGTTGAGACCGTTGAAGATGAAATACTCCAAATATCAATTGAAGAAGCCAAAGAGAAGGATCCAGGAGCTGCTTTAGAAGACGATTTGGGAAGTAAATTAGACACTTCTTTCTTTACACGTGTTGCAGCTCAAGCAGCAAAACAAATTCTAATTCAAAAAGTACGTGATGCTGAAAAAGATGTGATTTATGAAGAGTTTAAAGGTCGTAAAGGAGAGCTCATCTCTGGGATTATTAGACGTTTTGAGCGCCAAGATATCATTGTTGATCTCGGTCGTACTGAAGCCGTTCTTCCTTATAGAGAGCAAGTTCCTATTGAGAAATACCGTATAAAAGATCGCATCCAAGCCTATGTTTCTGATGTGAAAAGAATCACCAAGGGTCCTCAAATTATACTCAGTCGAGCTCATGAAGGTATGCTTATCCGTCTTTTTGAAATGGAAGTATCAGAGATTTACGATGGTGTAGTAACTATCCAAAATGGTGTGAGAGATCCTGGTTTTAGATCTAAAATCGCAGTTTATTCCAAAGATGCCTCGGTTGATCCCGTGGGTGCTTGTGTGGGGGTTAAGGGATCCAGGGTTCAAAATGTGGTACAAGAACTTCGAGGTGAGAAAATTGATATTGTACCTTGGGATAAAGATCCCGCACAATTTGTTTGCAATGCACTGGCCCCAGCTGAAGTTTCTAAAGTTATTGTAAATGAGAAAAGTAACTCAATGGAAGTGATTGTTCCCGATGATCAACTCTCCTTGGCAATCGGAAAACGAGGACAAAACGTTCGTTT
>CAYFLR010000009.1:84416-93313 GCA_964343805.1 uncultured bacterium | reverse complement strand
CTAATTGGAAAATAGATATTAAGAGTGAATCTAAACTCGAAGAGTCTAAAGATGTAGCTCGCGAAACTATTAAACACATTGAAGGTCTGTCAGATCTTCTGGTCACCATTCTTGTAAATGAAGGCTTTAGAAGCGTTGATGAGATTAGTAAGTTGTCACCTAGAATTATGATTCGAATTCTCGGATGTTCTGATGAACAAGCTGAGCTTATTATTGGAAACGCTCAAAAACTAGTAGAAGAAGAAGGAAAGAAAGCTCCTGAAGTTGTACTAGGAAGAGAGCTGACCACTGATGATAATCTCATGCTCAATGCACCGAGCATGACTCCAGATTTATTGGTGAAATTGAATGGTTTGGGTTATTACAATTTAAACCATATAACCAAAACCGATGTAGAGGTTCTGGCTCAGAAGCTAGAAGTTGAGCCTGACACATTACATGATTTGAAGAAATATGCTGAGTCAGTAGTGTTGTAAAATAGATTTACTGTAAGACCTGTTATAAAGACATAATTGAAATTAACCGAATTAAGGTTGAGAGACTATATGAAATCAGAAGAAACAAATGCTAATAACGATGCTGAAAATGTAAAAATGTCCTTAGATCCTATCATTGAAAAGCGGACATCTTCTACCATCATTCGTAGGCGAAGAAAGAAAGCACCAGCACCTAAGCCAACCGAAGAAGTGGAAACTAAAAAAGTAGAAGCTGCTAAGGAAGAGGTTACTGCTAAAGAGACTCAGCCTGAGAAAAAGAAAGTCGCAGAGGGAGAAAAGAAAGCCACTGCTTCTAAAGAGACTGAAAAAGAGTTGGCTAAGAAAGAAGTGGAGAAAGAGGCTATACCAGAATCTACAGCTGAAGCAACCAAGATTGAAGAGGATGAGTCTAAGGTTGAAGCTAAAGCCGAAGCTAAAGAAACTAATGATGAGACTACTTCTCAAGAAGCGAAAACTGAATCTGCTCAAAAGGAAGAAGTAAAAGAAGAGGCAAAGGAAAAGGATTCATCTGCGGCTGAAGAGAAAGCCGAAGCATCTGAGAAAACGGAAGATGAAAAGGTTGAGGCAAAAGAGAGTGATGCCAAAGAGCCAGAATCAAAAGAAAAAATATTAGATCCTCTGGAAGTATTACAGAAAAAAATCCGTGAAGAAACGAATCCCGTTCGAAGATCTTTTCTTGAGTCTCAATATGTAGCAGCTTTAAAGCTCAAGAAACAAAATGAAATTAAAGAGAAGGGTGGGGTTGTAGAGGATGAGAAACCTAAACAGAAAGAAGCTGGCTCAAGTGTGAATCCTACTGAAGGTTCAGAGGCAGTCCCTCCGGTTGATGCCAAAGGATATGACTCTGAAGAAGAGATTAGAAAGAAGAAGGCTCGTAAAGATGAATTAGCGAGAAAAAGAGGAAATAAAAACAGGCAAATTGATTATCTCAAAATCCTAGCTGAAGAAGAAGAAAATACACTACCAATAGAAGAGGAGCCTGCTAAGAAAGAGGTATTCATCCCTCGTAAGTCTATGGATATGGGGCGGGGAAGACGTCACGCTAAACGTCCTTCAGTAAAAACTCAAATCACTACCCCTAAATCTATCAAGACAAAAATTAAATTAACCAGTGAAATTTCAGTGGCAGATCTAGCAAAAAATATGAATATCAAGGTGAGTGAACTCATTAAGAAAATGATTCCTCATGGGATGATGCTCACTGCAAATCAAGTGGTTGATATTGATACAGCAACTTTAATAGCCTCTGAATTTAGTTTGGAAGTGGAAAACGTGGCCTTTAACGAGGATAAAGTATTCACTCAACAAAAAAGCAAATATGGTGAGAGGAAAACAGAGCCTCGACCTCCAGTCATAACTGTTATGGGACATGTTGACCATGGAAAAACGACTCTCTTGGATAGTATCCGAAATGCTAATGTTGTTAAAGGCGAAGCAGGTGGAATAACTCAACACATTGGTGCTTATACCGTTGTTAAAGATGACAAATCTTTAACCTTTATTGATACCCCAGGACACGAGGCTTTTTCAAGTATGCGTGCAAGGGGAGCTCAATGTACAGATATTGTAATTTTAGTAGTTGCTGCAGACGACTCAGTTATGCCTCAGACTATTGAATCAATTTCCCATGCAAAGGCATCTGAAGTGCCAATCATTGTAGCCGTGAACAAAATTGATAGACCAAATATCAATATAGACAAGGTGTATCAAGAGTTAGCAGAGCATGAAGTAATCAGTGAGGAATGGGGTGGTGATACAATTTTCTGTAAAGTATCTGCTCTAAAAGGAGAAGGAATTGACGATCTTTTAAGCTCAGTTTTACTCCAAGCTGAAATGCTCGAGTTAACTGCTCCTGTAGAAGGCCCTGCAGAAGGTGTTATCATTGAATCGAAAATGGAAAAAGGGCGAGGCTGTATCGCTACTGCACTTGTTAAAGAAGGAATCCTTTCTTTAGGCGATGTGGTAGTGGCAGATATGAGTCAGGGAAAAATCAGAGCGATGATGGATCATAAAGGGGAATTTGTTGAGACCGCTGGTCCTTCTATTCCGGTTGAAATATGTGGTTTAGCTACGGTTCCTGTTCCTGGTCAAAGATTCAATGTGGTTGATAATGAAAAACTAGCTGCAGAGATTATAGAAAATAGAAGACAGGCTGAACAGCAAGCGAGTGCGGAACCTGCTGAACCTCAAGAAATGTCTTTGGAACTGCTCTTTAGTCAGAAGCTTCAGTCCGAAGATAAGATGAAATTTAATGTTCTAATTAAAGCCGATACAAGAGGTTCCATAGAGGCGCTGAATGGCTCTTTGATGAAGCTTAACAATGATCGAGTTGAAGTTAAAATTCTGCATGAAGCTGTAGGTGGAATCAACGAATCCGATGTGATTTTAGCTAATACTTCGGGTGCGGTTATTATTGGTTTTAATGTGAGAGCTGATACGAATGCAGAACTCATGGCTGAAAAAGAGAATATTTTAGTAATGTATCACAGCATTATCTATGCGTTGATAGATGAGATTAAGAGTTCAATTGAAGGTCGTTTTGCTCCTGAGTATGTTGAAAAGATAATTGGTAAAGCTGAAGTCAGAGAAACATTTCCTCATCCAAAAGTGGGCATGATTGCTGGTTCATCTGTATTAGACGGTAAGATCATCAGAAACGGTCATGTTCGTTTAATCCGAGATAATGTAGTTATATATACAGGAAAAGTTTCTTCATTAAGGCGTTTTAAAGATGATGTGAGAGAAGTCGCATCTGGTTATGAGTGTGGTTTAGGTTTAGAAAAATATAGAGACATCAAAGTTGGTGACATTGTAGAATCCTATACCCTAGAGGAAACCAAGGCAGTAATTTATTAGGGTAATTCTAAATCAATGGCAACTATTAGAACACGAAAAGTCTCTGACTTAATAAAAAGAGAAATAGCTACTATTCTTATGCAAGGCGGGCTTCGAGATCCTAGGTTGGGATCAGTGACTATTACTGATGTAACAACCAGTTCTGATCTTAAATACGCTAAAGTCTATTTTTCAGTGTATGAAGAAGGAATTCCTGTCGAGCAGACCACTGGGAAAATTCTAAACGGTGCAACAAAGTATTTTCGTTTGCAACTAGGTAAACGGTTATCTCTTCGGTTTGTTCCTGAACTCACTTTTATTGAAGATCACTCGGTCCAATATGGAATCAAAATGGAAAAAATGATTGAGTCCCTAAATATAAAAAAGCAAGTTGTAAATTCGGGTTTAGATGCTATGAGTGACTTTATCGATGGTCATGATGACTTTCTGTTAGTGAGTCATCAAGACCCAGATGGAGACACCATTGGGTCAGTGATTGCTCTTCATTTAGCCTTGCAAAAAAAGGGTAAGAAATCGAGTATGTATTGCCCTTCGAAAATTCCAGAAACTTATACTTTTTTATTTGATTCAGATCAAGAATACCGGTTTCTTAGTGACAAGGAATTGAAAGAAGAATACGGGGTCGTTGTTTTAGTTGATATGAACCAGATTGAAAGATCGGGAGATTTTTTAGAAGAAAATATTAAATATGAAAAGCTTGCTATTATTGATCATCATATCACCGAAACCAATACTAAATATGAATCAGCTTTAGTGGATTTTGAGAGTGCCGCTACAGGTATGCTTGTTCATAAACTGATAAAAAAATTAGAGGTTCCTTTAGATTCAGCGATGGCACGAGCGCTTTATGTAGCAGTGGTGACTGATACCGGTGGCTTTCGGTATTCTAGTACTTCAAAAGATGTTTTTCTCTCTTCTTCTGAACTGATTGACCATGGAATTGATCCTTGGGAAATTACCCAGAATCTCTATGAAAGTCATCCACCAGAGAGAATTCAGTTTCTTGGTTCCGTATTAAAAACCCTCGATGTAAATATAGCCCTAGGTTATGCCAGTATCACTATCTCCCAAGAAATGTTCAAAGAGCAGGGAATTACCTATGAAGATACTGAGTATTATGATGGTTTTATTAACTTTCCCCGTTCTATCAAAGGAGTCGAAGCTGCGGTTCAATTTAAAGAAATGCCAGGGGATGTAGTAAAAATAAGTATGCGTTCAAAAGGGAGAGTGGATGTTTCTACCATAGCTACATTTTTTGGTGGCGGTGGGCATAAGAATGCCGCTGGCTGTAGAATCAATGAACCTTTAGAAAAAGCTAAAAAACTGCTCGTGGATAAGTTAGAGGAAAGTCTTGAAAAAAGCTGACCAAGGCCAACCAAATGGGGTGCTTGTTATCAATAAAGACCCTGAAATCACTTCTGCCTCTGTGTGTCATCAAATCAAAAAGCAATTTTCATTAAAAAAAGTAGGCCATACTGGAACGCTTGATCCCTTTGCTACTGGAGTGTTGGTGGTTTGTTTAAATAAAGCCACCCGGATTATTCCTTATATTACTCCCTGTGCCAAAATCTATGAATTTACTTTAGAGTTTGGCAAAGAAACGGACACTCTTGACCTGACGGGAGAGGTGATTAAGGAAGATAAAGACAGCTCCTGTTCTAAGTCGGATGTGCTTAAAATAATTCCTTCCTTTGTAGGAAGGATTTCTCAGATCCCCCCCATTTTTTCGGCACTTAAACATAAGGGTAAAGCGCTGTATAAGTATGCTCGCAAGGGGGAATCGTTCCCTATTGAAACCAAGAAGCGTGAAGTAGAAATTTCTGAGTTGGAGCTTCTGTCGTTTGATTTTCCTCATGCTACTTTTAGAGTCTGCTGCAGTCATGGAACATACATTCGGTCTTTAGCAAGAGATATGGCTAATAAACTTGGTACTGTCGGACATGTTAGCCATTTAAAAAGGCTGAAAAATGGCTCCTTTTTAATTGAAAGCGCAATTAAATTGATTGATGTGAGTAAGTTAAGTTATCTTAATAAACCCCATTATATTGATATCAATGAAGTTATGGGATCCTATCCGTCAATAGTAGTTAAAAATAAGTGGATTGAGAAAATAAAACATGGCAACATGATCCCAATTGACGAAAGGACTTGTGAAAAAGATTTTCATGACTTAGAATGTAGCACCACTGTACGTGTTTTAAACCAGTGTGAGGATCTTTTGGCCATAGGCCAGATTGTCGAAGATCGTTCAAAGGCGCTGTTTTTGAAGCTTTTAGTGAACCATCTATAAAAAAACGAAAGGATATAAAATGTCTAAAGAGTATTTATTTACTTCCGAGTCTGTGGGTGAGGGGCATCCAGATAAAATGGCAGATCAGATTTCTGATGCGATTCTAGACAATTTGCTCTCTCAAGATAAAGCAAGCCGTGTCGCCTGTGAAACTTTGGTTAATACAGGTCTCGTGGTCATTGCAGGAGAGATCACTACCTCCGCTTATGCCGATTTACCTGCCATTGTTCGTGATACTATCAAAAAGATTGGATACACCAGTTCCGATATGGGAATCGAATATAATAGCTGTGCTGTTATGAACACCATTGATAAACAATCTCCCGATATCGCTCAAGGTGTGAATGAAGGAGAAGGTTCTTATGATGAGCAGGGTGCTGGAGATCAGGGTATTATGTTTGGTTATGCCTGTAATGAAACTCCTGAGCTGATGCCTGCTAGTATCACTTATGCTCATAAGCTGGTAAAAGACTTGGCTGATTTACGTAGAGACAATACACTTTCTTTTTTAAGACCTGATTGTAAATCTCAAGTTACTATCAAGTACACAGATAATAAAATGGATTATATTGATACGGTAGTGGTTTCAACTCAGCATGCCGCTGATGTAAGTCTGGAAACCGTACGTGAAGCTGTGATCGAGACTTTGGTTAAGAAGTCTTTACCTCAAGAATTAATCACTGATAAAACAAATTATTTAATTAATCCAACGGGCCGATTTGTATTGGGTGGACCTCATGCAGACTGTGGATTGACAGGTAGAAAAATAATTGTTGATACCTATGGTGGACACGGCGCTCATGGTGGTGGTGCTTTCTCTGGAAAAGACCCATCCAAAGTAGATAGAAGCGCAGCTTACATGGCGCGTTACGTGGCAAAAAATGTGGTTGCTGCTGGTTTGGCCGAGAAAGCATTGATTCAACTCGCCTATGCCATTGGTTATCCAGAGCCAGTTTCAATCAACGTGAATACCTACGGAACAAATACTGTTCCTGAGGAAAAAATAGAACAGGCAATCAAAGAAGTTTTCTCCCTGAAACCAAAGGGCATTATTGAAACTCTCGATCTACTTACTCCGATTTATCAAAAGACTGCTGCTTACGGACATTTTGGACGCAATGAATTCTCTTGGGAAAAAACTGATCAAGCTGATGCTTTGAAGGCAAAAGTTTAAACAAAAACCCCGTTGAGCAGTTAAGATGAGCTATACAATTGGTATTATAATTGGTCGTCTTGGCGGAGTAGATGGAGTTTCTTTAGAAGTACTGAAGTGGATCCAAGTGCTAGAGCGCTTGGGCCACAAGGTACACATTTTGTCAGGTTCCCTAGAGGGGAAAATTCCTAATGTAACGGTTCTTTCTGAGCTCAATTTCAATCATCCTGATACCATTAAAGAACAAAATCATGCTTTTTTTAGGCAGAATGTTCAGGAAAGGCCTTTTCTCAAACGATTGGGTAAGCGTGTTGATTTTATAGAAAAGAACATCCTCAAATGGATTATTAAGAATCAAATTCAGCTTTTAATTTCTGAAAATGCCACCTCTCTTCCTTGTCATTTAGCAATGGGGATGGCTATTGCTAATGTGCTCACTAAAACAGAAATTCCATGTATTTCACATGACCATGATTTTGCTTGGGAGCGAGGAGATCGGTACCGGAGTAGATATACCAGTGTGCGCAGTATTATTCGTAAAAGCTTTCCTATCATCCTTCCCAATGTTAAACATTTAGTTATTAATACCCACGCCAAACAGTTATTGACTCGGATATTCAGCCTGGAATCAGAAGTGATTCCTAATGTAATGGATTTTAAAAAACCTTTTGCCAGGAAAGATTCCTACAATAGAAAACTTCGATCTGTTCTTAAACTCCATCCTAAGGATATCCTGCTTTTCCAAATCACTCGAGTCGTCCAGCAAAAAGGTATTGATACGGCCATAGAGTTGATTCGATCACTTGATGACAAACATGTAAAACTCATCATCACAGGTCATTCTATAGATGACCATCAGGGTAAATACTTAGGACAACTTAAAGAGCAGGTCCGCAGTTATCACCTCAAAAATCGAGTGCTTTTTGCGGGAAATAGTTTTCGTTTTAAAAGAGGTAGTGAGACACTTAAAAGACCTCGGTTTTCTCTAGAAGATGGATACGCTCAGGCCAATGCCTGTTGTTTTTTTAGTCGAAATGAAGGTTTTGGTAATGGTTTTGTGGAAGCGGTGCAAGCTAAAAAGCCTATTTTCGTGAATAATTACCAACCTGTTTTCTGGCCTGATATAGGTTCTTTAGGATTTGAAACAGTGATGTTAGAGGATAGCTGTCTAACAGACGACGCCATTCAGAGAATTGATCAAATTATTCATAGCCCCAAGCTTTCAAAAGAAATTGCGGAACACAATTTTAAGTTGGGACTCAAGTATTTTTCTTTTGAAGTGTTAGAGCAGAAGTTAGATCGAGTGCTTAAGCAAGTTATGTCATAAAGAGGTAAACTATGGAACACAGTCAGACCATTAAGAGACTTGAAGAAGAAAAGGTCGAGTCATGGTTTGAATTAGGACTTTTTTTAGATCGGATTAAGGACAATCGAGCAAAAAACTTTCTGCCAGGGGTTGAGGATTTCAACTCCTTTAAACAAAAGGTGGCAGAGGGTATTTGCTTTGTTAGTTTTGATTACGGAGTCGATGGTGTCTCCATCGAAATTACAAAATATGCCAATGCCTTAGAAAGCTTTCTCAAAACAGATACCAGAAAGCCTAAGTTTCACCTAATGGGCGGTATTTTTTTTAAAGAAGCGGATAATATTCTAGATCCCAGTTGGAATCGCATTCCCATTGAAGGAGGGGGTGGTTTTGCTGATTGGGAATTATATGGGAATTTTTTCCATACCAAGCTTGCTCGTGGAAACACTGCCTATAATAAGTTAAACCAAGACCTCTTAGCAGAAGTAAAACACTTTGCTAAACTGATTGAAACACATGTTAAAGAGCAGAATATCCAATTATTTTTTCCGGTAAATGTCCTTTCTAATCCCGGCAATGTTTCTCTGGCTTTTGCACTCATATTAGTATCTGAAGTATTAGAGATTCCCATTTTAAATAGCTGCCACGATTTTTATTGGGAAAAAGGGGAGCGCCCCTGGCTACGGTCCAAAGGAGAAGCTCCTGGAATTCGAGATCACTTTTTTACCAATGCTGATATCGGAGAAGTTTTTTCATTAGTGGAAGTGCTTTATCCTTGGGACAGCCCTCTTTGTT
>CAYFLR010000009.1:82868-84406 GCA_964343805.1 uncultured bacterium | reverse complement strand
CGATTCTGTGTCTGGACGTCTGGGAGCATGCCTATTATCTCAAATATCAAAATGGTATCAATCCGCTTCAAGTCACTGAACTTCCCACATGTGTAGAGGTTGATAAATATCGACCGGTATTAGAAATAGAAAGAGTGGAACGACTGGGTCGGATTCAACGGATCCTCTCACGGGGTGAAAAAAACTTAATTACCTCAGATCCCATTAGTTTTCTAACAACACAAGAAGCTCAAGACCCCATTAAGAAGCCTGTGGTATTTGCCTTTCGGGCTGGGATAAAACATGACTTGATTGAGAAAAATATCTATATCTTGCAGCCTACTCGCATGTTGGCTAGAAAAAGAATTGAGCGTGATTTTCGGTTTATAGAGGCTTTAGTCAACTTTCAGCCTTTTTCAGATTTTTTTGATAGCAATCAAATGAATTTGACCCTCCATATCACTGGACCAGTGACCCATGAGCATAATGAATACTTTCTGAAATTGGTGAGAGAGTTTCATGAGATGCTGGAAAAACTGCCGTCAAAATATCAAGAAAGAGTCTTTTTGGCATTCTCTTTTGGTACGGAAGATACTCTCTCAGTTGAGGGCAAAAGAGTACGGATTTATGTTGAAGAGATGTATTCGGCCGCTAACTTGATTCTGCTTCCTAGTGAGCAGGAAGGGCGTGGACTTCCTATAATTGAAAGCTCTGCCAGTGGTGTGCCAATTATGCCCAGTCGTTATGAGCCTGTGCAGGTTTTTTCTGAAGTCATAGGAGAAAACCTTCCAGAGCACTTGCAATTGAGAGTTTTTGAATTTCCCGATGTGTTTACAGATTCCTTTTTACATAAGATTTCCCGCTTATTTGTGGATCCTAGTTATTATAAGGCTATTTCTAGAATTAATCGTTTGGCTGTTCAAAATAGATACAGCTTTGACATCCTAGTGAATACCTTTGCCAGTGTATTGGAGCGACTTTGGATATCTCTTCGTTCTCAAGACTATAAAGCCTTAGTTGCGAGTCAGTTTATGCATAATAAAGAGTTGACTAACTACGGGGAATCTTTTCATCAAGTGGCATTAGCTAAAAATAGAAAATACCTTTCAGGTCTTACTGAAATCGAATATATGGTTTATTTAAAATCACTTATTGATCCCAGTTATTTTCGCATTGAAGAGCAAGAATTGCGTGGTCGAGTAATGGCTTATGCAGATCATTTAATCTCTTGCTATCAAGCCCAAGAAGCTTTGCCTAGTTATAAAAAACAAGAGTTTTGCAAGGTTCTAGGATTTTTATTTGATCATTACGAGGGAAACGATGAATTAGCTGTTGATCATTCTTTAGCCTATCGACATCGAAATCGGCGACACTATCCCTATCGGAAGATCACGGAACCTGAGCTGTGCGGTGTGGTTGCACAAATTTTTGCCCAAGTCGTAGGCCAGGAAGAGACGGTATCTTTTATCCCCGCTGTGATGCCCACCAATTTTTCCTTAAATAGTGGTCATAAAGAACTCCTCAAAGTAAATCGTCTCGCCATTGATGACAGCTATCGT
>CAYFLR010000009.1:80126-82858 GCA_964343805.1 uncultured bacterium | reverse complement strand
TTTTATGGAGGATTTAAAATCTGCTGCCCCCATAGCTCTTTTCCCCAGTGAGAATATTGCAGCAGAGCTAGAATACATTGTCTTATTAGCTCTGAAATTCCGTTTAGGTCTTAACTCGGAAGAAGCTGTTGCTAATTTCGATTTTGAAGGTTTATCTCTTTCCAAGATCGGTATTTTTGTTTCTCGTTATAACCGAACTGGTTTTAATTATCTATCCATTGAAAAATGGCTCTCCAGCAAGGCATCTAAAGGAATCCGAAATGCATTTAATCATGGAATAGTTCAGTTAGTTCCTATGGAAAACATCTCCAGCGGGCTTCATTTAGCCCAAATGGGAGCAGAGGCCTACGAGCATCTCAATCAGGTAAAAAAAGAACAAGGTTTTGTTATCTCTTATGGGGATACGAATATGATGGCCTTAGATTTAATTGATTTACCCTCTTACCGGATTGGAAAAGTGGAACAAGTTTTAACGGGTAAATTTATGGGTCTAGATATAGATGAGGGTTATCTCCAGTGGGTTCCAGCAGGTTTAAGACCAAGTCTGGCCTATCCAACTCCTATTCAAACTCCCAAGGAATTCAGTGATTGTTTGCAAAGTGATCTTTTTAGAAAAGCGTGCAAACAAAAGAGTGAAAAGATTGTATTAGAAGAACTCAGGAAAGATGCCGATCAGTTTGGAACCCCGATTAAAGTTCAGCTAGAGCAGATGCTTGATAAAGAGGGAGATCAGAGTCAAAACTCCTCTTCTGAATTAATGAAATCTTGTCCTATTACAGGATTACATGAGGATGGAGCGCCTTGGTCAGGGGCTATGGTTCGAGTGAATTTTAACCCGGTAGCAAAGCAGGGTCTTCCCGAAGTTTCTCCCTGGACATTTTCAACGGCTTTTGCCAGTCAAAAGGGAGAGACCGTTCTCTCTTTAATCTCAAAATTTGAAGAAGAGAAAGGTCAAAAAGTCTCTTTTGCTTGGAATGGGGGATATATACTCAACCCAGAGTTAGTTGGCAAACTCGGTATTAGTGAAGATTTTATAGGGAGCCCATTAGGGTTAGTAATAACAGATGGCAAGTTACTCTCATTGCCTCTTTTTAATAAACCGGCACTGGTTTTTAATAAAG
This sequence comes from uncultured bacterium, assembly GCA_964343805.1. Classification (GTDB taxonomy): domain Bacteria; phylum Bdellovibrionota_B; class Oligoflexia; order CAYFLR01; family CAYFLR01; genus CAYFLR01. Next base: position 81,737 of record CAYFLR010000009.1, on the reverse strand, counting down.
ATGGTTCCATTGAGATTCGCTCTGCTCATTTAATGGAGGGATTCAAAGTTCAGGCTGAAGGGCATGAAGAGGTCTCTTTTTCATCTTCTCAAAGGAATTTAGAATCCAGTGAAGAGGCGATTTTTTATGATCTTCTTTATGAGCCCTATGAAATACCTGGTGAAGGGCGAACCATATACCGGTTTGCGGGAAATCAAATAATAGAAGTGATTAATGAAGATAAAAAAGTAGATATTTTACCCACAGGAGTGACTATCTCTGCTCCCCGAAAAAGTCCTCTGCCAGGATTTGAACCAGGAGTGCGGGTCAATTTTACTCTACCTACGTGGGAGAATGTAAAAGATGCCATTGAGGCAGGACCTCAATTGGTGATGGATTCAGAGATGGCCATTAATATGGAAGAGGGTGGTTGGAAAACTCAAAAATCTATCGACACTCAAGCGGCGAGATTAGATTATATTGATATGAGAGGTCCCAAAATCGCTGTTGGATTGACACCAGAAAATATATTGGTGGTGGTGGCGATTAATGGTCGAATTAGAGAGAGTGTAGGAGCTACTCACATTGATTTAGCAAATATTATGATTGCACAAGGAGCAGATCGTGCCATGGGTTTTGATCCCGGAGGAAGTGTTACGGTAGTTGCCAATGGAGAGCAGCTCAATATTTCTCCTTATAATAAAGATTATGAGCAGAATCGTTTTACTTTACCACCTTGTCCAAGAACAGTGGGTAATGCGATATTAGGGATTTTAAACAACTAAATGATTGCTATTTTAAATATCAACCAGAATCAAGAGATCCTTCGAAGGACCAGCAAGCTGCTTAAAACCTTTACAGGCAGGGTTACTGAATGTGATAATTATAAGAAAGCTATAAACGAATTCCACAAAAAAAAATACCATGCCATCGTTATTAATCTCCCTCTTCACTTAGAGAAAAGTTTTAAGTTGCTAGAGGCCCTCAGCAATACTGATAAACATTGGCAAATACCTTTATTTATATTGACCAACAAGGTTAGCAGAAAAGCCCTTCCTTATCTAAATAAGTTTCCTATACATAAATTATTTCGAACTCCATTGGATAAAGAATCATTTGTGTCAGAACTAAAGAAGACTCTTAAGAATCGTGAGCTGCTGCTAAAGGCTCAAAAAGAGAGCCAAAAACTCTCTTTTAAAAAAGAGACTATTAATCAGTGTCAGATAGCGAATATGAGTGAACTGGGTAATTTTTCAGAGATCCATTTATCTTTACTCAAAGAGCTAGATCCGGCCTATATCAATTTTGGTATTTGGGTTCAGGGAAGCGATGAACTCCTTCAATACATTTCTCCCCGCTTAGACAGCCAAAAGAAAATTAAGCGAGTGAACTTACTTATCAATGCTGCTGAGAAAAAAAGAAATCAGGTGAGTCTTTTAGTGAAAAAGCATGAGGAAGCCTACTTCTATGATTTACTCAAAGAGACACGTTTTAATCAAATGCGTCAAGCCGGTCTGGTAAAAAATCATCGAAATACGCTTGAGCTCTATTATGAAATAAGTGAATGTGCTGCCCTTTTTATGTGTCAAAAAATTGATAAAGAGACCCTTTCGTTAGCGGCCTCTGCTGCTA
>CAYFLR010000009.1:64776-80036 GCA_964343805.1 uncultured bacterium | reverse complement strand
TTAGTTTCCTTTTTATCAGCGGGGATTGGCAAGGTTTATGGACTTTCGGAAAAAGAACTTAACTCACTGACTTTCTCTGCTTTGCTTCATGATATTGGTCTTCAGCGACTTCATATTCATAATCATTTTATGCAAAATCCGACTCCTTTAGATCGAGCCATACATCAAGAACATCCTATTTCCGGCTTTGTCATAATAAAAGAGTTAGAACAAAAGGGGCTCTTTTTTCCCAAAGAAGTCTATAACCTCATAAGAGATCATCATGAGCTATATGATGGCAGTGGCTTTCCTAACGGGAAAAAAGGAAGGTTGAGTGCCAGGTATCCAAATGGTCTCCATCCTTTTGCCGCTATTGTTTCGCTGGCTGATTATTTCTCTTTCTTTTTTCTGGATGAAGAAAAAAGGCCCAAGAAGGGTCGCTTTACTTTTGATCAATCCATCAATGAGATAAAAAAACAGAGTAAATATTTTGACCCCTTTGTGCTCAAAGCCTTCAATGAATTAATTCACATCCAGAGCTAATTGCACCATCTTATCAAATGTATTCTGTCTGTCTTTCGGAGGAACCAGATCTTTGGTGGCTAAGTTATCACTTACAGTTAAAATGGCTAAGGCGGCAACACCGAATTTGGCAGCTAGACTATAAAGGGCTGCTGTTTCCATTTCCACGGCAAGCATTCCGTATTCTGCCCATTTTTTCCATCCTTCGGGGTTTTCATTGTCGTAAAAGAGATCGCTGGTGAAAATACTTCCCACCTTCACTGGATGGGTTCTGTTTAGTGATATTTCATAAGCCCTATGTAAGAGGTCAAAATTGGCAGTGGGAGCATAGTTAATAGTGGGAAAGGCACTGTTGTTGAGATTAGAATCAGTGGAAGCACTCATAGCCAAGATGAGGTCTTTGAGCTTGATATCTTGATGCAGTGCTCCGCAAGAACCAATGCGTATGAGAGTTTTAACCTGGTACTCTGTAATCAGTTCATTCAAATAGATTGAAATTGAGGGAATGCCCATGCCGGTTCCCTGGACAGAAATGGGTTCACCTTTATATTTGCCAGTAAAGCCATACATGCCCCGTATTTCATTATAACAAGTGACATCTGTTAAAAAGTTATCGGCCACGTATTTTGCTCTCAAAGGGTCTCCTGGAAGTAGGACTTTGCTAGCGATGGCACCCGGTTTTGCGGCAATATGTAAACTCATTAATGATCTCCTATAAAATATAAACTTAATTTATGCTTATTTACCTTCTAAAGATTATTACATGATTTTGAAATTTAAGTAATATCAGTTGGTTAATTTTATATTCTCATTTATTAGGGAAAGCGTTCGAAAAATAACGACGGGAGGGAGAGAAATGAATTTAATCGCCGTAGTACAAACTTTCATCTTTATTCTGATTCTTTCCATCTTTGCAAACTGTGAAGAGATGAAGGAAGAAGATGATGAAGAGACAGAAGCCCAGTCGACTCAAATGAATAACCAGAATGAAGAGGCTTCGCAAATCGGGACTCGTCTGGTGAGTGCTGCGACAGGTCTTCCTTTAGCTAAAGGAAAGGTCTATTTTCAAGGCTTTGAATAGGATGTGGTCTTGAGTGACAAAAACGGCAATGTAAAATTACCAGTGAGCCCCAACATTACTAAAAGTATTCAGAGTGCTTCCCCAAAGGCATCTCCAAAATCTTCCCCCAAAGCATCTCCTAAGGCTTCGCCTAAATTAGTTTGGAATTTATTGCCACAGGTTGGACAGATAAATGGCATCCTTCCCTGTTTGATAGTTGAAAGTGAAGATGGAACAGAGGGTTTGCAACACTGCAATATATATAACTCAGGGGATCAGGAGTGGGGTGATCTTTTAATACCAAAAACTGGAAGTATTAAAGGAGTGGTTACCTTGAATGATGCGGAAGACCATACTGGTATTGATGTTTATATCCCTGGAACTTCTTTTATCGCTAAGACAGATAAAGAGGGGGGATTCCAGCTGGCTAATGTCCCACCTGGATTTTGGACATTAGTTATGGAAAAAGATGGCTATGGATCCGGTGCCTTAGAAGATATTGAAGTACTATCTGAGACGGCAACGGATATTAATTCCTGGACCCTTTTTATCTCTACGGGTGTGGAAGGAAATGTAGTTATTGGTACAGATGAGGCAATTATTGGAAGTAGAGAAGCCACTCTCCACTTTAACTATTCTGCTAATGCCACCACTATGAAAGTTTCAAATAATACTGGTTTCCTCGGCTCTAACTGGGAACCAGTTAAGAGAACTAAAACTCATCTTTTTGCTGACGAGGGAGAAAATGCTGTCTATGTCTCTTATTCAGATGCCAATGGATTGGAATCGCCCCCTTTTGAAGCAAAGGTGATTGTGGATTCTACAGGACCTGATTCTGAAGTTATAATTAATGGGGGAGATGAATATACAGGGAATAAAAAGCTTTCATTAACTATTAAAGGAGATGATCTAAGTCCTATTACTGAGATGATGATTTCGCAAAAACATAATTTTGCTGGGGGTTCCTGGCAATCCTATTCTGAATTAGCTGAATACGAACTACCAGAAGAAGACGGAGAATACTCTCTTTATGTTAAATTAAAAGATCAATGGGGGCATGTGGGAGTTGTCTCCACCGATTCAATTATCCTAGATTCAACCGCGATTCAAAACGCCACAATCACTATTAAAGAAGGATCTTATACCTCTAATCCTCATATTCGAATAGATTTAACAGCTAATTCTGGGGTAGCTCCTATAGAAGGGTTTTACATTAGTGAAGATTCTAACTTTTCCTGGGCTTCTTTTATCCCTTGGAATACATCGGTCTATATTCCTAAAGAGAACACTGTTGTATTTGAAACTCCTATGTTTATAGGGGGACCAGAGGAAATGTATGGGGAGGAAAATCAATTTGAACCTCCTCAAATCGGACCTCCTAGTTATGCGCAATATAAAGATGTTGAGTTTGCTGGTCCCTTAATCCCCACTTATGTTGATATGACCCAGATTTATGACAGTCGTTATTTACCCCCTAACTATACTCTCTCAGCAGGCCAAGGAAGTAAAACAATTTATGTTAAATTCCTTAAATATGGTGGGAGTGAGTTGGTAGTTAATAAATCCATTGTCTATGATAAGGATGCTCCCTCTCAACCGATCGTTTCAAATACCAGTCGGAGAATTGACACTTCAGAGACGGTAGTCATTACAACCACGAGTACAGATGCCAATTTTAAAGGCTATCAGGCTTTAGGAGGCCAATATTCTGTCTGGACGGATGTGTCATCCAATATTGTTTTTAATTTTACCGATGATGATAAGTTTTACCCTTTATCCATTCGAGCGGTAGATTTAGCAGGAAATACCAGTGATGAGAGTTCTTGGAAAATATTCAAAGGAGCCAAGACCATTTTAAAAGGTGGTTTGAATGATCTCTTTGCTGGTAGTGATACGATTACTTTAGGGGCGGCTTTTTCACCCTATTTATTGTCAGGGGCGAGTCTTTTACAGACCGGTTTTGATACCTCTATTGATTTTGAATATCAACATACTCTCCAAACTAAATACCAGATTACTGCTTCTGCCTACAAATTGGTGATCGAAGCCGGAACCAATATCTATGTAGCTAAGAATACCTCACTTAATATTTATAATGATTTAACTATTAATGGAACTTCAGCACAGCCGGTGGTGATTGACTCTAATGAGGCCTCTCCGAGTCCAGGCGATTGGGGAAATTTAAACTTGGCGGCAGGATATGGCTTGGTTCCCACTTATACCATTTCCTATCTGCAGGCAAAAAACTTTCAAGGAATTACTACCCGTCAAGGGGGAACCTTCACGATGGCTGATTCCATAATTTCAAGAGTACAAACCTCTTGGGCTGGCGCAGTTAATCTTGAATCCCTGCTGGCAGCCACTGTTTCATATACCACCATTGACTGCGACAATGTTTCAGGGGCAAAGGGGTTATACATAAGTCATTCAGACAATGCCATTATTGATAATGTATCTTATTTGAATATTCAGAATTGTGACATCGGGCTTAATATATATGAAGGAACCTCTTCTGTAACCTATTCTAACTTTACCAGTAATACTCTAAATATCTATTCCCAAAGTAATGATGATCATACCATTACGAATAACTATTGGAGTTATGACACTGGTGATGCGGATGCGGGGACTTATAAGACCAAGTTTAAGTTTACTATGTATGGATCTTCTCCTACCGTGACATGGTCGCCTTATTCTACTTCTGCTATTGGAACTGCAGGTCCTCGATAGTTAGACTCCAGTAATTCGTAGATTTACATTCAAGTCTAAAAAGAACATATTTTCTAATAGATAGGTTTTGACCTTAATCCCCTCTTTTTTAAGCTCTTCCCCCGATACTTCATTTTTAGTAGAAAGCAGGAGATCGAGCACTATTCCCGTAGGGGTGTAGTGAGGAGTTACACTATGAAAGGTTAAAAAGGTTGGCATTTTTTCCAATTGCCTTTTAATTAAGTTTTCCAACTCTGAACGTGATTGGAAAATGGGAAAGCCATTCACATCCTCAGCCGTATCGATATGAACTAAGACATCCATCACCTCAGGAACTTTACTTCGTATATTGTTCCGGGTCATCTCTGCTATTTGATGCCCCTCCGAAACGGATATAAATGGGGAAACTTGAATGTGAACATCGGTCAGGATCTCAGGGCCCAAATAGCGAGCTTTAACCATGTGAAAAGATTGTACCTCTGGAGTCAGGGCGATGGCTTTTTCAATTTTCTCAAGCGTCTCAGGGCTCACTGCGGCATCAGTGAGTTTCTTTAGTGCATCTAAACCAATTTTAGCCCCCGTTCCGCCAATAATGAAGGCAACCCCAATGGCAGTGAGAGGGTCCAATATAGGAAAACCCAATCGGGCCATTAATATTCCTACTAGGGCGGCAGCAGATGAGAAAGCATCAGAACGGTTGTGCCAAGCATTAGCGATGAGAGAGGGGGATTTTATTTTAGTACCCATGCGATGAGAATACTGATAGAGCAACTCTTTTACTATGATGGAAATAGCTGCAGCCCAAATGGTCATGCTCTTGGGAATTATTGGGGAAACGGTATGAAATCGCTCAGTTGCATTATAGATAAGCCCAATGGCAGTGGTAATGAGGAGTCCCCCTACGAAGAGCACGGTGATCGACTCAAACTTTCCATGGCCATAGGGATGGTTTTCATCGGCTTCACTGGTTGATATATGAATGCCTAAAAATACCGCTGCATCGGAAATGAGATCGGAAGCTGAGTGAAATCCATCAGCCATCAAAGCCACCGATTGCCCTAGAAAACCCACTACAATTTTTCCAATGGAAAGTAGGCTATTTAGGATCACTCCCACTAAGACCACTTGTTTTCCGACACGCCTTCTTTCGTCTAGTATTTTGTTATTATTACTCATTTTAGATAGGAGATTCCTTATTCAAAATTTTTGTACTTAATATTTTCTATGAAATGTCGATGGATTGCAAGGAGCATTAGACTAGATAAGGGAGTGTTATGTATTTTGATCTTATTGCCTATGTTTGGCAAAATCCATGGACCTTCATAATTGCAGTTAACTTTGTCTGTCTATTTATATTTTTAGTTATACCCATTCCATTTGATTATTGGGAAACTGATTGGATTGCCATCAGTATGTATTTAACCGCCTGTGTAAGTATTCCAGCCTTTTTCTGCGGGGTTTTTATGGAGTATCAAGGGCTAAATAGTTTTAATTGGATAGGAACCCTTCTTTTAATGATGTCAACTCTGATTATATCGGTCTTGAGGCTTATTTACCGAATGTCCAAAAATTATCCTACATATGCCGGTGGTATGATGATTAAAGTCAAGGAAGAAGGCTAACTTTTCTTTTCCCTTTACTCCCATTCTAGAAAGTTATACTTTCCCTTAGCGATTTAAATATATGCATTAGTAGTGGAAGGGGGAGGTAAAATGGAAAAACATAATAATCAAGCCTGTCGGGTGGTTATAGGAGATAATTATAAAAAAATACCAACTTGGAGAAAAATAGTTGGGGTCCCAATAATTTATCTTCCTCTTTTTGTCTCTTTGCCATTCTCTATTTTGGGAGCTCTGCTTTGTTATCTTCATCTGAAGATGATGGGAGCCAAAGACATTAAGACTTGGGCTGATTTTGCTCCTGAGATCAGATCTCATCGATATACCATGAAAAACCAAGTGGTACTGGATGCTAATAATTGGTGGGAATTGCAAATTAAATCCCGATTTTTCTGGATCTTTAACTGCACCCTGTATTGTCCTCTGTCAGTCTCTTTTTATGAATGGCATGCTTATCTTGTAAAGCTGGTTGAAAACTGGTGGTGTCCCTTCTTACATGAGAAAAAGCCCGACTATAAAGATGCTCCCATTGATCTCTCCTATTGGCATGTAGAAGGGGTCGATAAACTCCATCCAGAGGATCGTGATAATCCAATTTGGAATAAAGAGATGGCAGATAAAAAGCAGAAGGAAGAAGGGGAGCAGAAGGGCTAGTATTCTACCGGCATTGAATATCTATCTTTACTATCATCATAGACGGTGAGAGATTTAATCTCATGGAGATTTCGTTTGATGCGATCCAGGATAATAAAAAAGTTATCTCGATGGGTGTATTTCTTCTGATATTTGGCTTCGATATTTGCCTCTTCTCTAATGAGCTTCATGAATAAGGTGAGTTCAGGAATGTATTTATGTATTTCTTTGGAAGCTTTTTTAAAGTTTCTTGCCTGTTTTCTCATTCGTTTTTTGGCTTTTCTACGTGCCTTATAAGCTTGATTGTACATAACTTCTAAGTCTTTATTAGGCTTTATTACTGTGAGAGGTTCTTCCACTGCTTGAAAGGTGGCCTCAATTTGTTTCTCCGCATTATTTATTAGCACCTTTAGTATTTTAAAAGTATCGAATCGTCCGAAGGTAAGCCCCATAATTCTCAGATAACGATGAATCTTGGGAAAATCACTTGAAAAGTGTCGGTGTGTTTCCATCAGGCTTAAGAGTCTTTTGTATATGGCTGTAGATTTATGATCATAAGCCTCCGCTTCTTTGAAAATCTGATGGATTTTATTGATGGATTGTTCTTGGGCAAAACTTTCATAATCATCAATATCTTTGGTGCTAGCCAATAGAGTGGGAGCAACAAAACATAAGAAGAGGGCAAAAGCCATAAACCTTGTTGTCATTAAACCCTTCCTTTCAGGTAATCTTGCCTTTGGTCTTCCTTAATCTTTTCTATGGCATATCGTAGCATGGTGCGCGGCATTTGTTGGTAGTGATGTTTTAAAAACTTGTGGAGGGTGGTTTCATGCCGATTACCTACCTCCCTGAGCATCCATCCCACCGCTTTATGAATGAGATCATGAGGGTCATTTAGGAGAATCTGAGCTATCTTAAGCGTGTCTGCAAATTGATGGTTTCTAATAAAATCAAAGGTGGCCATGATGGCCATTCTCTTTTTCCACAAATGATTAGTTTGGGCCCAAGTATAGAGTATTTCTTTGTCTTTATTTTTTAAGTAGTGACCCACTATATGAGGCGTTGATCCATCTACTAAGTCCCAGTTGTTAATGTATTTCAGGTTTTTAAGATAGTAGTTGTAGATCTTAGTTTGCAGGGTTCTATCTGCCTTTTGATACTGCAAGGTGAGGATAAAGAGGGCAATTTGTCTCTCCTCGTGTTTTTTGGACTTGATTAGGAGGTTTAAGTCTTTAAAATCAAGGTGCTTATACTTTCTCGATAGTTTTCTCAAGTCAGGTACTTTAATACCAATAAATACATCTCCCTCACCATATTCTCCTTTTCCCGTTTTAAAAAAGCGGGCTTGATCTTGGGCCTTCTTGGGATGAGCAAGTTGCTTCATCTCTTTGGTTAAATCGGAGAGTTTTAGATTGTCTAATGGACTCATAGCTGACTCAAATTATTAATGATCTTTTTATATTCTGGATCCTCAGAATTTTTAGATCTAGAAGTTGGTGATGCTTGTGTTTCAAAGGTTTTGCTAAAATTGCAGATTCACCAGGGTGATTCGAGGATTTTAGCAAAACCTTTGGAGGGCAATGATTGCCGACTGCTTTTCTAAAAGTTCTGAGGATCCAGATTTATATTATATCTTACCATAAAGGGTAACATATTGCCTGTTTTCTGGTATGATATGGCAATACAAAAATCTAAATCAAACGGGATTTTTCGTGAATAAGCCCAACCAAAGCAAGAAATTGCCAAAAGTTAAGAGGAATTGGGTTAAGATTGCTCTATATACCCTATTAGGAAGCGGTGCTTTAGCCTTATGCCTGGTTTTTACACTTTATTTCGCTTTACGATCACCTTCAGTGATGCAGAGTTTATTACCGAAGATTAAAGAGTCTTTGAAAACTGATGCCAATGTGGATCTGCACTTTGATAAACTCAGCGTTGATCTTTTTCGGCATGTGGTATTGGAAAATGTCAAGGTTAAGTGGGCTGATGGCCAGAAAATGAGTGTAGTGGCAGATGCCAAAGATGTTCAGCTTCGGTACTCTATTTGGCAGTTACTTCATAAGACCCTTAAAGTTGAAAAAATCTTTATAGATCAGGTTCAAGTTCAAGTTTCCATGAAAAGTTCTGGTAAAGAGAAAGAAGAACCATCTCCGCCAAAAGAACAGGAACCGAGTGAAGAGAAAGATAAGTCGGAAAGTGATCCATTGCGTGATCTTTTAACATCTCCTCCTATGACCATGTATCTCAAGCAGATTGCTATAAAAGATACAAGCTTTATGATGGACATGGAGGATGACAAGCAAAAGATTACAGTTCAAATTCATCATTTTAATTTTTCTTCAAAGATCAATTTAGAAGGGGGAAAACTTAATTTAGATATTGCCACTGACTTTGCGGGAGAGAAAGATCCTGTGAGTCAGTTTAAAATGTTTAAAGAATCAGAAGAAGAAGGGCTTGAAGTATCACTGTTGCCGCGGTTGGATTTTAACACTCAGTTGAGTATTGCTCTTAATCCCAGTGCTTGGCAACTCTCCCTCTCTCCTCTCAATCTCCAACTCGGAATAAAGGACCTAATCTTAAAACAAAGGGACAAAGATAAAAGTTTAGAGCTGTCCTTACCCAACTATGTATTAGATTTAAAAGCGGGATTTACTTCAGATGTGACAACTGAAATTATAGAGGGGGAAGATTTTATCAATCATCTTCTTTTTCCCATGGATACTGAGATTGAACTGGATATCAAACAAGATGATTTAAAGGTAAATCTGACCGATGAGAGTGGCCCTACCAAGATTGGTTTAAATACCAATTTGAAAATTCAAATCCTAGGACAGATTCTCCACCCCGACAAGGTGATCGAATCTACTTTAGAAAAGTTATCGGCGGTGATCGAACTGCAAGATGTAGAGTTTAATAAGGGTTCTCAACATCTCATTTTACCTTCCAAGAAGCTTACTATTGAAGGGAAAACAGTCGAAGAATTTCTGAATTTGGATCTGGATTTGGATTTAAAAAAGTTAATATTCCGACCGGAATTAAACGACGCTACAAATCTTTCCCTTTCAAAGAAAATATCCGTAAACCGTACACTAACTGCTGCAGACCTTGATTCTTTGATCACTTTAAACGATCACCCTTTACTTAAGTTGAATTTAGATCTGAAAAATCCTGCCAAAGTACTAGATGCTACTTTAGGGTTGGAAATCATAGAAAAGCAATCTTTAGCTAGTTTGCATAAGAGTTTAGCCATTTTACCCCAGGTGGGTTCCTTTGATGTAAATGTAAAAACTCATCTTAAGTATAAGCACGGACTACCAACCGCATTAAAAGTTGACCCTAAAAAAGCCAAGGATCTACCTGCTGAAATTCTGTTGAATCTTTATGTTAAGCAAACAGAACAGCCTCAATCTTCGGTTAAGAAGTTGGTATCACTCCAAGAGCCGATCTCTATCAATTTGGATGCGGATTATCATCCAGATAATATAACCGGACAATTGAGTTTAAAGGGGGCTGGTATTAAGTCGGGTCCTCATAAAGTGGGTTCCATCGATTTGAATTTAAAGGGAGGTTTTCAAAAACCTTTAGCTAACTTTGATCTCAATTTAGATGGAAGTAAAATATCTACCCCCAGTGTTCCCTCTGTTTTAAACCCTTTAGTGTCTCTTGCGGGAAAGATTAACCTAAAAGATAAACACTATCTGGCTACATTATTAACTCAGCTCAACGGTCAGAAGTTACTAAATTTAAATTTAGATGTATCTGATCGACCCCAAAACCTTCAGTCAAAAATAAAATTTAAAGCCTATCTTCATAAGAACTTAGTGGATCTTGCTAAGGTGGATTTACGTCCCATGTTGGGTAAACTATTAGTGGAAGAGGAAATAGATATTGATGTTGAACATCCTTGGCTCACCATAGAAAAATTTAATGATAAAGAGCTGGGTAAGGTTAAGGCGCAAATTAATTTAAACACCAAAGTATCTCAATACTATACTCCTCACTCCTCTCCAGAATTCAGAGTGGTTCTACCAGCGACTCTAAATCTGGATAATTCAATAGTTTGGAACTCAAAGCAGGCCAACTTGAAAACCGAGTTGACGGTCCCTGATGTGCAGATACCCCAGGCACGCCTCAAAGGTTTGAACCTAGTATTAAATTCAAAAGCTCGATCTGGTTTAAAGCCCAAAGATATGCAAGTAAATTTAGAATTGAGAAACAGAAAGGTAATTTTAAAGCAGGACTCTCCTGGGGGACTTAATTTAACACCCTTACTTTCAAATTTATTGATTCAGTTAAATGCTGCGGTTAAGAATCAAGATATGCTCAATTTGCAAAAGTTTTATCTCAACCTCAATCGAGGGATAGTCACAATAGACATGACTGCAGATGGATCTATAAAGAAGAAAGATTTTCAAACCAAAGGTTCGATCCTTTTTAACGCTCGTAAAGTTAATCCGCTTTATAAACAAATTACCACTGCTGGTGAGGTAGAGATTCCTTGGAATATGATCATTCAAAATGGCAAGATGATCGACATAGATGGAGGGATGCAATTTGTTAATTTAGGATTTGAAAACTATTCAATGGCTATAAAAGATATTGCCGGATCTTTGACCCTTCGAGAAGAGCTGCAGGTAATAGATAAATCCAAAATTAAATTCCGTTATCTCATTGATCAAAATCCTTTTGAGAGGGTGGATTATAATCGAATTAGACCTTTGCTAAAGAAGGGTTCTGGGATTTCAGTTAAAGAGATAAGGATGAAAGATAAAACAGTGGGTCCACTCTTTACTCAACTTTTCCTACAACAAAATGTTCTGCTCGGCAAAGTATTTGATGTTGAGCTTTTTGGCGGAAGTTTTTCTGGAACTTTCTACACTAACATTCATCCAGCCACTTTACAGGTGGGTTTCTTGGGCCGTCTTTCTAATCTTGATCCAAGTAAATTATTACCTGATAAGTTTACCGGTAAAAAAGGAAAAAAAAGTATCAGTGCTAGAGTGGCTTTGGTGGTGGATGTAAATAATTCCTTAGTGAGTGGACGAGTAGATATTACAAAAATAGGAAGTGATCAGTTGATTACTTTAATTAATATTTTAGATCCTACTTTTGAAGATGATGGCTTAAACCAAGCGAGATTTGGTTTAAAGCTCGCCTATCCGAAATATGTAGGATTAAAAATGGGGCAAGGGCTCCTAGATATGAGTATCGACCTGGCAGGTGGCCTATCTAAACGAATAGATGTAAAGGGAATTCCTTTGACCTCTATGATAAGTGCGGCCACTGGAGATGTTAACCAACAATTAAAAGAGGTGCCAATTCAATGAAAGTAGAAAAAAAGAAATCAATACAAAGAATGGCAATGGTCCTGCTTGTTTTTTTAGCCTGGGGTTTGGCGGGATGTACTCCTAATATTTATTTTATAGATCGTCATACCATTATGGAAGAAGAGGCTTCCGGTGAGTGGCCTCAAGTGGAGCGAGAATTTGGCAGTAAAACCCCAAAAAAAGGGGTGACCTTTTTTACCAAAGAGCCAATGAATGAAAAAAAACAAGCCGTTTATCGAGTCCTAAATGGAGAGTATGTTTCAAAAAAATAATGAAAGAGTGGAGCAGTCATGAAGTGGGCATTACTTGGTTGGATCCTATTTAATAGCGTTTTTGCTTATGCAGCAACTATTGTCGAACAGCGTAAGGCGTCGAGGAATCGTCTTCATCCTTTAAGAAAATTGACCATTGGTCCTCACGATAACTACTACGGGATGAAAGATGAAAACAATAATGTGTTGGTTTATGTAAAAAAACTTAATCTGGCACCTCATGTTTTTTATCAGCAAGAAAATACTGGGTTAGATAATCCCCTGGTTCCAACCACCTCAGATTCTAAAGATCCTCTACTCAGCCCCAATGGTGAGATGGTGGTATTCACCTATTTCAAACACGATGGGAGAGGGGATATTTGCTATAAAAAACTGGATGGGGAGGAGGTTAAATGCATTACCGGAGTCAAAACAGAAGACTCCAATCCTTCATGGCTCAACCAAGATCAGATTGTCTATGTGGCTTCAGACCCTTTGACCAGAAGTGGAACCATCTATCTTCATTCTATTGCAGATAATACTCGCAAGGCTTTGGCTAAAGGCATGGTTTGGTCTCCTACCATGACATCAAATGGGAGATATTTGATATACAGTGCTTTGATTGAGAGAAACAAGGCGAGTGAGCGAGTTCTTATAATTCGAGATTTGGTTGTAAAAAAGAGTCGTATTATACCCTTTGATTTACCTGGGATTAGTAGTTTTCCAAGAGTATCAAAGGGTCAAAACTATCTCTACTTTAGTCAGTATATGAATGATACCAATGGTGATCAAATCATTGATGGCAATGATCATGGTGTGATTTTTCGGGCCCGAATTTCTGAGTTAGTAAAGTCTAGTAAACCCATTTTACCAGAGCAGCTAACCTCCATTAAAAATAACTGTAGCTTTCCGAATCCTCAAATGACCCGATTATATATGACCTGCGCTTTTGAGGGATCCTTGGATATTTATTCTATCCCTCTTACGGGAGTCGTTCCTCCTTTATGGAAAGAGAAGCTCATAACCGAGGCTCATCAAACAGCTAGAACCTATCAAGATCGTCTTCTCCTGCTAAATTCTTTGAGATATAGAAGCCCTAAGCATCGCTCCATTGCAACCACCGAAAGAATTTTAAGTAATCACTTGCTGCTGAATGAAATGACCGCTGTGCAATATTACTTAGATCAATTGGTGAGTCAAAACAAGGGTGCTAAGCAGAGGGATTTCTTTAACCTACTCAAAAGCTTTTTGGGAGTGAAACGACGGTTCTCCATGGAACCAGAAGGTCAGGTGAGTCCTCGATTCTTAAAATATGCCGATTTCTCGAAAAAGAAAATTTTAAGTTTTAAAACCAATTTGCAATTAAAAAATGTGGCTTTGGCCTATATCAATTATTATAAGGGCAATATTTCTGCCGCTAAAAAAGCCTGGAAAAATTTTAGAATCAATGGTCTTGACCATCCTTTAGTTAGATATTTTTATTTTGAGTTGGGTACGACCCTATATAAAAATGGCCCAGTGGGAAGCAATGTGCCTATTTATAAACGGTTAATTATGGCACCCGAACTGAATCAAGAAATGAAAATTTATTATGGGGTTCAGTTATTAAAGTATCTTGAAAAAGAGGTTTTAAACCTCTCTCGTCGGAAAAGTAAAGTGACCAGCTTGGCTTCTTCTATGATGAAAAATCAGCCAGAGGTCGGTCAATTACTCCAGGCTGAGTCACTTGCCCTGCAAATATCAACTGCCGAAGATAAAAAGAAGAAAAAAGAGATTTATCGAGAATTGGATAAACTCATGAGTCAAACCAGTTCAAATTATTTTCTAAGAAAGGCGCTCTATGTAAGAGTGATATCTGTATTTGCCAAATTTAAAGAGTGGGTCAATTTGACCTATGTGGCCACCAACTGGATTCGTTATACCAAGGCCGATCATACTGAATTTCCTTACGCTCAAGATCAGTATGTTTTTGCCTCTCTAGATAATGCCTATGGAGAAATAGGTAAGGGAAAAATTGCCTTTGCCGCTAACCATTTTTACGGTGCCATTCGTCTTACTGACTATCTTGAGACCCATTATGGATATGTGATGATGATGGTTCAGGATAAGAAAAGGGAAAAAATAGATCAACGGTATGAGAACTTATTAGAAAGGGAATTTACTGCTGATAATTACAAATATGTACTGGCCCTATTAACCCTCATTGATGCCAAACCCTCCTCTTATTATGATATTGATCATTATGAAGCGGCGGTTGAACTTTTAGAGCAGATTCCTTTGGGAGATCAAAACCCTGCCTTAAAACATCTCTTACATGGTTTTTGTCTCTATCAGATTGTGAAGAGAACTGCTGATGGGTTTGCTATCAATAACGAGCTGGCTAAACAGGCCCATCATCAGCTTATGCTGGCTTATGATTTAGGCCGTGATAATATTCGTATTCGAGCCTCCTCCTTAACTAATTTAGGGCTGCTTCATTTGGTGACGCGCAATTTTCCAGTTTCTATGGAGTTTTTGTCACTGCGTAAACAAATGGGTTTTCCTTCACTCATGTCGCGAGTGCAATTTAGTTGGTATTATGCCAAAGCTCTGTTTTACTCTAATCTCCATCGAGCAGCAGCTCAAGAGATGAAAGAGTGTTTACGTATTGCTCACTCATCCAAAACAATTAAACCAAAAAGCCTTCAATATATTGCTATTTTAGAGAAGACTGCCTTCTATGCCACTATGGCTGAAGATTATAAAGGGGCTCTTGTTTTCTATAGGCAGCTACTACAGTATAAAACCAAAATAGTTGGTTTAAACAAAGCTAAAGCAGCATTAGGGTACGGGTTTGCTGCTTTTAAACTAGATCGTACTAAAGAAGCTCGTTTGATGTTGAAACAGGCGGTGATAGGAGCCAAAGCTCTTCCTGTTAAGGAAAAAGGGAAGTCTCGGCTGGTGACCTCAAATCCATTACGAATTCGAATCATAGCCCTGGGATTACTTTCTCAAATGGAAGATAATTTGAGCCAGGCTGTGGCTGCTAAGTTAGAACGAATTAAGTTGATAAAATCTTTGGAAGGGTCCTTGCCCGATTTTGTAGTGAAAGAAGATGGATGGATCCGTTGGTTAATGAAGGATTACTCTCAACTAGCTATGCTTTATCGAAAGATGAAAA
>CAYFLR010000009.1:54632-64766 GCA_964343805.1 uncultured bacterium | reverse complement strand
TGGTAACCTCCATGGACCAAGCCCTTTTTTATACCAATAAAATGGTAGAAAATGCTGGTCATACTATGAGTGAAGGAGTATTTATTACCTTGGTAAATTATCTTTCTCTTGGCCTTATTTATCCCCAGTTATATCAAGGCCAAGATAAGAAACCTCTTCTGCAACTGGTCAATAACTCTTTCAAAACCTATGAAGAGATGGCTAAAGATCAACCCTTACTTCAAACCCAACAGCTCAAATTGAGAGTGCTGTGGCATCTCTATCGAAGTAAAGCGGTGAGCCCCAAAGAACAACTCTATCTCTCCTCTAAAACCATTATGAAAGGCTTGCTGCCGCATTTTGACCCAGATCTCATTATGTCATTGAAAGAAAAGGCCCCCAAAGAGTTGGGTGAATTAGAATCATTAGTGGGATATTGGAGAATGAAAGAGCTGCTTAAAGCCGCTAATTAATTGTCCTTAGCTCCATCTTTAATCCATTTAATAATGGCCTCTTTTTGATCGTCTTTTAAACTAATATCAGTATGGTGCAGATTATAAGGAACACATTCTGCTTTGCCGCCAAATCCTTTTTTTGCATAATCTGAAAATAAAACCGCCGCTAGATAAGACTTATCAGGGTCTTTGCTTTCCACATATTTAATACCTGCACATACAGCGCTACTTCCATCGGCAGATGAAATTTTGGAAGTGAGTGATTCATAGGCCGTGCTCTTTGAACTCATATCAATTAGGACCTTACTATCTACATAGACATTTCCAGTGGGAACATGGCATTGGGAGCATTCTGGTTCAAAAACTTTGCTATAGAGATTGCTAAACTTTGCGGCCTCCTCTTTTTCATCTTCTCCACACTTCAGAAAAAGGGTTACGCATGCTGTCATTAACAAAATGGTGGGGATTACTTTTTTCATGGCTACCTCAAAACGTATTAACTTATAGAAATGTTTATCTATTATTCTACTGTTTCATCTTAAAAAAAGAAAGGTAGAAAAAGAGAACTAAATTGTTGCTAATTTTCAACCGATGGATGCCTGAAACAGAGAATCTATTGGGGGCAATAAGTAAATGTCTGTATTAAATAAATTGAGATGGATGAGTGTTTTTATCTTATTATGTTCATTAATAACGGGCTGTATCCGAGTAAAGCGAAATAGTGAAATTAAGAGATTCGTAGGTTCTGGAGATAAAATCTCTCGTCAGTGCGATTTCTCAGAGTCTAGTTTAAGGGTCATTACTGAATACTTTAAGCAAGAGGTAAGGAAAAATGCAGGCCGGAGTAAAAAGTTAGATGAAACTTATAGAAACATCACCCTTGGGGGATGGGAATACCTATTTTGTACTATTACGGGTAAAATAATACCTGAAAAGAGGGAAATTTCACTGCCTTCAGATCTATTACTGAGTCAGTTTACTAATGCTGGTATATTACCTCAAGAAGTTCATCCTATCATTATGGGAATTGTGGATGAAAAAAGGGGGGTGGTAGTTAAACGACTTCCAAATGAAGGGGAAAGCTTTCGAGCCCGTTTAACTATTTTCCTTGATGTGACCCTCATAGACAATGATAAACATAAAAAATACATTCTAAATTCTCTTCCAGCCAAAACCGAAGGCTTCTTCCGATTGGAAAGAAACTTTATAAAAAGAGATGTTTTTCCAATTGACCTCTCTTTTACTTCTTTGACTAAAGCCTACGTGAAGCGTGAGAATGCCTCTTTATTGAATACCGATGGGGGAAAACCAGGGGTTATCATAAGTTATAACGCAAATGTGGGGTCTAAAACGGTAATCGTGGTGGTTAATGATGAGATCCATATCGACCTGGAGGCTTCCATTCATTCAATTAATAAACAAGGGAAACCATTTCAGGGGAATTCGGCCATCACGATTAGCAACATCGAAGGGATTCACCTCTTAGCTGGAGAAGATCCCACTGCCCTGAATTGGAAGGATTATGTTAAATTTGGAGGAAATCTAGCTAAAGTATTTAGGAAATTTACGGTTGTTCGAAGTGAATTGGATTTTCATAATGGTACGGCAAGAACTTTAGGAGGTGGGCTCAATAGTATTCTTGATTTTTCATACCTTTTCAGAAAAAAGAAGCTTAAAAACTCCTTTGATAAGGATATTATTGTTCCCATACTTGAGTCCTTATGTAAGTTATATATAGAGACCGTTGCGCCCATCTTATTGGATGTCAGTCCGAGCTCTAAAGAGGCACTTGCCATGTACAAAGCGGGTTCTATTAAGGTAGTTCCTCTTATTGATCACTTCTTAGGAGCAAATCCAGATATTGAAAAAGTAAGAATGCTTATCAATGCGATATATCAGTACAAGGGTCTTGAGGGGGTGATTATTCAAAATGATGCCATAACCGAGGACGGAATGCCTCACTCGCCAGACCCCGAAGGGTTAGAGTTGGCCGGTGATTTGAGTGATTATCTCTATAAAAGGTTTGTAAAAAGCGTCCCTCATCAGCGTGTTATCCAAATTAGATTACCTGAGATTGATGCCGCTACCTACTTTTCTTTCGTTAGACCCTTGTAAAAATAGATACCTACTGGGGGTCTAAATTGAGAGCATCTAATGTTGCTTGATCCACCTCTTTTCCTTCTTTTTCGGTAGAAAGACCTTGGGCTGTTTGAAAATCTAGTACAGCCTGAGCGGTGTCATCACCATAGAGACCATCTATAGTGAGGCTAGCGCCGTGTTTATTCAACAGCTTTTGTAGATTTTTTACATCCTCTTTTTTGTCAGGGCGATCTCCGCTGGCGAAACCATCTTTGTATTTTAAAATTACCAACTCTTTAGAGGCTTCACCATCTATCTCACTCTCAGTATCATTAGTTTCTTCAAGGACAGAGAGATCGATTCCGGGAATGATAGTGCCACATTGGAAAGAGAGCATCTCTCTTTCTAAGATCACAGCAGCCACATCCGCATTGGTTTTTCTAGCTTTCTCTCTCAGGTCTTTCACTTTGAGAAGTTTTTCATCCAGAATCTTGACCTTGTCTCCGCAGTACTGATCTAATTGAATTTCATTATGACAAAAGAGGTTGTCTTGCAGTAAAGCTTTTCTTGCTAATAGATCAAAGTTGGTGATTTTGCCTGCCTCTAACTGTTGCTCTGCAAGCTCTACATCGCCTTTATCAACTTCCAAATCTTCGCCTTTGCAGTATTCAGTTACCTCTATATCACAATGACTATTATGATATCCTAATCTCTTTTTTATAACAGCCACATCGGCATTTGTGACTTTTCCAGCTTCTAGAAGATCGCCGTAAATAGATATTAACTCCTGATAAAGAGAGTTCCCTTCGGTGCAATAACTTTCTTGGTCTAGTTCCCCTGAACAAGCAAGTATTTGATTGGTTGTAATTCCCATTTCGGCAACCTGTTGACGAGTAGAATATGCCTCTTCGAGCTTTTCCTTTTCTTTATCTAAGTCCTTCTTGGCATTTTCAGCTCGTTCGGCGGTGCATTGGCTTACGTCTGCTGATTTTTTAGCCTCACCAGTGGCTCCAGTTGATTTCACACTGCCATCTTCAGATGTACCATCGCTACATTGGTTTAAAGATAGGGCAGTAAACACTATTAAGGCTATAATCTTCTTCATTGTGTACCTCTTTATCGAGTTTTATTTTGAGATTATCCTCTTCTCGGATTCCTGCGGAAACAGCTTGAGGAGTGTCGATTGTATTAATAAATTTAATAACTTAGGAGTCTTCTTTCTGGCAATTGTAACTGCCCTATTTTTATGCTAATCTTGTTGTTTCTTAACAGAGGATTTTATAGCCGGATAAACTATGAAGGACCCACTATCTCCACCTTTGGATTTGAAATACTATCTATTTGATTGGGATGACAATGTTCTATATATGCCCACCAAAATCAAATTAGAAAAAGACAGTGAACCGATTGAGGTTACCACTAAGGAATACTACACTTTAAGAAATGAAGCAGGAATTACACCCAGCGAAGGGAGCTGGGAAAAGGCCTTTGTCAATTTTGACGATGATCCCAAAAAGATGAACTTCCTCAACGACATGATGATAGCAATTAGAAGTAAAAGTTTTGCTCCCAGTTTTCAGGCCTTTAAAGAGGCAATCATCAATGGTCGACTCTTTTGTATTCTTTCCGCTCGTGGTCATGATGTTGCTGTGTTCAGGCAGGCAGTAGAGCTCTTTATTCACATTGAATTAGATGGCCTGGAGCGCGCTACCATGTTTCGCAATTTGCAGAAGTTTAATAAGTTAGCCGGACTTGATATTCCTACTGAGCTGGTTCTTGAAAAGTACCTTGATTTAAATGGTTATATTGGGGTCTCTAATCCTCAATTTCGAAAAGACTTTCCTTCTTTGAGGGAGGCTGTGAGTCCTGCTCGAGGAAAAAAGCTGGGTATGAAACAGTTTGTTGAAAGGACCTTAAAGTTGGTGGAAAATTTTAAAGGCCACGATATTCAATCTATCTCTTTCGGCTTTTCCGATAATGACCCAGGTAATCTAGAAGAGATTAAAAACTTTATGAAAGAAGATCTACAGAGTGAGTACCCTGATATAAAGTTTAGTCTCTTTGATACCTCTGAAGGGCACACCAAGAAGATGGAAATACATAATAAAAAATAAAGTGAGGACAACAGAAGTGATAACAAAAATATCAAAATGGTTCATTGGAATTAGCTGCCTGACTTTGATAACAACACTTGGATTTGCTGAGAATAAAATCTTAACAGTGCAACCTACAGAGAAAATAATTCTGCAAAAAGATAAGAAAGTGGATGCTCGCATTGCTATAATTGTAGAAGATGGCTTTCATGTTCAAGCCAATCCTGCGGCTGATAAATATCTCATTCCCACCACCCTCACTTTGGAAGGAAGGGATGGAATGACCTTTGGTAAAGCTTCCTATCCCAAAGGTAAGAAATTAAGACTTAAAGGAGCTAAGAAAGATATTTTAGTCTTTGATGGAAAGTTCCTTATAAAAATTCCCGTCACTTTAACATCTTCTGTCACTAAAGGAGATATGGAGCTTAAAGGAAAGCTACGCTATCAAGCTTGTAACGACACGAACTGTCTTTTTCCTAAAACCGTTCCCTTTGTTCTTCATGCGGTCGTGGGAAACGCTGATTCTAAAAAGTAAAATTAGGACCGAACATGAGAGCGCTTCTGCAGAGAGTAGATCAGGCTCAAGTTACCATTAACCAACATGAGAAAAAAAACATTGGCCCTGGTTTGCTGATTCTTCTGGGTATTCATCAGGAAGATCAGGAAGAGGATCTTAAATGGCTGGTGAAAAAATGGACCGAGCTAAGGATATTTCCAGACAAAGAAGGAAGAATGAATCTTTCGGTTCAGGATATTGAAGGCGAAGTGATGATCATCAGTCAGTTCACTCTGCATGCTGCTACCAAAAAAGGAAAGCGGCCATCATTTATTCAATCGGCTCCTCCTGATAAGGCCATTCCTCTTTATGAGCAGGCCATTGTTCAAAGCCAAAAAGTCTTAGGAAAAGATCGTGTGCAAATGGGTGAGTTTGGAGCCCATATGGATATCTCCTTAATCAATAATGGTCCGGTCACCATTATACTCGACTCTCATAACAAAGAATAGGGTTTTACTATGGTTAATAATGAACTTATCCACCCCCAATCCATCTTGGTTGTCGGCGGCTCCAACGATCCTCTCAAGACAGGAGGAAAGCTGTTAAAGAATTTGATCGATGGGGGCTTTGGAGGAAAACTTTGGGTCATTAATCCCAAGCAAAAACAAGTGCAAGGGGTGGAGTGCTTTAAAGATATACCCTCTGCTCCGGCTGTTGATTTGGCTATAATGGCAGTGCCCGCGCCTTTTTGTAAAGCCTATGTCCAAGCCTTAGCAGAAGAAAAAAAGGCGAAAGCTATTATTATTTTATCAGCGGGATTTAGTGAAATGGGTGAAGAGGGGAGAAAAGCGGAGGAAGAGATCGCCTCTATTGCTACCGGAGCTAATATTTCATTAATTGGTCCCAACTGTATTGGAGTTTTAACCCCCACTTATAATGGTATTTTTGCGGGACCCATCCCAAAACTTTCTCCTAAAGGCTGTGACTTTGCCAGTGGATCAGGGTCTACTGCCGCCTTTATTATCGAGAAAGGAATTCCAATGGGACTCTCCTTTGCGAGTTTGTTTTCTGTGGGAAATAGTGCGCAGATAACTGTGGAAGATATTGTTGAATACTGGGATCAAACCTATGATGAGAAAGTCTCTTCTCCCATCAAATTGCTTTATTTAGAGAATATAGGGAAGCCACAAAAGCTTTTAAAACATGCCTCTTCTCTTATCAGAAAAGGATGTAAAATTGCGGCGATAAAAGCAGGGTCTTCCGAAGCCGGAAGTCGAGCGGCCTCCTCTCATACCGGGGCTATAGCCAGTTCTGATATGGCCGTTTCTTCCCTTTTTAAAAAAGCGGGTATTATCAGATGTGAGGGGAGAGAAGAGCTTCTTTATACTGCTTCCGCTTTAATGTTTAAAGAATTAAAAGGGAAAAATATTGCCATTGTAACCCAAGCGGGTGGACCCGGTGTTATGCTCACAGACTATCTTTCTGAACAAGGATTGTCTGTTCCTGAGTTAGAAAAAGGCTTGGCAGATGAATTAAAAGAAAAGCTTTTTCCAGGTTCCTCTACTCGGAACCCTGTAGACTTTCTAGCCACCGGAAATGCAAAACAACTCGATATTATTCTCGATTATCTTGAAAATCGATTTAAAGATATTGATGGAATTGTGGTGGTGTTTGGTTCACCTGGTTTTGCTCCGGTTGATGATGTTTATGAGATCTTATCAAATCGAATTAAAAATTCCTGCTTGCCCATTTACCCCATTTTACCTTCTGTGGTTACAGCGGCTAAAGAAATTAAAACTTTCCTAGGCTACAACCACATCTTTTTTACTGATGAAGTGCTGTTAGGGCAAGCTCTTGCTAATATTTGGAATGCTCCCTTGCCCAGTGCTGAATCCGATTTAAAACTGCAAGAATCTGCCGATAGTTCTTTTAAAACGGATGCAGATGGTTACTTGCTATCCGAAGAATGCTATGCCCTTTTAACAAAAAATCAGATTCCTTTTGTGAAAGAATTACTATTAAAAGAGGTCTCTGAAGTAGATAAAGTGGAGAAAGAGATAAAGTTCCCTTGGGTGATGAAGGTGGTAGGTCCACTCCACAAGTCCGATGTGGGAGGGGTGGAGCTGAATATTGAAACTAAAGAAGAAGCCAAAGAAACTTTCCACAAATTGATGGGTATTGCTGGTGCACAGGAAGTACTTGTTCAGCCTATGCAAAAGGGAACCGAGTTTTTTGTAGGAGTTAAAAAAGAAGAACCCTACGGACATATGATTCTTTGTGGCATGGGGGGGATTTATATCGAGATTCTAAAAGACTATGCTGTCGGCCTTGCGCCTCTGGGTGATCAAGAATGTAGTGCTTTGCTAAAAGAGTTAAAGAGTTATCCTTTATTTCAAGGTTATAGGGGGCAACCCGCTCTTTCAGAGACAGACTTTAAGAAGTTATTACAAGGTCTGTCTGATTTAATTCTTAAGTATCCTCAAATTAGGGAGCTGGATTTAAATCCAGTTATGGTTACAGCAGAAGGGGTTTCGGTGGTAGATAGTCGGATTAGAGTATAGGGGCTGTTATCATTAGAATATTACCGATCATTCTACTAATTTCGAGTTTTTTCTTAACTTGTACAAAAGAAGATGCCGAATCAAATGAAGAAGAAAGCGTCGAAGATGTACTTGAAGGTCCGGGGCATACTGAAAGTAAAGTGTTTGTGCCCGGTAATCCTAAGACCGGTACCATTGTTCAACTTCCTACCAGTGAAAAAGTAACAGGGTATAATCCGGTATACGGCATTCATACCGGTGCTAGTATGGTTGGTCTATTTGGTGACGGGGTCTCTTATAATGAAGCAGGGGCAGCTGCTGCTTTGAAAAATCTTATCAAGTCAATCAATGAGCGAGGCTTTAAAACGCTGCTTCTGATGGGTGTAGCAGTTGAGGATGAAGGTGGGAAAAAACAGCATTACCCACTTTTTAAATCTGCTATGCTGGAAAGTATTGGTATGAAATCCTCTAAAGTAGATTTGATAACTCCTGCTGTGGAAGCGGGGAAGCAGTATGGAGTAAAAATCTATATTGATCTGCAAGCACTTGACTATCCTTACTGGCATCCTACCAAAGCACATGCCCGAGCAATGACTTCCGCTGAGCTAAAACAATCAATAGCTGAACTTGCAGCCTATGGCATAGATGGGATTGCTCAGGAGGAGTTCCCAGCTCATTGGGTGAAGGCAGCCTATGAGGCTAGTGATGAAAATAATATTGAATATGTTCACAAGTCAGTTGCCCATGAATGGGGTGGTTATTCATTAACCGGAAAAACCACTTCCTTAGAGGTATGGAAGTATAACCATGCTCTAATGTCAGAGGATTACGCACTTGACCATTTACTGGTTACCTATGATCATGCAGTCAATGCAGCAAGACAATACGGTAAACCTTTTTATTTAAAAGTGTGGAACAAGAAGCCCACCGGGGCAGAGTGGGTGGAGCAACCCATGAGTAATGTGGAAAATATTGTATTATTTAAAGCTCTTCAATATCGACCCGAGCAGATCTATTTCATGAGTTGGAGGGCTGAAGTTCTTAATGAATATGATTTTTCTACCTTAGACAGTCGTATTAAAGAGTATCTTTCAGAGGAAGATCAGCCCCTCTGTAATTTTGTAATTCACCCCAAAATTACTAGTGCTGGAGACGAGTGGGCATGGGCAGGTGCATCCAAAATAAAAACATCCCATGCCCTGAATGCGGTTAAGGCCAGTGGCTATCGAGTGGTAACTACTAATGCACCCATTGATAATGCAGATATGTATTACTTTTATCTGCGCGGGAACTATTACGATGATGTAGATGATGTGACCGATATTCTTCCTTACTTAGACCTAGACAAACCGGTTGTCATTCAGACCTCCTTTATTATCGGTAGTGATAAGGGAGGGAGTTGGAGTCAGTTGCGAGCTAAATTTGGGATGGACACTGATAAATATTACTCAGGTGAAAATATAGGCTCAACAACCTTGAAGGTATCTTATCAAGGGATTGAGGTGGATTATCTTTATGGTACAGAAGAGGAGATGTCCCCTGGAAGCAAGTTTAAAATAAATCGTATCAGTAAAATTACCTTAGAAGATGTTACCACGGGTGAGGTGGTTGCAAAGACCACTTTAGGAGGTGTCGATTACGCCATGGTCATTAAGAAGGGAAAAAATATTCTATTAAATGGTGAGTATCATCACTTTAAGTCCTCTTTTATAGTTTCCAATCTTTTAAACGATTCTCTTCAAGCCCCTACATCTGCAGCTATAGCGGTTGGAAAAACTTCTGTTTTCTATGCCCTAGACTTTGACCATAAAAAATCTGAATTCACAGAAGTAAAAATAAAACTGCCTGGCAAAACAGCGGGACAACAGCTAAATTTATTTAAGAGGGACTATGAAGGCAACCTAACTACTGATATCATTTCTTATGATATTGATAACGGCTTTCAGATGGAATTGAAAGAAGGAGATCTTTTAATATTGAAAGAGTAGGTTGGTTGAAAGTTATGGCACATCCTTTCAATTTATCGATTAAAATAATAGTTTTAATTGGAACTCTTAGCCTAAGTCAATTCTCCTTATGGGCTCAATTAAACGAATGTAACAGTTTAATCACCCGTGCTTCCGAAGCCTATCTTCATGTTGATTTTGCTAAATTGAGCGATCTAGCGGAGAGGAGATCCCCTTTGGTAAGAATGCTTACGTAATGATTAATCCTAAAATTAAGTTTATCGGAACCAAAACTGAGTCCAGTACTGAGGGCTGTTTATCCATTCCATTCATGCTCGGAAGGGTCAGGCGTTATTCAGAAATAGAGATAGAGTATTATGATTTGAATGGGAATAAGCAGGTTAGAAGAGCCACGGGAATGGATGCGATTGTGCTGCAACATGAGTTCGATCATTTAAATGGAATTCTCTATCCTGAACGGGGGAAACTTTGGAATCGTATAATGACCAATAGGTTTCAGCCTTTGACTGAGGGAGAGATTCCCTA
>CAYFLR010000009.1:53285-54622 GCA_964343805.1 uncultured bacterium | reverse complement strand
ACAAATCTACGTTTATAAAAATTATAAGCAGAGTTTTGTCACTAATTTTGGGGTTCTTACTGCCAAAAAGCGAGTTGTAACGCTAATAGCAAGACTTTTGGCACCAAATAGAGTGAAAATGGTGTCAAAACTCTGCTTATAATTTTTATAATCCGACTTCTGTCATAATTTTCTGAATTTGCACTTATCATAACCCAACGGTTTTTTAATCACCTTATAATTCAAGTTAGATAGGGACAAATCAATCTCTTAGCCTGTGATAAGTGCTTGATATATATACCCTACCTCCAATTCTTAAAGCTATATACAGAGCTATCCGACAGGATGGTATCGTTAACAGCTGGATTGTATTTATTATGAAAAATAAGAAATTCACTTGGTCATTATTTCTCGGAACGGTTGCTTTATTGCTTATTTGCTCCACCTTAATAATCTATCAAAGCAGTGTGAATAGCACGGTGGGATTATCCCATCGATTGATGCAGAGCATATCCAATAACGTAGATGAAAAGGTGCAAAACTATCTGCAACCAGTTTCTCAATTGGTGAGCCTGAGTTCTAAGATGGTGAGTTCAGATATTATAAATCCATCAGATCAGTTGAAAATTGAAAAGATGACCATCGAGATTTTACAGGCTTATCCTCATCTGTCTAGTTTTAATATTGGGGATCCCAAGGGAAATTTCTTGATGCCTAAAAGAGATGATGAGGGAAATATTCACACTAAAATCATTCAAAATGATCCGGACAATCCTTTGGTGCTATGGAAGTACCGTAATGAATCATTGCAGGTCATTCACACTCGATCTACTTCCAACATTAAATACGATCCTAGAACTAGGCCCTGGTATCAAGGGGCAAGAGATAGTAAGGGGCTTTTTTGGTCCAAGGTTTATACCTTTTTTACCAGCCAAAAGAAGGGTGTAACTGTGAGCTATCCGATTTTCGATAAGCAGCAGCTTCTATTTGTCTTTAGTATCGATATTGAATTGGAGGCTATCTCACATTTTTTAAGTCAAACCCATGTCAGTGACCATGGTTTTACTTTCATTTTAGATGATGGCATGAAAGATATTATTGCCTCATCCATTAATCAGGATAATAAGCAAATCACTTCCCTTATGGCTGGTTTTGATAACCAAACATCTGAGCAAGCAGAACCCCAATGGGTTATGGTAAAGGGTGAGCGCTTTTTAATGACTTTAAAACCACTTCCGCTTTATCAAGATAAATCCTGGTGGGTGGGAGTTGCCATCCCTGAGAGAGATTTAATTGGTCCAGTACAGGCCACCAGTCAGATTACCTTAGTGGTCTCTTTGGGTATTCTATTAATAGCG
>CAYFLR010000009.1:51499-53275 GCA_964343805.1 uncultured bacterium | reverse complement strand
ATCAAATAAGCTTTTAAAACCAGTATTGGAACTGATTAAGAAGCAATATGATGGTGTCATCGAGGCTTTTGCAGCTACTATTAATCACAAAAACGAATATACTAAATTTCATAGTGTGGGAGTGGCGGTATCTTTAGAGTTTTTAGCTAAGAAATTAGGTTTCAAAATAACCAGAGAATTGCGCACCGCAGCGATGCTGCACGATCTGGGTAAAATTTATATTGATGACCATATTTTAGAAAAGCCTTGTCGTTTAAATAATGAAGAGCGAGAGTTGATGAACTCTCATCCCTTTTTCTCCAGGACTATATTGGAAACTATTCCCGGTTTTGAAGAAGTTGCTGACTGGGCGAGTATGCATCATGAATGCTATGATGGATCTGGATATCCAGAGGGACTCAAAGGAGATCAGATCCCCTTTGAGGCACAGATGATCCATGCCGCAGACTTTCTGGATGCTCTTGCTACCAATCGACCCTATCGAGCTAAATTACCTTTTGAGAAGATTGCGTTTATCTTGCAACAAAACTCCTCCAAGTTTAATCCTATCATCTATATAGCGGCTCAAAGCTTGTTGGATGACCCTGAATTCCAAAAAATGTATGATCTAAAGGGACATCTCTATAAAGCCACTGAGTCAGTGGATGAGGTTCGCTTGCAATTTGTTAATCAAAGGATAAATGATCTTATCGCTGCTATGCACAGTGCTCACGAAGTGATACAGTCAGTTCAAGAATCTGATGGAGTTCACTTAAAGGCGGGAGATCAATCCGTAAAGCTGTTAGAGGAGTTTAATGGAATCTATGAAGATTTTTCCGACTCTCTGACTGACCTGGTGGCAAAATCAGCTTCTTTGGAAGAGAAAGACTGGCCTAAACCTAAAATCCTACCAGATGAAGATCGGGTTCAATCTGCTTAACTCATTTCTAGTTGTTTGCAAGTGTCTAGAATTATTTAACCTCTTAACTATACGAATGTTAGTTCTTTTGTTCTGCGCTAAAAAAAGTAAAGAAATCTCTTTGTTTTCCGAGAAAAATTAATGAACGGAATTGTAAACCTGGGTAAAGGAAGGACCATGAAATTAGTAATAGTAAAAGTTGCTGCTTTTTTGTTAACTTTTCTCGGAAGTTTGAACATATTATACTCCTCTGAGTGTGCCCCCTTAAAGCAGGCGGCAGAAGAATCCTCTGTTCAATCGACAGTGAAACCAATCCTTGCCAAGCATTTAGGGGAAAAATCTAAGAGGTTTGCCTCAATTCAACTAACTCCCATTACTAAAGATTTAGCCAAAATGACTGAAGCGGAGCAGCAAACCATGCTGGTTCAGCTGATTCAACAAACAGGACACTATCCAAAGGTGGTTCAGAAGAAAATGGTGATCGGGAAACAACAAATACTGATCGCCTTTCCTCTCGATAAATATGATATGAAAAAGCATCAACTGGTCTTAGAATATAAGCCAGTAGGGGATGAAGGAGCTATCATTAAAGATATTTATATCTATACTCCTCAAGGTGAGAAGGTCTTTCCTCGTGCGGACCGTTTTAAGAAAAAAGATAAAGACCCTATTTATCGTATATTTGCCTGGGAAAATGCCACCATTCACGAACTAGACACCCCGGGAACACGGGTTGCGGTAGACGCAAAACAAATCATCAATGAAACTGTAGCCACTCTCACCTCAGAAAGACAAGCTGCTGTGAAGGCGCGGCTAGAGGTGACTGATAAACCCCTTTCTGATAGACAAAAGCTCGAAATCCTTAACAAGGAGATAGG
>CAYFLR010000009.1:49238-51489 GCA_964343805.1 uncultured bacterium | reverse complement strand
ATCCTATTTTATCAAGTGTATTGGGCGCTAAGTTTCCTGAAATTCCGATTTACGTTAAACTTTCAGGTCCTGTGTTGGCTCAATATCGTGAATTTATGACCTCCTTCTTCTTTGATATTAAAAATAAGGATATGGGAAGAGATACTTCTCAATTTAGAGAGATCAAATCTGAGGAGGATTTTACCAAATTTAGAAGTGCCATTTTCTGGGAAAATAAGAAAGAGTGGGTGAAAGATCGTTCAAAAAGACAGATAGGAAATGCTCCCATGGGTATCATCATTGGTATGGTGGTGGTATTCGGCCAAAGCATTCTGGCTGGAGATGTGGATGTACATATTGACACGGATAATCAAATTGCCATTGAAAATGTAAATCGCTGTGGATCTTTCACAACGGTAGAAGATCAGGGCGTAACAGTCTATCTAGGAAAAGACTGTACCAGCGCAGAAGGCTCGAGTGTCGAACTAAAAGTTGGAAAGAAAAGTTATAATTTCCATATGAAATTCGCTACCGGTAATGAGTTTTGGTTGGTTCCTCTTGATCAAGACAACCCTCTTTGGAAAGAGGGTAGAACAATTAATGTGACCTCAAAAGACAACCTTCCCTTGGTTTTCACCATTAGAAAAACCACACTGGCTGATAAAACTCAGCAAGTCTATCTCCAATTAGTAAATACTGATACAGAGCAATAATTCAGGATTGTTAGATTAACTATTTAGAAGGTTCTTCATCCAAAGTGGATGCGATTGCCTTTTTTAAGACGGTTTCATTGAAGGGTTTGGCAATATATTTATTCACACCGCTTTTCACTGCTTCAATTAAGTTTTCTTTTTTGACTTCCCCTGACACCATAATGAAAGGAACTGTTTTGGTGGCTTGATTTTTACGAAGCCATTGTAAAAGCTCAAGGCCATCTACTTTGGGCATGTCCCAATCAGAGATGACAAAATTGATGTTTTGATCTTGTTCTAATAACGAGATCGCTTCCTGACCTTCGCTGGCTGTGACCACATCGTTATAGCCAATTCTTATGAGCATATCCTTGATGAAATTCCGCATATATTCAAAGTCTTCAACCACTAAGAACTTTAGATCTTTATTGGGAGCATCCGTTTCCATTTTGAGCCTTTAAGCAGGTGATTTTTTAGCCTGTTTACTATTTTAGCGAAATTTTGTCTCTTTGAATAGTGAAACTCCCCTTATTTTATTAATTTATTACTGTAATACTTACTCATTTTAAAAATTGAAGAGAACTGATACAGTGCCGATGAACGGCTGCTGTGGATAAAAGGAGGTTTTATGAACATAACCATACGCAATGATATCCCTCGTGAAGATTTAGCCTTAGGTGTGGTCTGGGTCACTGGTGTCAAGGTTGGACCTGTGAGTGATTCGATTCAAACTGAAATTTCAAAGTGGATTAAGCAGAGAACGGAGAATGAGTTGGATCCAGAAGAGGATGAGCTGAGAAAAGATTGCCGTACTATATTGCGTAATGGAAAGTACAAGCCCTCAGGTCGTGCCAAACCAGCTAGCGAGTATTTGCTTCGCTCTGCAAAAGAGGGCAATTTTCCCTCCATTAATGGTCCAGTAGATGTAAATAATTTGCTTAGCATAAAATACTGCTTGCCCATCTCTCTTTGTGATATAGACCGTAGCGAAGGTGAGAACTTTGTGTTTAAACTGGGACAACCAGAAGAAGAGTATGTATTTAATAGCTCAGGTCAGACCTTAGGTCTCCAGGATTTAGTTCATGGTCGAATCTATATGGAGGCCTCTGGAGAGGGAGATTCTAGGCCTATTATTTCACCCATTAAAGATAGTATGGCTACCAAGGTTATTCCCGAGACGAGTAATTTATTGGGTGTGATCTATTTTCCTCTTATCCATAGGAATATTATAGACTTAGAGCAAATAACCATGGAGTTTCTTCATTGGCTCCGTGAGTGTGAAGGGGAAATAAAGGGCACAATGGGCGTTGTTTCATCTGGAGGACGTATAACTCTTACTATTTGTTGATAAAATTAAATAATTTAAAGTGAATCACTATTCTTGCCGATAGGGAGCCTGACATTAATTAAGAGGTGATTATGAAAAAAAATGCTCTTCGCTTGCTATTGGTTAGCTTTTCAGTCTTAGTATTAATTTCCGCATGTAAAACCCCTGCTACCGACTCTGAACTTAAGGTAATTAAGGGGGAGGTCGTAGATTCTCAGTACTTTCCCGCCATTGCCAAAATAAATATTGGTGG
>CAYFLR010000009.1:37022-49228 GCA_964343805.1 uncultured bacterium | reverse complement strand
CTCAGGATCTTTTATTACTCCAGATATCTTTTTAACTGCAGCTCATTGTATCATTAGAAAGTATGTGGTGCCTGTAACCAGTTATAGAAGGTATGAAAACTATATAAGGTCTTCCAGGTCGGGGACGATTTTAGATGAGCCCTCCTATGAAATATTCTCTACCCAAAACATAGGTCAACACTACTACTCAGGTCAGCCCTTTAAGGCTATGGTAAAAGGGGGGGCTGATGATGGCAAATTGATCCAGGTAAAGAGAATGGAGCCTTTAAGAGGAAATCGAGCTCGCTTCGTTTTTGATAAAGATGTAACTTTAAAAGGGGATGTGACTGAGTTAACTCTTTATGTTCCCTTTCAGCCTTATTTTTACAGTATAAATAGAATTGGTGCCCAAATGATTTATGTCCATCCTGATTATAATCCAGTGGCAGGGGTTGATCCTCATGATCTAGCTATTGTTAAGTTCCCTCGCTATATGTCGGGACAAATCGTATTGCTGGATTTCAATCAGCCAGCGGTTAATGCCGAGGTTTTCCTATATGGTTATGGTCGAACAGGGTATTCCAAAGATTCTGTGGAATTTGCTAATACTGCAGGAGAATTGAGGTTTGGTAAAAGTGTGATTCATCAGGTGGGTGAATACATTGAGATTGTAGGTGCGGCTAGGTCTGATGGTGATAATATTCATTCAGCAACTGCCAGTGGTGATTCTGGTGGCCCGCTCTTTCTTTCCGCTACTCATAGAGTGGTGGGATTGACGAGTGGAGGATCGCTCTATTATCCGACAGATGAGAGTAAAGAAAATTGTGAAAGAGATCCTAAAACCTGTCTTAAGAAATCCTATTATGCTTCCTTCAACCTAGAAAGCAATCGTACTTTCATCCAAAATACAGTAAGATTCTTTGGACAGGGTCTCAGGTAGTTTTATAATTTTTGGATATCTTTATGAACTCTTCTAAAGGTCAATTCTTTAATGATCATGCCCATCATTGGGACGCCACACTAACTGAAAAGAACATTGCAACTATCAACATTATAATGGACCGCATTAACTGGAAGGATGTAGATCGTGTCTTAGATGTGGGGGCTGGTACAGGGGTGCTCGTTCCCTTTCTATTAGATCGGGGTATAAAAAACTTCGAAGCGGTGGATCCTTCCTCTGAAATGGCACGTCACTATTTAGAGAAGTATCCTGAAGGAAATATTCATGTAAAGCCTTTCGAAGATTTAGATTCAGGCAACGGGCCTTTTGATAAGATAATCATCTTTAATGCTTTCCCTCATTTTCCTCATCCGGCAAAGGTTTTTAGTAAGGCTTTTTCTTTATTAAAAGAGAATGGATCTCTTGTTATTGCTCATTCAGCAAATCGCGAAACCATAAATCAGATTCATCGCAATGCCGGACAAGAAGTGGCAGATGATATATTGATTGCCGATGACAAGATGATTCGCTTTTATAAAGAGGCTGGCTTTTCTCAGATTATATGTGAGGATAGTGATTATTTTTTCTCTTCTGGAGATAAACTTTAGTTGGGGGATAGTTTTTTACGTATCTCTTTAACGATATCCATAAAGCGTTCCACTTTTTGATAATCTAATTCATTTTGCCAATTACCACCCTTCTTAAAATAAGACCCAACGATAAGGGCATCTGCAAAAGAGAGATAAGATTCTAAATTGTTGATAGTGATGCCAGAACCAACTAGCACGGGTATACTGAGTTGACTATAGACTTCCTTAAGTTCCTCTGCATCAGCTGCTTGGCCAGTAGAATGACCGGTGATAATGACTCCATCGCTTTGAAAAAATTCAGCTGCTTTAGCCATTTCGGTGCAACTCATATCACCTGTAATAGCATGGGAGCAGTGCTTCTTTTTGACATCTGTAAAGATATCCACCTGATCGGCGCCGATTTGCTTTCGATATCTTAATAAGTCACCCGCAGATGATTCCATGATTCCTTCATCAGCAATATGGGCAAAGACATAGCCTTCAGCCCTTATAAAATCAAGTCCGGCTGAATGAGCTGCTGCCAAGGCTTCTTTATTGGCTCCTGCCAAAATTTGAATTCCGCAGGGGAGACCTGTAAGGTTTTTTACTTCGTATCCTACAATGCTCATTATTGAGGTAATTTCTGGGCCAACTGAGCGATTGAGATAGGGAATGTCATGCATGTTTTCTATGATTAAACCATCTATGCCAGCTTTTTGCAGGGCATCAGCTTCTTGAATAGCCTCTCGTATTATATAGTTGACCCCTTTTTGCGAGTTCGGAGTCCCCGGTAGCGGTTTGAGGTGGATCATTCCGATGATGGGTTTATTTACCGAAAAAGTGAGATTGAATTTGTCTTTGCTGCCGCTCATATTCTTTGCCCCCATTCAAATTTTCCTTATTTTATCATACTTTAAATGAAAAACTCAGAAATTTTAAAATATTAGAGATGGGGGATGAGCTGAGGGATGCTTTTTGCAAGACCCTCTATCACCAATGCCAGCCGGTGATAATCGATTTTATCGGAGGTGTCTTGCGGGGTGTGGTAATGGGGATAGCGAAAAAAGGCGGTGTCGGTGATCATCACAGCTGGCCAATCTTGTTGCCAAAAGGAGAAATGATCTGACCACCCAATTCCTTTTAAGGATTCTGTTGCGGCAACTCCTCGAGAGGGGATGAGGGCATGTTTTCTGAACTCTTTCATGAGGCTAAATAAAAAGGCTTTGGAGTCTGGATTACTTACAAAACCAATAAAGTTGCCGTGATCGGGGTAGAAATAATTAAGCGGGAATGGGTATTTTTGACTGTCCTTTTGATTTGAAAAATATCCCATGGTTTCCAAACTAATCATTCCCAGGACTTTCATTCCATTTTTCTTTAAATTTTGAGCATAGTTCAAACTGCCCATGCCATCAGTGCCAAAGAAGGGAGCTTCTTCATTGGCAAAAGCAACGAAGTGAATGGTTCGACCCAATTTTAAAGAGGCAATCTGTTTGGCTAGATAGAGCATGCTTGCAACTCCTGAAGCGTTGTCATTGGCTCCAGGAGAAAATTCCACCGTATCGTAGTGAGCCCCAATGACGAGGATCTCTTTTGAGTCGGTGATTCCTTTTTTAATAGCCACTACATTTTGAAATTGGAAGTTTTGATAATTGAAACTTCTAATAAGGGTGGGATAGCCCATTAACATGAATTGAGAGTAAATATAGTGAGCGGCTTTGCCGAGTGAACCTGGATTGGAACGGTGGCGGACTCCAATGTTTTGCGCCAGATAGGAGACTTTTTGCCTAAGGAAGGCTTGGGTATCTTTGGTGGTGGAGGTGAGTGGGAGTTCTTTATCAAACGAGTCGCCTGGCATAAAGATGGTTAGGGGAAAAAAGAGTAGAATAATAATAACAATTATTAAAAAGATCCTGGTGAATCGGATTAGAAACCAAGAAACGCTTTTACTAGAAAGGTTCATTATACTCTCCTCATTATTGAAGCGTAATTTATATAACATATTGTTTTAAAAAAGTAAATCTAATATATATGTAAGATTGACAAAGCCGATTATATATGTTAGAAACCGCCACATTGATCATACTATATATATTAAAAGACCTTGGGGGATGGGAATGAAAAGTGGTTTAACAATATGCGGGATTGATATTGGTTCGGTTTCGGTAGCAATTTGTGAAATGGATTTGGAGGGACAGGTTGTTCAGTCACAGTATCAATTTCATAATGGAAATCCCTTTGCCTGCCTTAACCAAATGCTGCATGAAATGGATACCCACCGTATAGGTTTTCTTGCCCAGACCTCTTCGACTCCATCTTATCTTAAGCAGTCAAAAAAATTTGATAATAACGTAGCTCTTATTGCGGCGGCAAAGAAGAACCATCCGGGATTGGGTTCCCTTTTAGTCGTAGGGGGGGAGAAATTTAGCCTTATTAATTTTGATAAGGATGGTAATTATTATAACAGTTACTCTAATAGTTCATGTGCTGCTGGGACTGGTAGCTTTCTCGATCAACAAGCTAAAAGACTTGGGTTAAAAGACAGTGCTGAATTAAGTGAGTATGCCCTCGCTGCATCAGGAGATGTTCCTAAAATTGCCACTCGTTGTGCTGTTTTTGCCAAAACCGATCTGCTCCATGCCCAGCAAGAAGGTTATACTCTTGAAGCCATTTGTAATGGTTTGTGCAAAGGCTTAGCAGTTAATATTGTTGATACGCTTTTTAAAAGAGATCTGGTGTCAGGTTCTCTTATTTTTGCTGGTGGAGTTGCTTCCAATAAAGCTGTCGTGGGTCATATCTGTGATATCATAAAATCGGATGTAGAGGTGGATGAGCACTCACCCTTTTATGGGGCTATCGGAGCAGCCTCTCTCTTATTAGCAGAAGTGAATGAAGCCTCTTTAAAAGAGCCTCAAGTGATGGTGAATGGGGCTGAAATAACTTCTTTACTCTTGCAACCCGAAGAGAGAAAACAATACTTCTATGATCCACTTGAGTTGACTAAAGCCACATATCCCGAATTTACCAGTTTAAAAAAATATGAATTTCATCCTCAAGTGGTGCCATTAAATTGTGCGGTTGAAGTTGACATATATGAAGAATTGCCAGCTGGCGATAAAGTTCATAATCTGTTTATGGGAATAGATATTGGATCTACTAGTACCAAGGCTATTGTCATAGATAGCAGGCAAAACATAATTGCTGGTTTTTATACTCGTACATCAGGGAGACCTTTACGCGCCGTTCAAGCCATATTTGAATGTATAGATGATTGGCAACAAAGGGATTCACTCAAGATAAATTTTAAGCAAGTGGGAACCACGGGAGCGGGGCGGAAATTTATTGGCTCAGTTTTACGTGTTGATTTGGTCATTGATGAAATCACGGCTCATGCTCGTGCCGCCTATCAGCTTAACCCCAAGATCGATACCATTATTGAGATTGGTGGACAAGATGCAAAATTTACCACTCTAAGTAATGGACGAGTCACCTCCTCTGTGATGAACCATGTTTGTGCGGCTGGTACCGGTAGCTTTATTGAGGAGCAGGCGGGTAAGTTGGGTACTAAACTTGCTGATTATGCTCCCAAAGCCTATGGGGCGAGATCTCCGATGGCTAGCGATCGTTGTACAGTATTCATGGAGAGAGATATTAATCATTTTCTCACCAAAGGTTATCCCTCGAATGATATTTTAGCTTCCATACTTCATTCGGTACGTGAGAACTATTTACAAAAAGTGGCGCGCAATGGCAGTATTGGTGATCACATCTGTTTTCAAGGAGCCACTGCCAAAAACAAAGCCTTAGTGGCAGCATTTGAACAAAAATTGCAAAAACCTATTTATGTATCTAAGTACTGTCATTTAACAGGGGCCTTGGGTGTTGCCTATAATTTGGTAGAGTCCGAGCAAGAAAAATCTCGCTTTCCAGGAATTGAACTCTATAAACAAGAGATTCCTATTGAAAATGAAGTTTGTGAGATTTGCGCAAACCATTGTAAATTGAGGGTAGCTAAAGTTGGTGACGAAGTAGCGGCCTACGGCTTTTTATGTGGGCGAGATTACGATACTAAGAAGTTCGTTTCCAATAATAAATCCCAATTTAATCTATTGAATTTCCGTAAACGAGCCTTCACTCTATTACCTGATTCCAAAAAGCGAAATATGTTTACGATCGGTCTTCCTGCCGCTCTTTACATGGTGGAAGAGCTTCCCTTTTGGATCAACTTTTTTAGGCAATTGGGTGTGAAAACAGTGGTGAGTGATAAGTTTGCCAAAGCTGCTAATCATGGTAAATCCCAAGCCTCTGCAGAGTTTTGTGCTCCTATCAATGCTTTTCATGGTCACATTTCCCATCTCGCAGATCAGGTGGACTATATTTTTAATCCCATCTATTTAGAAGAAAATCCTGATCAAGGGGCCTTTAGACAGTATTGTTATTACAGTCAGTTTGCCACCGCTTTAATTCCAACTTTGAAAAAAGAGAATATTAAACAGAAGTGTTTAACTCCGGTGCTTAAAAATAGAAGCAATGTCTTACAAATTAAGCTCCAATTACTTAATACACTCAAACCGGCCTTGGGTGAAGATCTTAGCTTTTTAGAGATATCTTCAGCCTATGAAGATGCACAAACCAGTTTCTATGAAAGTAAGGCAAAGTTAAAAGCCATATATCGTAATATAGTAAGGTCTAAGGAAGATTTCGTTGTTGTGCTTTTAGGTCGTCCTTACACCGTTCTTTCTCCCCAAATGAATAAGGGCATTCCGGATATTTTTGCCTCTCTGGGGGTAAAGACTATGTATATGGACATGCTAGATTATAGCGAGAAAGATCATAAAGAGATTGAGTATCTTTTGAAGGCAATTCATTGGAAGTATGCTGCTCAAATTCTAAAATCAACTAATGAAGTCGCCAAAACCCCAGGGGTTTACCCCGTCTTTATTACCTCATTCATGTGTTCTCCAGATAGCTGTACCGTGGAGTATTTTAAACGAATCATGGATGAAAAAGATAAACCTTACTTGGTTCTTCAGCTGGATGAACATGACTCGTCAGTGGGTTATGAAACCAGGATAGAATCTGCTGTTAGATCTTTTAAGAATCATTTTGAACATGGTGAAACTGCGGGCCATAGCCGTAAACTGCCAGTCAATCCTTATTTGGCCAAGAAGATTCCTAATAAAACATTGTTTCTCCCTGACTGGGATAGCACTTCCTGCCGGCTGTTAGCGGCTAATTTAAGAAATGAGGGAATTGATACTCGACTCATACCTGAGAATGAATTGACCATTCAAAAAAGTCTGCAACATAACACCGGTCAGTGTATTCCTCTCAATGCTATTGCTCAAAACTTTATTGAGTACCTAGAAGATATTGATTTTGATCCTAGCAAAGCTGTTTTGTGGACTCCTCAATCCAATCTATCTTGTAATATTCGCCTTTATCCTTATTTCGTAAAAAGTATCTTAGAAGCTTATGGCAATGGTTTTGAAAAAGCCGAAGTCTATGTAGGAGAAATTAGTTTTATTGATGTATCTTTCAGGGCTTCTTCCAATGCCTATTTTGCATACATGTTCGGCGGTCTCTTAAGAAGCATGGGATGTAAGGTTCGTCCTTATGAAAAAAATCCAGGCCAAACTGATCAGGTGCTGGAAGAGGCATTGACCATTTTTGAAGATGCTTTCTTAGGTAAAACCTCCAAGCTCGATGCTGTAAAAATTGTGGTGGATAGCTTTTTAGCCATTCCGGTAGATCGCAGTAAACCCAGGCCAAAAGTCGCACTGTTTGGGGATCTCTACGTGCGAGATAATGATGTTATGAATCAAAATTTGATCAAAACTATCGAACAGGAAGGGGGAGAGGTAATTACCACTCCTTATACCGAATACATTAAACTTGTGGCATCTGCCTACTTTAAGAACTGGTTACAAAATGGTAAATACTTTGATGTGATCGCCAACTCCTCATTATTAGCTACTCTCAAGAAATTAGAGCGTAAATATTACCGAGAGTTTGAAAGAGTTTTAGGTCCTTCTATGATGGCAGAAAGCAATCTTTCCAAAGAGACAGTGGTAAAACGTTTTGGCTTAACTTTCGATCATCGAGGAGAGAGTTTGGATAATCTGCTCAAGATCTTTTTCTTATTAGAGCACTATCCGGACATTAATTTGTTTGTGCAAACCAATCCTTCATTTTGCTGTCCTTCCTTAATTACCGAAGCTATGGCGAAGGATATAGAAAAAGTCACTCATGTTCCCATTGTTTCTGTAACTTATGATGGAACTCTGTCTCCTAAAAATCAAAAGGTCATTCCTTACTTAAAGTATCCTAGGAAAACAGGTAAGAGAAAGGATTTTATCCCTTCCCAAACTGAGACCTCTTTTATGAAAAAACCTAAAAAGCGCTCACCCTTTTCCATACTCAACTCTTAAAAACAGTAGTCTGGATCATTTATGCAAACCTTTGCTAAGCGATTGGGTCAACAGTTAAAAAGCTACCATAACGCTTTTGATTTTTTCTTACGCAATCAATTAGCATGGAGTCGAAAAGGATATCAGGAGCCAGGGATTACCTTAAATGAAATTAAAGACTATCTCGGACCGAAGTCACCTGCAGATATTGATAACCTCGTAATCAAATACGGATTCAATTCTATTCTGCCTCATCTTTCTTTGATGAGCGCTTTAGATAATTTAGTTCACCTTTATCTGTTGGATGCGATGGAAATAATACCGGGTGAATCTTCTGCGCTTGAAACTGAAAAATATAAGATATTGGATATCGGTTCTAAGAATTTTGCCTACTGCCTCGCACTTGAAGCCTTCTGTAAGCATTCAAAATATAGATGTTCTCTACCTCCAGAGATTAGCGGTATCGAGATTGACCCCCACCGTCTTTATAGTAATTTCTACAGTCGGCAGTCTTATGCCTCTTACTTCACTCATTTGGGATCTTCTATAAGCTATCATGCGGGAGATTTTTTAACTTTTCCATTTTCTCAAACTTTTCATCTTATCACCCACTTCTATCCCTTTGTTCTCAAAGAACCTTTGTTAGATTGGGGACTCACACTTGATAAGTTTCAACCCATGGATGGTTTCCAACGTGTCTATGATCTTTTATTGACAGGGGGAACTTTTTTATTAGCTAATACGGATGAAATTGAAAAAGATACGTCTTTTGAAATGATTAGAGAACTCTTTGTATTAGACGGAGAAACTTTCATTCAAAACGAACTTACCAATCAAAAGCCCATTTTATCTCCAGATTCATAAAAACATGAGCCTGGATTCTGTTGCCTATGTAAATTTCCTTACGACTTCTCATGCAATATCCGGGTGAAATATGTTATTTTAATATAAAAGCAAAATATTCTTAAAAAGAGGAGTGTATGAGAAAATTAACTTTAGTTATTTTAATATTCATTTTTGCGTTGTCCTCACTTATTGGATGTAAGGTACGGAATCCTTCTTCTGTAAAGGTTATGCCGGTAGAGCAATCTGAAAACCTTTCAAATGAAGATATTAATCCGACCTATCTGAACAGTGATGAAACCTTACGGGTCTTTCCTACCTTTGCTTATCTTGATGAAAGCCATAGATGGATGGCTCAGTTTCATGGACACATTTATGAAGCAGAAGAGGATTCAGCCCTCCAAAAAAGCCTAATTGAAGAGATGCAAAGTCATATGGGTAAGCCTGAAAATGACGAAGAAAACCAAAGGTTTATAACCCGCATGAGAACTTTTTTAGTAGATAATGAGAGTTTTAAAAAGGTTTCTGCCCGCCTTTTTAACTATAACTACGAATTAGGTCGTACCGGTGATAATGGTCACTTTGTCCAGGAGCTTCCAGTAAGTGTTCCAAAAGCAGTTGTCATCAAACGGAACCCTTGGAAAAAGGTCTATATTAAAGTCATTAAGGGAAAAGGTGATGAAAGTAAAACACTCATTAAAATTGCTCCGGTTCAGTTTATCCAGAAAGAGGGTGTGAGTGTTATATCCGATATTGATGATACTATTAAACATTCGGTGGTTCTTAATAAAGAAATTCTTCTCAGAAATACTTTTTATAAAGAATATAAGGCGATTGATGGCTTAGCCAATGCTTATAAAAGGTGGCACAAGCAGGGAAGCGTCTTTCACTATGTTTCAGGTTCGCCTTGGCAATTAGCATCTTTTCTTGAAACATTTCTTTTAGATAGCGGGTTTCCTAAGGGGAGTATGCATCTTCGAAACGTGAGAATTAAGACCTTTTTTCGCCTATTTGCTTCTCCATTTGACTATAAAGTGGAAAAGATTGAAAAAATACTCACTCGCTTTCCCAAGAGATCTTTTATCCTAGTCGGAGATTCTGGAGAATCTGATCCTGAAGTTTACGGTGAAATTTCAAGGAGATATCCAAGTCAAATAGCCAAGATCTTTATCCGCCAGGTAGAGGGAGCAGATAATAAAAAGGAAAGATTTACCGGGGCCTTTCATAATGTTGAAGAGGGAAAATGGATAGTCTTTGAGGGAGCGGATCCTCTTTTAGCTTATAACATTACATCTCTTTCACCAATACATGAAGACCGTGAAATCCCTTTGCAGCCTGATCAATCTCAGCAATCTCTTTTTTAAGCTAAAGCCTTTTTACCCTCCAACCGATACATAGAATAGAAAATATCAAATGGAGTCTTTTATGTATAAGCCTACTTATATTCTTTGGTTAGTTGTGACCTTAATAGCAGTCAGCTGCTCTTCAGATGGAGCTGTGAAAAGTACTGCGGGTGGAGCTAAAAAAGCCATTTCTACCGATACCTTAGAGTCAATGCAGACAAAGTGTGATGACGATATTTATAAGCTTGAAGAAGCATTACGCGATACCTACAAGAAAAAATACCGGCTGGAAGAAGATGAGGAAAATGCTTATTTCGGAAGCTTGATCTTCAGTAAGCTATTGGATCTATTAAACTATAAAGAGACAGGTATGAATCTGATTTCCTTGGCTGATTATGGGACAGGAACGAATAGTACAACTAGCCAGTCTGGTAGTAGCAGTAATGACAGCAGCAGTGGTAATAGCGGTAACCAAACCACAAGCAAAGATGATGACAATGTAAAAGAGGGTAAAGAATACTTTCTACCTAAGCTAGCTAAAGTTTTTATTAGCAAAGATGAGTTATGTGTCTCTTTCAAAGATGAGTTATCAAAAGAAGGGGCCGGCAAAACAGATATGACTATTAAAAAGATCTCTATTATTGAAGACAATGTTTATGTTGCTGAGTCGATTAAAATTAAATCTGTGACTTATGATGTGCAAAAGGTGAATGATATGATCGCATTATATAAACTATTTAAAGTGGGTTTTGAAAAAGATCTCGACAAATCAAAAGATGATTCATCCGATAAGGATTCTGACAAGAAAGAAAGTACCTCTTCAACTTCTGGGGGCAAAACGGAGAGCGGTAAAACCACCATTTAATAATCAATAGTTCATCTATAATTTCCATTAATTTCTTTGAAGTGATACGGTAGAGCCTAGGCTTGGTTAGTGCCATGTGTTGTTGTCTACTTCGGAGATTTAGATGAAAAGATGGCTATTTCTGTTCCTGATGTCAGTGTTCTCTTTTATAGCTTGTAAAACTGAAAATTGGAGAACTGCATCCCGTGAAAGTGCAGGTATTGCTCCTTTAGCAGAGAATACTCAGGAAGATATATTTCAAATTTATGTGGCTCGCACCTTTGGTTGGCGAGGGACTCTAGCGGTTCATCCTTGGGTGGCTTGGAAAAGATCTAGTGATAAATCATACACAACGGTCAATGTGCTGGGATGGAGAGCCTATCGTGGTGGAAATTCAGTTGTGGTGAAAGAGGACCTGCCAGATCGGTACTGGTTTGGTAAGCCCCCTGAGCTTATATTTCAACTTAATGGGGAGAAAGCCCGTGAGGTGATTAAGCAGGTTGAAGAGTTAATAATTAACTATCCCTACAGTCATACCTATCGCTTATGGCCAGGTCCTAATAGCAACTCCTTTGTTGCCTATATTATTCGTAATGTAGATGGAATTGATGTGGAATTACCCCCTCACGCCATAGGAAAGGACTGGCTTGGCAAAACCTCTCTGTTTGCAAAAAGTCCCAGTGGCACAGGTTATCAACTTTCCCTATGGGGAGCCTTGGGTTTTACTGTCGGTCTTTATGAGGGGCTGGAATTTAACATACTCGGGCTTAACTGGGGGATTGATTTTTACCGACCTGCGATTAAGCTTCCATTTGTGGGTAGATTGGGTTTTGCTGACAGAAGTATTCCTGAAATAGAGCGAAACTAGTGAATTTGATACTTTAACATTAGGTAGGATCTTCTTTGTAAAAAGAGGTTCACTTCATTGGTTTCAATTCCGTTTAAAATAAGGCGCCACTCTGCCTCTTTAATGGAGGCTATTTTCTCCATGAGACGGCTACTGGTTAAATGGGGGGGGAGATGCTTTTGCATGACCTTCTGATCAAAAAGTTCTTTGGTAAATCCATTTGCACTATCTATGAGAGTGATTTCCCAGCCTCCACTTTCTTTGGCTCTTACTCTGATATTGTTCTTAAAAATCATTCGATCCATGTTGCCAATGAGAAAGTCAAAAAGAGCTATGTCTTCAAGAGCCCTTTGCCATTCTGGAGAGGACTCTAGCTCCTTTACTATTTGAGCTTCTTTTACAGGATCTGCAACTTTGCACTTTTCAAGAAT
>CAYFLR010000009.1:24907-37012 GCA_964343805.1 uncultured bacterium | reverse complement strand
GACAAAATCTACGAGAACTCCCAATTGACCGTCTACTTCAGCTTCGATCGATTTGGGTACGTTTTTTAGCCCCAACCATTTGGCAATATCAAAGGCTTTGATTTCCCTAAAACCTAGAAATCCCAACTTAGCACTGGGTACTTTAGCAATAAAGTAAGCCGATTCTCCCTCATAGGGTTTAAAAATCTTTTTCTTTCCCTGGTATTCAATAAGGTAAACTTCATTAGTGCTGGGAGTGCCTCCTTCATTGTGTAGGACTTGCTTTTTTTCGCTTTTAATTTTAGGGGGGCCAGCCTGGCCATTTGTAATGCCAAAGGAGAGTTGGGAACCAAAAAAGCCAGATTGCAGGGGGCCACAATTATTGCCAAATAATGATTGGCCACCAGTGAGCAGTATTAGACTAAGGAATAAA
This sequence comes from uncultured bacterium, assembly GCA_964343805.1. Classification (GTDB taxonomy): domain Bacteria; phylum Bdellovibrionota_B; class Oligoflexia; order CAYFLR01; family CAYFLR01; genus CAYFLR01. Next base: position 36,600 of record CAYFLR010000009.1, on the reverse strand, counting down.
GGGCCTAAATTGGTCATTGTTTTCTAAAACTTGACTTTAACAGGAGCCTTTACAGCCTCATCTTGAACTTCAAATAAAACAGCAGGTCCAAATCCAAACATGCCGGCTAAAATATTATTGGGAAAGGATTCCCGTTTGGTATTGTAGAACATAACTGCGTCATTGTAGGCCTGTCTAGCAAAGGCAACCTTATTCTCTGTGCTGGAAAGTTCTTCAGATAGTTGCATCATATTTTCGTTACTTTTTAGATCGGGATAAGATTCAGACAAAGCAAAAAATTTCCCAAAAGCAGAAGATAGTTTCTGCTCGGCTCCCACCAATTTTTTCATGGACTGTTCGTTGGTGGGATCATTACTGGCTGCTTCAGAAGCTTTTGCAGCACTGTTTCTTGCCTTAATAACCGCCTCTAACGTTGACTTTTCATGAGCCATAAAGGCCTTGGCTGTCTCGACTAGATTAGGGATAAGGTCGTAACGTCTTCTGAGTTGAACATCAATTCCAGCGAAGGCATTTTTATAACGATTTCTTAAAGCCACCAAAGAATTATAAATTCCAATGATAAATAACAATCCGAGTCCGATGACACCTAGAGCTATATAACCACCCATCTGATCCTCCTATTTTTATCATAAATGCTCCTTTTTTTGTCGGTTAAGGAAGGTTTTTTTTAAGCAATTTTATCAAATTTATTGCGATCCTCCTTATTCTAAGATAACTTTACCAGCCTGGAGATGTGCACAATAAGCCGTATGAAGGGAATGTGACGAGATGAAACTGGATCCCAGTGTCTATGAACTCTATGATTTTAAACCCCAGAAAAGTGAATTGAAAAAAGTCGAGATTATTTTGGCTACCATTGAGAGTATTGCCAAAATAGGATTTGATAAAACCAGTTATAGTTCAATTGCCGAGATTATGGGGTTAAAGAAATCCAATGTTGCCTATTACTTCCCTTGTAAAGAGGATTTAATTCGAGATGCCGTTAGCCATCTAGTGAGATGTCAGCAACAAATGTCCATAAAATATGTGGGCGAAGCAAAAAATGATAAGGAGATGCTTTTTAAATATATTGAAGCCTCTTTTGATTGGGCCGCTAAATATCCGGAACAGCTTTCAGCATTTATCTTATTTAGATACATTGCCACCTATAATCCAGAGTACAGAGATTTGCACACTAAAATCCGAGTGGGTGGAGCTGAACGAATTCGTCATTTAATTACTGAGAAATATGGAAAGAAAATGACCAAGGCCAATAGTGAAGCCCTGGCCATGCATATTCAGTGTTTGATGGCGGATTATATCATTGTGGCCTTTAATTCAGACCAAATAACAATAGAAAAATCTAAACAGAGAGTTTTAAAATTAGTTAAGCAGTTGCTGGTACAGTTTAACTAGCTTTTATAAACCTGATGACGAGGGCGGCCAGCCAAAATTTGCTCTTTTCCCCAGTTTGCAACATTCTTAAATTTATCTGAGGCAATAAACCCATCAAATGCTTCTTGTGATGACCACTCTGATACAATTAGATAACTGTTTTTATCTTCTGTGTCACAGTAAAGATTACTTTTCTCATGACCTTCTATTTCATGCATGGCTTTAAGTACGCCTTTAAAAGCATTCTCAAAAAATTGGTTTTTTCCTTCAATGACCTGGTAATTCATTCCTATGGTAACCATTACGATCCTCCTTATAAAAGTTGGATCAATTATGGTTAATTTTGTTTTACTTGTCGATGAAAAACTATTGAGAGTTGTTTAACCCATTTATCAATTGATTGATGTGGGTTTGAGTGAGATAGGATCCCTCGGTAGCACCATGATCTTGGAAAATCCACAGAAAGTCAGGGCGTTTGCGACTGATCCACTCACCTCCAATGATATTTTGATTTTGATCCAGCTCCAGCGTGTAACGCAAGGTGAGGGTTTTTAAAATAGATTTGGATTTGCCGGTTGAGGGTGACGAACCTGCTACATAGGTCAGTTTATTGGTTACAGAAACAGTAAATGCGGTTCCTTCGGCTCGGTGATTCGCAAGTGGCCCATCGCCTTGAAAGGGGATGATTTTTCTATGAGATGTTTTATAACCTACGATAGGGTAATTCCAAACTTGAGAGTCCCAGCTAATATCAGCAATAAAGGGCTTTTTAAGGGTGTTAATATAGTGATCCAGCGTGAGATGGAAAGCTCCCGGGTTAACATCCCGACACTCATCAACTGCAACTCTTCCACTGGAAGGAAACTGATTGCCTTCATAATTGCATCGGCTGCCAATATTTACCATAGCGGTTTGATCGGCATAGTATTGACTTACCAAAGCTTCAATATCAGCTTTATAAAACTCAAAAACATGCCCATAGGCATTCTGTACAGTGACTGACTTTCCGGTTAATTTATGTCTAATACTAGCTACCGCCCAGCCATGGCAGATGCCATTCCAATCTTCCAGATGTCCGTTCAACTCCGTCAGTTGTCGGGTCTGTCGGATGTGGCTAGTGAGTGGATAGGTGAATTGTCCGAACCAAAGGTCATATTTTTCTGCCGGAGAGAGGCGGTTGAGTTGTGCCCGTCCCATATTGGAAATCTGGTAATAGTCCGGTGATTGCAGTGGCCTCACTTTGGTTTGCCATCTATAGGTGATCCCTCCTTGAGTTAGGGGCCAATAGGAACCGCTCCAGGGCAGATCTCTCAACAGAGCACGCCGGGGAATCGATTTAAACTGTTTGGAATTGTATATCCCGAAGATTGCTGGATCGTTTGCTGAGTTCCAAGCTTCTTGGAGCGAACTTGAAGTTGAGCTGGGGTCACTACAGTGGCTTAAGAAGGTGATTAAAATGAATAGGAGGGGGAATGATCTGTTTATGGATTTGCTTTTCATTAATTTATCCTTTTGAGTAGGTCGAACCCTGAAGAGTTGGTTTAGTATCAAATTAAACTATTAAATACAATAAAAATAGGTGTAAATATAATTATATCAATGCGGTATGGGGTTATTTATTGGGGTTGTTCTTGTTTTACTTAGGAGATAGAAATGATATCATATAACTGACTATGCATAACTTACTCCTCGCGATTTCAACTCTTGCCATGTCCCAGGCCGGAAACCTCATCCGCCTCTGTGAAACTCACGCTTTGACGATTGCATTTTATCGTTTAATCTTAGCATTTTTAATTATCATTCCATTTTGTCTACCTTCTATATTAAGAAAGAGGGGTCTGTACACTCCCAAAGTCTTAGGAGTAGTCAGTCTCATGTCTCTTTTCTTTGCAGGACATTTTATATTTTGGATAACAGCAATCCAAATGACCAAGGTGGCTAATGCCGCCATTTTTCTTTCCCTTTCTCCCATCTTTATTTCTCTTGGATCTCACTTCCTGTTAAAAGAAAAAATAAATCCTGCACTCTATCCGGCTATTGTATGCGGGATAATTGGAACGAGTATCATCAGTATTGATGATCTTCATTTCTCATGGTCTTACTTTTGGGGAGACTTGAGTAGTTTACTCTGTACCATTTTATTTTCTTTCTACTTTATTGCAGGAAAAAAACTAAGAGAGATTCAGCAATACTCATTAGTCATGCCGTTAATTTATTTATTCGCGGCTCTCATTTGTTTGATAGTAGCCCTTTTAGTTAAAGCCCCCCTGGTTCAATTATCAAGCTCCACTTGGTGGGCTTTAACAGCTGTTGCCATCATTCCTACCGTTTTTGGCCATGGCACTTTGATGTACATCGTGAAGTTCTTTAAAGCCTCCACTCTATCCATTGTGGTTTTGGTGGAACCGGTGCTGGCGGGAATTGTGGCTTACTGGCTATTTAATGAATCACTCACATTATATACCTATGCAGGATATGTAGTGATAATTATGGGGCTTATGCCTATCTTATATAAACAGATTAAAAGATCTAATATTTAGATCGTAATCATTCTTTATATATAATTGAGTTATTTTTGAATCTGTTCTACAAGGTGCTTAGTTTAAAGCAACCTGTAAGAAGGAATGACTCATGTATAAATTTCTAATGTTAATTCTACTTTTTGTTTCAAGCACAGCTTTCGCTAAACACCTTACCATCTATCAGAGCTACAATGACTGGGGTTTTGAAGACGATCAACCTTTTTTGGTTAAAATAATCAGTGAAAAGTCAAAAATTCGGTCTATTACGATTGAGGATGATAAGGGCAGGGCTCTATTAAAGGTAGAGAAAGAACATATAGAATTTCCCTCCACCATTTCTTTTTTTGATATGGATTCAGAAGTAGAGCAATCTTTAAGAGTCGAGGTTCACCATTTATCATCCTCGGTGGATTATCACTACAGTGGTTATATGGACAGTCCCATTGAAAAGGGAAGTGAGTATTCCCTCTTTTTAGACTGGTATATGGATTTTCAAGGAGATCACGGAAGCGAAATTTACCTAGCTAATCAAAATGCGGGGGAAATGAGCATCAGTGGCCTCCTCAGATTAGTGAGTCATGAAGAATTGAGTAATTAAGGCATATCTAGTTTATATCCTACCGAAGAATCATAAGATATGCTGGATGTGGTTGGAAGTTTGGGTAACTTGAATTCTTTGAGAGCTTGATCAACTGGAATCAAGTCAACATCTCCCCCGTGATTACTTGATCCCACACCACACTTTTCAGCCACCGCCCAAGTTAAATTGTTGGAGGAAACTTTCCAATCACTTCCTGAGAGTCCAAAGCATTGTTTTTGGACATAACCAAAATCAGCAAAACCATTTTGAGGAAGTTCTCCTCCGAAAGAAGGTCCATCGGTGGTGGACTGATTTTTCATGCAGTACTTTCCTTTTAGAGTGACAGTATCGGTGAACCCTTTTGTGTTTCCTAAAAGAGCACAGCCTTTTAAAGCTTTGCTGTCATCTTTGTCAACTGATACGATAAAAACATTGGGAACTTCTTCTCCCATGACAGAAGGGGCTGACATATATCCCGCTTTGCCGTTGCCGGAAAGTGTATGGAGTTCAAATTGAGCTTGAATTCCATTGGCATTATTTTCTTTCAAATTGCCGATCTTATCGAAATCAAGCATTCCTTTGCTATCAACCACTGTTTTGGGATCAATATCGAAGTTAAAAGAGGACTCTTTGAGAATAAAGGTGATGTTATTTCCCTCTTTTTGATAGTTGACGGTGATCATCGTGGGGGTGGTGACTCCGTGCTTTCGTCTTTGGTCATAAATTAAAAAACGACCCTGATAATTTTGCGGGTTGGCTTTGTCTGGAATGTTTTGGAGGTCAGCCAGGAGGCTCTGTTGATCACCATTTGAATCTTTGCGAATGAGTGAGATGACACTTCGATACTTAGCGGTCTCTCCCTCTTTTCCTTCATTTAAAATCAAGGCTTTTTTAATGGTGAGGGAGCTGTCTTGCCAAACTTCTTTGACTACATCCAGGAGATCTAATTCTTTACCGGCAGCAGGGAGTTCTTGTTTGCCTTTCACTTTACCTGCACATAACATGCTCCCCATCAGGTTTTGGGCCTTATCCACAGTGGATGCACTGGTTTGGATAAAGTATTCAGCCACTGCTTTACCGCAAGGATCATTGCCTTCCAATTCTGCTAACATACCTGCGGTATCATCAAGAACTCTGAATCCTCGGCCATCTTCTGGTTCAGACCCGAGGTTTTCTTCCCTGAGATTATCTGGAAAGATAATTAAATCAGAACTGGTGGATTTTGGGTTACTCTCTTTGGTTACTAATTGATTGTAGCATTTGGGTTGAGGAGGGAGAGTAAAATCTAAGTAAGGTTTGCAGCTAGAAGCATCTGCCGCTTTTAGGAGTTTAAAAATACTAGAGACCTTTTCAACATAGCTTTCATTGCCTGTTTTAGAACCAGCCACTAAATTAATTTTCAAAGTATCGGCGCTGTATTCTATTTCACTGCCGTCGGAAGTGGTTGGTGAAGCTACTTGCACTTCCAGAGGAATTGCACTAGCCAAGCTGTTATCGGCAATAGAGGCTATATCTAATGTGCTGGCCGAAGTTTCATCTTCCTCGGTACTTTCTTCATCTTTGTCCTCCTTCTCAGTGCATGAGAGAGCAAGGGTTAAACTTAATAATAAAATGAGTTGGAACAGTAAGTGAGTTGCATTGGTAAATAATTTCATGAGCATCTCCAAGTTGGGGTGAATAATGAAGATAATTCTAACACGGAGTGGGGGGGATGCAAATCGGAATTTAAGAGGGATGGGGGCGCCTGTAAGTAATTGATATTATGAAAAATATGGATTAAAGTTTATAATGTTTAAAAATTAATTTTAAAAAACACTGATTTAAGGGGCTTTAACTTTATTAATATGCTTTAAAAAACAGATAGTTAAAAAACTTCCCTCAATAATAACTTTTTACTTTCGAACTGAATGTCTGGACCTCAAACAGTGACCTGTTTATGGTTATGGCCATCATTTTTATGTTTCTGTTTGTTATAACTTTACTGCGATCAAGCATGGAGTCTTTTAAGAACAAAGCGGAGATGAAACAGATTGTAGATTATCAAAAGGGTGAGGTGCCAGCTAAGGTCAAAGAACAAATGGAGCAGACAAAATCCAAGCTGAAGGCGGGGACAGAGAAGCTGGTTCAACAGGAGAAAGATATCCAAGAGAATATGAAAACTCTGACCAACTTCCAAAGTGAGATGCAAAGTTATCGAACAGAGATCGATACCATGCTGGAAGAGTTTGAAGTTCAACAAGCCATGTTTCAGAAAACTAAACGAGATCTGGTAAAGCAAAAGGAACAAATCAAAGAGCAAAAGCAGCAAATTGAAACTCAGAAAGAAAGCTTGAAGGTGGCAAAGGTTAACTTTCAACAAAAAGTGGACGAATTAGTAACCTCTCAAAAGGCCAATCAAGCTTTAGTTAAAGAGACGGAGAACATTAAAACCGAATTGAAGCAGGAGATTGAAGTAAAGCAAGCTCAGCTAGTAGAACAAACAAAAGAATACAACCAGAAGTTAAAGCAGAACCAGGAAAAAATCACCGAGTTAAATGAAAATATAACAGTAAAAACCACTGCCATATCTGGTCTAGAAGCCAAGTTAAACCAGCTTGAGCAAAAAAGATCGGCGGAGATCAAAGGCTGGGAAAACAAGTATGATCAGCTGAATAAAAACTATCAAGAGAGTCAAAAGAAAATATCTAGTTTGGATCAGGAGATTATTGATTCACAGAAAGAGTTGACTCAGAAGTATGAAAAACAGATGGCAGAAATGGCTGAGCGTCTCAATCAAACTAAACAACAACTCAATGAAAATCAGAATAAACTAGCGCAAACTGAGAAAAAACTGGTGACTTCCCAAACAACCCAAACTCAAACTAAACAGGTTCTTGAGACCACTGAAAAAGAGTTAAACAAAATTAAAGAAAGATTATCTCAAGCCCAAAACGAATTGGCCGGAACCAAACAGCAGCTCGGAAAAACAGAAAATGAACTAGCTGGTACCAAGAAGCAGCTAGGAAAGACCGAGAATGAACTCGCTACAGCGAAAGGTCAGGTGGGAGAAAAACAGAACGAATTAAAAGGAGCTCTTGCTAAGTTAGGAAAAACTGAAAGCGAACTGGATGGAACTAAAGTCAAATTAGGAAAAACAGAGGATGAGTTAGATGGGACCAAAAACAAATTAGGAAAGTCTCAGGGTGAATTAGAAAAAGCCTTAACTCAATTAGGACAAGTAAAAAGCGAATTGGCTGCCACTAAAGGAGAGTTGGGAACCGTTCAAGGTGATTTAAATAAAACACAAGGTGATCTCTCAAAAGCTAAAGGGCAATTGGGGAGTCTTCAAGGGAAATTGACTGAAGCCAAAGGGCAGTTAGGAGATTTGCAAGGAGAGCTTTCCAAGGCTAAAGGAAAAATTGGGAAAACTCAAGGTGAACTCGAAGGTGCCAAGGGACAGGTAGGTAAGTTAGAGGGAGAATTGAAAGGAGCCAAAGGTCAAATTGGTCAGTTAGAAGGAGAATTGAAAGGAGCTAATGGCAAGGTCGGAGAATTAAAAGGCCTCCTTGATGGTGCTAATGATGAAATAGGTAATCTTAAAGGTCAATTGGCTGGAGCTAAGGGAAAAATAGGTGAATACAAGGGAGAACTTGATGGCGCCAATGATGAAATAGGAAGTCTTAAGGGTGAACTCGAAGGAGCCAAGGGTCAGATCGGACAATTAGAAGGAGAATTAAAAGGAGCTAATGGCAAGGTCGGAGAGTTAAAAGGACTTCTTGAAGGAGCCAACGATCAAATAGGAAGCTTAAAAGGTCAATTGGCTGGAGCCAATGGGGAAGCTGGAAAATATAAGGGTCAGCTTGATGGAGCGAATGATGAAATAGGAAGTTTAAAAGGAGAACTCGCTGGAGCTAATGGTAAGATTGGAGAATTAAAAGGTCTTCTTGATGGAGCAAATGACCAAATAGGAAGTTTGAAAGGTCAATTAGCCGGAGCGAATGGTGAGTTAGGTGACGCCAAAGGAGAAATAGGTCAGCTCAAAGGTGCACTCGGAAAGGCAGAAGGCGAGCTTGGTGATGCCCGAGGAGAAATTGGCCAGCTCAAAGGTGCTCTCGGAAAAGCGCAAGGCGAACTAGGAGATGCTCGAGGAGAATTGGGCCAATTAAAAGGCCAACTTGGAAAAGCGCAAGGTGACTTAGATAAAGCTCTGGGTGATTTAGCAATGGCCAAACAGGGTAGTGGTGGATTGGCAGGTGATGGTCAATTGGGCGATCGACTGCACGATTTAGCCAACAAGATAAGGTCAGATGTGAGTAAAAAAATCCAAGACAAATTTGCTAAAGCTGGTCTTGATGTGCAAGTAGATCCCATTACTGGAAGTATCATTCTAAGTATGGATGAAAATTTTAAATTTAAGAATGATAGTTTTAAATTATCAACTAAAGCCAAAGATAAATTAGCTAAGCTCATTTCTGTATACACCAAAACTCTTTTGGGTGACCCAGAAATCAGGCCTCTTATTGAGAGTATTTATGTGACAGGACACGCGAGTCCTCGATACTACCACGAACATTTTCATCCTAATGAGGGAACAGCCGAGGCCTATTCTTACAACTTAGCTTTAAGTATGAATAGAGCCAAGCAAGTCACAGAGTATTTTCTCAGTGAGGAAACGGGTCCATTCCAATATAAATCAGAATTAAAAAACTATGTACAAGTGGCCGGTTTTAGCTATATGGATCCCATTCCTTTGGACTTAAAAAGTATTAAAGAAGCTTGTGGAGGCTTTGATTGTGCCAAGTCACGAAGGGTAGAAATCACTTTTCAATTTATAAATTCTGCTTTTGTTAAAGAAGCTTTTAAACAGTTAAATAAATAACTTTTGTCATTCATTAGGGAGGTTTCAATGGTTAACACAGTAAGTTGGTGGTCTCAGGTAGCGAGTCTACTATCGGACAATTTGATTATCACAATGGGGGTTCTTTTGGTGACAGCAATAGGCTTTAAATGGATCGCCTATTTAAAAGGAAAGCACGAACTTTACTTTATGTCGTTGTTTTCCAAAGAGATGGATAAAATGCTCGAAGTTGAATCCAAGGTTCAACTTAAAGGCAGTGGTGATATTGAAAGGTTTGTGTTAAGACTTTTAGATCAAATGAATCAGCGCCTGCCTGAGGGACGCTTAAGATCTAAACAGAATAGCCCTCAAGTAAAAACCCACTCCATAAAAGATTTTGCCAGTGGCAAGAGAAATATTATTGCGGGAATAAAGAATGAAATTGACTTTTTTAAGTCCATGACTGCCCCTGACTTTAATGAGATGACAGCCAATGTAATGCAAAAAGAACCTTCTTGGAAACGACTTGGCTTTCTCCCTTTTGATCCCATAAGTCGGTTGATAGATATTCTTCCAGGTCTTTTTATTGTGTTTGGTATCTTTGGAACCTTTCTTGGTATAACAGCTGCCCTCCCGCTGATTGCCCAGATCGATGTTAGCCAAATAGATAAGTCTGCACCCATTTTGAGTGAATTTGTTTCTCGTGTTGCCTTTGCAATGCATACCAGTATTTTTGGTATTATATTTTCAGTGACCCTTACTTTATTAAATACCTTTTTTCCTATTAAATCTCTCCGAGCGGATATTTCCAAGAAGCTGTCCAACAGTTTAGAGCAGCTTTGGTATAAGGTTCACAGTGCGAAAGTGGATCCTAATCAAGAGAGACTTTTAAAGGTGTTGAATCACATTTGTGACCATACAGAAGTACTTGTAGGTGTTGCGGAAAAAACTAAAAAGGGCAACCATCAAGGAGGCAAGAGAGCCGCTTAAGATCTAGCGTCTACGCCGATCTCCACTCGTTCTAGATTCTATATCACCATCATCCAAATATTTTTTTCTATCTTTTTGTGAGAGGACTTCCCTATGTCTTCTCTCAAAGATGGGAGTTCTAATCGCAATAGTATTTTCGGGATAAACTCGATAGAGAATGTCACTATAAGTTTTGTAGCGGCTCATGATGAGGTCACACAGGTTGGTGACAATGACTCCATAAACACTGGTATTCTTGTTAAAGTAACTCAAGATATGCTCATAAGGGACTTGCAGGACACTTGATTCTTCCAGGGCTTCCACTTTCTCTCGACTTAAATACTCTTTTTGAAAAACCAATTCTCCCGTTACATCTCCCGAGTAGAGGTATTGAATCTTCATGGTGGTTTCAGGGTATTCTCTAGTTATTAACAATTTACCAGAAAGCACGATATAAAGGTTTTGTACTTTTTCATCTCTTTCTATTACAACGCCTCCTTCTTCATATTGAAGAACGTTGCAATTCTTTACAAAAGCGTTGATTTCCTCTTCGTAAAGTTCATTAAAAAGTTCGCACCCTCTGAGCAAATCTTCAATTCCCATGATTCCTTCCTTTTATCTTCAAATCCAGGTTTGTTCCGATGGAATTATTGTATCATGATTTAAGGGGTTTACTGAAGATTAATGAAAATAATGCATGTAGAGAAGCTCTAATCCTTTTATTTCTCCTTCAGTTAGAGAATCAGATTCAGTCAGCTGATGGGAAACTTTGGAGTAGGGGTCAATAAAGGACATGGGTAGACCAAAGGCTGCGCCAAAGAATTTTTTGAAGCGAGCTGTTGAAAAACCATGGAGAACTTGGTGAGCGTAGCCCTCTTTTTCCGCCTCGGTTAAATGAAACAGGTTGATAACCGGAGATCTGCTATCTCCATTTGCATAGGATAATCCCTCTGGAATATCTCCAGATGCTGGGGGACGACAAATAAAATTGATAGCCAGATCTTCGCCCCAGGCAATATTTAAAATTTGTTCTTTCACATCTTCTCGCAAGAGACCATGGGTTTTTCGTAAACCATCAAGCCAGATTTTATAGGTGTCCGATACTAATTGGGTGGCAGTTTGGAATTGGATTGAACCCCCTTCATAACAGGAGCTATCAAGTAGCATTCTTACCTTCAAAACTTGATGAACTTTTTTAATAAGGTGATGCTCTCCTTTTGCAAGTCCTATCTGAATACAGCCATTGGATGCTTCATCATAAAAATACCCATGAGTACAGCTTTGTACATCCTCTAGCTCTCCACTGACATAATATTGATAGAGCCATTTTAGACCGGTCAAATCGTCTTTTTTAAGTTCATCACCTGAATAAACATCATTCATAATGGAATCGGGTTGAAGCCCCACATTGGTATTAAGTCCTGTGGATTGA
>CAYFLR010000009.1:11653-24897 GCA_964343805.1 uncultured bacterium | reverse complement strand
GTACTGTTCAACACCTGTCTTTTGAATCCAGTTTTCATCAATTATATAAGTATCAGCTAAACCAAAGGCATGACCTAATTCGTGAACGATGACACTCAGCGGAATTTGTGCCAGGATTTCCCCCTGATATTTCTCTAAACTGCGGAGGGGCTTGGGGTGAATTTTTATTTCTGGAGGATTGGGCTTTTTAAAATAAGTAGATGAACGAAAGGCATGATCAATAATGGTTTGGCATTTAAAAAACACTTTCATATCTGGATTTTCAGCTGAATAGATGGGTTCAGTGACGATCTCTTTGTCCGTCAAATTAAGTGAATCTAGACCCACTAACCATTTTTTTAATGCTTTAGTAAAAAACTGCTTAGCATCCTCTTCTTTTAGGTGATCTTTACAGTTTTCATCCACATTAAAATCAAGAACGATGGGTCTAAATACTTTGTTAATGAGGAAATTTTGATTCTGCCGATCTGTTACATCCCAATTATTAGTGTATCTTTGATCTTGAACAGAAGCGGATGACTTTACTTCAGAATTTCTTTTTCGACAGCCGAGCATGATGAAAGACAAGAATAGGCAAAAGATAAGTGCGTTTTTCATATAATTCCCCCTTATCATTATCTCACTTATCGGTGAATGGAATACGAGGGGTTAGAAAAATAACATTTCCTTGCTTTATTAAGGGGTTTGGATGCAATGGGAGGGTTTGGATTTTTGTGAGTCGGATTTTTGTTAGTCCCATATCTCCTTCGGATAATCTATCTTCGGCCGTAATGGGACTGTTTCGACCACATATAGTCCCATTTCTCCTTTGGATAATCTATCTCGGCGACAAACGGGATTTTTTTCGTATTTGCTGAATTTCCGAAGGTTTAATCCCCAAGGACTCTAAAAAGTCTTGATGCCCTTCGGGGCAGTGTTTTTCAAATTGAATATGCCATTGCCACATATCCTCTTCACTCATTCCGCAGGATCTTAAGATCTCGATCCACTTATTTTTATCTAACACCTGGGTTTTACTGAGGGACTTTTTCTCTTTCAAGAGCTTTACGATAACCTGCTGCTGCTTTCTTAAGGCCTGAATTTCATAATTCAATTGAGCTAAACGACCTTCCAGTTGATCGGTTACAGATCCTGTACTGGCAACCAGCATAGAGATGATCTGTTTTAATGGCATTCCCGCCTGACGATAGACATCAATTTGAACCATTTTCTGATAATCTTCTTCAGTGTAGAGTCGATAATTGGAAGATGACCGTTCGCTGGGCTTTAATAAACCAATTTTGTCATAATAAAGAAGAGTGCTCCGCGAAAGAGCAAACTTCTTCGCCATTTGGCCAATGGAATACATCATAGTTTAACCTTCGATATCCTTGGCTTTGGTGCGGATTTCTTTAATTTCTGGTTGGGGAAGTTTTAACCACTCCAGAAAAAATTGATGATCTTCGGGGTGTTTTTTTTCAAAGATCTGATGCCATTTCCACATGGTTTCTTCATCTAATTTGATGGATTTAAACATTTCCACCCATTTTTCTTTATTCACTTTAGACTCCTTTTGATAATTTCTAACTCATAATATCCATTCTAAAGTGTGAAGTTATAGTCAGGTCAATAGCCGTTTATAAAAAGAAATCTCTCATCCAAGTTGCCACAGTAAGATGATCTGTAGCCTCTTCTAGCGATGAAAGAGTTTTCTGGTAGGTGTCAGTTGGAATGGTGTCTTTTTTATAATTGGCAATATCAAGAACAATCTCCGGATTGAACTCAGGGTGGCCTTGCCACGTTATGATATGCTGACCCTTTTTTACCGATGAAAAGGGACAAAAATCATGCCCAGCAATGACTTTTGCATCCTCTGGAATGGCGACAACTTGATCTTGATGGGAATAGAGCAGTTTGTAAGAGGAGAGTCCGGGGTCTAAATTAGCGGTGTTTTGGGAGAATGTTTCATAAACTCCGAGTCCATAACCTTTGGGAGAGCGAATGACCTTTCCCCCGAGCGTGTCCCACAAGATCTGATGGCCGAAGCAAATTCCTAAGGTTTTCAATTTTTTCTCATCGAGTTCTTTGATAAAGGCGCGAAGCTGCTTTATCCAGGGGAGATCTTCATAGGCACTATGAGAGCTGCCGGTTATCAAGTACCCATCATAATCAAAAGAGGGAAGATGAAAATTATTGTCGATGATGGGAAAGGTTTCAAAGGTCAAAGAGTGTTCAATTTGATTAAAGAGTTTAATAAAAAGTTGGTCATGGTCACCGAATCTGTTTTTTAATTCGGGGCGCATGGTGTCAGTTTTTAAGATAGCTATTTTTAAATTTTGAGTAGGAGTCATGGCCGCCTTCTGTGAATTATAGGTTATATGTTCACAGTGTTTTATCAGATAAAAGATTCTTTTCAAAATTATTTGGTTGCCATAATTGTTTCAAAATCTTTCTCAAAAGATTCTTTTGGAGCATAAAAACCCAGTTGCCCTTTTTTAATTTGATCAATAATAAAGGTGGCATCTAGTTTTCTATAACCGCCGACCGTTACACTATCCTCTTCTTCGTAGCCAAAAGTGATAGTTGGGGCTTCTCCATCATAGGAGGTTGTTTCACCCGTCTCTTCATCTTGATAAAGGATCTTTTTTCCATCATGAGTAAAATCATCGGTGGAGCCAATGCTGTCTTTGACTAAGATAAATTTAAGAGGATTATTGAAGGTGGATTCAATTTCAGCTTTTGACATTTGACCCACTTCTCCTTCTTCAGTTACAAAGTCAACCGCTAGTAGAATATGTCCCTTTCGCCATCCGGTAGAATAGCGCATGGGAATTGCAATCTGTTGTAATAGTATCTTCTTAATAATGTCAATTCCTTGATCCACATCCTTTTCTTGCCAATATTTAAAGTCACTTTCCCCATTAAATTTAAGGACCTCTTTAGCAAAGCTTTGAGTGGTGTGGGTTTGATCTTTAAAACTAAAACTCTCAATTTTAGGATGGCCAACAATCTCATCAGGAGTGGGGGAGGATTTCTTAAAAATCTCCCAGAGGTCATTTAAAAGAATGTCATTGTCTTGTTTTACTTTTTCACTATAGGCTGCTAATCCGCCTTGATTTTCAAAAATTTCATCTTCAAAATAATCTCTCACTTTTTGGCTTAACTCTCTGGTATCCTTATCCTTACTTTTTACTAACCAGATAGATTTTTCCTCAAATTTTACTTTAAATTCCGATTCGGGAACCATTCCCCATTTGGATGCGACTTCAAAGGCTCCTTGATAATTGTTGGTTTCTTTAAGGGGGAGGATGGCGTAATCTTGGTACTTTTCTGGGTTGAGGATGTAGTCTAGCAGCTGCTCATACATGTGATAAAATCCAAGATATTCCTCCGATAGATTCAATTCAGAGCCTCCTCTTTCTAGTTCCATGGATTCAAGCATTCCATGAAGGGCATAAGACCAGCAAAAGTGGGTCGCTCCCTGGTGTTTAGCTTGGGTTTGCTTGATATCTACCGTCTTTACTTCGGCTTCCTTTTCAGGCTGGGAACAACCGATAAAAAGCCAAAGGAATAATATTTTAAATAGATTATGGTAATTTAGCATACTTTCTCCTTATTCTGTCCTTGAGTGGGGCAATAGAAGCAAAAACCTATGCAGACTTTTTGCTTTTAACCCATTGGATGGAAATTTTCTTTTTAGATTCAGCACAATCTTTTAGGAAAAGGTTGATTAAGCTTTGATAGGGTATGCCGGTGGAGTCAGCCATTTCTTTGAAGTAGTTGATCGTGTCAGAATCAAGTCTAATGGTAATTTGTTTCTTAAGCTTAGAAGTGTATGGGTTTTTCTTTGATTTAGAAAAATTGTATTCTTTTCTCATATTCCTAACCTTTTGTGTAATGAGTACACTCGTTCTTTGTAGCTTTGCGTGCAGAAATAATCCTAATGTTTGAATCACTTTCTCTGTAGCAATGGCAAACAACTAGAACCCTTAGTTTTTGACTGAGACCTAATAGTATAAACCGATCTTCAATAGAGGAATGGTCTGGGTCGGCGATGAGCCTTGCATTTTCATCAAAAAATACTGATTGTGCCTCTTCAAAAGAGATACCATGTTTCTTTTTATTTAGCTGATTTTTCTTTGGGTCCCAGGTAAAGGAAATTCCATTCATAATAAATATATTATAATTACAATGTAGTTATTAGGCAAGTGTTCATTTTACAGGCAGTGCGTAAAGTGTTTTTCAGTTTTTTTTAAAAATTCCGATAAGGTTTATAGATAAAAATATACGGAGGGGGCTGAGTTTTGAAAATAGTAAATATTATTATCTTGTTACCATTCTTCTTATTGGCTTATTGCTCTCCATCTGAGAAAGAGGATGATTCCACTGTTAAAGTAACCAATGCGGTTAATACGGGGTCAAACTATGCTCTTGTTTTTCCTAATGTTCTGCAATGGGGATATAAAGAGGGGGGATCAACCTATCACTGCACAGGAACTATGGTTGGAGATAAAACCATGTTAACGGCGGCTCATTGCTTTGGAAAGCAAACCTCTGCTACTTTTAACATGCCCATAACCATTACCGTTTCTGAAGAGGGCCCCATTAAGGATAATGGAACAGTGTTTATACATCCAAAGTATATTGAGACCACTAAAGATCGTCCTGAGGAGGTTTTCTACCCTACCGATGGAAGTCATGACTTAGCAGTTATTATTTTTGAATCGGAGAAATTGCTAAAGATCAAGTCGGCGAAATTTAGAATGACTGAACTCGAAGACAATGAAGAAGTGGCATTGATTGGATACGGCAATACGGATACCGAAAAACAGACGGGTTCTGGTTCGACTCAACGGCTAGGAACAAACACCTATGAACAAAAGAGTCTCGAATTCTGGTTTCAATCCACTCGTTTGGAAGATGGTATAATTAAGTTTTCGGGGGTGTCCAAAGGAGATGGGAGTGATGTAGGGAAAAACTCTTCAATAGGACAGGGCGATTCGGGAGGACCTCTTTTTGATAAAAACTCTCAAATCATTGGTGTCGCCTCTAATCGTGGAGTTTATGAAGGTGAGAATGAGACGGTGAGTGTTTATACTTATCTTCTGCATGAGGATAACCAGAGTTTTTTGGTTGATTCAGCAAAGCAAGGGGCGGACATGCCGATTATTTGCTGTAGCTGCAAAGAAGAGTACTATATGAGTATTGATGACGAATACATCCTTAAAAGTAACGAAGATAAATTTTTTCCTACCGTGGGTGAAACCGATGATGATCAGTTTTGTTCCGCTTTTGAAGTTACAGACGTTCCACCCGATCAGCAGTTTGTAAAAAGTAGCTACACTCTCATCAAAGATTGTCAAGTCGCTGAAAAGAATGTCTGCCTTCAATAACTGGTTGCCTATCCCAGACTGTGTTATTATCAATTTATAAAACAATCAGATAACTTTTAGGGTTTTTAAAATGAAGTTCTTAATTTTAGGGTTTGTCCTATGGTTTTGTCTGCCCTTGCATCTGTTGGGGATGACTTGTGATCAGGCTAAAGACCGTTATCATAAACAAGGGCATGTGACTGCAGAGGATATTCAGTTTATTAAGAGTGCACTAGCAAGGGTAAGAACTGACCTCACCTATTTATTGGATAATCCGAAACAGATTGACATAAAAGTTGTTGAAGATGGCATCGAGTTTTATGGAGGTCCTGGAATCATAAAAGGGAGCCCTCGCTTTAAGGACCGAGGCTATTCATCAGATCCTATTCATTATTCAAGAGAGCAGACGGCGGTTTTTTGGGCCCATGAGTATGGTCATGCGGTATTTTATGAAGCCCTAATGAAGGAGGTCCCAGCTGTAGCTAAATTTGTAGAAAAGTATCGGCCTGCTCTTTTAGATCCTACCAAATGGTCTCAATTTCAGAAGCATCCCGAGGCTATGAAATTTGGTCGTCTAGCTGAAATGACCATGAGCTATCAAGAGTTATTGGCAGATGTCATTGGTGTGCTCTATTCTAAAAATCCCCGAGTTTTTTATGAAATGCTGGAATATATGCCCGATCAAGCAGGATGGAGAACCTTTGTTCCAGATAACCCCATAAACCTAGGGGATTATATTCCGAGTTGGGCCTCTTATTCACAACCTAATTCTTATGGGATATTTACCCTGACTCGCATGTTTTTAGGTGAAAAGTTAGTTCCCCGGGCGATTGCCGAGGGAAAAGGGGCTGAACTTATTAAGATTGTGATGGATGCCAGTATGGCCGAAGTAAAGATGCAAATCCAAGGGGTTGAGGTAAAGCACTTTAAACCGGCCGAGATGAAGGGTTTTGAAAATTATACTCGGCATGGACTCATGAACCATCGGCTCATAGAATCCATCACCCAGTTAGCTGCTGAACGTCAGTTCTAATTATTCACAACCACCAGTAAATGACCAATCTTGACCACTCCGTGAGCAGATCTTCTTTTGGGTGCTGGTTCCGGTATGGCCAATAAATGCAACTGCTGCCACGGTATAGAGAGCAAAAGCACCTACGCAGAGTCCAAAGCAAGCTTTAGCTTCTGGAAAGGGAGCCATAGAACCAGCTAGAATATGAATTTTGTTCATAAACTGATGAAATGTTAAGCTACCGGAAGACAGGTCTTCTTCTAGTTTTTCAAGAGTGGTGACGAGCTCCTCATTACTTGCTTTAAACTTTGTGAGATCAGCACGTGCCGCTGCAATAAGGTCTTTGGTGAGATTCTCTTTTTCGGTAGTAAGTAATGGATAAACATCCTCTCTATTCTTACCTTCATGGATGGTCGCCACTTGATCTAAGAAGGGATTGAAATAGGTTCCAATAGCGATTGAGTTATTGGTCTGCATATTTAAAATCATGGCAGCAAAAAGATCATCGGTAGATGGTTGATGTGTGGGTTCCACGAGAGCTGCTACAATATCATATAGCTCTGTCGCATCCACGGCAAGTAGCTCTTCTAGCTCGGCCATTTTGGTTTCATCATCCACAGATTCAGGAATTGCGGCCACAATCTTTTTAGTCTTAGTTACCTGCTGGCTAATATAGCCCAAGATATTGGTAGAAAGATCAGTAGAGTTTTTCATCTCGGTAGCAAGTTCAGTGGAGGTCATGGTTTTGACAATCTCTTCTGCGGGATTCGCATTGTCATTGCTGCCAATTAAGCTGCTTGTGCTATCTACACTGAAAGTCTCATAATAATCTGCAAAGGCGGCAATGGTTTTGAAACTATCCCTGCCAGCAGAACTTTGGGCATGTTTAATGGAGGCCGCACTCTTGGCTTCACTGCTGGTGTCTGTACAATAATAAAGTGTTTGCATGGTGAAAAGATAAATTGTGATCAGTGCCGTTGCTTTTAAGAATTTTCGATGTTTAGACATAATGAACCCCTTTTTAAATTTTAAATCTTGGATCCTCAGAACTTTTAGATTTGAAAGGGGGTTATGCTTGTGCTGCAAAGACATTGCAAAAATCGCAGCGGGGCGCGTAGCCTTTACCGGGGTAATTCGAGGATTTTTGCAATGTCTTTGGTGTGCAATGATTGCCGCCTTTCTTTCAAAAAGTTCTGAGGATCCAAGTTATATCTGTGCATCATCTATTCGGAAAATTGAAATAGAACTTTAGTTTATAAGGGGCAGAGACAAGGAAATAGAAACCATGTAAAATAAAATGAGTAATGCAAATTGGTTGGGGGTTATATGAAATGCCATATTAAATACTTATTCTTAGTTTTGGTTTGCCAGTTATTAGTTGTTTCTTGTGCAAAAAAGGATGAAGAAGAAAAAGACAACGATACTGATTCGGAAACAGAGAGTGCGAGCACTTTGTCCATTGAAACCAGTATTACTGCTACTTCCATGAAATCTATTCCCACCATGGATTTAGAGCTGGTGGAAGAGGTGGATGATACGGATGAAAATAGTTCTGCAGGAACTATCAAGGTGGAGTTAATTTCAGGTGAACCTCATCCTTGCGATACAGCAGAACCCAATTATAGTGCTCATGAGTGTAATATTTTTAAAACCAAAAATTATGGTGCTCCTCCTTCATCATCATCTCCTACTTCCAAAGGGGGTGATAGTATTGATCAGTTAGGAGATGTGTGCAATGAAAGTAGTGATGAATACAGTGCCCACTATTGTAAAACTATGGCCACTGCCATTGATGGTCATACGGTTTCGTTGAATCCAAGTACCTACACTCATGCTTTTCACGATATATCTCTTTACCGACTTCTACGCTTAGAATGTCGTGGTGATACGGGCGATAAGAAGATTGATTATTGTCCGCCCAACACTCCGCCGGCCAGTAACTATAAGGAAGATATCTATCAATTTACCTCAACCTCCATGCTGGGCCTAGTGTTTAGTGGAGAACAGAGGATGTCCGAAGTCTATCCCCTTAACCCTAAAAAGTTTGGGGGAGCAGTGAAGATAAAAGCGAATTCTTACAAGTTTGAAAGTAAGATGGATCATGAAGGGGCGGCTTCAAAAGGTGGTGATACCAATAATTTGATTGTTCCCATGGGGGGAATCTATAATCGGGTCATTCTTTTGCCCAATGAAAGCAAGAAAAGATCTCCTGAAATCATTCTTTTCTATCAGCCTAAGAACTCAGAGCAGCGATTTGCCTTTCTCTATGTAAATAAAAATTATCCCAATGGGAAAAAGTTTTCCTCCGGAATAGATCAAAGTTATTTGTCCAAAGGTGAAAATAAAAAAGAGCGCATTTTAGCGGTGAATGCTGTTTATCACTCTCACTATGGGGATGAGATGGGATCCCACGGCCGATTTGTGTTTATCACCAATGTCAACACCCGCAAGTTTATTTTTAAAAGCTGTGGCAGTAGTTTAGTGGTGGCCGTTGGTAAAGGGGGAAGAGATCTGGCCACCGGTAATATGCAGGAGGGTTATTTTTATGCAAAAACTCGGCTGCCTTTTTTTGATTCCGAAACCAAATACAAAGATATGACTGACAGTTGTGTAAATAATGAAACCATGGCTTTTGTGGAGGATTCTCACTGTAGCCATGAGAAGAAGCTCTGGGATGGAGATTTTGATGTGGCCGAATACTTAGAGTTAAACAGTCAGGAAAAAACCGATTTAACTCACTAGACAAAAGTACTAAAAAATGGAGATTATCTCGGAGAGGGGTTATGCCCTAGCACTAAAGACTCGGCTAATGATTTCCCTGATAATGTTACTTTTACCAAAGAGTAAGACAGCTTAAACCAGCGGTTTCAATCTTCGCTTGAATGCACTTTTAATTCAATTGGTCCATCCGTCATGTTATTCGCTGCATCTTCACCTCGAATCATCTCATTGAGAACTTGGACTTCACGTTCTTGTTCGGTTGCTTGAGAAGAGAGTTCTTCACTGGATGCGGCGGTTTCTTCAGAATTAGAAGCATTTAACTGAGTCACTTTATCCATTTGACCCACTGCGGCTGTGATATCGGAAATACCTCTGGCTTGCTCATCACTGGATGCTGAAACTTCATTGATTATCCCTTTTAAGGAGTCAACTTTGCTGACGATGGTGGAGAGGATCTTAGAAACTGAGTTCGTCACTGCCACTCCGTTTTCTGAGTTGGCTCTTACTTCTTGGATGAGTTCAGAAGTATTTTTTGAAGCGTGAGCACTTCGCTGGGCTAAATTTCGAACCTCTTCAGCTACAACAGCAAAACCCTTTCCTGCATCCCCTGCTCTTGCGGCTTCTACTGCAGCATTTAGAGCTAGTAAGTTGGTTTGAAAAGCTATTTCATCAATAGTTTTAATAATTCTTTCAGTTTCATCAGACGATGCCTTAATTTGATTAATGGCTTGTTCCATATTCCCCATAGCATCTCTTCCCCTCTGGGCTTCGCCTGCAGATTCGTCAGCAAGAGTATTTGCTTCTCGGGCATTTTTAGCATTGTTTTCTGTAGTAGAAGAGAGTTCAGACAATGAAGCCATTGTCTCTTCAATGCTTGCGGCTTGTTCATTGGCTCCTTCAGCAAGTTGCTGACTTGAGCTGGATATTTGTTGGGAAGCCCCTTTTAACTGCTGAGCTCCAGCATTTAGTTTGTCCACTAAGGACATAATGGGTTTATTAATAGATTGGACAAGGATATAAACGAGCCCAATAGCCAGAAAAATAATGATAATGGCAATAATCACAACTGTATTACCCCACTTGTCAGCATTATTGGTGGTTGCTAAAGAGATGTCCTTTACCCTCTTGTTGGATGTAGATGCCACCTTAGCCACAATGGGCTCGATTTGATGAACTGCACTTCTCATTTGAGCTGTTAGATCCTTTATTTTACCATTTTCTGCCACTAACTGATTAAAAGACTTTAAATACTCATTGAGCATGGGAATGGCTGTGTCCACAAGGTCCTTATCGAGTCCGTTTTTTGCATACATGCCTTTTAATTTAGAAATCAACTTATCTACTTTGCCAATGTACTTTGCTTCGCTTCGTAATAGATAGTCTTTCTCAGCCCTACGGAGCATAAGTAGTTCTTCTGTGATTCCTGGAATCCAAATCTTTTTTAATACATCTTCAATGTCATGCGCTGCTTTTCTAATACCTGCATAAGAGTCTTTAAAACTCTTAGTTTCAAAATAACCAGTGTAGTTATTATCCCTTATAATTTTGGCACCCCATTTTTGATATTGTTTCGCTCCTGTTTGTAAAGAGGAGGTAATTTCTGGAGTAAATTTTCCCTTAGTTATTCCCTTTTGTAGGCGGTCTGCCCAGTCTATAAACCGCTTTTTATACTTGTCTCGATTGGTTCTCACATAATCTTTTTCATATCTTCTGAGCATTAAATAGGTAAAGTAAACATCACCAGCATTTTTGTAACCACTCATCTCTTTTTCTAAAGTTTTGACCGTTTTTCTAAAATGCCCTTGCAGACCATCTTTATGAGTGAGACCTTTATGCTTCCAGGATTCAACAATTTCTTTGAAAGAGTTTTGATAATTGTTGGCATATTGTGTGATTAATTTTGCATCTTGTTCGAATTGATTATTTTCAGCCTCCACAGCTAACTTTCTTAGTCCTTCTGCTTCTGCTTTGAGGGCTGTCATAGTTTTTTCATGCTTACCAAGGTATTTCAAGTTGAGCCGAAGTAAGAAGTCTTTCTCATTACGCCTTGCTTGCAGCATTTTTGCTTCAATTTTTTGGGCATAATTAGCCATGGCGACCTCATGCTTGATGAGTTCATTATAGCTGCTGGTTGTTGAACTTACCAACCATTGATAGACGAATGTGATGATAATCAGTAGTAATAGAATAGAAGCAAAAGAAGCTGTGAGTTTGTAGCTCAGTCTCATTTTTGACATGGAAATCCTCCAAATTTAACAAACCTTTTATTGTTAATTTATCGCTCGGTCATTAACCTTTTAAACTTAAGCTTTTTTTTGTTATTTTTTTATGATTTTTAATAAGTTATTTGGCCAATATTATTTCTTAGTAATTTATCAGAAATTTACCGAAGGTGTGGTCTGTTTTTTTATTCACTAACCGTTGCTAACGGATCCGTTAAATCTCCCGAAGCTGCTGCCGGTCCATCAAAGAAAACGGTCAATTTCCCACCAATTGAGTCATGAAAGCTATCTCCCTCATCTCCCTCTTCCCCGGCCCATAAATTCCCTGCTCCGTTCAGCCTGGAAACTGCTAGTTTGTCTATAAGGCAGGGCTTTTTGAAAAGGAACATAAAAGAGAGATCATCCGAGGTGCTCGATAAATCTCGCAGATCACTGTCTACTTTCAGTTCGGTAATTTCTACATATTGGTTGCGAGCAAAACTGCTATTATCTTTGGCCACAAAAACTTTGACGGTTGTGCCTATAAAATCGATTCTAAACCTGACCCACTCTTCGGTTTGTAACCAATCGGGAATCGAGCTGGAGGCTGTTTTAGCCGTATCGGCCCAAGTATCTGCCGTTTGTTGATAACGAACCTGAGTGGCCGAATCAGAGGCATTAAAGAGGTATTCGATGGCCTTATTTCCTTTAAAACTTCCACTTCCGTTGGCGTATTTAGTCTGGTTCCAAAGTATCAAACTGCCAAAATCTTTGCTGCCAGAAGTGCTGAGGCTTTTTACCGAATAACTTACACTGAAGTAATCAAAGTCGAAGTTAGTTCCTAGCCAATCACCTTGGTGGTAGGGCATATACTTAAGAGGGTAACTTAAACCTGTATGCAACTCGTAGGCATCGCCCAGAGTGTTGGAAGATGTAGGTCCCCAGAATTTGGCCACATCATCATCAGAGGCAAGGGCACTTGAAGACGATCGTCCTGTTTCGCTAACAAGAGAAAAACCATCATCCGGATCGGGTGGGGGTGCCACGTAATTCGGATCTTGGCCTGTGGTTATGGACCAGCTTTTAGTACCTCCCAAATCCCATCCATAGGCATCTTTTACTCCGCTGCCAAATGATACCGTGTAGGTGGTGTTGTAGGGAAGGGTCGGAGTGGTGTCATTGGTTAATCCATCACTGTCTATAATGGCATGGAGAGTTTTATAAACCCAGATGAAAAGGAGAGGGAGTTCGTTACCCGAAGCATCTTTAATTTCAATTCCCTCTTCTACTGACTTTTGATCCATATATTTTGAAAAATCAAAAGAGACCGCAAAGGATCCATTCTCATCAAAATGGAAAGTCTGCACCACCGGCTCTCCCCCTGGATCCGCTTCAGGTTTAACCGGGAGCAATCCGGTGATGTCATTGACCACTGTATCGGCATTCTCAGTAGAGAACATCTCTTGCAGTTTCAGGTAGGAAGACTGATCTTCTCCTTTGTTCACCTTCAAGGCGTCAATGGTGCCTTTGACGATGGTGTTTTTTGCGAGATCTTTTGCGGCAAAATGGAGCTCTGTGCCTCTCAGACGCCAGTTAAAAATCTCATATTTTCCGCTGCTCGCCAGCAAACTTTTTTGGCTTTTATCACTGATTTTAGTGATGACGATATCATGGCTGCCAGAGCTTTCGGTGAGGTGATAAACATGGCCTCGTGCAATTTGAACAGGGGGAATAATTGTTCCATTTTCCTCTGAATAGGCAGGACCATTTACCCAATCAAGAGAATTCTCTCCATTTTTGGGGACTTTGATAATCGGATCTTTGTTAAAGGGAAGTAATTTTTTTAGATGGAAGTTATCATCGCTTCTTTCGGTGAGAGCATAGATAGCCCCGTCATCTGCTACCAAGGTCCTAAAAACAAAGTCAGCCACATTAGATTCTACGAAATAGGAGCTTGAT
>CAYFLR010000009.1:7368-11643 GCA_964343805.1 uncultured bacterium | reverse complement strand
AAGGATTGGTTAATCACCCCATTATTAACGGTGGCAAAACCAATATTGGAATCGTTGTCCCAGAAAAAACCTTGATGAGTATCTGCCAGCAAATAGCGAAGTGTACGAGTTACATCGCCTCCTAGGGTGCTGGCAGTGGTGGTACCTGATTTATAAAGATTGAGATTCATTACAGAAAGAGATTGGCCATAACTATTGGTGACTCTTTCACCGGTTCCTTCAAAAGCGAGAAGATGTCCGGTGGGAGTGGTTCGAAAGTACATGACCCCCCCCTTCTCTCGTTCTGAATTTGTAAGAGCTACGATTTCTTTGCTGCTCACATTGTAGCGATAAAGGGCAGGGGATTTTTTATTGTCAGGACACTCATGATGTCCTTGTACTGAGAGAGTAGAGTTATCTGGCAGAGAGACAAGATCAGATTTACCTTTTCCTGATAGCATCTTATCAATATCTGGGTAACTAAGGGGTTCTGTTTTTGGATGTTCACAGGTTTGGAACTCTTTTCCATAGAGATAAACATTGCCATTTTGATCGAAGGTGATAGGTTTTTCCAAACCATCTCTCATATAGACATAGGTATGAGAGCTGACTTCAACTCTTAATCCTTGCTTGATACACTCTAGGTGATTATCCTTTAGTCGAATCCGCCAGAATCCGCATCCGGTGGTTAAAATAAAGCGGCTGGGTGAATTCTTATAATCTTGGCCATCCGTGGTGTATTTACTTACATCGTCTGTCCCATGCTGGGTTACTGCGACTAAACGAGAATCACCGAGCCCAAGATAGAGATGCTCTCCCGCTGGATCCACCGCGCTTTGAATCACATGGATATTAAAATCCGTATCGAATACCGGCCAAACACGTCCGTTTTTAGAAACGGAGAGATAGTTGGTTCCACCTTTGGCTTTGGAGCCAGCGAGTTTAATAAGACCCATCTTGGTTTGCACCAACTGAGGGATTTTTAATGTCCCCGCATCCCCTTCTTCGCCCTGCTCAATTTCAGCCAAATTACTCAAAGAGAGCAGGCTTTCTGGATCACCCACATTCAGACTGATATGGTCCTCTCCAAAGTTCAAAGTGCTGGCATTTTCTTCAAAATCTTTTCGGTTGGAATCTGAATCACTGTCATCATCATCTTCACACTCATCATCTTCGTCTTCATCGCACTCTTCTTTTTTATTTTTCTTATCTTTGGAGTCTAATCGGCTCTCTTCGGCCTGATCATCTTCATCTTCCTCATCGTCATCTGGAGTGCAATAAGTCAGTTGTGCCATGGCAAAGAGTATTAGAAAGAGTAAATAGGTCGCAGTTTTCATAAAAACTCCCCAGCTGGATAATAAAAATCATGTTAGGTATTCCCTCTCCTATTTTAGTCAAAATAAAAGAGGGGGTCACTTAAAATCTGGGAAATTTACCTAGCTTGTTAGGGGGATTTCAGAGGGGAGCTATTCTTCTATTCTAAGATGATGCATCATTTGGTTTTTAGAAAAAGATTCTTCTGCATCTTCATCATAATAAGTTTCATAGGATCTATAAATAACATAACCATCCCCAATGAACCTGAGGTCTCTATAGTATTTTCTCTCTTGGTATTTGTATTGGACGTGGTTTGTCAGTTTTTTGGTCGCTAGGTTGTAGCTATAGATACCAAAAGACTTTTTCCTTTTCTTTCCCTTATTAGCTGAAAACACAATAAGGTTTTCGGAAATATATTGGGCAGAATCACTTCTGATTAGAAACTTTTCGTTTTGGGTGACGTGAGTTGTCACTTGCAGGGTATCCAAGTTGAGCTCTTTAATATGATAATCTTGGATAAAAAGGAGTTTCTTTTTATTAGGGCTCAGCCTGATATAGCGACTCTCAACATTTGCAGCTTTCAGTTTCCTTAAATCAGTGGTTAATCGCCAAAGATTCCTAACTCGGATCTTTTCCATTCCTTGTCTAACGCTAGTGCTAGACGCAAGTAAATTACCATTAGGAAGAAGAGCGGCATTGATACTGAGTAGGTCGTCATCTACGGTTCCCAGTTGTTTATCTTTCCCCACAGACCAAATCATATTGCCTCGGCTATAATAAGTGTCACCGTTCGGCAAAGAGACTCTGCTGTTTAATTCTTGTTGATGAATTAAATCCACCATCCAATCTTCGAGCAGTGGATCACTTGCCAGTAAATTTAATGAGTATATAAATGTGAAAATAGCCGCAGCTAGTGTATATTTTTTTAAAACCATTTGTTTCCCCTTTATAATAAAGATTCAGTGATCCAGTTTAGTCTAATGAAAAAGAGATGACCCCTTTTCCATTGTAATGATCATAATCCACCCGACAGAATATATATCTGACGGAGTAGGATCCATTCTCTCCATTAGGGACGGTGTCTTTAACTAAAGTGATGGTTTCGCTCTGGTCCGCTGGATTTTCCCTAGTCAATACGGGAAGGTCTAGGCTGGGGGTTTTGGAAGCCGTTGCGCCGCCCACCAATCTAAAAAACCGACATATTCGATTGTGAATGGGGTCAGTTCCCGTTGCTTTAAGCCGATAGAGCTTTTGATTGTTCATTGTACGGATATAAGGTTGGGTGATGGCTACATAAGAAGTGTTATAAGGAATAGTATCTACCTTTTCGGCTACTAAGATTCCTTTTAACTGCTGTCCATCTACTTTGATTTCTACTTCAAAGTTTTGTTCTAAAAAGTTTTGTACAACCATGACTTGTGGTGTGTCATTGGATGCTAATAGCATGCTTGGTACTAATAGGAATAGAAAATATATTATTTTCATTAACCTCTCCCCCTGATTTTATGAAATTAAAAAATGAATTTTAGCTAGTACGATAAAATAATGGTTTGATCAAGTAGATTTTGAGATGTTTGGAGATTACTAACCTAGTTATTAGGTTATATAACTTATTTTCTAGGTTACATAACCTAATTAATAGGTTAAAATGTGCATATGCTAGAAAATATTTTTGGTAATGTTAATGCAGAAAAAGCTTTGTTACATGTATTCCATTATGGAGAAATACATGCAACTGCAATCGCAAAAGATTGGGGGATAGCACTTTCCCCTATTCAAAATCAATTGGAACGTTTCGAATCAGCTGATGGTTTAGGTTCTAAAAAGGTAGGTCGAACAAGGGTTTTCACTTTTAACCCCAAATCCCCATTTACTAGTCCGGTAAGGAATCTAATAAAAATTTGCTATGAATCCATACCGATAAAGGAAAAGTCTCTCATATTTCAAAAAAGACGCAGACCAAGATCAAGAGGAAAGCCTGTCTTATGAAAACTCCTAAATGGAATTCATGCAGTATTGAAGATCTATGGCATTTTGTGGCTCTTCATCTAGCAAAAAATGATGTTGAAACTGTTTTGGTGGGTGGAGCTGTGGCCTCTATTTATTCAGGTGGCGCATATGTATCCGGTGATTTGGATATTGTGTTAAAAACTATAAATACCAAACGGATACCGGAATTGATGAGCCAAATACATTTTGTGAAAGAGGGGCGGCATTTTAGACATCCAGATTGTGCTCATCTGTTCATTGAGTTCCTTTCGGGTCCTGTAGCAATCGGAGATAATTATCAAATAGTACCTAGAACAATTGAAATTGAAGGATACAATTTACATATCTTATCTTCTACGGACAGCATTTGTGATCGTTTAGCCTCCTACATTCATTTTCATGCAAGGGAATGTTTAGATCAAGCAAGGCTGGTTGCTGAGCGTCAACTTTTTAATAAGCTGGTCGTAAAAAAATGGTGTGAAAAAGAGGGCTCGCCTGAGGTATTTGATGAATTTATAACGTTGTTGGGTTTCTATAAGATTTATAAATATGAAAACTCATCAAGTGCTCATTTTGTGTTTGAAATACTTGAATCCTTTGAATTTCCAGAGAAGCAATGCCAAGAGATTGTACAAAATATCTATTCAGAGCTTGAGGAAAATGGCGAAAACCGAACCTTTTTGATTGGCCAAATCTCTGGTTCGGCTGTGTCCATGATCCAAATTCTCTGGCAGAATGCTGATAATAACCCTCAATTAGCCAATGGCACTCAAATAGCTCATTTACACAATCTATGGGTTAGTAAGAGTCAACAAAGGAAAGGGTTTGCGCAGAAGCTGATTGCCTTTGCGGAAAACCTTGCCAAAGATAAGTCTTTCTCGACCCTTACCATTGGAGTGGATGATGTTAACACTGGCGCAGTTAATCTCTATCAAAAGCTCGGTTATGAAAAATTTGCTGAAGAGCCAGGGCGATATGAGGGAGAAAAGC
>CAYFLR010000009.1:0-7358 GCA_964343805.1 uncultured bacterium | reverse complement strand
TTTTCTAATGAGAAAATCTATTTTGTAATTGATTGACATAAGAGCCAATCCCCCCTATTAATAATAGACCTATTGGAATAATGATTAGTGTGTTAGGGGGAAAAATGAAGACAATTAAGGAAGTCCTAGAATTTGCTATTAAAAATGAAGATGATGCCTATCACCTTTACCATGGTGTTGCCCAAAAGGCTAAAAAAGCAGAAATTAAAACAGCTTTTGAAGATATGGCTAAGGATGAAAAAGGACATAAAGTAGAGTTGCAAGAGCTTCTTCAATCAGAAAATATGAGCGATTTTCAACATGAATCAGTTCAAGACCTTAAAATTTCCGACCATATGGTGGAAAGCCAAATTACACCTGAGTCCGACATGACAGATATCTTAGTATTTGCAATGAAGGAAGAGAAAAAGGCTCAAGAATTATACATGGGTATGGCTGAAAAAGCTGACAATCCAGATCTTACAAAAGCATTTCAAAAGCTTTCCAATATGGAATTATCCCACAAAAACCGTCTCGAAAGAATTTATGAAGACAATGTCTATTTGGAGAATTGATTTTACCGGCACGGTGGTAAACGCTGTGTTTACATCCCTCTGAGTAAGAGTGAGGGTATCAAGGGCTGGCACCATTTAGCTTTCATAGATTATGAACCAGTCCTCGTGCCGCTGAACCATCTTAAAGAAGGCTTATCAAAATAGTCCTATCCTGCACTTATATGCTATAATTTATTAATATTAAAATTTATAAAAGGTGAGAGAATGCGTAATCTATATTTGTTACCCCTATTTCTGGGATTATTGGTTTGTTTTAACTCTTGTAAGCATAATACTAAAGAGTCGACCACTCAGTCATTTTTTCCAAGGAGCGCATAGTGTACATTAGAATTGCCAAACTGGTCTTCATTTATTCATTGATATACCTATTTCCAATGACTCATTGTGAAGAGGAAGGGAACACCGAAAAAAAAGATACAGCAACTGCTACTTCCAATAATAGCAATAGTAAAGTTGATCAAGTCCTGAATGAAAAAAGAAAGGTTGAACTAGAAAAAGACATAGACACCATTTTGGACAACGTCATCTCTGGGGGTACATCTCAACATGAAGGAGGTCAGACAGATGCTACAGAGGGTGGTGATTCCACAGATGCGGAAAACGGTGTTAAATTTCCAGGCATCTTTATAGTATATATTGCGCCCCATGTAAAAGGGGGGCTGGGTGCTGGTACCGTGGCCAAAGACCCTGAAAGTAGACTCCCCAGACAGGTTGTTTTCCCAATTGGATCTATTACAAAATTATGGACTGGACTTATGTTGGCTCATCTTGTGGCCAATAATGAGATGAAATTGGAAGATCCTGTCAATAACTACTTAAAATCAATTTCTCCTTTGCCAGGTGATATTACTCTTAAGCAGTTAGTGACTCACACTGCCGGTTTAATAAATTATCCCAAAAACCTGACTGCCGAAAATGGGAAAGAAGAAGGTCTTTCCTCAGAAGTTTGGGCTCCTGCTCGTGGCTACTCTCTTTCCCTGTTAAATAAATGTATCAATCTTTGGGAAAGGTGTATGCAAGCAGAGGGGTCAGCCAAATACACTTATTCTAATTTGGGCTTAGGTATTTTAGCTCTTGCTATTCAAGATCAGCAAAATGTCACAGATTACACGAGTCTTTTAGAGAAACTTTTTACAAAAAGTATGAACTTAAAACATACCGGATCAAATACTTCCAGCTATATGAAAAAAGTCTCCAATTTATTAAGTAAAGTTTACAACAAGGACAAAGAATCCATATCCCTTCCAGATATGGGAGTTCTGGCAGGTGCTGGAGAGCTGTTTACTAACGGTGAAGATATGATGCGACTGTTGGAATTGCTCACTGGAAATGGACCAGAAAAACTAAAATCGACAGTTACAGAATTTCATAAGATCCTTCTCCCAAAACCTCTTTCAAAGAGTCAACCAAACACCGGATTGGCATATGCTGTGGAGGTAACTCAAGAAGAGGATCAAACTATCTACTCCCGTATTGGAGAAACTCAAGGCAGTTTAACTTACCTCAGATGGAATCCAACTCAGCAACTGGGAGTAGCAATTCTTACCAATCGTGGAGAGGATGGGTCACACTCCTACACCAAAAAATTAAGAGAAATTGCCCAAAAGATCTATGATCGTTTAGAAGATAAAATGACAACTGAAACTACTGAAGTCCACGACAGCTTGACGGAGACCGAAAATAGTTCTCAATTTAAAGAAATAAAAGCCTGGCCTAAGGGTGAAATCCCCATTTATTTTCCAGGAGAAGAAATTGAGGTTGCGGCAGAAGATGATCCTATGGGTAAAGGTTATACTCGTGTACCCTTTACCGAAGAAGAAAGAAATAAGGTGATGGAAATCTGTAATGATATGTGGGGGGAAAAGATAAAAATTTCATGTAAAGCCTACTCGACAGAACCCGCTTTAGATTACTATGTAACAGCCTTTCAAAAAGTTCAGGGGGAAACGGCTGTTCCCTGTGCAGTTAATTTCGGCTTTGGACAGGCCAAGAGTATGTTGGTTTTAGCCCCCCATTGTTTCTCTTTTGAACCCAATGCCGTTCATGAAATGGGTCATGTCTTAGGAATGATGCATGAGCATCAAAGGTATGATCGGGATGAGGCAATTATCGTAAACTGGAAAAATATCAAAGAAAAGAGAGTTTCTGCATTTACCCAAATGGAATCCCGCTTTGCAGATGGAACCTACCGATCCATGAAAGATGCAAAGGGAAATTCAAAGTACCCTTATGATTTAAGTTCCATTATGCAGTATGCTCGTACAGAATTTTCCATATGCTATAAGGCTCAGCCGAAATGCACTCAGCCTGCTCCCACCTATGATTATGTCAAACAACCATCTTCAACACCCACCCCCTATAGTTCCATCAGTGAGGGGGATGTGAAGTATCTTCAAGATATCTATGGTGCTCGTTAGAAGGTGTTGAACTAGACATTTCCGATTTGCCATCACCGCATCTTTTGATCTATTGTCAGGGATTCTCACTGCTATCAAATGAAAACTCAGGTAAGTCTTC
The DNA here is from genome assembly GCA_964343805.1 of uncultured bacterium. Taxonomy (GTDB): domain Bacteria; phylum Bdellovibrionota_B; class Oligoflexia; order CAYFLR01; family CAYFLR01; genus CAYFLR01. The sequence continues at coordinate 4,287 of CAYFLR010000009.1, read as the reverse complement.
TGCGGGAGCTTTAACCCATTCAGGGAACTTACCCTCTATGACAGCAGCCAAATCGAAATGGTTTGGGGTAGTGTATTTACCGCAGTCAGATGTGGCTGTGTACTTTACTTTCGATCGGACCAACTGCCAGGGATCATTGGTTGTTTTTCTCTTGAAGCACTGAACTTGAGCCATTAAAGGAGCTTTTTCTACTTTTGAATATGCTTGCGAAGTGTTATCAATTAGGATGGACTCACAGGTAAAACCAAGGATTTGCCCCAACTTCTTTCTCTTGATATAGCTTTGGTTAACACCCACAATTCCACAGGCTCTTAGCTCTTGATCTGGATCATATTTACTATTAAGAACCAATATGGGGGCAATGCTGTGTTTATAGGTGCTAAATCCATAGGACATTTTTCCCACATCACGAGACAAATCCATCTCCTGGTATAGAGTTTCCAATCCCTTTAGCCCTTTCTTTTTTTCTTCATCCGTCGACCTCTTATTGATGAATTCCTCCAATTTATTAAAATCATAGGATCCATTCTCTTTGAGTAAGTGGTGAGGAAAGAGTTCCTTGCTCTGATATTTGGGGCCCAAAAAAACATTTTGCAAGAGAATATGCAAAGTATTCTCTTTCTTTACATAGGTCAGATTTACAGCCGTCGTATACTCTACTGGTACGTCTTTTCCAGGGTTTTTTTGTAATTGTTCGAGTAAAAGGAGCCTTCCTTTTTCATAATCATCTTGATAGGAGTGCCGCAAATTAACCATCATATGAATGAAGTTTCCCTTGGTATCTTGAGTGGACATATTTAAGCTATTCAGAAAATGAGGTTTATTCTCTTCTTTCGTCTGGTTGCTAATAAAGGAATGATGTAAGGAAAAAAGAGGGGTCTTGGCCCAAACTTTCCTTACAGATTGTGTTAAATCTAGAGTTTCACCCGGGGGAGGAAGTTGATCTTTTTCATCAAGTTTAGCAGCACAAAACATGCTGATTATTAAGGAAGTGGCCCGCTCTACGTAGAGTGCGGCCAGTTCCGAATAATAAGTGGCAACTTCTGCAAGACAAGGAGCATTATTTTCTAATTCTTCAGTGATCCCTGAATCACCATATTTAATCCCGCGAAAGGGAGTGGAGAAAAGCTCTGGATCATCTCCATTTTGACCAAAATCTAAAATCATTTTGGGTGAATTTAGAGGAACTAAAATCAAGGGTGAAGAAGTTGTTAGTTTTCCCTTATTCGCTTTGACGGCCTGTCCATAGCATTTTGGTTGTTTTAACGGTTTATAGATCCAGGAGGGTAGACAAGATCTTTCTTTTCCTGCGCGGAGTCGATCGAGATTAAAATTTATCTTTTCTTTTAAGGAAAGAGCTTGAAATACTTCTGCTTTTACTAACTTGGGACTGGTCTTAGGGCTTGCTTTGGGACTTGTCTTAGGACTTACTTGGACGGTGGGTGAGGCCACTGCTAAGTAATAAGGATAGGCGTTTTTAAGCCCATTTTGAATCTCTTTTCTAGAGTGTATATCTTTAAATTCTTTTTTAAAATTAGAGTTTTCATTATTATTCGAAGAAGAATCATGATCAGAGGAAGGATTCTGAGAATTATTATTGGCAGCTGGCTTATTGACTTGATCACAGCTCCAAAGGAGGGTGCATAAAAAAACAGATCTTATGAAATATGATACCATTTGAGAAAAATCCCAGTCATAGGTTCGAATAAAAAATATATATATTTTATCAATATTTATTGAGAATTAATATACTCATCAAATTCTTTAAATAGAAAAATAGGAGTTCATTATGAAAGGCATTCTTTTATTATTCATCCTGCTAACTTTATCAGTTCTTTCTTGCGATGAAGAGACCACCGAACCAATTAAGGTCGTGAATTCCAAAAAGACCTGCGATTTTGATGGAGATGGAGAAATTAGTAAAGCTGAGGATGCAGAATGTTTAGATATTCTACGCGAATGCGATAAGGATGAGAATAAGGATGTGACAGAAGATGAACTCGTTCACTGTGCCTTTGACTCTATGATACCTGGGGTGGGTACAGGTTCCTCAGCAGACGCAGAGAAGGGGGAATCCAAAGAGAAAAAATGCGATGCCGATGGTGATGGCAAATTGAGTGTGCAAGAGCGAAAGTCCTGTCTGAAAAAAGAGGTGGATTGTGAGGCGATTTTAAAAAATAAGCAGGCCTCTCCTCGTATCAAAGCAGTTTGTCAAAGTGGTGTTTTAACAAATAACGATGATACCACCGGTACCAGTGGGACAACTACAGGGAACACCACCAATGCATCTACCAATGGGGAAGGCTCCTATTTTGGAGTTTATGGCGCTTTTAATCATGGAGAGTACACTGATTTTGGTAAATTCATGGGCTGGAAACGGACCGAGCATCAATCTAAATTTTGGTCTTGGGCAGAGACCAACATGAAAGACCTGGGAGCTCATTTTACCCGCGGGAATACCTCACTCATTTGGGAAACTATTGATCAAACAGGAAACGGTTCTTATACTTGGAATAGCCAAGAGTTTCCTACCGATGATATGCTAAAAGCTATTTATAAAACGGGGAATAATCTTCACTGGGTGGGGGTGATTAATTTTTCCCAAGTAAAAAATGTGGAGGGGCATGATAGGTATGAACCGCCGAAAAACCCCAATCGAAAACCTTCACGAGACCCTTTGAGTGCAGCGAATAAAGAAGCATATAAATCATTTGTCAAAGCCATGGTAGATCGCTTTAATGGGGATGGCAAGGGGGATGATCTTTCTTCTAAGGTTAAAGTGAAGTACTGGCAAGTGGGAAATGAAATTGAACCGCAAGAAACCGAAGATGCCGATCGTTATGTGGAGCTCTTACTGCTCACCAAAGATGTGATTCGTAAAGCTGATCCAGATGCTAAAATCATTCTTACCTCCGAGATTGATTTTGCGGGCGAGCTCTCTGAAACCAAGGTCTCGAATGCGCATCTCCGAATTTTAGAGGGGTTGAAAGGTCATGATGATGCCTTTGATATCGTCGATATTCATTGGTGGAGTGGGGTGGATGATTGGAAAATGGAGCAGCTTGACAACTATAAAAGTGAGCTTGCACGCCTAGGTTTTACGGGAAAAGAAATTTGGAGCTGCGAAAACGCCACTTGGGAAGGGAAGCCCAAGGATAAAACTCGACAGACAGAAGAGGAGCAGGCCCAGTTTTTGATCAAAAGATATGTATACAACCTGAATAATGGGGTTAGTAAAATCTTTTGGACTAGCCTGGTTGATTGGTACAATTATGTGGGAGAACCAACCAATCCCTTCAATTTTATGGGGCTCATAAGCGATGGACAAACCTATAATCAAAATCTGAAGGCTAGTCTTGACCCCGGAACAAAAAGACTCGCCTACTATGCTTATAAACTTCTTGCAGGTTTAATTGATGCACCTGATGCAGAACCTTTAGGGAAAATTAGTGATCTTTCTCCCTCTTCCGCATACGGATACGGTTATAAGCGAAAAGATACAGGTAAAGAGTTCTATATTCTTTGGGCGGAGAGTGATACCGAAGTTACCTTTAAGGCTGCCTCTCATGTGAATAAATCCCAGAACATGATTGCTCAAAGTGGAGGAATTTACTCCAAAGCTCAAGCAGTTAGTTTAAAAAATGGAAAAGTTACCGTAAAGGTAGGAAAAGATCCCATACTGATTAGTGATGTGGATATTCAATAAGTAGGATATTTAGCTGGCGTGATCTTTGGTTTTATCATCTATCTTTAATTGGAGAACACATGACAGGCGAAATGTCGAAGGAAGATGAAAAAATTTCTGAAAAGTTTTTTATAAATATACAAACCAAATATTCTTGGGTCATACAATTTCCTTATCATGTTTTTGTGCTTTTCTTTGCCCTTGTGGCGAGTTTCCTTGTCTTTTTTCAAACTGTCACATGGTACTTTGGATTGGCTTTATTTGCTTCACTTTATTTTATTTTACACATTTTGTATCCTTTTTTGCTTAGCTTTATTATGCAAAGGGGGAGTTACCAACTACTAAACTTATATCAAAATGAAGTACGAGTCGTTTCCAAGCAGACTTGGCAATTTGGAGAAATGGTTACTTTTGGGACCCCTCATGGCAATTTAAGAGCTCAGTTTGAAAATCGACTCAATGAAAATGATATAACCTATCTAAGTGATCGGATTCGTATGGGAAGTATAAATGACTCCATGGACATTCCTAGGTATTTTATTGATAAAGATAAAAACAAATATGAGCTTCGTGTAATAGAGGGAAAATTTGTTCCTCAGTTA
>CAYFLR010000008.1:174379-174661 GCA_964343805.1 uncultured bacterium | reverse complement strand
TGCTCTTCACAAAGGACGAATTTGCTCCCTTTATGGGCGATGCACTTTCTTAAGATAAATCTAAAGTTTAATTTGGAAGGAGATGGATATGAATAAAAATGTAAGTTTAGAAGAAATTTGGGCCAAAGATCCACGTTGGACAGGAGTCAAAAGAAACTACAGCAGCACAGAAGTGAATCAACTTCGTCCTCGTTATAAAATTGAACACAGTATTGCCTCTTTAGGTGCTCATCGCTTATGGAACTCTCTAAAAAGTGAAGATTTTATCAACGCATTAGGTGC
>CAYFLR010000008.1:166701-174369 GCA_964343805.1 uncultured bacterium | reverse complement strand
TCAAGCTGTGCAACAAGTGAGAGCCGGTCTAAAAGCTATCTATTTAAGTGGCTGGCAAGTGGCTGCAGATGCCAACCTTGCAGGTAAAATGTACCCAGATCAAAGTTTATATCCTGTAAATAGTGTCCCAGAAGTTGTTAAGAAGATTAATCAATCTCTTCTTCGTGCAGATCAAATTGATCGCTTAGAAGGACGAGATGGCATCGATTGGTTAACACCTATAGTTGCCGATGCCGAAGCTGGATTTGGTGGAACACTGAATGCTTATGAACTTATGACCAGTATGATTGAAGCCGGAGCTGCTGGAGTCCATTTTGAAGATCAGTTAGCTGCTGAGAAAAAATGTGGTCATTTAGGTGGAAAAGTTTTAGTTCCAACCTCTCAATTTATTAAAACTTTGACTGCTGCAAGACTAGCTGCTGATGTTATGGATGTTCCTACGGTATTGATTGCGAGAACAGATGCTTTCTCCGCTAAACTCATTACTAGCGATATTGATCCACGTGATGAGCAATACATGAAAGGAAAAAGAACTCCTGATGGTTTTTACGAAATCACTGGTGGTCTTGATTGTGCTATTGCACGTGGTTTGGCTTACGCTCCTTACGCAGACCTTGTTTGGTGCGAAACCTCAACTCCTGATCTAGATGATGCCAAGAGATTTGCTGAAGCTATTAAGGATCAGCACCCTGATAAGATGTTAGCCTACAACTGCTCTCCTTCTTTTAATTGGAAAAGAAACCTTGATTCCGCCACCATTGCTAAATTTCAACGTGAATTAGGAGCTATGGGGTATAAATTCCAATTTGTTACCCTAGCAGGATTTCATTCTTTAAATCATAGCATGTTTAACCTAGCTCACGCTTATAAAGATCGGGGTATGGCTGCTTACTCTGAATTACAAGAATCTGAATTTGCTTCTGAAAGCAAAGGATACACGGCCAGTCGTCATCAGCAAGAAGTGGGTACCGGTTACTTTGATCAGGTCAATAAAGTTATATCAGGTGGTTCTTCCTCTACTTTAGCTTTAGAAAACTCAACTGAAGCAGCCCAATTTGGCTAGTATCTAGCTCAAATGGAGTTACAAAAAGGATCGGTGACAGGATGCCCCGATCCTTTTTTACTTTTATCTGAAAAATCTGTATAAACCTTGTATTAACATATTCTTATTGACAAATAAGCCCTTCCTATGTTTGATACCTCCAACCCGAATTCCGTTTGGTGAGGTTTATGAATAAGGACAATTTCTTTTGTTGGGTCAATGAGCCAGATGAGACTAACTGCCAAAATTGCCGTAACGCAGTTACATCACTCTCTTTCTATATCAGTGGATTTTTCACAATTTTAAAAGGTGTTGTGGGAATTATTGCCGGTAGCCAGGCGCTATTAGCTGATGCTTTCCAGTCACTAGTAGATTCGGTTTCTTTAGGTATTAACTATTTTGGATTGGAAGACAGTGATGTCTCCTCTGAAATGCGTCATCTCATTATCAGCGCGGTGATAGCTCTAATTACCTTTGGATCTGGGGTTTGGGTAATAGCAGATAACATTTCAGCTTTATTGGAGAGCACCTCTTTTCGTCCGGGGCTGATAGGTATTCCCGTCTCTATCTTATCTATAATTACCTACATTACCCTTTTCAAAAATTCCAGTTGCGCCAGTGCTCGCCACCCTGACATCCATACCTTTGTTTGTAAAATCCAAAACCGAGCCAATCTTATCTCTTCTTCCATTGCTTTTGGTGGAATTTTATTAGCGGAATTTGGTTTTACCTCCTTTGACTCTATTTCTGCCTTGCTGATTGGCGGGCTTATGGTTAGAGAGTCCTATGAAATCTATCAAAAGGAGTTCACTAAACACACCTTTTTGGCCATTAACCTTAAAGATAAAGTGATTACCGCTGCCTCAATTATTGCCTTCTTTATTATTGCCGGTGTAGTTCAATCCACTCACTCTGTCCTCCATAGACAAGATAAGGTGCTCATTCCATCAGACTCTTTTTCCATTGGTTCCAAGTTAAGCAAAGAGCTTGATCGTTCAAATTATTTTCTCATTATTGATAGAAAAACAGATCAATATATGTCGGTGATTAATAAGGCTCAATCCTACAAAGGAGATGTGAGTAATTACTTTATGCACATGGTAAAAACTCATGGGGTGGGAGTGGTAGTTGCCAAGCGAGTGGGGCATATTATATTTGATAAACTCCATGATAAGAATGTGGAGGTCTATTATGTTGATAAAGCCAAATCAGTCTATTCAGCCTATATGAAATTCAAGAACAAACAGCTCACGGCAGCCCCTGATGCCAATATGAAGGCGGATTTTAAAAAGGGGCGAATGAGATGGTTCACTCATTGGTAAAGGCTACTCTTCCTTGATATGAGCCACATAGGCCTGATCCGACTTTAAGATATGATCCATCAACCAGTTTTGTAAAAAGAGATAGACTTTGGCTGATAGGGTGACTTCTCCCTGCTGAAGATCCTTTCTAAATCCCTCTATTTGGGCAATAAAGCTCTGGTGTTCTTTCATATGATTTTCTGCATCTGCATAAGAGCTTTTATTGAATAAATTCTCTTCATAAGCAAAGTGACTTTTAGTGTAGCTGAAGAGGTTTAAAAGTGTCTGGGACACCACCTGATTTCCTTCACCTTTTTTAATTTCTACTGCCAACTGGTTGAGTGTGGTCAGTAATTCTTGGTGCTGTCGATCGATTTCTTTGAGACCCGTTTCGTATTCGCTCGACCATGGAAATTCTTTCATTCTTGACTCTTCCTTCCATAGACTTTTGTTTAACTTAGCATACATCCATTTATGCAATCATTCAATGTGGGAGTGAAAGAGTGGGGGATTATAAAAGTATTATTTTTGAATCCCTGTATAAAAAGTAGCCACTTTTCGCCAAAAATATTGACATTCTGACCTCTTCTATTGATTCTTAAAACTTAACTATTTTAATTTACAGAACTTTTTTCTTTGGTATTACATTTGCATACTTCCATTCTTAGTTACCTTTTAAACAAAGGGAGCAGTGAAAATTCAAAGAAAGAGAGAAAGTTATGAAATTACATTTATTCATTTTATTAGCTCTTATCAGTTTTTCTTCCTGTGGTTATGAAAAGACTGATTCTTCAGAAGTTAAGGAACTTTACGCCACCTATAACGATGATGAACATATTGCAGGCATTGGTATGTTAGGTCGAATGGTTTCGACTCCAGCCGGGGAGCAAGCTCGTTTTATCTACCTTGAGTGCCTCCGAATGAAAGACAAAATGACTTTTAAAAAGGTGGCCTCTGCCTATAAAAATTACAAGGAAGCTTCCTTTCCTTTTACTTTGATCAAAGAAACTTCCCAAAACCAATGCAAAGTGCCTGTTAAAAAGGAGCTAACGGAAAGCAATATGGAAAATATTGCTGCCATCCTAAAAGAAAAACATAGGGAAGCGGAAGAACGACTCAAAGATGGCCGTATAGCGATGGGAGTGATGTACGCCATAAGTTTTGTTTTTAACCCACTTGTGACCATCGGCAGTCTAGTTTTTATTCAGCCTATGGCCCCTGGCTATGCTGAAATTGTCGCACCTGCAGAAAAAGCTCATGATGAAGTAGATCATCTAGTAGCCAGTGGAAACACTGAAGTGAAGGATCAGATCGTATCTTTAGATCAGATGAGAAAGGCCAGAGTATTTTTTAAATCGTTACTAAAAGTAGAAGTTTTAAATAATGAAGATAAATAAAGGGGAGGGCATTATGAAATATCAACTTTTTATCCTATTAGTGAGTTTTGTTACAGTACTTACAGGTTGTAAAAGCAGTCTACCTAGAGAACAAAGTTCTTTAAATACCGTGGATCATAAAGAGTACAATGAAGACTATGAGTTCACCAAATATCACATTACAGGCTTTTGGAAACGGACCTCTCTTTTAGAGGGAGGGGAAGAGGTGGATAAATTTATCTATGTAAAGTGCAAAGAAGTGACTTTAGATTTTCATGAAGATTTAGCTGTGGAAAAGGATGAAGAGCGAAGTGAGACTTTAGAACTGATAGCAGCTGCAGAAAATCATTATAAAGAGTTCAAGGGGGAAGATTACCCATTACCCCAAATTGCAAAAAATTCCCAAGGTCTCTGCTCTTTTAAAGAGCAAGAGTTGACGGTGGATCAAATGGCTGTAGTGACGAGTTATCTGACCGAGTGGAGAGAAAAGCTAGCGCCCATTTCCACCGTAGATAATTATAAACATGCTTGTGGTGCCATTGTTATCGGAGGCGTTTACGCCAATCTAGCCTGGTTTGGCATTATGTATCATCAGATGAATAGTGAGAGTAGCACATGTAATAAACTTCAACGCTACAAAAAACTGCGTAGGTATTTTGACGATCACCTTTTAGATGTTGCAGTTCAACTTGAAGAAGAAGTTCCTAACGTGGTGGAAGGATCCAACATATCAGACACCACTAGGGTGACCCGTCTGAGTTTTGATGCGGTGCAAAAAGTCTTGGATGATGCAGTGAGTGTTTCTCTTGATGAAGAGGCTCTTTATGATGATCCCACAGCGGAATTGGATGAAACTCAGCAGATGCAAAGAAGGTGATAAAAACTAGTATAGAGTTATCTTATTTAGGGTCCTTTTGGGGTTTGCTAGGTATAAGCTTTCCCTGCAAGGACTCTCTTTTTATCTCTTTTAGGTTGAGTGGCTGTTTATAATAGAGTGCTCGATAAAGATTAATCAGCTCTGCTTGCAAGCCCTTCTTGGTGTAGGGTTGATTATCAAATAGGTGTTTAAAGATCGTATCATAATTAAGTCCCACCTCAATATCAATATTTGAAAGGTAAGGTTTCATCAGCGTTTGCAAACTAAAATAATTCTGTCTTCTATGAGTGTGACGATCAATTATATAGCGAAGAAAACGATACTGTCCCAACCTTTTAGCAGAGATGTAGTTGGCTTGTTTTAAAAAGCTGTAGGCTTCATCAGTCTTTCCTTGAAGAAAGGACATATAAGCTAATAACAAAAAACGTGTGGAATTATCTGGAGGAAGGTAACCAAAATAATAGGGAGAATCTTTTTGCTTTAGCATATACTTTTGATAAAGCAAGATACCCATTTCATACTCTTTATGAGGCAGTAAATTTCGAGTGATCTGCAGGTCGGGGTGAACTTCACCTAGAGATGAACTCTCGCTTGAATCAAAGTAGCTGAATCCGAGGGCAAATATCAGCACAGCAGATACTATTTTGTAAGGGAGGTCCTTTTCTAATAAACTAAGGCTAAGATATAAAAAGCATAGGGACAAAACAAGTTCTGAAAATTTATATAGCATGAAATACTGAGGGATAGAGAAAATCTCTATCAAAATGGCTGAGCAGATCAGGGAAAGGATAAAGCCATGATTTAATGTAAAGGCTGCGAAATGTTTGTCGGCAAATCTTTTTATTAGAAATTCGAGTCCTGGAATTCCAATTCCCAATAGGGCAAAAGCAAGGGAATAGTAGCTTTTCGAAGGCAGGAAAGAATCTGTTTTGGCAATTAAGAAAAATGATAGAGCCAAAAGCCAATGGATTAAATAGGGGACAGTGAACCTCTTTTTTTTATATAGATAGTATGACAAAATGAGACCACTCGCAAGATAACTAAACAGTTGTAAGTAATCTCCCAGATGGTCTTCTGCAACCAATTTTATGTGGATTAAGGGGAGATGATAAATAGAAAAAAAATAGAAACTATAAAGGACTAAAGTTATTAATATGAGCCCTTGTTTTTTTATAAATTCCATTTTAAACCTCAATCACTTTACAGTTTAGGTGATACTTTTATTATATTAAAATGCCCCCCCTGAGATTTATGAATTCGGGTGAAGTGATAATGGGGAAAGAGGGTTGCTAGTTGATAATCCTTTATATTTACCGTGAAGGGGAGTTGATTTTCTAAATAGTAAGTAGGGTGCTTTTCAAAAACAGGCCAATAAACCAGGCTCTCTTCATTTTGTTTTTGATTATCTCTTATTAAAGATTCTATATTGGGAATGCTAACAACCGAAGTCAATCGAGGTATGCTTTCTGCATAATAATCGCAAAGGAGTTTGGCATGAGGGCAAATAACAAATTTATTAACTTTTGAGTCTCTTTCAAACTGATGCAAATGCTCTAAGGTGTTAAATAAATTTCGGTTTAAAATAAAACCCATGAGTTGGTTTTCAGGCCACTTTTTAATTTGATAAAGATGTCCTATAGGGATAGTGAGTAGCAGGAAACCAAAAAGAACCAGCCAAAGGGGTTTCTTTAAGGAATTCAGCTTAATTCCAAACATCCTGCTGTAGCTTGGTCCTGCTGTTCCTATAATTAATGTAAAACCAATGGCATAGAACAATAGAAATACTTGGGATGTTTGGTCTAAAATTTTTTCATTCCTCTTTTTAACGGACTTAACATGATAATAAAGACCGGTTCCCATTAATACAACATACAATATGCCAAGCGGGAATAGATCAATGCTTGCAAAAAAGGCATCGGATAGTGGGTCTCCCATAAATTGACTACTGTAGTATGAAAATTGAATAGGAGGTGCAATAAAGCTCATTAAAAAACTGTAAAAAATGTTTGTTAGGTAGTTAGGCTCCACCATTTGCACGTTGCCAAGGCCGCGGTTCCAAAAAATCTCCATGGGCATTTGAGTTAAAAGTAGAACTCCAAATATCCCTCCTAATGTGAGGCTTACTCCTAAAGCCAAATGTCTAAAATTTAATTGCAATTTTTTAAAAAAGAGGAGGAGAAAGGTGAACTCTAATAATAAAACCACTCTCATGGGGGTATAGTAAAAAAAACCTATGGTATTAATAAGAGCTAGCCCCGTCACCCATTTTAAGTTCCGCTCTTTTAGATATTTGAGGAAAAAAAGAAGGGAAACAATTTGAAGCAATAAAACATGAGAGCTGGTGGCTAGAAAACGAAAGTAAAAGATATACCAATAGTTAAAACCCATCATGAGGAAGGCAAATGATTTCCAATTTTTTACTGGCGAGAGGGTATGAAGAAAGAGAAAAAACAGAGCTAAGGTGATAAAACTCATTAGAAGGGCAATGATTTTGTGGTTTTTTATATTGGGGGTGGTCCAATGAGGAATCAGTGTTTCTAAAAATCCTTGCATTGTTTCAGCATGAGGAAATTCTTTATAGTAGGGATAAAACTCCTCTTTATCCATCATCTGCTTGATTCCTAATGCGATTCTCGCTTTATCATTTAATATGCCACCGGGACTTTGACTAAAATCCATAAAAAGGAGGAGAATAATAAATAATAAAAATAGGCTGAAAAATAGGTGGTAACTATCAGTTTTGATTGATGTAAACAAAATATAGCAAACCTTTTAGAAAAAAAGACCGATAAAGACTATAGAAAGCTCAGATTAAAATACTCAACTTAATTAGTTACAAAGTAACCTATTATAGTGTAATAGAATAGGTAGAATTATAAATATAGCTTTTTATTATTTTTGAGGTTTTGTCAATTTAGGAGGGCAACTATGATCCAATTTAAGTTTCAACTATTTCTCTGCCTACTTCTCTTCCTGACCTTCTCTTGTACCAAGAGTGAAAGTGAAGGCTCGGATAAGAAGGATGAAAGCCCTGCTGCAACACCATCACCCAAATCCAAAAAACCTCAAGGA
>CAYFLR010000008.1:155860-166644 GCA_964343805.1 uncultured bacterium | reverse complement strand
TGAACCCACTCCAACTGCTAACTTGGTAAAAAGTGGTTCATTAGATTCCTTGGTGGATATTTACAAATACGATCCAATATTACAAGAGGCGTATGAATCAGGAGATGATGATGGCCTACTCTTTGTGAGTACACCCTATTTCAATCCCTCTGCAAACTATACGGATGAATTCGTCAATAATGGAGAATTTGATCCCTGTGGGGATTGGAAGAACATTAGAGAAGATATGTATGTAGCGGAAGGCTCTTCCAGCAATTATACCTATATTTTTGGAGCAGCTAAAACTAAGAATCAGGGAGAGTCTGACCTTTCCAGAAATGCCTTCGGTAACACCGGGGGGGGGAAAGTAGCTGCCTGTCAAGAACCACTTTTTAAGCATGTGGAAATGGAATACCTCAATGAGGCCAATTACGAATCTATTGATGAGTACTCAAATGGTACTGGTACAGCTACGGTTGGTGGTTTAACTTTTACTACCGCAACCAATAGCCCAAACTTGAGAGAAGTTTACATTGAGTACCTTGCCGATACCTCGACTGCTCAAACACTCAGTGTTGCAGTGAGAAAAGAGGCCGTTAAGAAAACCATTCGGGTGACTCTTGCAACTGAAGGAGATGACGAAGATACCTATGGTTCTTTTACTAATGAAGATACAGCTGAAGATACCTGTACCGGCACCAATAAAGATGCCGAATTTACCTGTGCAGAAGGTGAAAACTCCACCTGTTTAGACGTTAAGATCACGGGTGCTTGTGCTGACCCAGGTGATACAGGTAATTGTACTAGAGGAAAACGGGATGTGGTTTGTAAAGGGGGAGCTGTAACCTCTACTTGGAATGAAGTAAAGGCAGCTATAGAGAGCTATCAAGCTGCGAATGTGACCTATGTGACTATCAGTGGGGGAAGTGATAGCGCGGCTTCTGCTTCTTCGGAAACTCACTTAACCAAAACTAACTCCAGTCACTGGGTAGCCACCGGAGAAAGTTATATTGATCTCGCTTCTGAAATTTTAATCAAAGGAGAGCAATCCGAAACCAACTTTGACAAAATGGTTGCTTGCTATGATCAAATGGGGATTCCCGTTCCTCCAGGACCCGATGGTTACAAAAAGATTTACACCACACCTAATGGCAGTTCTTTACCTAACGTAGTCAAAACGGTGGGAGAAGATACGGTCATTGATATTCCTATCACCGTATATCACTATGTATTTGATTCCTATGGAAGAAAGATTGGAGAGCGAGCCTCTACCTCCAACATTTCTCAGATGAGATGTACTATTGGTGATTACGTAGTGGGTGGAATCAGAACTGAAAGAGTTCCTTTCTCCTGCCTTGTTGGAGCAAGAACTTGTGGAACCACTGAGCAGGTCGTTGTTGATGAAACAGACCCCTGTTTTACCTTTTGTGAAGTTCAGCCTGTTGCCGTTCCTACTTGCTATAGTAATGTAATTCCTGGAACTTCAGATCAAACTAGAGAAGCTGACATGAAGATGAACAATCGAAGGCGAGCTATCATGTCAGATGATCCTACCGTAAATAATCAGGAAGGTGATGCTGGCTTGCTCTATATGTCCATAAAAGGTCCTGGAAGCAGCATTTTTAATGTGAGAGTTCATCATAACCTTCATCAAAACTTTATGTTAGGTGAGAACCGTGCTTCATCCCCAGATGACACTGTTGATCAACATCCCAACACCTTCACCTTTAATATTCCTTTCTGTCCTAAAATTAACCATGAGTATGAGTATGCAGTGTGTAATGTTCCTAAGGCACAGCATGACAACTTTGGTAAATCGAAAGATGGAAGTGACCGAAGTATTCCCAACTGTTTTGATACCCAGGCGGAAACTTGGATCGTGAGTAATATAAGGGTAGCAAATGAAAAAGTAGGTGGTTGGAATGGCCGTTGGAATGAGGCCTACCAACTCTTAAAAAAGACCACCTTCAAGGTGAAGAAGTATAATGGTAAATTGGTTAAGGATACAGAATTTGCCGAAGCTTGTATTCCTTCCTCTACAGGATCTTCTAGTCTTGCCTCTGGTTCTCCTGCCGTTTGTGCCGACAATCAACTTAAAAAGAATATTTGTGACAATGAGAAGAAAGGAGTGAGATACCTTCAACATAACTCGCTCTCCTTCACTTACTATGCTTATCCATCTGGAGGATCTCAAGCGGTGGATACCAGTGGCGACTTATTTCTCTATGTAGATACCAACCCCAATCAACAACACTGGTGGCATTCGGGTTGGAAATACAAAGATGAAGATGGAGAGTATGGATCTGCTATTCCTGATCCAGGAGCCAATGATTCGAGTGACTATTTAAGACCCACTTCCATTTCTGATCCACTCTACCAATGCTATGTAAAGCCTGAAAATGAAAATCAATTAAAAAGTAATATAATTCATCTCAGCTACAGTCCATTGGTGGTCAATTTGAAAAATCATAACTCAATGTCTTTAGTGGGACTTGATAAGGAGATTAATTTCATCGGGCGGCGTTTTTATGAGCGAAAACAGGTGCGCTACGGTGATTATGACAAAATGGTTTCTCAATGGATTCTTCACCCAGAGAATGACGGTCTCGGCGTTTTGAGAACGGTAGTTACCAATGCCTATGTTAAAACCGGCTGGATTGATGGTTCCAAAGGGGATGCTCTGTTAGTTCTCGACCTCAATCAAAATGGTAAGGTTGACAGTAGCTATGAGCTTTTTGGTGAAGGAACCGTGATGGAAAAGGATGTCCAATATGGCACCTTTGGAAATTATAAGCTTGGTGAATTTGCCGGTAACGGATTCATTGCTCTCGACCAATACGATTTAAATGATGACCATCTAATAGACAAAGCGGGTGAACCTGAATTGTGGAAAAACTTGAAGCTCTGGCAAGATGGTAAAGACTGTGAGCCTTTTGAAGAAGGCGGAGATTATTCCAGCTGGTGCCCCACCTTAAATGGTGAAGTGGATGAGGGTGAGCTCATCTCAGTAGAAGATGCGGGAATCGTCAATTTTCATACTGGCAAAATTGTCAAAATGAATCAGCGTGACGTTCATGGAAACGAAACCCTTTATAGATCCAACTACTCATACACTGAAGATGGAGAAACCAAAGAAGGAATAGTCTATGACGTCTACTTTACTTTCGAACTTCTTACCAACGAAGAACGAAATGCCTCTCCAACACCAACTGAAGAAGAGATGAAAAATATGGTTCCCGTTCTTCAGTAAGATGTACTAGTTACTTTCTTAAGAGATGGGGTCTTTTATGAGGCCTCATCTCTTATTTTGATTTTGCTATGTATTTCAAATTGTTCTCTCTAAACTGTTTTTTAGTCCTATTTATTTACTCAACTAATGTTTGGGCTGTGGTGGTAGGTGAAACCAAATTCACTTCTCCCTATAGATTTAAATCCAAACTGATTAAGGGGAGCCTTTCCCCTGCCAAGTTAAATACTGATTTAAAGCTCTATTATCGCAATGCAAAGGGCTTTTATATTTTGGTGAAAGGCACGGTCAAAGTTCTTAAAGTAAAAGGACATTATGTCTTTGGGAGCATTAGAGGAACGGATCCCATTTTAACAAGTAAAGTGAGAAGGTCATTTGTTTTAGTGGGAATCCCTGCTTCCCAGGAAACTTTCAAAGCCACTGCTATGGTGGCGGGTAACAAGAAAAGTATGTTACTTTTGACCTTGGAAAAAAACAGTAAGGTAAATTCCTCTCAGTTGGTGGCCATTTTAAAGGGGGATGGCAAACAGGTTTCCTCAGCTTTATTAGGTATTTTCAAGGTCTCAGCTATTAAAGAGCATTTGGTCAGTTTAAGACTTTACTATGCTATGAACCCAAAGTATCGAACCTTTTTACGTGTGGGTAAAAAGGTGAAGCTCCATTTTTCCGCTATGGAATCTGACTTGGTGGCTCCAAAACTTCAATTGTTAGGAGACTTCAGTACTTCCTCTTTAGAAGTGGCACATTTTGATTATGAAGGAGGAGAAACGGCAGAAGGTGAACTATTGGGATCTTTGGTGAATCCTCTGATGATGGGAGCCAGGCTCACTGTTTATCCTTTGATGTTTTTGGGGGAGAATTCGCTTTATCCCATGTTTGGAATCAGGGCGTTATTTTCCACTGGCAAAGAAGCAGAAATTGAAATCACTCATCAGCACTATGAGGTTCTTGTTCGATATAACCTGGGACTTTCTTTTAATTTTCAATCGAGCACTTTGTTAGCCGTTTCTCTTCGGGATCAGCTCACTATTAAAACTCCCTTGGAGTTTGACTATCAATTTGTAAATTTAACTTTCGATCAATCATTTTGGATCTACCAGCTATTGCAGCTAGGAGCTAATTTTTGCTATCCTATTTTAAAAACTGTAAAACCACCAGAGCTGAATAACAAGCAGATTAAAGTGAGTAGCCTCACTGGGATGGCTGAAGAAACCACCTCCAATTTAGAAGCTGCCAAAATGGCAGAACCGGTGGTGAAAGGAAGTGCCTGGCAAGTCTATTTAGCTTTCTTATGGAAGGTTGTTCAGATAGAATTTTACTATGGTCATACCTACCGATCATATACTGAAGAGAATCCTTTCAATAATGAAACCTATGAAGGGAAAGCCGAGAAAACAGATATCGGTACCAGATTAGGCGTGTCTTTTTAAACCCATTTGCTAAAATAATAAATAAGTTATTGAATTGACCTCTTGCTAACTAGGGATAGGTTTACAAAATGGTAAAGAAAAAAAAGTACAATGTGGGATTTATCTCCTTTCGTTTTCAATCCACCGATGGAGTCACATTAGAGACCGCTAAATGGGCTGAGGTACTGAAGGAGATGGGGCATAAAAGTTTCTATTTTTCAGGACTCTCTGATCGGCCCGAGAAATGTTCAATGGTGGTACCAGAGGCTTATTTTCGTCATCCTGAAATCAAACGAAAGCATGATCTCTTTTTCAGTAGAAGAGTGAGAACTGCGGCAGACACCAATTGGATTCATAAGAAAAGAGAGTTTTTTCGTAAGAAGCTGAAGGCTTTTATTAAAGAGTATGACCTCGATGTATTGATATCCCAGAACATCTTTTCTTTCCCCTTAAATATCCCCCTCACTTTGGCTTTGACTGAGGTGATTGCAGAAACTAATATCCCAACTATCGCCCACAATCATGATTTTACCTGGGAGCGCAAGAATTTGATGGTGAATTCGGTATGGGATTATATCACCATGGCCTTTCCTTCCACCTTGCCTTCCATTCAGCATGTGGTGATTAATTCTTCGGGGCGGCATCAGTTAGCTAGGCGTAAAGGAGTGGTATCGGAAATTATTCCCAATGTGATGAACTTCGAAAAACCGCACCCTAAGCCAGATAGCTATGCCAGTGATGTCAGAGAATCCTTGGGTATTGATGAGGATGAATTTCTTATTTTACAGCCCACTCGGGTGGTGAAGAGGAAAGGGATTGAGCATTCAATCGAGATGGTGAGTCGCCTTAACATGAAGAGTACCCTGGTGATTTCTCATGCATCGGGAGATGCGGGTTATGAATATGAAAGTCGATTAAGATCCTATGCTAAGCATTTAGGAGTTCGAACCATCTTTGCCTCAGAAATTTTTCAAGAAGAGCGAGGCACCACTGAAGATGGTCGTAAAATATATAGTCTATGGGATATTTATCCCCATGCTGATTTAGTGACCTATCCATCTATTGTAGAGGGATTTGGCAATGCTTTCTTAGAAGCTATTTATTTTAAACGACCCATCATGGTGAACAATTATACAATTTACGCTTTGGATATCAGTCCTAAAGGATTTGATGTTATAGAATTCAATGACTTTATAACCAGTAAAACCATAAGGCAGGTGCAAGAGGTTCTCTCTAATCCTAAACTGGGTAAGAAAATGTGCGAGAAAAACTATCAACTGGCACTCGAGCATTACTCTTATAAAATCCTACGAAAAAAATTCCGGATTCTCTTTGAAAATATTGATTATATGAGTACTATTTAAAGCCTAAAGACTTACCATAACCATTGTTTTAACTTATCATCAATAATTAAACCCCTTGACGAACGGGGATAAACTAAAGTAGGTTAGCGCCCGAGAAAGGCCCAATTTTAATTTTTTAACTGAGGAGATGTTGGATGATGAAGAGTGTACTTGGAATTTTAATTGCGCTGATGCTTTTAACTTTTAGCTGTAAACCTATCAGTGGATATTTGAAAGTGTTAGATTCTTTTAAAGTTTTAGTAGAAGAGACAGAAGGATGTGATAATCCTTTAGGTGGTGCAGGAACAGATCTTTGTGATGAAGATGAAGAACCTGTAACGGTAATTCGAGAAAAAACCATTAACCCTGGAGAATTTAAAGCATATTTCAGTTTTAAATCTAAAAAACGAGCCAAGCTTACGGTTAAAATTAAGAAGAATACCAAAATTGAAATTCCATTAAAAATTCCTGCCGGAGCCGAGTTGCCTAACTATAATGGCTCTTTCTCTTTGCTGAGTGAGCAAAGTGGTCAACCTATTGATATACACGGTGACATTGTAACCACTGAATCTACCTCAGGTTCATTTACCGGCACTGACAGCTGTACCTATCAAGACTGGGAAATGGTTTGCCATACAGTTGGAAATCCTCCTACACCTGTTTGCAGTCACCAAAGTGTAACCAAATACGGACGTCAGTATGTGGAATACTATTATCAATATACCAATACTCATTTAGAGCTTACAGTACAGGCTCCCGGTTCAAATTATGTGTTGGCTGATTATGATGGCACCAGAAATGCTGAAGATAAGATTGTGACTTATCGTGGAGAGTGTCGATAGTTTTTATAAAGAGCTGGAAGAGCAAGAGTTTGCGTTTGGTTAGTTTGAAGTTGCCAAAAGAAAAAGGTTTGTCATTTGCTCACTCTTGCTTCCATCCAGCTGCTTTACTATTTAATCTTTATAACCCCCCTTAGAAGCTACGATCATAAACTAAGCTATCACTTGAATAGCAAGTATCTTTAACTTTATCTTTGGAATTGTTAAAAGACCCATGGCAATACCAGCCTTGGCCATTTTTGTCTTGAACGTATTTTACGTTAGGTACTTCTGGTAGTTCTAAAATTTCAATATTATCTTTCATTTTTAATCTCCGTATTAAAATTTTCTATTTAATCGTTTTTAATTCACTTGACTTTTATTAATAGCAAGGAGTATGCCAAGTTTTGCAATTTCTTATGAGGTTGTTGTTAGAGAAGGGGGGTAAGGAATTTTGTCTAAGGTCCTGATAAAATAGATAGAAAAGTATGTTCAAGTTTGAAACGAAAGGTGAAACGATTTGTTTCTATTTGAAACACCTGGTAGAGTTTTAGCCTTGATCAATTTCTAAGGTGATCCTGATATTTTTTATGGCTCCATTGGAAGTAGAATCACCTTCCGGTGATATCCAAAGCACATAGGATCCTATCTGCCACATAATAAATGTAAGATTTTGCTCTCTTATTTTTATTTTTTTCTTTTTCATATGGTCAGAGAGTTCCTTGCGTAGAGAACTGAAATTATCTTTAGTATAAGAATATACCATGGAAAAACGGGCCAACTCCTCTCGATTGTCCGCATGGATATTGATCTCTCCTTCAAAGAAGGGAGGCTTTCGCTGCTTAGATCCTGTGCTTATTTCATAATATTCCCCAATCTCCGGGCTTCCCTTTTTTTCATACTTGAAGGGGTGTTGTTGATCTTCTACCAGATCTTTAAAGTCATTCAGGGTGAATTTGTCTAAGGGGATCGCGAAAATATCCTCTAAGGTCTTTTTAATCATGGACACTTTCATAGGGGTAGGCTTGTTACGGACAGGAGATTTTGTATTAGCAGAGGGGGGCTTAGACACTCTCTTGCGCTCCGAATTTTCTTTAATTTCTTTTTGGATGTCTATAGTAATTGGTTTGACCGTGTCAGCAGGTTTTTTCGGGGGCTGAGTTTGGGGTGAACTGAAAAGCAAATAGAGCAATCCTGCAACAAAGAAACAGAGAATAACAGCAATGAGCCACCTGGTTGAAGAGGGTCGTTGGGACATTAGTTACCCGTTCTTAAATACTCTTGATAAAGTTCATCTATTTTGTCTGTGGGATTAAAATTGTCTACCCGGCGTTCATAGGGTCTGATACTGCTGTTAGACAATGCTCCTGTATGAGTCCCTCGAAAGAGTTCCAAATGAAGCATACAGCGACTAATACCTCTCATCTTACCCATTTCCCCGATATGCTGTCCAGCTTCAACTTCTGAGCCAATTCCAAGACCATTAGGGAGTCCTCTTTTAATCTCTCCATAGCGAGCAATGTAATTCTCATGTTTGATAATTAATTGATAGGAACCACGGTAAAAACTTCTATAACCGGTGATGACCCCTTTGGCCATAGCATAGATTTTAGTTCCACAAGCTCCGACTTTCGGTTCCAAATCCACTCCCGCATGCCTTCGGCTTCCACGGCGGGCTCCATAACTGCGTGGTGGATGTTTGTAGGATTGAATATCGCTGGTTTTTAAGGGAAAAACTTCCGCTCCTGGGTCGGTGCTGGAAGTGCGTGGCACTGGTTTAGGCCTAGCAGTAGGTGGTATATATTCCACATCCGTGATGGGATAAGTGGTAGTATCAGTACTGGTGGCATTGAGTTCGGTAACAGAGTCAAGTACACTGTCGTTTCCTTCTTGCTCAACTTCTGGTGTTACAGCAGGTGTTTCTACTGTAGTAACTACTTGAGGAACACTCTCTCTCGTTGCACGTTTTTTCATGGCTTCTAACAGTGCAGAGCTCACTTCGCTCCCATTGACCGTCATATTCAGCAGACTTTGAATTATGGCAATATGTTTTTTGGTATCTGGGCCATAGTATCCATCCACATCCACCGCATACCCAAGAGAGTTGATTAGAGTTTGAAGTTCTCGCACTTCTTGTTTTTTCTCCGGTCTACCTGAGAGATAACCATCTTTGTATTTAAGAACCACTTCTCCTGTGGCAACTAATAAAGCCACTGATACATCTAAGGCATCCTCCACTGTTGTCAGCTCATTTCCTTCATGTAGCCATTCTTCTTCTTCTACAGAAGGAATATCACCTGGAGAGTCCACTTGATCAAAGACTCCCATTACGTTTTCATTAGAGTAGAGATAGATCCATCTCAAGAAGGTATCGGTCTTTCCTCCCATGGACATAGGGCTTTCCATAGTGGGAAACAATGAACTTTCACCCTTAACCTGCCCCTCAAAGTAAGTTTTTAAGCTGTTAAGAGTCTCTTTCATTTGATCGGTATTCTTATAGAAGAGTTCAGAGTCTTTTATCACTGTATAGTACTCATCGCTAAAATGTTCTTTGGCTAAGGCATTATAGAGATTGACCCTTTCCATCTCCAACATCTCTGACTCCACTTTTTGGAAATCGGCAAAATTATCAAGGAGATTCTGATTTTGACCCGTTTGTCTGAGTTTTACAAAGAAGACGGCCAACATATCACCAGTGGGGGGAGAAAATGTGGCAATCTCTTCATCTGATAGGGTTATAGCTTGATAAATATCTTTAAATTCCCTACTTTCAAGCTCTATTAAGGATCTAAAAGCCACCGGATTTCCGTTTTCTGCTTCACTGAAGGCGGCTTGCATTTTATCCAACCGAATGATTTGATTGTCAATATAACGCACCAGCTGATCTATAAGCAGAGGGTCATAAGTAAAATCAGAGATAGCTGCCTCTTCATTGTTTTTAGGGTTGGTGAACCAGTCAGCTAGCTTACGTAAATTGGGGAATTCACCCCCTAGTTGACCTGCCCTGCTCATACTATAAAAGGATTTACTTTTTGAGCTATCTTCATCTTTACTTTTACTGCAGCTGAGGCTGGTTATAATAAGGAAAATGAGAATTATATATTTCAAGTTGAACTCCTTAGCTATTAATGCTTTAAACTAATTATGTTATCGGATTTTACCCCTTATATATTTAATAGTTTATGATTGCTGTCACCAACTTGTTGAAATACTGGGAAAAATAGGAATGGAGAAAATGGGAAAGAGAAGAAGAATTCCAAAGTCAGAAAGAGAATGTCACGCCTGTAGGAAAATCTTCCCTTTTGTGTGGTGGTGTCGTAAGTGTGATTTTATGCTATGCCAGCCCTGTATGGATGAGAATCAGTGGGGGCTCACCTGCAATAACATTCATTGGACTTGTCCTGATTGTGGAAATAAGGTTGGCTATGGCAATCAATAGCTTTTCTTGGGTTTAAGGAGATTCTTTCTCTAGCACATCAATGAGTTCAAAAAGAACCCAGTTACCTGGCACCGAAAGTTCCCCTTTAATAATACCTAAGTCAGGTTCTAACCAATAGTTACCCACTGCATTCCAAGTTTGCTGATAGATACCTATCACATAAATCTTGTAGGCATAGTAAGTTCTTTCATTGATGATGACTTCTTCAATGGATTTGACCTCACTGATCCATCTGCCATCGTCAGATTTATCTCCCACCTTGAGCGGCCAGTTGGCAAGGTAAAAAGATTCAAAAGGAGCAGGGTAGGAAAGAGGAGCAATGTAGGGAACATGCTTAAAAGAGAGCCCTCCTTCTTTGAGGGTCACAAGAGGGGTTCTGGTTTTAGAAAAATAACTATCGTGACTCTGCATGAACCAACTGGTTTCCCCATCTTTTTGGGTGACCTTTTTAATTTCTAAGAAATAATCACCAGGAAAAGTTGTATAAAGATCATCGGCAGGGGAGGCTCCCACTTTGTAGTGATAAACGACACCCTCTTGCATTAAAAA
>CAYFLR010000008.1:124229-155850 GCA_964343805.1 uncultured bacterium | reverse complement strand
TGAGGGAGATCTGCCGATAAAATTGATGAATTTAATAAAAGTAGTAAAGAGCTGATAATACTGAATTTTTTCATTAGAATCCTCCTTGATTCATTGTGCGCGGAAAAATGGTGCTTTTTATTGGTGACAACCGGCGCAGGTGGTGGGGGCTTTTTCACTTTCTGAGTTAGTGTGACACTGTCTACACACTTTGTGAGCCACTCTTTTGACCTTTTTATGGTCATCAAACTCTTTATCAAATGTGTTGCTTAAATGACAATTGCTGCAGTTACCCTTTGATAGATAAGCAGGATCTGCCGTATGAGCCACATGATTGAAATGCACTTCTCCTCTACGATTGTTAAAAATAAAAAAGCCGGGAGCTGCGGCTTGACTACCTGGAAGGGTGAGGTTTAGGATCTCTTGTTTGTTGCTCGTGTCATCGTTATCCGCGTCATTCTCTTCTACAACCCCAAAATCCAGACCGGACTCCTTTAATTCAAGACCATAAGTATTCAGAAAGTCTTCCACCACGGGTGAGTGGCAGGTTCGACAGTTTTGTAGTGGAGTGCCTTCCACATGGGGATAAGTCTCTGTAAACATCTTTTCTATGGCCATGGTGGCCAGCAGTGTTCCATTTATACTTGCAAGTAGTAACCCAATCAACAGCACTCTAAACATGGACCCTCCCCTTTTATGAAATTTTTATCTCTAAAAGGTGTATGAGGATAAGGGTCTAAAGTCAATGGTTAAATCGAAAAGGGTGGGACATGACAGCTTTTTAACTCTAAGAAGTCCAATAAACGCTCTTTGAAGGGGATTAAATAGTCCCCTAGGAGGTGTAACTCGGCATCATTCATCAGCAAGTAGGCATGCAATTCATCAATAATTATGTTCATATCTTCCGTGTTGTAGCGGGTGGTGATAACACTTTTAAGGGTTTGCTGCTCATCGAAGGTCAGTGATTCCCAGAATTGAAGAACAGATGTTCGATAGAGAATATCTGTTGCAAACCTAACATGGAGGAGCTCATGATGCATAATAGAATAGGTATCTTTCCCCGCATAGACTGCAATAAGCTGAAAATCATCATGCTTTTCTAAAAGTGGATCTATGAACATCTCTCTAAATTGTTCCTCTAATTGCAATTTCTCATGATATCGCTTCGAAATTCGAAAGCTATGTGAATTATAAGGATAAGGGAAAATGTTGAGGTGTGGATCATACTCTTTATAAAAGCGACGGAGCTTAGTAGCATTCAGGTTATGTCCTCCGGAACTTAAATTGGAGGGATTGAAAAGGTGCTGTTCATGATCTAAGAGTTCATTTCCATTATCGATAAAGTGTCCTATTCGATTGAGAGCTAAGTTCATAAAAATACGGAAGTTGAAAATACAGAGATAGGTAGTTTGATAGCCTTTGAGTCTTCCACATTCAGCGTGGGCATCATAAGGGGTAGGGAAAAAAATCTTTTTTCTATTTTCTTTGATGGCTTCTTTGATTTCAGACCAGTGTTCTTTTAAGTCGATTTCTTCATGTAGGTTGATGCTAAAGGTATTGTTAGTGGGGATTCGGTGGCTAAAATCATGGGCAGATAGGGTCGGGAAAGAAATAACCAAAATTACTAATATTAGAAAGCTTTGCATAAAGCGCACTCCAATTGATTCATGCAAAAGAGAGGAATCCTCCTTTGCTTGAAAATTGGTATAACATAAAATTTAAATTGAGACAATAGAAAATTAAGATGGATTAATCAAAAGAATCAATGCCAGAGGCGAATTCATAATAGCTTTGAGCATCCACAAAAGGAAGATTGACTTCCACTTCTCTAATATGGGGTGGGTTTTCTACAAAGGTTTCATAGAGATACTCACTGAGAGTCTCAGAAGCGGCTGGAGGAGCATGTTCAACTTCCCCACTTTTAGCTCTTTCATAAACGGTTTTGGAATTGAGTAAATATTCATAGATCCCTTTTACTAACTCTTTGACCATCTTTTCAGGGGGATTATCAGAACCTAAGTAGCCATTGATCCAGATTTTCACCTTTTTCCTCTTATCCTCTTCACTGGCCACCTCAGGATTGGTGACGGCCACCCCCTGCTCTACGGTACCTACATCTTTATAGTAATATTCAGCTAGTAAATAGTCTCGATTGGAAAAAACACTGGAACCGGGATCAAAGTAGATCAGTTTAAATTCTGCTCCTGCGGCTTCAATATAGCCTTGAGAAAGGGCTCCTAAGGTGGGGACCACCAGATCCTTATCAAATTCACTTTTAATTTCTTTTCCGTTGAATAGAGCTGAAAAATCTAGGGTGCTCTTCATAGTGCCGCCAAAAATGGAGGCTTTGCCGGTGCTGTCATTAAAATCCAGATCCGCACGGGTGATACGGAAATTTTTAAATACTTTGGCTAAGTTACCACCCATTTCAAAGTACCCACTGCTTTCATCACCCCCATAGAGGCCCAGACCATTGATATTGCCAATATTTACGGTGGATACACCTTTAAAACTCTGTTTTTCTGGAGTTAAAAAGGTCTCTTCATCAATGGAGATATCGATGGTGATTTGTTTGTTGACGGCAGAAATAATGGTCTTTTGCACCCACATAAAGGAGGCTTCATAGATGATGAATATACTGTCGATTTCTTTATTAGGGTTAATATCATTGCCGCTAATATCGATGTCCTTGTCTTCTACAAAATCTCGAGGAATTTTGCCAAAAGCGATATTTTGAGGGTCTTTATCTGCTTTAATAAACTTTCGTTCCATCATTTCACTGCCCAAGTGAGGGCTAATCATGGACTCAATTTTAGCTAAGATAGACTGATCTTTCATGGAACCGGTATTTAAATTGAGGACCAAGCGTGCTTTATGCTCTGTACCTGAACTGCCCAGTCTCTCAAGGTAAATCCCCTGTTCGAGATCGATGAGCTGCTTGACAATGCCTGGAACATCCTCGGGTATCACTTTCTCTCGCTTTAGATGGTCGAGGAGGAGATCCGCAGGAAGAGCAATGAGATCACTACCTGGCTGAAGGTCTCCTTTGACTAAGCAGTAAAGGTATTCCCACCCGGCAATGGACATATTTCGATACGTTTCTGAAGCCCTATCTGCTGGCAGATGCTCCACTTTATAGGCGAGCTCTTTAAAGTAGCGGGCAATATTTTCCAGGCTTCCCTGTTTAAAGTCACACTCTCTTTTTAAATCACCCTGGGAGTCTTGAACAAAACCTTTGGCTTGACTATCATCTTCACTTTCACTCTTATCGCAAGAGCTGAGTGAGATTGAAAAAATAGCAAGTAATATGAGTGCGGGCTTCCAAACTCTTTTAAGTTGAGGTGTGAACATAAGAATATCCCCCTGTCTTCATCACAAAAATTGTATTTGGTTACTTAATCCTATCGGCAAGCTCAGAAAAAAGCTTAATTTCTTTTAAAGGGGGATCTAATAGTCTAAAATTATTAGTAGGATAGTCTTTCTAGTAAACGGACTCTTCTTTTGAGTAAACGGTCAAACCGGCTATTCAAACGATTTTCAATTCCTTCTTTGGTATAGGCGGCTTTTCTTTGGTCTCTTTTTCCTCCAGCCAGGACACCTTCTTCCCCTAGGTAGGGTGTGATATCGGTATGAACCTTATCAAATAACTCTTTTATCCCTTTCTCGGTGAAAGTCTGGATTAAGAGCTCATTTAATACTTTTTTAAACTGGCTGTAGAGATAGCGATCTCTGGCTATTTTACGATCTAATTTGGCTTCTAAGCTGTAGAGGAGGGTTTTGTTTCTTTCCCATCTGGCTAAGAGAGTATTGCGAAATCCAATATGAGGAGGGCTAAAAAGACCATCAGGATCCCATCCCATAATTTTAAACCGATAACTTCCCTGATCATTGAGAGGAGTGGCATAAAAATAGACCTCATCTAAGTAATCTCCATTTCTTAAGAGGGTGTTAATGGCTAAATACTGAAGATATTGTTCCATATCTATTTTTTGATTCAAATAGTTATAGAGTGCTTCTCCCCTTTGGTTGCTAGCAACAGTGGCAATTTGGCGATAAACCTTTTTAAAACTTTCCTCAGGGATGGTTGTGTCCTCCCCATTTTCGTTAGTGTATGTTGCTCTTCTCCCACTGTAACGTTTGACATAAAAGGATGAGAAATAGGCTCTTCTCACAATAAAAGGTGAATCCAACTGACGTCTTAAAAGGGCCCCTGGCTTTTCGACTAACATATAGAGACCATAAGGCTGGTTATTTATGTAGAGAGTGGTGTAGGCAAATTTTGGGGGGAAAAGCCCCATCTGGTTATAAAATCGGTATCCGATATTGGTGGTGGTGTAGCTTTCGTCTTGGAACATGCTAGCGAGATTAAATCGTCTGGTGCTGAAATCCTCCTGGCCGGAGCGATGGATCTGAACATTCTCTGGTAGCCTGATGCCAAGGCATCGTCTTTTCGCTTTTAAACAGTTCTGACCCCGAGTTTTCAACTGATCTGCCTCTTGAGTAACTCCATTTACTGTAATTTTAGGATTATGGGCTGCTGTGTACCTTCCTTTTTTAAGAAGCTGCGCATCTTCGGGTGCAATTTCGATGCGAATTTCATTGATGGTTTGAGCGGCCTGAGTGCTGGTTGAGATAGAGATTGTTATAAAGAAAGTAATTAAAAATAAATAATTCATAAAAATACCTCAATTAAGCAAATAAAAATAGACATGTAAAAGTCTAAAAAATGTCGGTTAAGCATCTATAACACGAAGTGGGATTTTGGTCTAGCGGGAATTTTCGAGAAGATAAACATAGAACCTGATCATACGCTGTAAATTTCTCTTGGAAATGCGTTCATTCACCCCATGGAATAAGGAGAGTTCTCGTTGTGGGATGAGTATCGGTAAAAACCGGAATATATGAGGCGTTAGTTTCTGGAAATGGCGACTGTCCGTAGCTCCTAAGACTAAACTTGGGGCAATTATGGCTTTAGGAAAGGTATGGGAAATCGCTCTTTCTATGAATTTATACTCTGGGCCTTTGCTAGGAGAAAGAGTAGAGGGTTCGCTTCTATCTGCTTTGATAGACAAATGGATCCCACTTTTTGCAAGGTTCAGGCTTTCATTAAGGAACTTTTTGACATCTTCAATCCGATTATGGGGATGAATGCGGGCATTGATAATCACGGAGCCATTTTTGGGAATAATATTAGCTTTAACTCCACTTTTAATTAGAGTTGCAGCGAGAGTGGTTCTTATAAGGGCATTGGTGGCTGGATTTTTCTCCAAACTATTTAGGATAAGTGGCTTAAAGAGCCAGGAATTGGCAAACACCACCTGATTAAAAAAGCTCATATGGGGGGCCAAGTGCTGAAACATTTGGAGTGGGATCCCATCTAAATAGGCCGGCATGGGATTTTGCTCTAGCAGGTGAATTTGTTCTCCCAAAAGACCAATGATGGACCTAGAAGGAGGCATGGATGAGTGTCCTCCCTGGCTCTCAATTTTGAGTTCAAAATTGGCAAAGCCTTTTTCTCCCAAACCAATCAAAGCCACCGGAGCTTTGATTCCTGGAACTGTCCCTTCTGTCACGATGGACCCTTCATCCAGAACGAATTGAAAGGGGATTTTTTGTTTCTCTAAGTATTGAGCAATTTTTAGAGCTCCCTGCTTTCCTCCGATTTCTTCATCGTGACCTAAGGCGAGGTAGATGGATCTCTGAGGCTTAAAATTCTTTTCAAGGAGAAACTGGATGGCCTCAAAAATTGAAATGAGGGAGGATTTATTGTCCAAACTTCCACGTCCCCAGGTATGGGACTCTGTTTGATATCCTTTAAAAGGAGGGCTCTGCCATTTTTTAGCATTCACTGGTACTACATCAAAATGGGCGACGAGCAAAATGGCTTTTTTACTCTTGTCTAGACCCTCCCAATGATAGAGCAGGCTATGTGTGTTAATCACTTTTCGGGTGAGGTGATTATGAACCAAGGGATAGGTCTCTTGTAAAAAGCTATGGAATGTTAAAATAGCAGGGAGGTTTATTTTTACTTGTTCATCAAAGGAAATGGTGGGGATGGAAATAGCTTGAGCGAGGTGAGTGGAGGCGGTGGATAAATCAATCTGAATATTCGAAGTTGGAATTTGCTTATGAGCGGTGGCGGGTAATAAAAACGTTCGCAGGAGCAGAACAATACAAAGTAATGTGACTATTAGCAAAAACCATTTCATAAGAAGTATCCTACATGAAAGAGTTAATGATAGGGAAATTTTTTTTTAAATTTATTAAAGGAAATGGTAAAATAAGTCGTTAATAGTGCAGGTAAAATTTGATAGGAGCAAGTCATGATAGAAGACAAAGGGCCCAACATTTCGCCAAAAGACTACACAATTTTAGTGGTGGATGATGAACCTGATGTGAGAAGGTATTTTGCTAAAATTTTAAGGGGAAAAGAATTTATTGTAGAAACCGCCGAAACCGGGCGTAAAGCTCTGGAGATTATCAATACATCGGTTATAGATCTGGTTTTGCTTGACTATAAAATGCCTGTGATGGATGGACTTGAGACCCTCAAGCAGATTAAATCCGATGAGCATCATTCAGACCTGCCGGTCTTTATGGTTTCCGCCTTTCTAGATGATACCAAGATGGTGATCGAATGCATCAAAAATGGAGCAGAAGAGCAGCTCCCTAAAAATATCGATAAGACCATCTTAATGGTTAAAATATTTGCCTGTTTACAAAAATTTAAAATGATGGAACATCAGGAAGTTCTAGCCGAGCAACAATCTATCTACCTGACAAAAATCCATCGTAGCAATCGCTTAGTTAAGAATTTAATGAAGAGCATTCAAGTGATTAAAAAGATGATGTCAGTCTCGACCTTTGTAGAAGATACCGGGGTGAATCTCACCGTGCAAATGGATAAAATTCTAACTCAACTTGATGGAGTCAAAGGGAAGGGAAAAAAGGATGAGGAAAAGCTGGATCAGGTTAAACACTTTATAGAAAATAGTATAATGCTTGAAGCTCAAAACTTTGATCGAATTTTTCAGCAGCTCACCAATATCAATATTTGTATTAAAAACATGGCCAATATTCTTGATTTTAAACCTTTGGAGAACCAAAAGTTCAGCGAAAACATATTTGATAATTTAAAAGAAAAATGAGTTTTAGCTGTACTTAACCATTTGGATAAAATGCTGTTTAGGATAAGCATCGTCTATCTGAATCTGCCAGTTTTCCGGCTGTCCTTTCTTATTTTTTTGCAAACTAAATCCTAAGTCGTGAAAGAAATAGTGAATGGCCGGCTGTTTATGACTTTCATCGTAGGGGCAGAGCACTACATCTCTATTTTTTGTTTTGCAAAATTCAAACAACTGATTCATCTGTAAAATTTCTATGCCTCTTCTTTGGAGATGAGGAGCCACTATCCAGGATTCAATTTTCATAATTTTTTCTGTAATGGAGCCAATTATTACGCTGGATAATCCATGGTTCTCATGGCGATCTGCCAGTTGGATAGCATTGGTAAAAATATCTTGATTGCCCATGATGTTTTCAATTTCAACTTTAGAAAACCTTTGTTTTTTGGGGTAGCCATTTCTTAAATTCACCATGGAAACAATGGCGGGGACAATACTATCAAAAAAACTGGATACCAATGCTTTCATAGCTAAATCATTTAGATAATCACCGTATTTAAAAAAGGAAGAGGGAGGAGGCGGGGGAGAGATCCGACCTGGGTACTTTTTCATATGGGTGGTATAATCGGGGTCCAATTCCAAGGAGCTAAACAAAGCTGAACTGTCCAACTCTGGAATGTAATGGTCGATATGAGCAGGAACTTGAAAAACGGATACTTGGGGGAGATGCATTTTTACATTTTCAATTTCTGCCTCATTTTTTGAAAAGAGAACCATCTCATCTAATTTGATGCCGGTGTCGTCAGAAATTTGCTGGAGGTTAATATCAAACGGCTCCCAATTGGCCATTAGACAATCCAGTTGATCCAGCTTTAACACCATCTCTTTATTGTTCAAAAATATATCTTTGACTTTTTGTTCATCATTTTGAGTGCAAATGACCAGCTTTGTTCCTCTGGCTTTGAGTTGAGAAAGGTAACTTTGAAATCCTTGGTGAGAAGAATGTTTGGTGGAGACTGGGCCTATCTGAAGAGGAGTGGTTGCCTTATCAGCCAAAGCGCCTTGCCAAAGGATTTGATCGGTGTCCAATACCAAACATTTTTTAGCCTTATCAGAGATATCTCTTAAGAGGTTCGCAAGATTGTAACTATAAGCCACCACAGCTTCAGAGGGAAAACTTCCCTTGCGATTATCCCAATAAAAGCATGGATTCCAGTTGGCTTTTCCTAGATTTTCACTTAAGTATGCCACATCGTTGAGATAGGTATGGCTGGGTAGTTTGGTTAAAATATGCTCATTCAATCGCTTAATAAAACCAGAGTTGGAAAATGAGAATTTACCTTCCGCGTGTCCAAAAACACGTTCTTTAGGAAGAGTGAAGTTATCGAATGTGACCACTGCTTTATTAATGTTGTGGGCAGCGGTGAGCAATCTATGGATACGGGTGGTTTCAGTAGTAATGGTTTCTTGGATATTCTGCCCATGAGGCCAACTATTAATGGTTCCCAGGCTAAAACTAAAATGAACAAAATCAGGGGCAAATTTTAATAAAGAGGGACGAGGGTTAAGGATCTCATGCTCATATTGGTCAATAAAACCATCAAAAAACTGTAAATAAATCTTAGAGGAGAGACAGTGAAAATGGAGGGCTTTTTGCAGTTGGGTGGAATGATACTCTCCTAAGAATACCATTTTTTTTAGTTCGAAACCTTCAGCCATATATGCTTGAAGTGGAATTTGACTGGCTAAATCCTCTAGCTGAGATAAGGTTTGGTAATTGATATCCTTGTTAATTGAATAAAGGAGGAGCGGAATGGCAATATCATATTCCTTTTTTTGAACACATTGCTCTAATTGACTGATGCTCATAAAAAATCCATTTTTTGCAATTAATGAGATTTAATTCTTACCTCTAGTATGATTTTTTCGCCACCCACTTCAAAGTTGGCAGAATGGCGGCCAATCCCTTTTAAGAAATCATTGTATACAAAGGGTTCATTACTTACTTCGGGAAGATTATTTTCAAAGGCAAAATCTGATTCCATAAAGGCCTTTTTTGCCCCCCCCACCATTCCATTTGTATATTCAGCAATGCAATCATTTACATCTTCTGTAATTGAGGTGCATTCCAGACCGAGCCATTCATTTGTAACTAAAAGGGCGGCTTTTAATGACCAGTGAATGATGACGGCCCCTTCCGCTTTTCCTTTAAAATGAATAGCCGATGAGAGATCTCCATAGGAGATGGGATCGGTGGCCATTGTATGAGAAATTAATTGGGTGTCGAGTTCTGTATAAAGATGAATGGTGGATAATAGTCCATCAATAAAAGGGTCTAATATTACATTTTGCGTGAGCTGTTTAGCTACGAGGTCACTGCTGGGTTTAATAGGTTTGATACTTTGATTTTCAGTGATAACCAAAAAAATATAAAAAGGGTCATCATCGATATTTAATTTCGTCCATGATCCAGGGACTTTTAGAAACAGAGGAACCTCCCCGAAGTTTTGATCTAAAACAAGGGGGGTAGATATATTATGAGGTCGGTAATTCTCTTTGTAATCCTCACACTCTAAAAAAGCTCCTGCCACAATATTGGCAAACTCACCGAGTCCAGTCTTCTTGGTGGCTTCCGTCAGCTGATCTAATTCTAAAAGTTCCAGTAAAACACTGGTGAGTCGGTTGCAGGTTGAGTCAGGAATGCCGATGACAATTTGCCCATTCCATTCATCTCCCTTTAAAGTGATGCCCACGTGATATCTTGAAAATAAGGGGGGCTCATCAGACTGAAAAACCTCCTTGGTTGATTGGGCGGTTTGCATGAACATATTCTCAATAGTAGAGATAGTAATTGAAATGAGTTCATCGAATAGCTGAGTCATAGAGTGTTTTCCTCAAGCTGTTTTTCAAGATGGTGGACTATGTTGATTAGCTTTTCGGGGTCGAGTGGCTTATAAAGCCAATATATCCGATCTCCCATCGTCTTAGTTTTCTTTATGGTGTCTAAAGAGGTTTCTGAAGTTAACATGATGATCGGTGTTTCATTGCGATCTGGTAAGTTGAGCATGGCACCAACCATTTCTATGCCATCTTTTTTAGGCATATGCAGATCAGAAATAACCAGGTCAAATTTTTCCGACTCGAACCGTTTAAGTCCTTCTTCTCCATCGCAGGCTTCGGTAACCTCATAACCCTTTGCTTGGAGTGCTCTAACCGCCATAGTTCGTATAGATTTGGAGTCGTCCACGACCAGAATTTTATCTATCATAGTTTTTCCACGGTGTAATTGTAGTATTGCCTTTTTCATTATGACCTAATTTTAAGGGTCTGGAAACCTAATTTTTCTTCTAATTACAATTCGTTCCGCCTTTTCAGGTGGTTCTTTCAAATATAGCTCTAAATCAATTATCTTAATGACCGATAAGTATAGAAATCAGCAAAGAAGGAGTATTTTATGTCTACTTTATCTAAAAGTATTGCAATTCTAATGGGTTATTTATTAGTTCTGGCTCCCCTCAATCAATGTACTGACGAAAAAAGCGATGGAAAAGTGAAATCAATGACCGGTATAAAGGCTGGGCAGGTGGATGATATTGCCGCTGGTAAGGATAAATACCCCACTTTTATCGCCTTTTCTGATTGGTACGATGGTTATCAGATCACTGAACAGGCTGATTCTCTCTCTCAGGTAAGCTTTGAGGAGCTTCAAGGGGCAATTAGAATAAATGATGGAGCAGACTATGGATTTGGCTTTTCTCTCTACCTATCTAAAGAGATAGAAAAACTGGAAGCACTCATTGCAAAGTTAGAGATTACCTTAGATGAAGAGGAGATTAAGCAATTCATTCAAGATGACACCACCGGTTTAAAAGAGATATTAATGGCCGTATTTGGAGAAGAGTTTGCAAATGGAGCCTCCGATCAATGGGCTTCTCATATTGCTTTACAAACTGAAGAATTTAGAAAGGAGATTTTTTCAGGCTTTTTGACCAATAGCACAGTGAAAACGGATGCTGAATTGGAAGAGGAAAGATTAGCTTATGAAGAAGCTCTAAATAACCTCTACAATAAAGATGAATCCAGTCGAGGAGAGTTTTTAAGTTTAACCAAAGAGACACTCACTCATCTTAAAGCTGTTCAAACTGGGACCACTCCAGCTGCGAGTTTGGTCAATTCTTTTTTAACAACCGTGATTGTGGGTGGTATTGCTGTAGTCGCTCTATATACGATGGCCCATATCTATCTTGACAAGATGAAAAAAGACAATGAGAGTGGAGTCAAAAGCGAAGATATTCCCACCCGCGTGAAAAGTGACTGTCCTCCATGGTTAAAAGACTCCGCTGAGTGTAAATAATCGAATTATTCATCCACGGCATATGATTGGGATTGTAAACCTAGAACCGGATAAGGTTTGGTGATGATCTCCGAAACCCTAGTGTAGCTTTTCAATAGATCTGACATAAAATTACTTACACCTAACAAAGCTTCTTTTACATCGGGTCTATTTCTGCCATTGGAACCCCAAAATCGTAGACTACTTAAGAAATTGGTAGGTAATAAAGATTCCACATGAGCCAATTTCAGACTCGCTAAATGGACGGTCTTAGAACTTCCTATGGAGAAGTTGAGAGGAAGCCCTGCTCCGCTAGTACCTAAATGCCCTTCAAAGGCAACCACATCACAGCCTGTGAGCCCAGCTCCTAAAGCATTAAATACTTTGCCGACCTCTTTATAGTCGCTTTGGGTATATTGAGAGGCTTTTTCTGTAAAATAGGCTTTTAAAGGACTTTCATATGAGGATATAAATTCTCTTTTCACGCTTTCAGCATTTTCCCAGCTGAGCAAGTTGGCTGAGCTAGGAAAAAATTTATCCTTCAGATATTGTCTGTTTTGATCGCTGTATTTTCCTCCGCCAATTCGATTGAGAGTTGCTAAGAAGACGTAGTTCTTTAACCTTACCGCAAAATAATCATCGGGATTATAATGACCATTCACTAAATCCACAAACTCCTTACTAAAGGCGGCATCATTGACCGTATCTATCACCTGGTTATAATCATTGGGTTCAAATCCAACCGCATAGGTAATAGAACCATGTCCATAGGCAAAAAGAGAAGCTCCCACCTCCACTTCTATTGCTGTGCCGGCAAACCGGGCATGGTGTTCACAGTTGAGTGCTTTTAAAAGAGAAAAGTTAAGGCCTCCACCAGACTCAGTGGCCAGAAAATCATTTCTAGCTAAAAAGACAGAAAATGCTTTATCGCCATTACTTGGATCCTGGGCATAGGCATCGTTTAAATAATTGAGTACGGCCATATCGAGCTCAACATTCATTCCCGCAAATATTGATCCACTTACTCCCACTGATCCACCAAAACCATGGATAAGATCTAATAAATTATCTCCACTTAAGAACTCTTTTGCTTTCTCAATCCATAATTTGATTGAGTCTAATAGTGAAAGCTCTTCTTCTGCTTGGACCAACGCCATGGTAGGTGTTATTGCAGAATCCAACAGAGTGGAATCGTCATTCCATTGTTCATTGTTAGGATCTGATTGCACATTGGTGAGGTGATCGTCTACCTTGCGACCTGAGTAGAGCTTACATACGGCTGTGATTTCTTCTGCTGAAAGAGGTTTGGTAATTTCTTTCTTTTGCTCTTCTTCCACCACATCCATTTCGGCCTCAATCTGTTGTTGGGCCATTTGAATTTCAGCAACATCTTGTTTAGAATCAATAGAATCTTTACTTAATGCTTCGGTGGTAGAAATGTTTAGTAATGCATAGGTTGGGGTGGCTCCACTTTTATCAGTGAAAGTTTGGTCGCTTTGGGCGTCTTTTTGTTTTTCCTCGGCTTCAACTTCAGTAAGCACTGCTGCTTCGGCTTCGGCTTCCTCGGCTAGGTCAGCTTCTCCCTGTTTACCTAAGTTATTGCATATTTTGCTTAAGTTCATGGAACTAAAACTTTTAATCCGAGATGTATCTGGCATACATCTCACGATAGACACGGCTATTATTATTAAGAGTGATATTTTAACCATTTCATCACCTGGCTCTTAAAAACTATTCATACCTATTCCTATAAACTACTTATCGGAAATTTCCTTATGAGCTATAGTACTTAGCAGAAAATATTGTAGAATCAGATCTTTGGAGATAGCCTCTTGACTTATATTTTTGCCCTTTTTATAAATATCTCCTTTGAACCTATCAGGAAGAGCAGATGATAATAGATAAAACTTCAAACATAACAGCTCATTATTTGATAAAAGCCAAAGATCAAAATGCTGCCGAAGCCCAGGCTTTTTCCATAGCCTGTGAACAAACCATTGAAATGCCGGCTCAGTACCTAAAAAGTGATTTTATAAAGAGCTCTATTTTAGGGGAGGTAAAGCACGTAAAAAGGGAGGCTTCAGGAGATTCCTACTTAGTTTCTATAGCCTATGAAAACCAAGTTTTAGCTAGGTGCATTCCTCAATTTGTAAATGTGTTGTTTGGCAATATCTCATTAAAAAATAATATACTACTCAGCCACATCACCTACAGTGAAGGTTTTTTACAGGAGTTTCCAGGTCCCTCTTTTGGAATTCAAAAAATTCGTTCATCTTTGGGAATTAAGAAAAGGCCACTCACTGCCACTGCTTTAAAACCGATGGGAAGTTCTAAAGAAGAACTATCAGACCTTTTAACCGCCTTTGCCTTAGGTGGGATTGATATTATTAAAGATGATCATGGGCTAGCGGATCATAGTTTTTGTTCATTTAAAGAAAGAGTCAAATTAAATCAACAAATACTGTCAGAATTATACCAAGATGCAGGAGTAAAGACCCTCTACTTTCCTAATATTTGCACCCCCTTAGAAAACTTAGATGACCATCTCAATTACCTTTTAAGCCATGATGTGAAAGGAATTTTGATTTCCCCTCTTTTAATGGGTTTGGATACAGTTCGTTATATTTCCCAAAACTATCCGCTGATGATTATGGCTCATCCCTCTTTGAGTGGTCCTTACTTTAACCATCAGGATCATGGGATTGCTATTAATCTCTTTTTAGGTCAGTTTTTCAGGCTCATTGGAGCCGATTTTAGCATCTACCCCAATTATGGTGGCCGGTTTCCTCTGTCTTTAGAGCAATGTCAGTCTATAAATGATTCCTTGCAACAACCATGGGGAGATATTGCTCCTGCCTTTCCTGTGCCGGCGGGAGGAATGAACCTCCAAAATATCCCTCAAATGGTGAAGGACTACGGAGAAGATGTGGTCTATCTCATGGGAGGAGCCCTGTTAGAACATCCAGAAAATGTGCAAGAAAACACTTCTATGATGGTAGAAAGTGTGAAATCTCATTTTCCAAAATATGAAGAACAAAAGATCCAAGCAAAGCCAGCAAGTTCATGTGAACTCCCCCCTCCAAAAAAATCCTATTCGAATAACAATTCTTATAAATGGGATCAAAAAAAATTAGCATGGCAAGAAGCCGAAAAACAGTCTTACAAGGAGGACTCTAACCTTCCCTTTAAAGGGGTGAGCCGAGTGGAACTTTTTGGCAAGAACCAACCCGGAACCGATTTTGACCTTAGGTATTTTGAATTAAAACCGGGAGGGTTTACCAGTCTCGAAAAGCATGCCCATCATCATGTAATTATCGGTGTTCAAGGCCAAGGAGAACTGGTCATCAATGATAAAACATTTGCAGTGTCTCCCCATGATATTTTTAAAGTCGCATCTTTTGAAGTTCATCAGCTCCGAAATCAAGGACCAGATCCTTTCGGTTTCTACTGCATTGTTGATCATGTGAGAGACCAACCTGTGAATCCTAGTTGAAAATTAAATGTAATAAGTGGTACCATGCCTTATCGCTAATATAAGGAGATATAGCATGAATACACTAGCCTCTCAGTTTGGTGTTGAGACTTTAGGAAAAGCAGAATACCCTTCACCTTTGAATCTATCTAATCAACCAGGAGATTCCATTGCGGACTTTGTGGATGACAACCAGTTTGTCCTTCCCCATCTTTTTATTAAACCCGGAGAGACTATAGAAAATGTAAAAAAGGAGAATTTACTTGAACTCGCAGGTCCAAGGGAGAAACTCTTTTTTAAAGCTGATGAGGTGCATGCAGGGGTGATTACCTGTGGAGGCTTATGCCCTGGTCTTAATGACGTCATCCGCTCTATTGTTCTCTGCCTTTGGCATCAATATGGAGTTCGTAAAATCTCTGGAATTCAATATGGGTTTCGTGGTCTCATTCCCGAATACAATTTGCCTGTGGTTCCTTTGACTCCCGATGTGGTTTCTATCATCCATCAAAGAGGGGGAACCATGCTAGGCTCTTCCCGAGGAGAAGGAGAGCGACCCGAAATCATTGAGACTTTGCAAGCATTAAAAATCAATATGCTCTTTGTAATAGGTGGAGATGGAACCCAAAGAGGGGCTTTAAAACTGGCTCAAGACGCGAAGAATGTTGGTTATGAGCTGGCCGTGGTGGGTGTTCCTAAAACCATTGATAACGATATCTCCTTTATTCAAAAATCTTTCGGATTTGAAACGGCCGTCTCTTTAGCTGTGAATGCGGTTGCAGCGGCTCATATTGAAGCTAGAAATGCAATGGGGGGAATTGGTCTAGTTAAAGTGATGGGCCGTGAATCAGGCTTCATTGCAGCTCATACCGCCTTAGCAAATAGTGATGTCAATTTTTGTCTGATTCCTGAAGTGCCCTTCGACCTGGAAGGAAAAAATGGTCTTTTTGCACTTTTACAAAAACGTCTGGATAAGAGAAGGCATGCTCTGATTGTGGCGGCAGAAGGTGCGGGGCAAAAGTATCTGGAAGCCATTGCTGAAAAAGATGCTTCTGGAAATAAAAAACTAGGGGACATTGGGCATTATTTATCAAAACGAATCAAAGAGCACTTTAATCAACAGGGGACTCTATTTAGTTTAAAATATATTGATCCGAGCTATATGATTCGGAGCGCACCAGCCAATCCTAGTGATTCTATCTATTGCGCCCGATTAGGCTCTAATGCGGTGCATGCCGCTATGGCCGGTAAAAGTGAAATTCTCATTGGTCAGCTGCATAACCAATGTATCCATCTTCCTATTAGAGTGGCAGTTGCGGAAAGGAACGTGATCAACCCTGAGAGCGCCTTCTGGCGAGATGTTATTAATGGGACAGGACAACCGATAAAAATGTATGATTAACTTGTTTATCTTTGCATCGGCAGGGGGCTCTTCTTTCGAGCTTTTAATTCCTCAATTAAATAGTTTATCCACTTCTCAGTTGAATACATGATATGGTAGCCATTCCAATGATTTATTTTGCGAGGTTTTTGTTTATCATCTAACACTAATTCACTTCCTGAATGAGATCCTATAACCACGGCTATCTTATCTTTTTGTCGATAAGAGTATCTATCATGGGTAATTTTTTTTACTCTTTGGTTTTTAAAAAGTTTAATCCCTTGATCTTGAACAGAGAGTCTTTTGAGGGGAAGACCATATTTGTTATTCATGAAGCGGGTGAGTAAGTTTCCATCACTGTCATCTCGAAAAGAGAAGAATTGAACTTTCCCATCGAGACAAGCCACGTATCTAATGTCAAAACCAATCCAAAAGTATTCAAAACACTTTTGCTGATCTCGGCAAGTAATATTGTGACTACCTGAATGAAAGGTAGAAAGAAAAACCTTACTCGGACGATGAGAGGGAGGACTTAAAAAGCGATCTTCCGAGATGGCCCAGGCATCTTTTTCTTTGGTAAAAAACTTAAACATTAGGCTCGGCAATTGGATTTGCGCTCCTTCAATTTTTTTTGCTTTTTTAGTGGCAAAAGTTTTCCTTAGATACTCAATGTCGCATGGCTTACCTAGGACTTGGGATGCTTGATAATAGGAAGCTTTGATGGGAGAAGAACAGATGGCACCGAGAATCAAAAGTTTAAAAAATGTTCGCATAAATTATTCCTTCTAGTCTAAGATACAAGTTCGGCCACATGCGGGGAAGCCGCGCGTTTGGTTTTCATCTTGAAAGGTCACCTGCTCTTTAAAATTTTGCTCCTTTATCACCTGCTGCAGATAATTGAGTGGAGATGTCTGATAAGAGGATGGAGAACTTAAAATAAAAGTATCGTAGTGAATAGGAAGCATCTTTTTACAACCCGTCTCATTTGCTATATGAACCGCCTCTTGCGGACTTATGTGATTGGCGGCATAGAGATAATCTCCAATGGGTAAGATTCCTAGATCAAGAGCAGTAGTGGAGGGAAGATGCTCTCTTACTTGATCATGCCAGTTTACCTTTTGAGGTTGGGATAATTTTTTTCCTTCTTTATCACGGTTTTTAGCATAGGAGGTGTCACCAAAAAAGGCGATATTTTTATTTTTAAGAGAGATGAGATAGCCATTAGCACCACTATTTATGGCTCTATTTCCGTGGGGAACAAAACCATAATGCTCCACATCAAAGGCTTTTATTTTTAATTCAGGAAATAGCGGTGATTGGAAAATTGCATTGTGCCCGGTTGAGAGCTCAAATACTTTATGATGGGGCGCATACATCTGTTTAGTTTGGGCAGGGGAAATAATTAAAGGGGGATGATCTTTGAAAATTGAGCTATTCAGTGATGCCATATCAAGGTGGTCGTAATGAGCATGAGAAATCAAAACAAAGTCAATGGGTGGAAAGGCTGTGTGGGTAAGGGGTAATTTGGTTATTCGACGAATTCCTAATAACTTTTGTCCTATCACGGGAGGAGCTATGCGATTAAAAAGAACCGGATCTGTAATAAATACAATTCCGTAAAAGTT
Source organism: uncultured bacterium (assembly GCA_964343805.1). Classification (GTDB taxonomy): domain Bacteria; phylum Bdellovibrionota_B; class Oligoflexia; order CAYFLR01; family CAYFLR01; genus CAYFLR01. The sequence goes on along the minus strand of CAYFLR010000008.1, from coordinate 137,939 downwards.
GATTAAGACGGTGGCATGCCCTAGCCAGCAAAAAGTGATTTGATCTGAAGACCATAGAGTAGGGTTTGGAGAGTGAAGAGGTTGCTCGTAAGGTGTTTTAGAAAGTTTATTTTCATATATGAGAGTATTAACATAAGATTTATCACGCCATTTAGTGAGCAAACTTTTCATTAGGACTCTGACCTTTTATGAATAATGGGTTGATGTTCAAATTCTAATTTATCATAGAAAACTCTTATTTGAATAGAGAAGGTTTTTATGTCCTAATAGAAGTGATGAGTAATAAGACTTACCATAACCATTAGAGAGATTTATTATGAATAACTATTTTCACTTAATCCTTTTAATGAGTTTGCTCCTTTTGGCAAACTGTGTTCGTTCCACCATCGAACATAAGGAAGAGGCCCTGCGTCTCTATAAAAATAAACTGGAAATTAAAGATAAACTTGCGATGGAGCCCTTTATTGAGGGCATCAAAGATAATATTGAATTTCTTGCTAACAACAATCGATTTGAAACCATGCAATTTGGACAAAGATCTATCACTAAAGACGACTACCTACTCTCTTTGCAGGCTTTAATTGAAGAATGGAAATTGCAAACAGATAGAGATCATCTTTTTAACTTTTTAATTCAAAACTTTGACGTGTATGAAGTCTATGGATACAGCAAATGGGGAGAAGTTTTTATTACCGGCTATTTTGAGCCGGTGGTGGAAGGGAGCCTTGCTCCCACCATAGAATTTAGTCAGCCGCTTTATCAAATACCCAATGATTTGGTAAATATTAATATAGGGAATTATCAGGAAAAATTTCCCGATTATTCTATTTTTAAAAGCTTACCAGCAGAAAAAAAGTTAAAAAAATATATCTTAAGAGGTCGCTATATAAAGGGTGAGGAAGGTAAAGGCGCCGGAAAGGTGGTTCCCTATTTTGATCGAAAAGAGATTGATCAGGATGGAAAACTCGGCGGTAAAAATCTTGAGTTGGTTTATATGGATCCGGTGGATGCCTTTTTTACCCAAATTCAAGGCTCCGGTTCGGTGCTTTTAGAAGATGGCAATTATGTTCGTTTAGGTTATGCCGCGCAAAATGGTCATCCCTATGTGGCCATAGGTAAATTTTTATTAGACATTATTCCCCTAGAAAAAATGAGTCTACAGAGCATTCGTGCCCATTTAGCAACTATTTCCTTAGCTAAAATGCAAGAACTATTTAATAAAAATCCCAGTTATGTATTTTTTAAACCCTTGGAAGGTAAACCTTTGACCTATCTGGGAACTGAGGTCGTGGATCATCGAACCATCGCCACTGATAAAAACCTGATGCCTTTTGGAACAATTGGGTATTTAGAAGTTGAGGTGCCAGATTTTGAAAACAAGGTTGAAATACCACCTAAGAACTGGATTTCTGAACCGCGACTAGTCATTGGGCAAGACACAGGAGGAGCGATTCGCGGACCTGGTAGAGTAGATCTTTACTTTGGGAGCGGTAAAAAAGCAGGACAATCGGCAGGAGTAATGAGACATAAAGGAAAGCTGTTTTATTTTGCACCTAAGGTGGAGTGGTTAAAAGAGCTAAAAAAATAAGTTTTTTATTCTTTTTTACTAAAAATTAAATTGGAAACGATCAAACCAGGACAGATTCCAGTAATAACGGCAAAGGCAAAAAAGACGGCCGGAATATAAAGCAGCGGGTGGACGACTTTAAAACCTGTCAATCCAATTCCAGACCAGATGATTGTGCCAGCGATCAAGAAAAAAAACCTCATGGGTTTTCCAATTTTATATTTATCCATGATTAAAATCTCACGATAAGGTTGTCATTAAGTACTCTTCATAAGGAGCAATAACTTCAAATCCTAAATTAGAATAGAGATGAAAAGCGGGTTTATTAGTCTGGTCAACATTGAGACCAATTAAATCCACTTCGTTTAGAAGGGTGTTCAATAGTTTTATGACACAAGACTTACCATAACCATTTTTTAAATATTTTTTATCAGTTACTACATTTCCCAAACATGCCATCCTATAAACTTCCGAATAAACATGCACTCCAGCCACACACAAAACCTTTTCCCCCTTTAAAATTCCAAAATATTTACCGGTTTTAAGCATTCTCTCATCAAACCAATTATCCGGATAACTGGTATTAAAAAGATCTTTAATTGCAGGTAATTTTTCTTTAGTTAAATTTATCACCTGATCTTTATGTTTAGAAACAGAGGTTGCAAATTTCTGATGCTTTTTAAATCCCATTTTAAAATGAGAACCATGAGATTCTATTTGATAAGACTCATTAAACAAATGAATCAATCCAGGGGTGAGGTGGCAATAAAAGTTTTTCGGAAGTCTTGGTTTAAGACCAGCAATCAGTTTTTCCATCCAATTTAGTTCATTGCTATCACATAAGGCAAGAAGGGTTGGTAAAGAAAATCCTTTATAAACCATAACTATCGCTTTCAGATGATTCCCAACCTTAAATCCATACCACTTTGTATAAGGCCAAAAAAAATCGTCTAAATCTCCAATACTATAAATATGGAGATCGGGATTTTTTGATAAAAAATCATAAATTTGGCTTTTGTCTTTAAGTTCAATGATCATAGGTGAACTGTCTATCATTTTTTTCTGATTATTAAAATATAAACTACCGTTTAGCTTCTATTTTGTGTAAAATATTGAGAGTAACAATAACCTGGAGATGATTATGTATATTTTAATTGTAGATGATGATCCTGATAACAGAAAACTATTAATTAAAATTCTTTCAGATTATGGAGAGTGTGAAGAAGCCAATGATGGCGCTGAAGCCCTCGAAAAATTTGAAGCTTCTTTAAATAAGCAAAAGCCATATGATTTGGTTTGCATGGATATTAAAATGCCACAAATGGATGGACTGCAAGCATTAGAGCAGATTCGTCAAGCTGAGGCAGCTATGGGAATCCAACTCGGTCATGGAACTAAAGTACTGATGATTACCGGACTCGATGACTCAGAAAATTTTGAAAAAGCTTTTAAAGAAAATTGTGAAAGCTACCTACTCAAACCTTTTAATCGTTCAAAAATTGAGGAACAATTAAAATACCTAAGACTCATTGAAGAGCCTGAGTACTAAACCTGGTTCAGCTCCTTATTCCCATTTGTTAATAAATTTAATTTTCTCAAGGGATAACTCATGATTGATCCTATTTGGAGTTATTTATTTAAGACAAAGGAAACCCTAGAGAGTAAGGAGCTTGATCTTCTCAAACTGACGGGTATTTTCACCGACTTTTCAAATAAAGATCTCAAAGCCATTCACAAAATTCTCCACCGAAGAAGCTATAAAAAAAATGAATTAGTGTTTAGTGCTGGTGACCCCGGTATTGGCATGTACATTATCTTTTCTGGTCGAGTCAATATTTATGTCCATAATCCTCGAACAGAAGAAGAAGACTTAGTGGCTAAACTCCAATCAGGACAATATTTTGGCGATGTAGCTCTCTTTAGTGACGCTTTAAGATCCGCAACTATCAAAGCGATTGAGCCCACCACCCTCTTAGGATTTTGTCAACCTGATCTCCTCGGTTTTATTGATCGAAACCCTCAATTGGGCTCCAAAATACTTTTACAGATTCTGAAAATGGCAGGAAAAAGACTGGACACCACCAATCGATTGTTAAGTGAAACCAAGCACGAACTCTTAAACCTTCAACAGTCGGAAGGATAGCGCTCATGCCCTGGCTGCATAATTTTTGGATTAAAGCGATTTTTATCAGTCTTATCACGCTGATCACTATTTCGGTTTTATATACCCTCAAAATCTTGATCATCCCCATGACCATTGGTTTTATTTTTGCATTTTTATTAGAACCCATTGTCTCTCGTTTAGAAGGTCGTAAATTCAATCGAATCACGGGGATTGCCGTGGTATTCAGTACTTTGGCGCTTCTAATGGTAGGACTTTTCTGGGTTACCACCCCCATCATTGTTAAAGAAATTAAAGATATTAAAGCCAATAAAGACAAATATACCAGCTTCTACATAGAAAAATATAATGAAACCAAAAATAAAATCGAGACTGCTTTTCCTGAAACCATTCCTTGGAACGATATCGAAAAAAAGACCTATCACTATACCGTGGAATCGAGTAACACTTGGGTGGGACAGCTTACAAAAATAATTGCCGGAAGTATAGAAACCGCTCTCTCGTATATAATCATCATACCCTTAATGGCCTTTTTTATTTTAAAAGATGGTCATCTGCTAAAAAGATGGCTCCTCCAATTTGTGCCAAATCGTTATTTCGAACTCTCAATTGAAATTCTCCATAATATTAATCATCAAACCGGTGCTTTTATGCGAGGTCAAATACTTGATTCAGGTATAAATGCCATCATGGTCTCCACTTTACTGTTTATCATCGGTTTACCCTATTATCTGATACTGGGAGTTTTTGCTGGTATCGCAAATGCTATACCCTTTGTAGGGCCAATTACAGCAGGTTCTTTAGCAGTACTGGTATCCATCATTGTGGGAGGTCCTAGCCCTTGGATTGTCATCATAGTCTTTGTTTTAGCTCACCTGGTTGATGTGATGGTTATTTATCCCAAAACGGTAGGACACAGTCTCAATCTGCATGAACTCGTCGTCATCTTAGGGATTATTTTAGGTGGTCATCTTGGTGGTGTTCTGGGAATGCTAGTAATTATCCCTCTTATTGGAATCCTATTTCGCTCAGTGGATGTGATGTATCGTCTTCTGAAAGGTTATCATATACTATAAAACGTTTCATTTTGCCTATCAAACCTTATTGATAATAATCTCCAAAAGTTTAAACAAAGTTAGATACTTAATACACTTTACCCTAAACCCCTAATTATTTTATCAATTTAAGGCGATAAAAGATAAAGGGAAACAGTGTTATTATTTTTTTGATGAAAAAGGGGCAGTAATGCGTCACTTTATTTTACTTTTCTTTACGATATTAATTACTATACCAGCTGCTTGCACTAAAGGTTTGGAATTAGAATCGAGAAGTAAACAGGTCATCAAAACAAGTCAAATCCAACAATCAGCTTCCCCTTCAAATTCCATTTCGAAACAACAAGTTAAACTTCAACTAGATCTATTTCAAACAAGCAATCAAGTTTTAAATAATGAACAGACTTTTAAACTTAAGATGGTGGCTTTGCCAAATAAGGCCAGTGACCATTTATCCCTTAAAAAAACCGATCTAAAGAATATACCTCTCAGAAAATCTTTGAATAGCAACAGCGAAACTAAAGCTCAGTTGGTTCAATCCAGCAATGAAGAAATTTTAATTACAAAATCAGACATAAACAATGGTGAGTTAAAATTATACCTGGATGTAAAACCTAATGAGTCTCAACCCATCGTTGCAGTATGGATCTATGAAGGAGAGAGTCATTCGGCATCCCCACTGCTTTCGAGTGTCGGCGATTTAACAAAATCAAATGCAAGTATTCCCGTGAATGCCAGTTCCACCATTGCTTACGAGTTGATCAGTCAAGGGGGGGTTCCTAAGGTCACTTCTCAAGGTATTTCAAACTTTCATAATATTGTTGAAGAGATACAGGATGTGGAATCAGAGATTTCAGGCAGTTTAAAAGAGGATGTGTTTAGTGAAAATAAAGTAGCTGAGGTAGTACAAACGGTGCAATCTCTTATTAAAAACAAAATTGCCAGTGATAAAACGGTTCAGTCCAAAGTCTTTAATTTAGTAGCTACCGCCGAGAAAGATCTAAAAGAAGAAGCCATTAAAGAGAGTAATTCGGCAGAGGTGACCAGCGAATTAGTGGAAAAAATCAATCAAGAATTAAGTCTCAATGTGGCAAAACAAGCCGCAGTTTTGGTGGAAGAGGCAGCCAAAGCAAGTGAACAGCTTAAAGAAGTTATCTCCAAAGTGGTAACACCCGAATCACAAGAGGAATTGAGACAAGCCTTAGATCTAACAAAAGAGGTGGCAACTTATATTGATAGGCTGTCTGCTTCCTTAGAAAAACTAGTGACGGTTGAGACCGTCACAAGAAGTGCGGTTACCTGTGAAGCCCCTCGGATTTTAGTCGCTGGAATTTGTGAAAAAATAAAAGAGTGTCAGTCTCCCACTGTCTTAGATCCTTTTACCAATAGGTGCATCTCCTTTACAGAAACAGAAAATACTGTGGATCCAGAACCGATCGTAGAGGAAGTCATAGATCAAGCTCCCATCATCCAGGAAATTGCCCATCAAACTGTTGATGAAAATTCCTCTATCAGCCAAATAAATGCATCTGATGTGAATGGTGGAGATGTAGATGCGGATGGGGATACCATCACCTGGAGCTGTTTTTATGACATTTCCCTCGATCAAAATGTGACAAATGAAAACTCCTGTGACTCATTAACAGGACTCACTTTCACAAGTGACACTGGAGTTATAAATTGGACTCCTTCCTATGCCCAAAGCGGGAGTTATGAATTCAAAATAGTCGGGAGCGAAGGAGACCTCCGTCATGAGGAGCTCTTTAATATAGTGGTGAATAATGTGGACCTCCCCCCCGATTTGAATACGATCAATGACCAAATTGTTGCAGAAAATAGTCCGATTCAACCCATAGACGCGGGTGATGCGAATGGGGGAGATGTGGATGCTGATGGAGACACCATCTCTTATAGCTGTTTTTATGACTCTTCCATCGATAACACAGTTTCATCAACCAATGCCTGTTCTGCCCTTGCGGGTACCAACTTTAATGAATCATCTGGAATCATGCAATGGACCCCTTCTTACAATCAAAGTGGTACTTATGAATTTAAGATTGTTGGTAGTGCAGGAAGTTTGCAAGATAGTCAGGTTTTTTCAATCACCGTGACCAATGTGGATAGAGCCCCCATACTAGCTACCATAGCTAACCAATCGGTTAATGACAATAGTGCAATAACAGAAATAGATGCTGTTGATGCAACTGGGAGTGATGAAGATGTAGATGGTGATTCCATCACTTATAGTTGTTTTTATGATGGGACAGTTGATAGCACCGTCAATCTGGATAATAGTTGTGACTCGCTCTCCGGAGCCACTTTTGTATCTTCCACCGGGGTATTTAATTGGACGACCCCCTCTTCCTTAAACACTGTTTATGAGTTCAGAATCATTGCTAGTGAAGGTGACTTAGAAGATGATGAGATTTTTACCATAACCATCACTGATACCAGTAGTGCCATCATTAACTCAGGAAAAATTAAATCTTCCACCAATGATTTTGTTGATATTAATTTTACTGAGGGAGTCTACAGTACATCGGGGGGAAGTGGAGCTCTGCAAGCTTCTGATTTCAATCTTACCTTTTCACAAAATGGAGGAACAGCCACCAATGCCACCATTTCCTCGTTATCTAAAACTGATGGAGCCTCACTTTCTGGTGGAGAGACTGATATAAGAGTCTATCTAAATATTACCGGACAACCCGATAGTCAGGAAACCATATCAATCAAACCCGCTTTATACTCCATCTATGATCTGAATGGGAATGTATCTCAGAATTCTACCACCACAGGAGATTTATATTTAAAGCGAAGGGGAGGAGACGGTACTTTTGCAACTAAAGTGGATTATGCTCTTGATGATGGTCCTGAAGCCATTATTAATGCTGATTTTAATGCAGATGGCATTCAAGATCTGGCTATTGCCAGCTCTACCAATGGCAACGTGAGTATTTTGCTGGGAAATGGATCGAATGGAAAGGGAACAGGAACTTTTGGTACCAGAACTGATTATGCGGTGGGAACCTCCCCCCAAGATCTCACTTATGGTGATTTTAATGCCGATGGGATTCTGGATATTGCCTGTTTAAATAGCAGCAGCGTCAGCATTTTACTAGGGAATGGCTCAAATGGCAAAGGAGATGGAACCTTTGCCGATAAGATCGATTACTCTGTGGATGCAAATGCCCGCTACCTCACAAAGGGAGACTTTAACTCCGATGGAATTCTGGATCTAGTAACAACCGCTTGGGCCGATGATAGAGTCAATGTCCTTTTAGGAAATGGATCGGGTGGTAAAGGAGATGGAACCTTTGCTACTAAAGTCATTTACTTTTGCGGAGATGGTCCCTATGGGGTCAAAACTGGAGACTTTAATGAGGATGGGATCACCGATTTAATCACCACCAATAAGAATGGCGATAGCTTTAGTATCTTGCTGGGAAATGGCAGCGCAGGGAAAGGCAATGGTACTTTTGCCGCCAAGGTTGACTATGCCACCGGAGATTTTCCCAACGGCATTGTTATAGGTGATTTTAATGCCGATAACATTATGGATATAGCGGTGAGTAGTTGGGGGACTGCCAAAGTTAATGTTTTTATTGGGAATGGCTCTAATGGCAAAGGAAACGGAACCTTTGCTGCTAAAGTGGAATATTCCACGGGTTCGGCTCCCTTTACTATCTCTTCAGGAGATTTTAATGGGGATGGAATTTTAGATCTGGTGACTGCTGATATGGGAACTGATACCGCCAGTATTCTATTAGGAAATGGATCAGGTGGTCAAGGAGATGGCACCTTTGCTTCCAAGGTAAGCTACAGCGTTGGGAATGATCCTGAACACATAACGGTGGGTGATTTTAATGGGGACAATATAAGTGATATAATTCTAGTCAACAATGATGATAACGACATCAGTGTTTTACTAGGCCAAGGAACATCTTGGCAAGCATCAGCCACTTTTCATCCTAAAGTGGAATACAGTGCGGGTAATTCAGATATTGCACTAGGTGATTTTAATGCCGATGGCATTATGGATATGGTCAACGTGAGAAACAGTACCGATCTAGCCTATGTTTTGTTAGGAAATGGCTCTGATGGTAAAGGCGATGGCACCTTTGCCTCCAGTGTGACATATGCAACCGCCGCGGGACCCCAAGGGGTTTCTGTTGGTGATCTCAATGAAGACGGGATTCTAGATCTTGTGGCGGTAAATAATACAGCAGATTCTATCAGCATATTTATAGGAAATGGCAGTGGTGGCAAAGGAGACGGAACTTTTGCGGATAAGGTGGATTATGCCTCGGGAGATGGTGGTAAAAGGGCTGAAATCGGTGATTTTAACAGTGATGGCATTAATGATATCGCCATTGCCAACTGGAGTGGTTCCAGTGTAACAGTCCACTTAGGTAACGGCTCAGGCGGGCAGGGAAACGGGACCTTTGCAGCTGCGGTTGAATATAGTACTGCAAGTGTTGCCTGCTGTTCCAACGCACTAGTCCTAGGAGACTACAATCATGACAATATTCTTGATATAGCCGTAGCTAATCAAGGAGATAAACTCAGTGTGCATTTAGGAAATGGTTCTGGCGGTCAAGGGGATGGAACCTTTCCGGCCATTGTGGGCTATACCATGGGAAGTGATCCCAATGATATAGCCACTGCGGATTTTAACAGAGATAGAATTCAAGATTTAGTAATTGCTAATAACGGTGATAATACTGTGAGTGTTTCAATTGGAAATGGATCAGGCGGACAAGGAGATGGAACCTTTGCTGGTAAGGTGGATTATGCCGTCGGAGCAGGTCCGAAAGGAGTCACGACCGCAGATATAAATGGAGATGGAATCATTGATATTATTTCAACTAACTATGACGATGACACCGTGAGCCTTCTTCTTGGGAATGGATCGGGTGGAAAAGGTGATGGGACCTTCGCTACCAAAGTTGATTTTGGTGTAGGCAATGGGCCTCGTGACCTTATAATTTATGACTTTAATGCAGATGGAATTCTAGATATCGCAGTGTCTCATTGGTTTGATAGTAAAATAGTTATCCTCTTAGGGATGGGAGATTGATTCCTTTTTTAAATTCTTATGTCATACCATTTTTCTTGAGTAAACAGAGAATTACATCAAATCCTGACTTTTATTAAAAATTAACTCTTAAATACCGATAAGGGCTATGATGAATAGTCTATTTAGATACAGTATATTTATAATTTTAATATCAATTAGTTACCTGTCACTAGGGGCTTGCAAACATCGAAAAGCGCAAAAAGGCCACCTCGCCCGCTTTGGATCGAATCAAGAGATGGATGTGGCTTCCGATATGGAGCTTCCTTTCAAGTTTATCACCGACTTAGAAGGTAAAAAGGAGGGACTTTTAAATAATTTAGATAAACTGGGTTTAACCCTAAAAGATAACCAGCTTTTTTTTAAAGAGGGACATACTGGACTCGTCTTTGGAGGAGATGCCTCAGATCGTGGAACTGACAGTATTAAGATAAGGCGTTGGCTCAGCGATCTAAAAAGACGCTATCCGGACAGAGTGACTCTTATTTGGGGGAATCGAGATATTAATAAGTTATCTATTTTGTTAACTCTCGCCCAGCTCAATCACTCACCATTTAAACTCGGCTTTAATGAGTGGGTGGGTAAAAAATTTCAGGTTAACTCTCTTCACGAGAATGCAGTTCAAGAATATAATACTCTTGAAAATCAATTAAAATTCCATTTCGAACAAATGGGTTGCCCTGAATGTTTAGAACGTCATCAAGAGGAGCTTAAAGAGTTAAGAGGTCCTGGGGCTAAAGTGACTATAGAAGAAGCAGCAAAGGACTTTGTTGAGGCTCTTAAACCGGGAGGCGAAATATATGAATTCCTCAAATTAGGCCAATTAGCTGCAAGGCAAGGAAGTACCATGCTCGTTCATGGTCAGGTCAACCCAGAAAATTTTGGCATAGTCCCTCATACTCCAAGAAAACATGAGAGTGTAAATGAATGGATCGATGCACTCAATAACTGGGGTAAATCACAACTCATGTCCCTTGAATTTTATCCCTATTCAAGGCAACCACTGGATTGGACAAGGACCATAGATACTATCAATACATTAGATCTTACTTCTGTCCGATCACTGGTAAAATACAGCGATGCCAATTGGGATCAGAAGTTAGAAAAGGTTTTCTCTAATGAGGGGAGTGTGGTCTATGGCAGCCGAAATAAGGAACGAGATAATTTTCGTCTGCCCAGTCATGATCTCATTGATCGTTTCAAAGCACAGGGTATATCGACCCTCATTGTAGGACATTCTCCTGCCGGCAATATTCCTATAACTCTCCGAACGGGAGAATTTCTGCAAATCATGGGTGATACTTCCTACAGTAAAACCCGAGAATCCTATGTGGAGTTTGACAGTTTAGGCAGAGTCAGATTGAAAGGAACCAACAGTCAAGGGGAGCAGGTTTCTTCTTTTCTAGATCCTTTGACTTCGCCAGGTCATATAGGCAAAGTGACCCGAGATGGCTATAATGTTGTAGGTAAAAATGAGAACGGGGATTATGTATTATTTCGATATAATGGCCATGAAATCATAGAGAAAACCCTTCCTGCCGATAAATTATATAAATCTCAGGTCATAGATCCAGTGTTTACTCAAAATGAAGCAAAAGTCACTCAACGGATTGACTTATTGGCCTTTTTAGAGAAAAGAAATGCTGAAATTCTCACTTTAAAAAACTTTGATCAAGAAGCTTATAGAGGAAAAAGATTCCTCTTTATCTCCTTTGACAATCAACAAGTTGATATGAATACCCGGCCCGACCTTTTAATAGATTGGCTCAACCGGAGCATTGATCCCAATAAAGTGACACTGCTTATTGATCAGGTTTCAACTAACAATAACTTGATCGATTCTCTATCTCGATCAAGATTTGATTTTGTCTCGCTTTTATCCGAATCGATGCTCCCTTCTGAAATTCACCCTAAGGTAAAGAAGGTCATGGTGATGGCTGAAAATTCCCCAGAGCTTTTATCTAACACCATGAGGTTTCTTAAAGCTGAGCAGGGTTTTTCTCTCTTGTGGGGATATAACCATTTTATAACTCCCAGAATGGATCAATGTGAACTCTACAATGTACCCCATCGAGTGGTGGATATCAATTCTAACGATCTTTACAATAAATTACCCGAGGAGGTTAAATTCAATGAGCACCAGGGTCTGGAGCAATTCACCCTGTCTGAAAGGATAGACCTTCCTCCCATGAAAACCACTGATGCCATCACCAAGGAGTATAGAAAACAACGGAAATATATTATTACCATTGATATAAATGGAGGTATTGCTGAGGCCATTCCAGGTCCCTATATTAATGCCATCCAAGATGTACTGCGGGAATTAAATCCCAAAACCATGGTGATCAATTTCACTTCCAATTTCCATAATGGATATCTCTTAGCCAAAGATATGGGATTTGAAACCATTAGATTATTAAGCCCCTTAATTCAACAAGCCGAATTCTCATCAACCCATGTGGATAAAACCTATATGATCAGTGATCCCTTAGAAGAGAGTAAAATCGGTCTTGATATAGGTGAGTATAAAGAAAAACAAAAGAAAGAGAAAAAGAAGGATTGGGTGCCCACCAGAAAATCCTTCCAAAATGAAATTGAAGCCATATTCAATTACGCCCAAGGCGGTCGAGAAGTGGTGAATATTGAAGTAGAGCGGAGTGAATTAAGAAGACAGGCCTATACTTATTACCAATACCGGTTAGATAAGTTGGCTCCTTTAAAAAAGATCCAACATCAAATTCTTATTAATATCGTATTAGTGGATAAAAATCCAAATAAACCACTCACCTCAAAGGAAGTAGAGAGATTGAAAAGCTTCTATGGTCTTGCCGATCTTGCTGGATTTTCGGGAATATTAATGCTGGGGTCTGGTGAAAAACAGTTAAATGCTTTAACTAAAGGGGAACTGGATGTGGAAAGTATTGTGCATTTACGAGAAGGCAAAGTAGGGGATTCAAAGGTTATGCAAAAACCAAGGATAAATACCATTCCTTTTACCTCCATTTTAAGAAAGATGGGTCGAATTGTTCCCATCACCCCTAAAGTTGTCTCCGAAGGAGAAAAGTTAGATGCAGGCTGTAAAAAGTTACTCATTAATCATCTGAGTAATAATTAAGAAGTCAATCTTGCCCACTCATTAGAAACTTCCCCTTGTAATTATCGAGGAGAGAATAGAATATAGTAAAATCGCACCTAATTGGTTAGAAGGGAGATTTTATGAAGAAAGCCATTTTAATAGGTATTATTTTAATTGGAGCTTTTTTTTTCTGGATGACCAGCCGGAAAAATAGGGCCCCCATTTGCCCTGGCCAATATGTGTTACCGATTGAAGGTAAGCTAGACGTTGACTGGTTCATTGCAAATTATATGGATTCTACTCCCTATCGTGATGGAAATTCAATGGACTTCAAAGGTGGTTTTATGGCCTACGATGGCCATAGAGGGGTAGACTTTGCCCTCATGGACTTTGAGCAAATGGATGCAGGTGTTAAGGTATTAGCTGCCCGTGCTGGTACTGTTATACACCTAGAAGATGGTAAATATGATCGAGAAAGAAAAGTAGATTTTTATTCGACCCAAAGTTTACCTGGCAATAACATCTCCATCAAACATGATGATGGCACTATCGCTCGATATTTACACTTAAGAAAAAATAGCATTGTGGTCAAAAAGGGATCGCGAGTCAGTGCTGGAGAACCACTCGGGTTAATAGGGAGTTCTGGCAACTCAAATATTCCCCACCTCCATTTTGAGCTTCTATCAAAAGGCCAAGCGATCGATATCTTTGCTTGTAATATTGTTAATTTCAATTACACCTACCATACCTCGCCAGTTGTATTAGATACAGGTGTTTCAAGAGCTTCTGAAAAACTAGAAACGAAACACCTCTTTC
>CAYFLR010000008.1:117891-124075 GCA_964343805.1 uncultured bacterium | reverse complement strand
AGACGGAGTGGTAAGTTGTATGCTTGGTATAAATTTATCTCCCTACCCAAAGGGAGCTCCATCAAATCAACTCTGCACTTACCTGGCGGCAAACAGCAAGCTCTGCATGTAATCAAACCTAAGAAGGAATTTAACTTCTCATATTGGTATGTGTATACAACCTTGAAAAAAAGAGGAGCTCATAAGATCACCTATCAAATTGGCAATCAAAAAGGGACAACCGCTCATTTTCAAGTTAAATAGATAGTTGCTTAATGATTACAAGGATCAGGCTCAGCTTTTGGAAACTGAATAAGTCCCCAAAACCGAGCAATATGATAAGAAGAAAAAATCCCCACCGACTGTGAGAACCTATTGGCAGCCCCCCCTTGATCTATTTTTTCACCCGGATCTACTGCAATGGCGTGGCCCATTTGATCAATCTCATAAGATTCTAAAACCGGCTTTTGATTCTTACAATAAACACTTCTTTTGATACCCCCATTCTTAACACTCTTAGGAACGGGCACCCTGTTAAAATGAATCTGTCCCCACTGTTTTACCAATTCTGAAACATTTTTAGGATGAACCACCTCATCTTTTAATCCATGCCAAATAGCGACCTTGGGGTAATTTCCTTGATGATTTTTAAAACCTTTTTGCACGAGATTGGCCCATTCTTTAGCACGCTTTTGCCTTCCTTCTTTCATACACTTCATGGCTTTAGTCAAACCTTCGGCACAAAGAAAAGGCACTCCGGCCAAAATAGCTCCCCCGGCAAAAACATCCGGCCATGTCGCCAGCATGATCGCAGTTTGTACAGCTCCAGCACTGAGGCCGGTAACAAATATTTTACTCCTATCGATAGGATATTTATTTTGCAGATATTTTACCATTTGCATAATGGAACCATTTTCTCCCTGACCCCGCTGCATATTGCTCTTATCCCACCATTTTCCCATCCAGTTATAACAGTTCATTAAATTGTTGTGGGGATTTTGCTCAGGGTAGAGCACCATAAAACCATAGCGATCAGCTAATTTATTCCAGTCAGTAGAAATGGCATACTCAGCCGCGTTTTGTAAACAGCCATGGATAGCGACAACGAGGGGGTAAGGTCCCTTAGCCTTTCTTTGAGGGTAATAAAACATCTTCAGCTTTGCAGGATTGGTCCCAAAATTATTCACCTCCACCAAAGAAGAAAGCGTCATTTTCGAGACATGACTGGTAATTTGAAAGTGAAAATAGCCGTAGATGAGAACACACAATAATACAGCAGCTAGTACAATATATTTAATCATAGGGCTTATCCAAACCTATTCCAAGATACCTTATAGACCCACACAAGTGGTATACAAATGTAACTTGAATCCCTATTCCATGCAAGTCGATCTCAGGTCTTTTTGTCAAGAGGTAGCAATAGCAAGGTTTACAGTAGATAAGAAGATCTAAGTTGTGAGTGGAATGAATCTTGCTTTAGAATTTAACTGACCGGCCAGCCAAATTAAGAGTTGATGAATGGAAACACACTCGAGGGGGAAAACAATGTTCAAATTGAAAAAAGGTCTAACTTTTCTGTCTATGATCTTTCTTGTTAATGCCTGTGGAGCATTAGAAGATCATACTTCATCCAAAAGTTCACTCCAATGGATTAAAAGTCGCGGACTCAATCAATATGCCTACATTACCAAAGAGGATGTAAGCTATCGGGGAAATGTGGGGGATGACTTTTTGATGGGTGTGAATGTGATTGAGGTTAATGGTGTCACCTCATCAGCACTCAATGCCAGCATTTATCCCCAAATTGTTAAATTGCATTTGGTCAAAGAAGATCAAGAGCAAACCATACAAGTTAAAAAGAATAA
This sequence comes from uncultured bacterium, assembly GCA_964343805.1. GTDB lineage: Bacteria > Bdellovibrionota_B > Oligoflexia > CAYFLR01 > CAYFLR01 > CAYFLR01. The sequence continues at coordinate 122,231 of CAYFLR010000008.1, read as the reverse complement.
TAAAACCTTACTGACATTTAATGTAAATATTCACAATGGCTACTATGAGGTTGATTTCGCCTCCATGAAAAATGATCTGAAGTTCATGAGTATGGTAAATAAAGTGGGAGCTCGCAACAGTGGACACTCTACTTGGAAGTCGGTAGGCACCCCCTTAGTAAAAAAGATCTTTCAAGATCAGGATACTTTGGTAGTTAACCTTCAGCACAGTATCATTCAGTATAATTACCTGGGTCAAGCCATCAAAAAAGGAAACCTTACATTGGCATTTTATTTAAAAAGGCAAAAGGCGCTTCCTAAGCTAAAGACCGCAGATCAAAGACGAGTAGCAGAGGGGAAAAAACAAAGTCTTGGCTTTTTTGGTAGCTCTCTTTTTATAACCAAAGAGGAAGAGAAAACCTCTCCCATTCAAAGGTTTCCAAAGAAAAAAGAGGGGAGTGAACCCCATATTTTTTATCTAAAAAATTTCCCAACAGCATTTATTGATACCGCCAAAAGCGCTGTGGAGTCTTGGAATCAAGCCTTTGGCTATACCTTTTTAAAAGTTAAAATTGCCGGATCAGAAATAGATGCAGGCAATCCCTTTTTTAATGTCATTAAGTGGTTCGATCATACAGATAAAACCATTGGCTGGGTGGGAGTAGCTAAACCTTTGGTAGATCCTAAAACGGGCCTCGTAATGAGTGCTTCTGTCTATATCCAAGGCAGCAAACTGATCGAAGACTTACAGCAAATTCACAAAAATGCTCAAAAGGGTAATAGAAATAACATCGCGGGGGGGGCCTTAGGAGGTGCAAGTTTTTATATCCAGCCGGGTGAAAGCCCTGTTATTCCTTTCATGCAGAACCCGAGCCAAGACTGGAATGATTTCATCAAGAAGTTTTACTACGAAGTTATCGTTCATGAAATGGGTCATGTTCTCGGCTTAAGACATAACTTCAAAGGATCCACGCTAGAAGGACCAAATGGTGAGTCTTCTTCCATAATGGATTACTTACCCCTCTCAGAACACACCATCAATCATAATCCCGGAGTTTATGATATAGCTGCTATAAAATGGGGATACCAAGGATTAAAGCCAATGCAAAAATATCCTTACTGTTCTGATGAAGAGAGAATCTCTTGGAAAGAGTGGAATTGTAATATGGGTGATATGGGAAATCCTATTAACTATGTAGTTGAGGGTTTGAAACAAGGAACAAACATTGTGGGTTCCTTCCACGCCAAAATCACTAATAAGGGACTCCTTTCCTCTATGATCAAGACTATCGAATTGGCTCATAAAATGTGGAAGCTTAAAACTACCATGACCGACTATCAACAGGATCAAATTAAAAATGCTTTGCCCGCGGCCTACAAATTCTTTTGGCAACATGAGGGAGATAACCAGCAAGAGTCTTCCTCCAACCTCAAGCTGATGAGGGATATGGCTGAAAAAAGAATCAACCAGTTAAAACAGCAGGGGCTGATTTAACTTTGTCGGATTTGCAATTGGCCTCGGATGGCGTTTTTATAGATTGAATTGAGAGGAATTTCCCTGTTAATTCTATAGTAAGCGCTTTTCGAGATCTCTAGCAAATCCATTGTTTCTGATGGTTTTAGAAAGTCCTTTGCTAAATTTATAGCCGCTCTTTTACAGATCATAGAAAAAGGGGATTTATTATTAATAGATGTTTGCCCAATGACTGCAGCTGCAGCTTGAGGAAGTGGATCGTAATTGTCTATTTGGGTTGACAGATTCCATTTAGCCAATTTCTGGATTTGTAAATCATTTACACGTGGTAAAAATTGATTTACATAAATTTGATTTTGTAATGAGAGCACTCTAAGACCAAGTAGATCAGGGATACTTGAGCATTCATGCAGACCCAAGGGCTGTATTCCATGATGTTCAATTTGACCCAAGATATAGAAGAAAGTGTTTTTTAAATGTTGATTATCCTCAATGGGCTTTATAAAGGCAGGAGAAAAAGAAATATCTAGCTTGAGCACATTACTAATCGCGATTTCTAGACTTCGTGAAAAAAAACCAGATTCCTTCCTTTTATCAGCTAACAGAATATGGATATGTGTATCAGCCAAATGAAAAGCTAATAGCTTCTTATTAGAAGCCATTTTTAGGATTGTTCTTATGACGACTAGCTTTTCGGATTTGGTGGGTGAAATGACTCTATTGTCTTGGAGCCGAAGGATTAAATGGTGGGCAAAAGCACTCATAAAAACCTCACATTAATGGTCCTAACTCTTGATTAAGTTAGGAGGGTGAGCGGGTATAGCTCATTAATAAACTGAAGGCAAGAAAAAATTCCCGATTGTGCCGCGGATAGATTATCCAAAGGAGAATCGGGACTAAACTTTGACTGACGATGGTTGACAAGGTATATTAGAGTTCAATTTCAGAAACAATTAAAAGGGGAACTCATGTTTAATCGATTTTACCTAATAATTTTGACAATACTAATAGTTACTCACTGTAATAAAACCGCCAATATTAAAGCCGAAAAACCTGACCCCGTAAGAGCTTCACTGGTTGATCCTTCACCGCCCCTTGAAAAGAAACAGATTAACTTTCTCGTACTGGGAGACTCGGGAACTGGTGGCGTGGAACAGTACAATGTGGCCAAAGCGATGGAGAAGGTCTGTAAAAAAGCCAAGTGTGATTTTGCTATAATCTTGGGTGATCTCATTTATGAATACGGGGTGGATTCTGTCAATGACCCTCAGTTTAAAACCAAATTTGAAGAGCCTTATAAAAACTTAAACTTTCCATTTTATTTAGCGCTCGGCAACAATGATTACAATGGATCTGTCGAAGCTCAAATAGAGTACACCAAGAAAAGTTCCAAATGGAGGATGTTAAATAGATATTTTAAAATACCCATTTTACCCGATTGGCTGTCCCTGTTTATTATTGACACTCAAACCATTGAAGACGATCCAGATCAACTCGCTGAACTAAAAAAAGGATTATGCAACCAATCGAAATGGAAAATGTTTGGCGGGCATCATCCTATTTTTTCGAACGGATGGCATGGTGACGATGAATACATAGGGGAAGTATTAGAACCCATTATCAAAGAGTGTGGAGTTTTTGCCTATTTAGCCGGTCATGACCATCATCAAGAACACATAAATAAAAATGGATATCATCAAATTATCCAAGGTGCGGCAGGTAAGTTAAGAGGGGTTCAAAAGGTAGAGGATCCATCCCAACTCTTTGCTGAGAGCACCTATGGGTTCGCATTAGTAGAGCTTTCTAAATCGAATTTTAAAATGAGCTTCTACAATAAAAAGGCGAAGCAAATATATTCTTATCAAGAATCGAAATAGTTACGGATCCTCCCTCTAGTTCACTACATTACTTCTTTTTTCTTTTCTTTTTCTTAGTTTTCTTGGTTCTTTTCTTCTTAGGTTTAACGCTGTTATCAATGGGAGGGCTCATTTGAATAGCGTTCACTTTATGGAGCCCTATCCCTTGACACTCATAAGGCATAGTAAAGTATCCATTGACATGGTTATCTATTCCCCAAGAGTTACGGATCTGCCAATTGCCAGTTCCTTTCTTATCTCCGTCTTCCCATCCCACGATGACCACAGCATGACCACTTTCTTGTTTATACTTTCCACATTTACCACCATAGTGATCTACGTAATTCTCAAAATCATCGGGTTTATAAAAATTAGCCGCCACCGATCCATATCTGCATATGGCTTTTTTAATGGCAGCGACTGTGTTAGGAATAGCAAAATCATGTTGCTTCCCTTTATACAACACAGGTGGTTGACCACTACGGCAGGCTATCGATTTATCATTATCTCCTTGAGATTTTTCAAAGGGTTTCCAACTTTCAGTTCCCGTCCCATCAACAAGCAGATATTCCATGGCATCTCCTATAATGCCACCATCACAAGCATTGAATTCAGGACCACATTCTGCCACTTGCTGTTCAGATAAGTCTGGAGGTTCTAAACCTTGATGTAAATAATTAATTTCGGCTGCCCCAATAGTTGAAAAAATCCAACAGGTCCCACATGTTTGATCTCTCGCTGGGTGGTCAATATAACCTTCATGAACTTTGGCTTTAAAACAACTGGCTTTGGCATCCACCAAGTGAGCAACATTATTATCGTTGGTATTGGTATTATCTGACGGATCTGGTAAATCACCCAGGAGATCTTCTTTTTTCCGATCCATAGCATTGGTGTAACCAACAGGAAAATCCACCTTTTCTCTGAGAGCTTTTAATTTGGCTTTGATCTCATCAGAGGCATATTTTTCTCTCACTTCATAGAAGTGATTATAGCGGTTATCGACCTTTCCCATAGTAGGAATCTTGGTG
>CAYFLR010000008.1:116214-117881 GCA_964343805.1 uncultured bacterium | reverse complement strand
TAGAGATGGCTATAAAAGGCAAAGTTCTTAATGAACCGATGAATCAGTAGCTCTGTTTTCTCTGCTAATTTAAGATCTTTTAAGGAGCTTTTCTTATCAAAAAGATCCTCCAATTCGACCCCATGAAACCACAGATCAGCTAAGAACCTTATATCTAAAGAGGGCGAACCGGCCTCAATGGTAATAGGAGTTTTAAATCTCCAACTAAAGACAACGGGTTCATTGGAATAAATAGTAAAGGGCACCTTTCGATCTTTTTTAGCGATATATCCTTTAAGAATGATCGTTCTACCAATGTGAGGACTATCCAGCTTTTTAGAAAGATAAGGTGATAGTTTGATATCAAGGCGATGATATTCTCCTGGTATGATTTTTAGTTCGTCAATGGGAGATATAAACTCGCCCGCAATAAAATCAAAAACCATCTGCTTATTAAACAGAATATAGGGATCGTGCTCTCTTTCTAAACGCAGTTTTTTGGCATGTCTGGTGAGAAGTTTAGCCAGCTCTTTATTTTTCTTTTTAGATCGTTTGTCTAGAGCCTTTTGGAGGGGGGAGGAGTTTTTACCTCCTTCAAAATTGATGGAATAACCGGTGGTTTTTTCCTCACCCTCATCAATGAGCTTATTTATGGCTTGATATAAAGGGAGCTCGGTTTTTTCATAGTCAGCTAACTTTTTCTTAAGAGATTTTGTATCTTCATCTTCCTCTTTTAAAGGAGAAAGACGAAAAGCCCCGATATTCATGTAGGCTTTGGTAATAACCAATTTGCCATCCAGAAAAGCAATTCCATCTTCATCCAAATCGTTGGCATTCTCATTGCTGCTAACCAGCTCAAACTCATCTGGATCCACATAAGCACCCATATCTAATTTAAAAGTAACAGCTTCTCCCTCGTTAGCAGCCTTCAATGTGGGAAGGGAATCAAATGCCTTTTTTACTTCTTCCTCTTGCTCAGAAATTTCTTCTTCTGCCAGCTCTTTTTCAGCTTCAAGGACATCCTCTTGCTGACTTGAATTATCTAGCTGAGAGGGCTCATCCTCTTTATCCGTAGTTGATTCACAAGCCCCAAAAATTAACAAGGTAATCAAAAGAATTAACCGCATCATTTCACTCTCCCTATAAAAAATTTAATGATATGATGGATCATGCTATTTAAATTAACTTCTCCTAGCAAGTGAAAAGGAGTATTTATGATTCTAAGACACTTTCATCTACTTTTAATCCCATTATTCATCCTCTCATTCATTGAGTGCGGTCTTCTGGAAGAAAAGAAAGAAAAAGAGAGCAGTGATGCAACCTCAGATAACTCCAACAGCACTTCTGGCGCGAGTACATCAGCTGACCCGACTATTAATGCTAAAACTTCGGCAGCCATGGAGATTTTTAATAGTAAATATAAGGAACCGGGTAGCCTGGTTTCATGTAAAGAGTACCAGGGTCTTACAGATGCGACCATGCTTAGCGTCACACCGAGTTCAGGATTGGATATGGTCAATTGGAAAGTAGGAGGAACATGTCCTGAAACCAAGATTTACTACTCCTGTACAGAGATTCTAAGGGAATCAGGTTACACGGAATCTCGTTTTTACTATCAAGCAAAATCCTCATCCGAATTAAAGAACCTTGAGGAAAGTTGTGTGAGTGCGGAAGCAACCTGGAAGGTT
>CAYFLR010000008.1:110970-116204 GCA_964343805.1 uncultured bacterium | reverse complement strand
ATACCAAAAGTGATGACAATGATAATGATAATAGTGGAGAAGAGGACAAAGAAGAGGACACTAAAAAGCTTGTAACTATTGCAGATCCAGAGTTCACTTTTTTGCAGGGCAGTCTCACCAACGAGACTACCATTCAACTTCAGATTACTTTGCCCCCCAACAGTTCACTGGTTTCAAAGATGTTGTATGGAGAAAGTGAGAACTTCTCTTCAACTGATGAAAAAGTCTTTTCAACCATGCCATCCCTTACTTTATCGAGTGGGGAGGGAGAAAAAACCATCTACCTGCAATTCATTAATCTCTATGGACAAAAGTCCAAAATAGTTTCCCGTACCATAATTTTGGACACCACCAGTCCCACAGCTCCTGTTATTTCTAATACTAACCGTCGTACGACCGGGACCAGTGAAACCATAAATATAACCACCCAAAGTCAAGATACTCATTTTGCCCATTATGAAATCAAAGGTGGACAATACACTACATGGACCAAAGCAACAGAGCCTTTTGTATTTGATTTAACCACAGATGACAAATGGTATAGCTTAGAAATTAAAGCTGTAGACTCAGCAAATAACTCTGCTGTAACAACTTTATCACTTTTCCGAGGGGATAAAACCATTCTTACAGATGACATATCTGATTATCCCATCACAGTTAACGATATATCAACCTTTTCAAGTGACTTTGATCCTTTTCTAATAACCACTAAAGATACGAATGATCTTTTTTTTAGTTTCGATAGCTCCTCTGTTATTATCCCTGCAGGAGTTACCATTTATATGGACAGTGATATGGCAATTACTCTTCTTGGTCAGCTGCAAATACAAGGAACAAAAGCAAATCCGGTGACTATAACTTCTGCTCAAGCAACCCCTGCCGCAGAAGATTGGCGGGGGATATATGTGACTCAGACTAATACCAATGATATTTCAATCAGCTACCTGAATGTCAGCTACTACAAAAAACATCAATTCACAGGCACTGGAACTGTCACCATTACAGACTCAACATTTGCCAACTTTTCTGACGATGGAGTTTATGGAGGAAATACTCAAACTCTAAATATTTCTTACTCTACCATCAATTGCAACGACACAAGTAATGCAGATGGAATGTTTTTCACTCACAATGTAGAGGCCACTCCAGTTACAGGAGATCATCTGCTTATTGAGAACTGTAAGGTGGGAATTTATATTCTCTATCAACCCGTCCTGACTATCTCCGAATCCAATTTCACAGGTAACATAGATAGTGTTTATTTTTCTACCAGCCAAAACACCCACGCCATTGCCAATAATTTCTGGAATTACGATAATAGCAGCGGAGCGGCTACTTACTCGGACATCAATAGCAAGCTAAAAATTGGCTCTCAAATCGAGAACTTTACCTGGAGCCCTTATTACACAACCGCCGTTGCCGGCGTAGGTCCTCGTTAAGAAAAGAGAAATTAAAAAACACCATTTTTCGGCGCACTATCTAATCATTCTAATTTCCTTTATTTTTACCTGGTCAATCCTATATCCTGAATTTTGGCTTTATTTTGATTAGAGTCCAAAACTTCCGCTTATACATATTTTCGGAAGTTTTACCCCAAAAACCCATTTTTATTCAATTATTTCAATAACTTACGCAAGTTAAAAATCAACCCTTTCTGAAGAAAGAACCAAATTTATCTTTTTATTGTGTAATTTGTAACGTTATGTTATGTTATGCACATACATATGTAACATACCAAAAGGAGTCCAAATATGTCTAATTGGGGAGTTAAGTATGAAGATGTAGAAACTGTCTGTAAACAGTTACAAGATGAAGGAAAAACCCCATCCGTAAGGCTCATACGTTCAGAGCTTGGAACTGGCTCAAACTCCACGTTACTTAACCATTTAAGACAGTGGCTAAATGAAGAAAATCAGAACCGATTGAAAAATCAGGAAGGAATCACTTTGTCTGAAAAACTTCAACTCACTATAGCAGAAGAAATCGGGCTCCATATCGATCAAAATAAAAAAGATTTAGAACAGAGACTGTTTGAATTGGAAGATCTAGAACAAGAAGAGAAAATTCTTTTGCAACAAAAAGAAAACGAGCTCTCTGTCTTGAGAGATGAATTTGAAATGCTAAAAGCCAAACACCAAGAAGAACTTATTTCTCTTCAAATTGAATTGAAAAAAATGAAGGAATCGAACCAAACTCAGTCAGATCAAATTAATGAACTGGAAGCGGAACTTAAAACTGAAAAGACAAGATACCAAGAGTTAGAGATTAGCTTACAAAAGGAACAAACTAAGGCCAATTTTAATGAGACTCAATTGGATTGCGCCATGCAGGATATTAACTCTCAAAAAGATCAAATCGAATCCTTAAATAAATTTATATCATCCCATGAGCAAGATAAGGCACGTTTAGAAACCCAATTAGAAGAAAAAAATCAATCTTTCCAAAAAGAAATTTCAAACATATCTAAGCAGCTTAAAACCCTTGAGCAAGAAAGATCACACCTACAAGATAGCAGCCAAAAACAACAGGTTGAGCTCATTCAGAGCCAAGAGAAAAGTAAATATATTGAACAAGACAAAAAGAATCTACAGAAAAAAATAGATGAATTAGTCAGTCAAAATTCTTTACTCAATCAGAAATGGGCAGATAGCTTTCCCCGTATGGCCGAATTAGAAAAAGAAAACAGACAATTAACTGAGGAATTAGAAAGTGCCTTTCCCAAGATTTAGTCTTTAAACACGGTTTAAAAAAGAGTTAAATACTACCAATTTATGGGGTATAATACCTAGTTATGAAAAACAAATACAAACCAACTATTTTGATCGTTGAAGATGATGTGACAGTAATCTCCTTTCTTAAGGATCTCTTTAAGGAGGAAAACCACATCATCACTAGTCAGACTGGCGATGAGCTCAGAGAGCTCTTAAATGCCCATACGGTGGACTTAATGTTTGTGGATCTCCATCTGCCCGGCAAGTCGGGCCACGACATTATGAACGAAGTTAGAGGTTTTGACCCATCCATTGAAATGATTGTAATCAGTTCAACCACAGATATTAATGATGCTATTCGGGCTTTTAATTTTGGCATCAGTGACTTTCTACCTAAACCCTTAATTGCCGATTCGGTCAGGAACGCTTATAGCAAGTGTATAGAGCGTCGTTCTGTTTTTAAGCAAAGTCGTAATTTATCGGAACTGTTTATCGACTTTAGCAAACAACTTTTTATCGGTGAGACAGAAGCGGTAAAAAACCTTAATAAACAAGTTCACAAGTTAATTGGAACCGATATAGACGTCTTAATTGTAGGAGAATCAGGAACTGGAAAAGAACTCATTGCCAAGACTTTACACAAGCAAGAGCAAGATACCAATCGCCCCTATATCCCAGTCAACTGCAGTGCCATTCCTCATGAGCTCATTGAAAGCATTTTGTTTGGACATGAAAAAGGATCCTTTACAGGTGCAGTTAAAAAACAGCTAGGTAAATTTGAACTCGCCAATGGTGGAGATATTTTTCTGGATGAGATCGGAACACTTCCTCTTTATTTACAAGCCAAACTTCTTAGAGTTTTACAAGAGAGAGAAATAGAACCTATCGGTTTAGGAACCACCAAAAAATTACAGTTTAGGGTGATTGCCGCAACCAATGAAGACATGCCTAAACTGGTTGGAGAAAAAGAGTTTCGGAAAGATCTCTACTTTAGAATAAATAAAATGGTTCTGCATATTCCCCCCCTCAGAGAGAGAAAAAATGATGTGCCCTTGTTGGTAAAACATTTCTTAAAAAAACACGCACGCAACAACCAAGTAAAAAAGGTTGATGATAAAGCGATGAAGTTTCTTACCAATTACAATTGGCCTGGAAATGTCCGAGAATTAGAGAACGTCATTGAAAACTTGATCATAACTGCTGATGGAGATACCATTTCTCTCGCTAATTTATCCCACTTAAACTTAGAGCAAGATGCCTATCTTATCAATCAACAAATCATGGATAATTTAGAAATGGACACTTCCGGTGCATTACAAATTCCAGTGAAACCAGATTTTACCCTAGCTGCTGCCAGTAAAGAACTAGAGCGTGTTTTTATTAGAAGAATTTTGGAAGATTCCTCCTCAAAACAAGAGGCTGCTTCTAAGCTTGGGATTGACCGGCGTACGCTCTACCGTAAACTTCAGGAATTGGGAATGGAATAATCTCCATGAGTCAAATTATAGACGTTCCCCATCATGTAATCCAAATTGTTGAATTACTAGTTAAAAAAGGATTTAAAACCTGCCTTGTGGGCGGTTGTGTTCGAGACGCATTACTTAACAAAGAGCCCAAAGACTTTGATTTGGCGTCAGCTGCCAAACCAAATCAAATAGTAAAAATATTCCGAAAAAGTCCATTCAAAGTTATTCCAACTGGTATAAAACATGGAACAGTAACTCTGGTTAAGGATCAAGAGAGTGTTGAAGTTACTACCCTGAGAGTGGATGAAATTTGTGATGGCCGTCATGCTGAAATTTCTTTTACCGATTCATTCCGTTTAGATGCCATTAGGCGTGATTTAACTATAAATGCCCTTTACTATGATCCTATTAAAAATAAAATTATAGATTTTGTTGAAGGTCGTGCTGATATCCATCAAAAGGTTTTGAAGTTTGTGGGAAACCCAGAAGAGCGGATCAAAGAAGATGGTCTCCGCATATTACGGATACTTCGTTTCTATGCTGTACTAGAGAATTTTAGTATTAATAAAGCCTCTCTAAAAGCTTTAGCAAACCAGAAAGATCTCCTCAGTAAAATCTCAAAAGAGAGAATCAGGGATGAGCTAAGTAAGCTACTTAGTGGTATCAACTCTTACCAAGCTCTTAAGCTCATTTATGACAAGGGCATTCTCAATTATACATTTCCGGCTATCAGTTGGTTCTTTCAAGATGAAGAGCATCAAGCACTCTTTAAAAAACTGGTAAAAAATAGAAAGAGCGATCTTTCTCTGATTTTAGCAACCCTGCTAATAAAAGAGAGTTCTATAGCCCCCCCCTTAAGAGAACTAAAATTTCCCAAGAATTTGATCTGGAGTGTAAGAAGACTTCATGAATTTATTAACCACATCAAAACGGAAGAAGTCACCCTCCCTTACCTAAGACGGATCTTCATTCAAACTCCCACACTCTACCCCAGCATAATCAAATACTTTGAGATTTTTCCACTAGCATCTACTAGCCAAGCCTTAATAAAAAGTAT
>CAYFLR010000008.1:109156-110960 GCA_964343805.1 uncultured bacterium | reverse complement strand
CCAAAGGAAACAGGGGAAAATTATCATCAACCACCTTTAAATGGGCATGATATTAAGAGATTTGATCCAGAGATCGATCCAAAGTTGATTAAAGTTAGAAAAGACAAGGCTTGGGACCTCTTACTTGCAGACAAAATTGATCCAAAACTCTCGAAAAGAGAAATATATATGTTAACATTGAAATAATTATGGTTATGGTAAGTGTATAGACTTATCCAACATAAGAAATTAAATTTTTTAAAGTTTTTAATTAATTATGACGATAAAAGAAATAGGCGGCTTGCCAAAAATCTGAGGATACAGGTTAAAAATGAGGTAACTATGAAAATTCGACTTTTGCTCTTACTATTGTGCCTAATTTACCCACTTTATTTCTTAGGATGTGCAGATGAACCCCAATCTGAAAAGGCAAAGCGTAAAGCAACAGCAAGCCAAAACAATTCTAACAACAATATTCATAAAATAAAAAGGGATACCACAAGTCAAAATTCTACCACCTCACCTGATGGCAAAGATAAAACCAATGACAACACTAGCAGTAAGAATGACTCCTCTTCAAAGACAACAGGCAGCTCAACAACCACAACAACTGGTACAGATAACAAAACCAGCGGTGACACCCTCAGGCATGGAAATCATACCGTAAAAGATTGCACTGATAAAAAAGGGACAGTTCAAACCTCACTAGGTCAGAAATTTTGTCGTCTCCCGCTAGCTGAATGTCCAAAAGGATGGTTTCCCGAAGGTAACTTTAGCACCACAACTAAAAAAGAGTGCACTGCTGGTACCAATAAAGAGTGTCAGCAGAAATGCACCTGCGAAACTCATGAACATAGCTGGTCTAACGTAGAACAGGAAACTTGTGAATACAACATCCTAGGCACCCTCTCCTCCACTTGTTATGCTACTGTGACAGAGATTGGATGTTTTTAACAAGACACATTCATCCGGTCATGGCATAATTATGTACAATGAAAGAAAAGCCCAAGATAGCCATAATTGATGATGAGCCTCTGATTCTGGATTCAGTTTCTAGGCTGTTTCCTCATGTAGAAGTTATTAAAATAGCTGATTCTACCAAAGCAATTTCTAAGCTTCACGAAGAACCGGTGCATCTTATTCTTTTAGATATCATGATGCATCCTATGGATGGTTATGAGCTTTGTGAAATGATCCAGCAGGACGCTCAATTGAAGCACATCCCCATTCTCTTCCTCACGGCTAAGCAGTCCTCTAAAGCGATTGTTAAAGGCTTCAAATTAGGAGCCAAAGATTATATCAAAAAGCCTTTTATATTAGAGGAGCTGAAAGCACGGGTAGAAACTCATCTCGACAATGTATTAAAACATCTAGAGATCATCGAACAGCAAAAATACCTTCACTCCATATTTAACTCCATGACCGATAGTATCATCACTATCAACCCAGAAGGATTAATATCTCATATTAACAAAGAGACAGAAATTCTCTTCAACACTAGAAAAGAAAGTATTCTAGGCTTTTCCATTTTCAAACTGTTCCCGGTAGAAATTGCTGCGAAGTTACAAACCCTGGTTTCCTCCATTATTGATGAAAATACCAATCTTCACAACGAGCAACTTTCTTTTAAAAATGCCAATAATAAAGGCCTTCATCTCCTTATCAGTTCCTCTTTTCACCATCTACATCCGGGGAACAAAGAGATAACTCTCTACCTCCGTGATATAACCGATTATGAAGAAGCCCAGCAAGAGAAAGAGGAAATATACAATCAACTTATTTATAAATCGAAACTCGCCCTAGTGGGTGAAGTCATTAGTGACAT
>CAYFLR010000008.1:73006-109146 GCA_964343805.1 uncultured bacterium | reverse complement strand
TGACATCTCACAAGAAATTAATTCCCCTCTTTCTGCAGTGAAAGGTTTTACTGAAGAGCTGGTTCTAGACATTGAGACTGGAAACTTGGACCCCAATACGACCAAGCAATATACTAAACAAATTAGCGATGCCACTGAACACATCGAACAGATGATTCGCTACTTAAAAAAATCCACTCGCTATTGTCTCTTTGAGCCAAAGAAAAACAGTCTTTTTCAAATTGTGAAAGAGGCTCTGGTTTTTATAGAGCTGCAATTAAAAAATGAAGAGATTACCTTCGAAGAGCAATTTGAGACAGCAGACACGGAAGTTTTTTGTGATCCTAATCAAATAGAGCAAGTGATTATTAATATCGTTCAAAATGCTCGAAATGCTGTAATTTCAAAAGGACAAGGTTCCATCAAAATCACAGCGGGTACTGACTTAAAAGGAAGACCAATAATTACCATTTGGAATAACGGTAAACCCATCCCAAAAGAAATTCAAAATAAGATTTTTGAGCCCTTTTTTACCACTAAAGGAGTCTCTGAGGGATTCGGTTTAGGCCTTTCTATTTGCAAAGGTATAATGAAAAGACACAAAGGTCAGTTAGAATTTAAGAGCGATAGTGTCAATGGAACTTGGTTCCGCTTGATCTTTCCCTCCGGAACAGAGGACAAAGTGACCGCGAATCAACCCAAATGCATTTTGATTGTGGATGATGAGCCTTATATTAGAGATCTCATGTCCAGAAAGTTGAAAAGGATGGGATTCCGTTCAGTGCAAGCTGAAAATGGACTCATTGGTTTAGAAATGCTGAAAAAACACCCTGAAGTGATTGGGGTTATCACCGATATTAAAATGCCGGTAATGAATGGAATCGAATTCATAAAAAAAGCAAAGGCACAGTTTCCTTCACTCCAGATGATCGCCATGAGTGGCAACTTCGGAATTGATTATATGGAACAAGATATCCGTGATATGGGAGCTATCGGTGTTCTCAGAAAACCAATCGACAATGCCATCTTTTCTTATCTAATGAATCGTATATCCTCGGGTGAGCTAGAATAATGAACAAGAAGTGGCTAATGATTGGGATTGCCATCACCACACTATTAACTATTACGTCTCTTTTACTATTTAAGAATAACTTCTTTTCAACACAGTTAGAATTAGTAAGTATTTTTCAAGAGGAAACCTCTAAAAAAACTAATCTCCACACTTTTAATAAAAGGTCGAGAACTCACAGAAATAAAAGCTAGCAAGTCGAAAAGAGTACGAAATTTGAGCTTTAAAATAACGCCAATAATCCAAGAGGTTATTATAGAAAAGACCATTAGATACCTATTTATCCTCCTACAAACCAGAAGATAACCACAACCAGCCCTATGTAGTTTTAACTTTTAACAAACAGGGCAAAGAGATTCTCGCTCAAATGACCTCCCAAAATAAAGGACGGAACTTAGCAATCGTTTTAGATAATGATGTTATTTCTGCTCCAAGGATTATGGACAAAATAGACGATGGAAACGCCCGTATCACATTGGGTAAAGGTAGTTATCAAGACATTTACAGGCAGGTCGAAGAACTTTCTCTTGTTCTGAAGGCTGGGGCCCTTCCAGCTCCTTTAAAAAAGCTCCCCATTGAAAGGGATATTCAAGACTAAGAGAGTCTATTAATATAAAACCCATTCGGAATCGAAGTATTACTTAGTTTGACCATCCTTTAGAAACATAAAGTAATGCTTAGTGCTATCGAACTCCATCTCATTGTTACATTTTTCACAATCATAGTTGGCATTAATCACATCAAGAAATGAGATCTGTTCAATCTTATCTGTATGAACGGTAATGGCAAACTCATCGTTACAGCTTGAGCAGAAAAAGGGTACTTCAAAAGACTCCACAACTGCCTGTCCCTTAAATCCTGGAACCAGATTCATTTGCTCAATAAAGGTCACTGGGCAATTCCTATAAACTAACTCTTTTTGCAAAAGAGAGTTGAGCATAGTAATCCATCCCTTGACCCCATAGGAGGTGATTCTTTCTATCCCTTTTAAATCAAGTACTATTTTAGAAAGTTTAGAGTTAGTGATTTGGTCAAACTCAGATAGTTCGTCTATGATACCCGCAAGAAAAAACACACCATCTTCCAGTTCGATTCTCAGTCTAGATGTTGTCACAAAACCCTCCTAAAGAGTATAACCCGTATTCAAAAAGTTCTGAGGATTCAGGTTCTGAATATTCGGGGTATAAAAACTACCTTTTTACACTACACTAACTCTTTGTTATTTTAAAAGCAATAAATACTAATTTCAATATTGATTTAATCGGTAGGAAGTAATAAGATCAAGTTGAATAGTTCTAGAACCCTTAGTAATCGGTTAAGGAGTGTCTTAATTGAAAAAAAATGGCAGTCGATTAAATTTCTTTGATAATGTTTACGTACTTGCAAAGAAATACACAAAACAAGCCCTGGCTGGAAAAGAGGGCACTGTCTTAGGCATCGGTCAGAATGTCCATGGAAAAATAGAGTATTCGGTCAGATTAATAGGAGAAAGTTTCACTCGAACCTTTCTCAGTCATGAAATAACTGCTAAAAAAATATTCCTCAACCTCCCCTCTCGTCGTCGCAAAAGAAGAAAAAATCCAAAATCTTAAAAAATTGGCTGACTTACTGTTTGACTGACCGAGGACGTCTGACGTCTGACGTCTGACTTGCAGACTTGACTTAAGAAAAAGCCCCAACCCCTCTATTTGAAAGAAGAGTTGGAGCATAACTTGATATCTTAATTAATAGAAAGTTGTAAACTTCCCTTGAAGATGGTCTTCTTGGTTTTTGCTACAATATTCATGGATTGACTTTGAGCAGAAAGAGTCACAACCTTGCTTGCACCCACTTTTTGATTATCCATTTCTACTATCTCAATTCGAACCTGATCAGCATCAGAAGGAATTTGAGTAGGAATGCTGAAGGAGTTTTTTAAAAGTTGGCTATTGCTATAGACAGATCTAAAACTGTTTCCCGACCGACTCTTATAGCTAATAGAGACTTTATATTCACAAGTGGTATCATGAAGGATAAAGCGCCTTCGACCATCAGAACAGTAGCTTTGATTAAAAACAACGCTCATAGATCTCATTCCAGTACTTGGTGGAGTGGGCTCAGTAGGCTCAACGGGTTCTGTAGGCTCAACGGGTTCTGTAGGCTCAACAGGTTCTGTAGGTTCAGTTGGCTCGACAGGATCTGGCCAATAGACATCCCCTCTTGATCTTTTCACCAAATCCTTGATTACATTATAATCTAAAGGACCAGTATAGGACCTTGGTTTTGCAGTTGGTTTCCAAAGGAAATCAGGGCGCTCTTTAGAGGTCCATTCTCCACCAATAATGTATCCAAATTGATCCAGTTCCAAGGTGTATTTGAGCTTCTTAGTACTAACAATACTGTCTACCCTAACTTTCTTGGGATTAGACTCCACTACATATTCTAAATTCATGGATACATCTACTAAATAAGTGGTGCCGGGAGCCCTAAATTCAGATAGAGAGTCTCTGGAAGTTGCTAATCGATGATCTGAATAATAGAAGGTGTAGCCAGAAATAGGCTGATTCCAAACCTCAAAATCATAAGTTACATCTGCTATAAAACTCTGCTGCAGATAAGCGATATAATGTTCTAATACTAAATGAAAGGTTGCGGGATTTACATCACGACACTCATCTTTAGTGATACGTCCATCACGGTTTAATTTAACCTTTTTATTATTGCACCTTCCACCAATAACAACGCTCTGCAGATTTGATCCCGCATAGACCTTGGACATTAATGCTTTTAAATCACTTGAATAAAACGTAATATCAAAACCTAGAGGAGAGCGGACAGTCACTTCATCACCTGGCATCTCTTCCATATAAGCTGCAGGTGCCCAACCGTGACAAATACCTACCCAAGTAGGAATCTTATCATTCATCACAGAATTTAAAACATACTGCCTTTCGCCACGAGTCACACTAAAGCCGTTATTCATGTAAAGGTCGTATTTCTCAGCGGGTGAAAGTTGTTGTAATTTACTGCTGGAGAAATCAAAAATATCTGAAAAATCAGATATTTGGTACAAATGATCCTTGTAATTTTTAGATCTAATTTTTTTCTGCCAACGATTTCCGATTCCCCCTTTAAAATTGGGCCAATAGTAGCCGCTCCATGGCTTTGAAAGTAATCTAGCACTAGGTACCACAGTGGTGTATATCTTACTCCTTACTCCAAAAAGATGGGGGTTATTAAGACCATTCCAAGCCTCCTGCAACCCTGATTTTTCTTCCTGAATCTGTTGACCACAGCCAGACAAAAGAAGGCTGAGGCTGAGGACGATAAAAGTCCCTAATACGAATCTTTTCATCTCTAACTCCTGTAAAACATCCCTGACAAACCGGATAAATAGCGAAAAATAACAGCTATTTTTTTCTTTCAATTCGAAATTCGCGGCCAGGTTATTTTATCTCTTTTAAAATGTCAATAGAATTTCCTAAAAAGTCTGCAGGTAAGTACTTTTGTGGGATTTTTGATTAAGAAATCTTCATCTTACTTAATCATTTTCTTTAATTTCATTTGTTAAACTAATAATTTTTTTACCTAATAAATTTTCCCTCTTCTTGACAAGTTTAATTTCCATCCCTTAAACTTAAATAATGATATTAACCGATATGCGAAGAATACAGCAGGTATCTAAGGTCAACTGGATCCTTGCCGCGGTACCTTGGAGCTTGCTGTTCCTGTTCTTTCTTATTATGAGCTATATGAAGCAAAGGTTGGGAAGCCTTCCTATCGTCTATGAGCCTTCCCCCAATATGCTCGAGCTTATTCCCTTACTCAGGGTCATTGCAATCATGGTCTTAGCTACCTCTCTCTCACTTCTATTCGCTCCTTTTACCTTTTACCTAGAACTAAAGTGCCCCTCCAATGCGGTTAGAATATCCCTTCTACTCTATTTAATGGGTCTGCTATTGTGCTCTATTATGTTATACTATGATGCAAGCATGTTTATAGATTGGCTCTTTCACTAAGGAGATTCTTTTGTCCAAATGGGCTTTGGTGCTTTTATCTTTGTCCTTTTTTACCAACCTGTCAGCCTGGCCTCCCATGTTCGGCCCCGAGCATACTTTTACCAATCAAGAGGTATTTGATAGCTATCCAATCGATAAGATGCGACTGGTAACACCCACCTCAGAAAGGTATCTAAAATTGATGTCGGCAGAGTTGGCAAGAACCCTAGAGCAAGATCAAATCAGAGATCAAGTTAAAATGGAAGGCAGTTACAAATGGGGATTCTTCCCTAGGGTCAAGGTCACTTTTAAAGATGGCTATCATTTTACGCTTATAACTGATCCAGGAGTCATTGAAGTTATTGCCAAACCCGCCACTCTCAAAGAGTATGAAAAACACCATGAAGCCAGAATTCAAAAGTATGTATTTGATGTGGCAGCAAGAGTGGGCTTAACACCTTGGGAATTTGCCGGAGCTGGGCATATTCATATTGACTCAAAATCGGCCTTTGGTAAGGATGGGTTCCTCTATCGACAGTTTGATGTGGATTTTAGGAATCACCCCATATTGGCTGCAGGTGGACTCAATAATGACCCAACCAATTCAATTGCACTGACAGAGCTTTCAGGTCGAGTAAGAGAAGCTTATAGACAGGTTATCGCCATGTATGACGCTGGTCAAATTGTAAATACTCCTGCGGAAGTGGCAAAAATGATCGACTATCTAGTCTATAGTATTCATGAAGGCGACCCTGTATGGAATGCAGAGAATCCCAAAGCTCGATATCGTAAACACCGTTATCACGATCTGAATTTACAAAATATGTATCGCTGGAATAAAAAGAGACGAACTATCGAAATCCGCTGTATTAGGCCACAACTCACAGCTCATTCTTATGTTAAACTACAGCGCCTTTTTCAAAAGCGGATTGAATACCTTAAAACGGTAAAAAAACCTATTCCCTTTTTAAACAGATCAGTTCCAGTAGATCCTCACCAGGCTATTCAGCAATTTTACGAGTATATCCTTCCCACTGGCTTGGAATTCAAAGATTATATTGAATTTATCGTCCCTGACCTACAAGCTGCAGCAAAAACTTTCAAACCAAATAAAGTTTTTGAGCGACCTAAAGACATTGCTGTGACTCCCTGTCTAAAGTTAAGGTCAAAAGGGATTAGCCACACACAATAAATCTAGGAGCATTCTATGCGTCTACTCATCTCTTCAACTATTCTATCTCTATTCCTATTTTCAAGCATGTGCACTGATGATGAGAAGAAAAATAAAAGCAACGCAACCAATGATGAAGAGAGCAGTTCAACCATCATAACGGGTCAGTTAGATACGGATGATAAAGAACTTCCCAGTGAAGGAGCCACAGTCTATCTAGAGGGTGACCCCAATACTAAAGCTACCACCGATGAAAGTGGCGCCTATACTTTAGCTATTCCTGACAAAGCCTTCGATGAAAAGTCCTCCTTGGTAGATGCTAAGGACAGCACGAAATCTATGGCGATTTATGCCTTACTTAAAAAAGGTGGAAAATCCAAGGGGATTCAAATAGATGATATCACAGTATCAAAAGGCAAAGAGGCCGAGGTGAAAAAAACCACCCTCATAGACACCACCACCATCAAAGGGAAAATATCAGATTCGGAAAAAGAGGTGAATGGAGTTCCCATAACGGTTAATGGAACCATTCTCAACGCCAAAGCAGATCAAGATGGGAACTATGAAATAACCGATGTTCCCCAAGGGAAATGGAATGTTAATGCCAAAGTTGATGGAGAGGAAACCACTCTCTATTTAAAACCTTTTCAAGTTGAATCAGGAAAGCCCAAAGTCCTAGAAGAAGTTAATGTCCGAGAAATTCTAGCCCAAGCAAAAGAAGAGGCTAAAAAGTTTGTTGCAGGCTCACGTGATGATTGTATTGAGGAATGTGTGAATAATGGGGGTAAGGAATCCACTTGTGAGAAAAACTGCAATACCGGAATAGACTCAATTCTTGAGCTCTAACCGCTATTCTTTTTGGGGTTCTGCTGCTTGCTTGGAGTCATCTGGATTTGGCTCATCCGCTTTTTTTTCATCACTCTCATCCTTTTTTTCTTCCTCTTTCGAATTAGAAAGAGAAAATCTCTGCCGCATGACATCTAAGGCCTTATCCCAGCGACTCTCTTTTGCTTCCAATCTCTCTTGTTCTTTTTGATTATCATGCTCAGATGCTTGCACATCTTTATCTGGAAGCTTTTCTCGCACTAGGGGCAAAATGGAACTCGGATCTTTTAGAAAAGTTCCTTCTGGTCTTGGAGGACCCAACAATTCCTTAAATTCTACCCCTGATAGACGACCCTCATGAGTAAAAAGCTCGATATAATTTTTTAATAGAGGGATGTTGGCATTATGCTCATCTTCAATAAGAAATTCATCTCGAAAGCATCCGGTTTTAATCACTCGACCTGAATCAGAAGACTTATAGAGCATTTCATGAACATGTCCTGAAATAAAAACTTCATACTTATTTTCGTCTAATACTTTTTTGGCAAATTCATCTTCCAGTTGGACATCCACCTCGGTATAGGCAAAGCGTGAAACAATCTCTTTAAGCATAGTCCAATTTACTTTTTTGATGGGGTCATCAGTAAAAATATAATTTTTAAAAAACCCTCTGGTGTAGTATTGCCACATAGAGCCCATCAAAAGCTCCTTTATCTCGGGAAAGATCTCTAAGACCTTCTTCTTAGGCTTCAACCGATCATGGTGATACAAAATGGGCTGCATAGGAATAATCACATCTAAAAGTGCCACCGAAGCCCAACTGATGTTGAGTAGTTTTTCACCTTTGTAGTCAACGAATGGTTTAGTTTCATCCACATAGAAAAGTGGATCCAATTGGGAACCATGTTCGATATGGATCGAACCAAAATCAAGTTCAAAGCCTGGAAAATGAACATGCTCAGCATTTCCAGAAAGACTGGTTATGAGATCTCTGACCTCAGGAAAGAGCAGTTCCATATCATGGTTGCCCACCACAAAATAGACATGTTTATTCCCAGATCGATGAGTACTGATCTTACGAACCGCTTCAAAAAACTTGGGATGGGCGGCCACTATAGAAGACATTTTGGAAATAGCCACATCGGTATTGATATGACGGGGATACTCTCCTAAATATGGAGTTTTCAGAAGATCAAAAGTGTCTCCATTAAAAATAAAATTGATGGGTTTATTACCATAAGGTCCATCCAAATAACTAAGGAGTAGCTCTCCTAGAAAATCCGAGTTGGGAAAATCATCATAGGGTCCACCGGATCCCATTTCAATATCCGAAAAAATCACAAAGGCCTGATCGAAATTGCTGATGAATCGAGGTTGCATTAGATTTGGTTTAAGCATGAAGTCTTCTCACATGGTGTTTGGTAAAAAATAGTTTCCAGTATGGTTTAACCATCGGCAAATAGGTTGATAATTTAAGTAATTTTCGGTTCGAAGAGGAATTAATTGTAAAGAAAAAGTATGCAGGTCCGATGAGGTAGGTGATTTATTGCATCCTGATCTAACCCGTTTTCTGGAGAAACGAATGAAGGTGTTAATTCTTATGCCGATCCTCTTAATCACATTCGCCTGTAAACCGAGCCAAACTCCCTCTCATGTGAGTGCATGGGAGAAAAAAATCTGGCAAAAACAAGTAGTTAAAAGCAAAGCCAAGCTATGGCGTGAGGATCATGGGGGTCGCTCTTGGATGAAGCAAGATGAAATTGCTTATGATAAATGGATCAGTAAAACCAGTCCTTCCATATTAGAAGAGTGGGATATTCCCTTTGATTGCGCCGACTCAGTAATGGCTCTGCGTTTTATCTTTGCCCTAAAACATGGACTGGCCATAAGGTTTGGTAGGTTTAATTCTATTGACTACTGGGACAAGCCCATGTTGCTCTTAAAAAATGCCACCAACTCCTATGGGACTCAAGAAATCGGCAATTTCAGTTATGCTATCAATATGTGGGACCTTGCTAACTACAAAGGTGGTAACTTTGTTTTAACCTCCAATCATAGTTTTACCTTGAAAGGGATTGATGAGAATCATGTTTTTACCATCTTATCTGGTTTCCCTCCTATATCTGTTAAGTCTCTGCGTGAATCAAAAATGTTCTCTCAAGATGGGACCGGTCAAGTTTTTCGTCGTTTCTACGCCTACACTAGACAAGGCCGAAAAATATCAGCTAATAAAGATTTGAGTTTTGAAGTTCACCCCCCCCGCTCTGTGAATCCTAAAGATTGGTATGCCTGTTTGGAAGGAGATGAAGTTCATGATATTAAGGAGACAAAAGCATCTGATAACAAACCACTGTGGCAAAATATTTATAACTATGTGGCGAGTTTAAAACATAAAGTCGAGTACAATGAAGCCCTAATCAAACAAGATGGAATCAATTGCCCGCACAATGTCCATTGGTTACCCAAATATGTGAAAGAAGGATCTGCTGTTCCACCAGCTCCCGATTTTGAAAAAATCCTCTCTTCCATGTTCGACGATCTCTGTTCTTATATCCAGGAAAGAGCAGTGGTAGTGAATGAAGGTTATGCTAAATGTTTTGCTCAAAAGAGTGACGAATGCTCTAAAGATCAGCATGGTGATTACTCCACTCCCACTCGTGATAATAAAATTTTTGCTAGAGTGATGAGCTGGTTTGAACTGTCTAGCAGTCTAAAGAAGACCCTTTATTTTTATAACCAGAAATGCTCCATTGATTTCAATAAAGGTAGACTGGGAACCAATCCCTTTATAAAAGAGGTGAAATTCCTTGGTAACTATTCAACCTATATACTTCCCAGTGTATGGATGGGAATTGCTTTTTCAGACACCAGCATGGTAACTGCAAAAAAGCCAGCCTATGACCCCACTTTAAGTATTCCTGAAAGATGGGGATGTGATTCTAATGACCACAACCTGTCCTGTGTTGAGCTAAGCGGCATGGATGACTTTGCCCGCAGTGTCATAAAAAAAAGTAAATTAGAAAAACAAGAGATAGAAATTCACAACTTAACTACCTTTCGACTTGATGATTTTTTTATATGGGATAATGAGAACAACCGTGATGCCATACTATTAGATTCCTTTGCACCCCCAAATCCTACTCAAGATCTTTTTGTCCAACCAAAAGGATGCAATATGTATAAAGGGGACGCCATCAAGATTGTAGGTCTTGATAAAAAGATGGAAATGATCGTAATAGAAGTGGTGAAGATAGCCGAACTGATTGAAGAGTCAGAAACCACCCAACAGACCTATAAAAATCGTTGTCAATTGGGTCTCACTTCCATGCTTCCTGCAGATTGGCTCACGGTCAACTTGGGTAATAAAAATCTTTCAAAAATTGAATAAAAAAAAGGAAGAGATCAAAACCTCCTCCTTTTTTTTAGCCGCAATATTTATTGATTGCTAATTAGAGTTCATCCGGATGAACCCTAATTAGAACCCTTGAAAAATAATCTTCACTTTGAATACATTGTTATCTTCTCGTGATTCATTAATTAAGTTTCCATCATCAATTTTTAGAGTTAGAGTGTGAACCCCTGGGGAAGCTTTTAAATAAGCCTGAGTATATATGGGCTGCTTTTGTCCAGGTAGAAGTTTAGGTCTATTCACCTGTTGAGAAACTAATTTTCCATCAAGGTAGATACGATTCGCATATCCTTTAGCTAATTTCTTGCCATAATTTTTCTCTGTATAGAAAAGATTAAAAGCTGGAATTCCATTAGAGACGAGAAAAGCGTCACTGGGTTTCAATACAATGGTGTCATTCCACTTCACCAGTTTGCCACCACTTTCCCCAATTTTTAAAAATCCATAAGCACCAAGATCTGGCTTTTTGATTACAAGTCCTGGACCTGGATTGGGGGTAAAATCGATGGTTCTTTTCCAGTACTTAAAAGATGGATCGGGACGTCCCACAAAACACTGCTGATTAAATTTATGTTTTTTAACTACACGGAGTGATTTATAGGCTTCTGCTTTTTTATTACCAAAATCAACCATCCACATATTGCCGTCCACCATTTTCCATGACCCTGGACCAGGAAAGTATTTTACCTTGACGGTCTTATTATTAAATTTAATGCAATCTTCATTCGGGAGCAACTTCCCCAAGGGAGCATTTTCTGACCCGGAAAGTAGGTACTGAAAAGAGGGATCAGGTCGTCCTACAAAACAAGAGTGCTTTATTTTATATTTTTTAATGACTCTTAAAGCTTTGATGGCTTCCATCTTTTTGGATCCAAAATCAAAGGCCCAATGAGATCCGGTGGGGCCTTCTACAATTTTATAACTGCCACCAATTTTTCGAACCTTAGCCGTTTGATAATCCAGGCCAACACAATCTTCATAGGATGCAATCGATTGTAAGGACGATTTATTTTGAGAACCCATTTCTGTCTCACCACAGGATGAGGCTATACCAGCAATGGAAACGGCAGCAAGAGCTGTTAAAAGAGTGCGCTTCATATCTTTCCTCCTTGACCTTAAGTCAAATTTATTTGTTTCAAACTCTAGCCTTTGTACTTTGCAAAAGGTGGGCCAAAAAATCAAAAAATCTTACAATTATTGAGCGCCAAACTTCATAGCATCTTAAGAAATTTTTAAATATAAGATTTGGTAGAAAACCAATATTAAAAAGAGACCTAAACTAGTAAAGAAATTGGTTGGCTGGTTTCATTTTGCAACTAGCAAAAGTTGGATTAATATGTTTTACCACTCATAGCTTTTCCTTCGAATAGCTTTTCTAAGACAAGCTCGTCGATCATATCTCCCTGATAGTCTTTGAATAGATCACTGTTTTGGATTAAAGACCAATCATCTAAAAAGGCTTTCACTTGCCTGGCAGTTGCTGGACCAAACTTGCCATCAGGTGATCCCACATGATAGCCTCTCTTATTCAGAATGATTTGCACGGTGAGTACATCTTTATTTTTATGATGATTGCTCTTCCAACCATCTTCAAGATGAAGAGGGAGATGGGAGGATTCAATTTCATAATCGGTTTGCTTGAATTGTTGGAGAAGATTCCACTCCTCAACATCAATGGCCCAACCCTCTACACAACTTTTACCAGGACCACCGTACTCTCTTTGGAAAAATTCACAGACAGCGGTTTTTGATTGTTTCCCGTAACTGCCATCAAGATCCACTTCTATACCGTGGGCAATTAACATCAATTGCAACTCTTTTACTCTTTCATTACGATCTAAATAATTGATCAAGGCGCCTTCTTCATAATTTTTCAAGCGGTAAACATTCTCCCCTACTCTGGCTTTCAACTCGACCCATTCTAATTGAGATACTCTTCGCTTCCCATTAATAAAATTCTTTAAGGACTCCGCAGCGGTCACAGAAGCGGCCTGATGCATTAATTCTTCCTTATCGTTTCCATTATGCTTGGCCGAAGCATTATATCTTCGGAAAGCCTTTTTATAGAGTTCCATGGGAGAGCTGGTGCCTTGGTTTGAGCTCAAGCTCAAGTTTTCGTGCATTAATAAAGCGCCATAGGTGAGAGCGATGGAAGGTTTTTCTAGTATAAGATCTTTTTGCTCATCGATACTTCGGTCTTTCCAAATAGGAAACCAATCGGCCTTCACACAATTCTTCACAATATCTCGGTAATAAGAAATGGCACTTTTTGAAGCTTTTAGAGTACCACCCTGCCCTAACTGATGATTGACCTCTGCAACTGCAATAGAAGTAAATTGGGTGAGCCCCACTGCATTTCTTGGGCTTTTAGCTCGAGGATTGAAAGTAATAGATTCGGTTTGGATAAGACCCACAAAAAAGTAAGGATCGATATGAAAACAGTTGGCATTATGCAAAATATCTTCAGCTAGATTGATGATGGCCTCGAAAGTGGCTGCAGTGAAACTATTTTGACTTACTGAATCTCTTTCACCATAGGAATACTCTATTTCTGCAAAGACTTGGTCTTCCACAACTCTTGGATACATGCGAATATGTTGTTCAATATAAGCTGCTAGCTCTGGAGCTGAGGGTAAACTATTGTGGGCAACAAAGTCTTTAGTGATCTGATGATTAGTTAAGGGGTATCCCTTTACCTCTACTTGCCCATCAAGATCATAGCTAGGCTGACAGCCGACCATGCCTATCATAAGAGCGACAAACAACGTGAGGGCGGTAATAAAATAACGGCTTTGTTTCATCATACATTCTCCATATCAACTTCTCGGGGTCCTTTATCGGAAAAGGTGAGTCACCACTTCAAAATATCTTGTTTTATTTGTGAAATCAGTGCAGTAAAAGAGTAGTTTTTTAGGAGTAAAAAAAACATCCTAGATATGGTTATGGTAAGTGTTACATAATCACATATAGGGCAAAACTCAAACCTATTGACTTTAGGAACTCAT
This sequence comes from uncultured bacterium, assembly GCA_964343805.1. Lineage (GTDB taxonomy): Bacteria > Bdellovibrionota_B > Oligoflexia > CAYFLR01 > CAYFLR01 > CAYFLR01. The sequence goes on along the minus strand of CAYFLR010000008.1, from coordinate 95,711 downwards.
CTTAATAGGATGGCCGCTAAATATGATCAAATCAAACAGCTTTCTCAGTATCACCTTCTCCTATTTGGGATTCTCTCTCACCGATGGAGCCATCCGGGTTCTTGTGGTGCTCTTTTTTCATCATCAAGGATTCTCTCCCTTTCAGATTGCCTCCCTCTTTCTCCTCTATGAAATAGCTGGTATCTTCACTAACTTTTTAGGTGGATGGATCGGGACCAAGCTGGGTTTGAACACCACTCTTATTGCCGGAATGTTACTGCAAGTGGCTTCTATGGCTCTGCTTACAGTGGAAAATGCACTGCTCACAGTTCCCTACATTATGCTCATGCAAGGATTTTGTGGCATAGCTAAAGACCTGGTGAAAATGAGCTGTAAAAGCAGCTTGAAAGTAATCAACCAGGAGGGAGAAAGTGGACGCCTTTTTAAGTGGGTCTCTCTTCTCACTGGGTCAAAAAACTCCATGAAAGGAGCCGGATTCTTAGTTGGAGGGCTTATGCTCACCTACCAAGGATTTCAAAGATCTATGGGGATCATGGCCATAATCTTACTTTTATTAACTGTAATGACCTACCTAATGATTCCTAAAAACTTAGGAAAAGCCAAAAAGAAGTCATCTTGGAGGAGTCTATTTGCCAAATCAAGAGCCATCAACGTCCTCTCTTTGGCCCGTTTTTTTCTATTTGGCTCTAGAGATATTTGGTTTGTCATCGCTCTGCCAGTATATCTGCAAACCACTATCAACTGGTCTAATTCTTATGTAAGTACCTTTTTAGCCTGCTGGGTCATTGGTTACGGCCTTGCCCAAGCACTAGTCCCAAAGTTTACCAATGGCCATAAACTATCACAATCAATGGGAAGTAAAGGAGTGGCTTTTTGGACAGGATTTCTAATCTTATTTCCCGCAGGCATCTCCTTATCTTTGAACCAAGATCTTAGTAATGAACTCATCATTGTGGTGGGCCTACTTACTTTTGGAGTGGTGTTTGCGGTTAATTCTATCATCCACTCCTACCTGGTATTAGCCTACAGCGAAGATGATCAGGTAGCTACTGATGTGGGTTTTTATTATATGGCCAATGCTTGTGGTCGGCTGGTAGGAACTCTACTTTCTGGGGCCATTTATCAAGCTTATGGATTTATTAGTTGTCTTTGGTGGTCGGCTGGCTTCTTACTTATTGCTGCCCTGTTATCACTGGGGCTACCAAAAGCAGTGAGATCATCGGAAGGGTGAAAAGATATGGGTCACCATCTCTTTTTCTTCGCAGCTCCCTGGCATGGTTTTATATATCTCGTACATAGGAATTTCTTTAAGGCTTTTCTTTTTTAAGTGACGCTGTATACCCATAAGGGTAGCCCAAGCATTCCCTAAAAAGCGATAAGATCCTTTATGATTTACCTGCAGGGCCCTATGAGACTTGACCTGCCCCATCAAGAGTCCTGAGAATTTTTCCTTTCCTACCGAGTCTTTAAAACCAAAACCAGCCATATAATCGCACTCTCCTTTGGCCATATCAAACTTATGGTAGAAGGAAAAGACAAAGGCATCAGTGGGTATATTTCCCTCTTTATGAACTTTTTCTAGTTCACAAAAATCTTGTTGCATTTGAGGCCCCACATCCTTTATAGAACAGTTCTTTCTTTTACCCACATAGTAAAACCCTTCTCTAGCTACTTCACCTAATACATCTATCTGGGAGAAGATCTCTCCGTGCAGAGCAAGCTCTTTGAGCATAGTGAGTCCTCGTTCATAGTCACTGCCAATCCAAGCTGACATCATCTTTCGCATAAAAAACAAAAAGAGGGGAACAGAGCCTTGCATAGTCCATGTCACCAGAGTCCCTGCTGATACTTTTTCAAATTCAAATCCCACCTTGCTTTTACTTTTCCAGGGTTTTAAAAAGTTAAGATGATAATTGAGATGGGTGAAAGGGACAGCTTCAGATAAGATCATTTTACCAGAACCAATTCGTTCTCCCTCCCACTCTTGACTATGTCCCTCTTTTCCTTTTTCACCTGCTATGACTACCTTTGCTTCTGGTTCAGTACAAAGCCAAGGAGACCATTGGGGCCATGTGCTAAAATCTGAAACTAAACTAAAAACTTCATCCAGGGGTTTTTCTATAATGACTTCTTTTTTGACTGAAAAAGGAAGAGAGAACATGAGGACTCCTTAGAAGGGAATAGTTAGACTGGGAGGGGCTGCCCCTCCCTTTTTTCCTAATACATTATATCTGATACCATAGAATTATCTACACAATGATCATCAAGGAAGCAAAAAATTTCAGGTTCCCAAGGAAGTTCTGATCGTTTTTCACAAGTGACATTCTGGTCTTCCATACTGGTAACGATCTCTTTGAGACCTGCATCATCAGCAAATTTCTGCTCCTTTTTGAAGTAACAAATTAAGTACATATCTCCATCCAAAGCGTCCATTTCTTCTTTGCTCATGGCAGTAAATCCTTCAGCGTCAATCTTCCAACCGTACTGTTTTTTATACTCCACTCTTTTTTCATCCTTACCACTTACCAACCAATCACTTTGTTTATAGGTAACCAGCAAGTTATTATCAAAAAAGCGAATACTGGTAGGATCTCCTAAACACTCTACTATCTCCTCATCTAAAGAGAGAATTTTTAAGTTTTCACCCTTGGCAATATCTTCTTTGGTCCCAAGGACAAAGCGAATGGCGGTAGGACTATAGTAGGCTCCTTTAATCTGTTTTGCTACCATAAGATCACCAAGAGAAGGGTCTTCATAGAGACCATCATTAATCCAGTATTGACGGAGCACCTTTTTATCCCAATTTTCTCCTTCTTTCTCTAAAGCTATTACAGCAGTGTCGCCAAAAGACATGGCCCGATCTTCTCCATAAGAGAGACTTCGAATGATCCGCTCGGGAACCTTTACATCTGATTCTAAACTGACACCATCTGGACTCATATGAGTGATGGTCAAATGATAATTGGGATTGTAATTGTAGTGACAGGTCATGTTTTCATGTTCTTTAAACTTTCGTTCACGATCGTAGGGTAATATTCCACTGTAAGCAAAAAAGAGGCGATTATCGGTGGCATTCCAATGATAAACCTGATCGTCATCATTGTTCCCTCGATCCACATCGTTATTGGCCTGGCCGTACTCTTCTCCCAAGATCAAAGTGTTTATTTCATCCATCTTAGAAAGAGAACTAACATCATATAGGCTCACCTTAGAATGACTCTGCCATCTCTCCCCTCCTTTGGGGTCAATCATTCCCATTCCTACCAATAATCCTTCAGTAGCTATGAGTTGACTAGAGTACCCGGGAACTTTCAATTCAGCTTTTAAAACCGGTTTATGGGGAATGGATAAATCGATGGCATAGAGAGGATCTATCTGCTTGAAGGTCACTAGGAAAAGGGTATCTCCACTAAATAATACCGAACGTAAAGTCTCAGTGACACCTAAATCTTCCACACTTCCCGTCTTAAGAAATCCATCTTCAACGATTTTAAAAGAGTGGACACTGGTCTGTCTTTTTTCCCCTGAATCCCAATCTGGATTGGTAGAGGAGACAGCATAAAAATAACCATCTTTAAAATTAAAACTCTTATGCTCTTTTACACTTCCAGCAAGATTTAATGATGTCTCGGCTTTGGGATCTGTCAATCTTACGAAACCATCCTCACCGTATTTATAAATGATGAGATCGGTGGATTCTTTTCTTTTAAAATGAGGGTAGCTATGTTTGTAGTAGACATCTTCATAGGCAACACAAGTGGTATAGGTATAGGTAACCTCTTCACATTTTTCCCCTGTTTTGCGCCAGATACTTTTTACCAGTTTATGGGCATTTTCGGCAAAACAACCACTCACATCACTCGAGGTGGTACAATCGATAGTAGAGTCGTAATCATTATTAACCACCTCTTCCCAAATGGGATAGCAAGTTTCATAGCTATCTTCTCTTTTTTCCCGCTTCTTACAGGTGTATCTTGTTCCTTCAGTGGTTACTATTTTTTTAACCACTTCATCACTATTGTATTTACTAATAACTAGATATCTATCAGAAGCGCTGATAAAAGAGTTAAAAGAAGCATGATGAGAGGCTATGGTCCCAATATCATCAGCGCTCCACTCCTTACCCCATTCAGGATATGTAATATTATCTTGAAAAGAGTCTTCAAACACAAAATTGACTTTTTCATCCAGAGTTTCGAGCACGGAAAAGTGATATCTAGAAATTGTATCTTGTGGATAGTAAGCCATAGAAGATGAACTCATTTTTTTCACGGCTATTCCATCACTGCTCCCACTACTACTTGTACTGGCCTCAGTTTCAATGGGTTTTACATATTTATTTAATATAGCCAAGGTGCCATTAAATAGACGACTGTCATGAATATACCGATCTTTAAGTACATAGCTGCTTTCGTACTCCAAAGAGAGTTCGGCCAATTTAAAACGGATCACCGCCGCATGATTGCTCTCTCCACCGGGGTTAGTGAGTAAAATAAGCTTCCCATCTTTCACATAGAAGTTAAGCGGATCGCCGGGTACAAGCACCGAACAGGAAATCTCCGGATCCACTGCTTTATCATCACTCACTTTCACAAAAAAGAGACCATATTTTTTAGAAAGAAAAATTATAAAATTCTCATAACGAGCGATTAAATCGGCCCGTTTGATAGAAGGAGGAGCCGAACCAGCTGATTTCATTTCTGGAGCAGCACTATCCATAGCCACTGCTTCATTAGAAGCTTTGGAATTAGTACCAGCCATAGCACGGCCATCTTCCATTACCTCTCCATAATGGTCATAAGGAAGCTCTGGTTTTTTATTATAAAAGTAAGGTAGCTTTTCATTACGAAAATAACGCACATCGAGGCCCCATTTGATTCCACCTAACTCTTCCATCACTGTTTGAAATTCAGCATTTTCCATAAAAGATCCACATCTGATGGGAGCAATGGGATCAAAATTTAGGTTTTTGATAGTGGAAAGGTCTAAAAATTGACCGGACCTAACTCCCTGTTTTTGACCTAAATCCTGGAGCAGATAACGCATCTGATCGGCTGTGTCTTTTTCGGAAACTGGAGTCACTATCACCGGGTTTTCACCAGGATCTGTGACGTTATCTCCCTCGGCTGGTTCTTTCTCTTCTGTAGCCTCACAGGACATAAATACAAGAATCATACCCCCCATTAGGAATAGATAAAGCCCTCTAACAAACGTATTCATAAACCCCTCCTTATTTTGCATAAACTTCTTTATCATAACCCACCTCCTATTTTAATTATACCAAATTCCTCGGCAAAAACAATATTTAATTTAGTTTTTGTATACTATATTTTTTTAATTCATTATTTTTATTATATTATTTTTTAATTAAAATTTCTATTATTTTATTTATGTATATTATTACTGTGAAGTTGAAATTATCCCACAAATTTGGCGGCAAACTAAGACAGTCTCAATTCCTTAAGTGAATGATTGAGAAAACTAAAAGAAATTACAGGGATAAATTGATTATTTCCTAGGTAATTTTACTTGGAAAGTCGTCCCTTTACCCTTCTTACTACTGAGTAAAGAGAGTTCTCCTTCATGACAACTCATATATTCTTGGCAAATTGATAGACCAATTCCGGAACCATTTTTTTTGGTGGTAAAATTCTCTTTGAAGATTTCTGATACAAGGGCTGAAGGGATGCCGATACCGTTATCAGTAACATGAATAATTATAGACCAATTATTCCATACTATTTTTCCCTTTTTTCCCAGGTGTCGTCATAATTTCCATAAAACTGATTCCCACCGATAAGTACAGCCTGGAACTCCTTCCACTCAGACTCCCCCTCTAAATTACGGTATTCAATCTCACCAAGATATAGATAAGGTTTCTCTTGTTTGATATTTCGGAAAGTGACTTCGCCCTCCTTAAAGCTATAACCCTCTTCTTCTAGGGTAGGACTGTTTTGGGTAATGGTTCCCTGGATTGTTCCATTGTTATCACTTTCAAAGAGTATACAGTGTTTATCCTCTTGACCCTCATAGATAATACGACACCACTCCCCTTCTAAAGTACCGTTGGAAGAGATTTTCCGTAAACTAACTTCAGCTTTTGTATATTTAGGTGTAATACTACAGGAAAATTCTCTTTGAGTGGTTTCATCAAAAGTGCCAATGAGCCAATCACCGCCCTCTTTTATCTCTAGTTGAATCGTTGATTTGGAGCGAAAGTTCGCGCATTTACCTGCTAGCCAAGAAACAAAAACCTCAACTTCTCCTTCAATTTTTCCCTCATTGATGTCTGCAGTGACGAAGGTTTCTCCCGGCATAAATCCAACTTCTCGTAGGCTTTCTGCAACATCATGATAAACAGCAGTTACTTTATCTCCCTCCCTTTGAAACTTGTAGCTCATGCTTGAATCTGAATCTAAAAAGTAAATTCCATCAATATCTCCCTCTATGATTTTTTGAGGGTCTTGTATTTTTTCGGGGGTTTTAGGCTTGATCTCTTCATCAGGCAAAAGATCTTTAAAAAATGGTTTTAATTTATCACAATAAGGATTTTTACTGAGATAATCACTTTGCTCTAACTCCTTAACAAACGAAGTATAAGAGCGATTCGATCCTAAATATCCCTCATGAGTCATAAGTGAATCACACTTCAATTGATTCCATCTTGTGTCTGAAACTTTAGAAGGTTGATTACTATAATAATCAATGAGACATCCCAAAAGATACCCTCCGTAAGCCCCAGAATCGTCTACTTCAATATCCTCCCAATCTTGCTGCCAAACTTCGTATGCTTTAGAAGCGTGCTTTAAAAAGTGATATTCCATCTTGGTATTAAAGTAGAGATAGTTAAGCCCTAAATGCCCCCACCAATGATAAAACTGACCATGATAGTCATCAACATCTTTGACCAGAGGACTCAATTGATTCAAAAAAGTATCTTTCGATCTCTTATAACTTCCTCGACCACTCATCCGGCTCTCTCCAATACTGCGAATAAAAGTCGTAAGGTTAATTAATGAAACAGCCCGTACCACATCATTTTCCATAATTCCCATTGATTTAGTAAAAAGAGATAAAGGGCTCACCTTGGAGGATTGAGCGAGAACAAAAGATTCTAATTGATAATAGGGACTTTGCTCATTGGAGCTCTTAGAAAAGTAATCTTTGTACAGATCCTTACATTCATCTGGAGAGAACCTGTTTTTATGTGAGACCTGTTTCAGTTTAACATTAGGATCTCCTAAATCTGAAACAATGCCTTTGAGTATATAGCAAAAGGGAGGAGTTCTAAGCGAGGCCATCCATTGAGTAGAATCATCTAATGTCCAGGGGGAAAGTCCCGAAGGATAGTGATCAATATGGATGGAATTAACATTTTCAGTACTATAAGCTGCCATACAGGCTATAGATTGACTCGTATTCAGCAAATGTTTTTGCACATCTTTGGTTAAGGGAGCTGCATTCACATAGGTTGTATACCCCCCCAAACTAGAAATTAGTGCTCCTAGCACCAGAGTTGTACCAGAAATAACCAAATTAGCTTTCTCCTTCATATCATCGCCCAATGAATCTCTTATTTGGCTTAAACTGATAATCATCTTTATAACTAGAATCCCCCATTTTTCTATATGACTAGGAGTTTTAAAAAATTGTTCTTTATATTTTGCCATCAGTATTCGTTTCTCACTTTCAGAGGATACATTTGTGGTTTTTAATTCCTCTAGGAAGAGCTCGTATGCCTCTTCTAAGTCTTTACGACTTTTATCTGATAGCTTTTTGAGAGCTTTTATGTAGAGGTCTTCACTTTCAGGTTTATAAGCTGGATCTTTAATTATGAAAATTACATGAAATAGTTGATCTAATTCCTTTTGTAAAAAGCTCTCTAATTTCGACTTTTGTTCTTTGGATAGATCAGAATCAAAGGAAGGCTGGAATTCTTCTAAGCCTTGAATTGAGGGAGCATCCTTTCCAGAAAGTACCACCTCTAATTTAGGAAAAACTAAAATGAGTTGATCACTCAGAGCTTGAATTCTCAAATTGATTAACTCTCGTGTGTCCAGGTTCAATTGTAATTTTCTCTCTATATCTTTTGGAGGATTATCATTAAAAGCCTGAAAGGCAGGGGTACTATTTTGACCAATTGCCCCGGGACCAGCAAAGGGAAACTTTTGGCTGGAAGTACTTTGTACTTTGCTCCCTTGTGATATGCTCTTAATCCGACGACCACTTCCGCAGTTTTGGTATGTTAATAATAATGATAGAAGTATTAAACCAACTAAGAACAAAGTTTTTTTAGGACTCATATCCACCCTTCCCTTCTCAATATCATTGATACTCTTTTCAGATCGGCGGAGGGAAATTAGCACTTAACCATTAATAGATACCGATGTAATATTGAGATGTTATACTACGTATAATCTATTTATAATTGAAACTTTTCCCATTTTTCGATAGAAAGAAGGATCGGGGCCAGCCCCCCCATAAAAGGCATAATTTGCCTCCAGTTTATTTAGGAATCAAAATGAGCAAGCAAAATAGTTCAGGCCGGAAGTTTTTAGCACGAAATAAGAAAGCCTTTCATGACTACCATATTCTAGAAAAGTGGGAAGCAGGCATTGTTCTTAAAGGCACAGAGGTAAAATCCCTCAGACAAGGTAAAGCCAACTTAAAGGACAGCTATGCCACTATCAGTAAAGAGGAAGAGGTATTCATTACCAATATGCACATCAGCCCTTATGAAAAAGGAAACAGGTTTAACCACAGCCCCATGCGCAAAAGAAAACTCCTATTGCATAAAAAAGAAATTTATAAACTCAAGCAAGCCATCAGCGAAAAAGGACTCACCGTAGTCCCCCTCTCGGCCTATTTAAAAAATGGTAAGGTGAAAATTGAAATTTCCTTAGTCAAAGGAAAGCGCCAATACGACAAGAGAGAATCACTCAAAGAGAAGTCCATCAATCGAGATATTGCAGGGATTGAAAAAGGACGCACCAAAATTAAGGGATTTTAGACTTTTTAGATACTACCTCAACAAACTATTATGAAACCATCCACCTTCTTCAGCATACTGCTTCCACTTATCCTTTTGTCCCATTGTGCCACCATTGGAGGAACCAAGCAGGCCCTCTCCATTGACAGTATCCCCAGAGGACAGCATGTCTATGACCCGGACAACCCCAAAAGCCCCATCGGCATCACCCCTTTTTTTACCGAAGTGGAAAGAGAGCATGCCCACAGATTCTTGTTTACCCCTCCTCTTTCTATCTATGCCAGCCCCACAAGGCGCCATCTCTTTCGCCAGAGTTGTAACTTTAGATGGGGATCTGCTGCCTTAGGGAATATTCCATTGGGAGTGATTCCCACTTTCACACCGGTTTTAGGGTTCTTTTACCTTACCAGTTATTTGGTGGGTCTCGGGACTGATCTCACTACCGGAGCTGCCTTCTCTTGCCCCACTCATATACTTATTCCCCTCGACTACAAAAACCCTCCCACCTACTCATCTTGCCGAAGAATTTTTGTTTTACCCCCTCATGATGACGATGAAAAAAGATCAGACTTTATCACCTTGCAATGGCTCGCGAATTATCACCAAAAACAGAGCCGCTGTCACTTACAAATTGACCTAACCAAACACAAAGAACTTCTTGCCTCGCTTAACCTGACACATACTCAAGATATTCAGTTTAAAAATCTGAATATTGATCATATTAACAGGATAGGTCTTGCCAGTGAGGCGACCCACCTCGCCCTTATAGAACATGAACAAACAAACAAAGAACTCCACGTTAAAGCCACTCTCTATGATATCCATTCTTTAAAAAAAATCACGGAGGATAAGTCAAAAATTGATGTATCAGGGCAAGCATGGTTTTATGAAAAGCGCACCGCTCAACAGATTTTCAAATACTTTAAAATCATTCCCAACTCAATTGCCTACGCACCTTCCAGCGTAGCAATTGGTTCATCTCTCTCTCCGAATGTGCTAAAGGCTGATATTACCACAGAGACCTCTTACGGAGAGTATTTATCTAGTTGGCTCCTTACGAATATTGAACATCCCAATAGGTATAGACTCTGGGACTACTCATTTAACTTCTCCCCTAGCCTGCTTGCTTCCTTTATAAAACGGAAATTGAGCCTAAAGTTATTAGAAAAGGAAACCAGTCGCATTATCAAAGACCATGATATCAACCTCTTTCTTTTGACCTACATCTATACTCTAACAACCACATTGCACTCTCCTGTGGGAGCTTTCTTTTTTGAAATGGGAGGGGGACCGCTGTTTAGTTGGTGGAAAGAGCCACAAAACCTAGAAGACTGGTCCATTGAAACTCTTTTAAGCCTGACCCTCGGCTATAGCTTCTTTCTTTCCTCAAATCTCTATTTACGAATACAGCTTTCGGTCTATCAAGGTCTCAATCCTATAGCTACTTTCAAGTCTTTTTCTCTCGATGGCTGGGAAGAAGGGCGAATAACCATTGGTTATTATTTTCCAACTTTAAAAACCTTTTTTAGAAATCTCTTCTAATCAGTCCCTCAAACTCTTAAAGGATTTACCTCTTCATATAAATTTGGTATATTATTAATAAATCCTGGATCCTTAGAACTGATTACGGTGAAATGATGAGCAAGATTATAGTTTGTGATGATGACAAGTTTTTGGTTGAGATGATAGCCAGAGGTTTAGAAAAAAATAACTATGAGGTCTACCGTTGCAATAATGGATCTCAAGCTCTGTTATTAGCTGAAGTAAAAGATGATGTATCTTTGGTTATAACTGACTTAAATATGCCGGGCCTCAATGGACTTGAGTTCTCAGCCAAGCTAAGAAGTCTCCCCAAATACCAAAATACTCCTATCATTATGCTCACCTCCGAATCTGAAAAAGAGATGGTCAAAAAAGGCCGAGATATTGGAATCACCGCATGGGCAGTTAAACCCGTGAATCAAAATAAAATCTTAGAGATCGTAAGTCGCGCCTTAGGACAATAGAAATACCCACTCCCCATTATCACCCGAAATTATAAAACAGCCTTGTTGTTGGATTGTTTAGCTATTGTTTTGCTTCTGACTTTTCGAAAAGTTTGCCAAACCTTTGCTTTTCCGCTTCCACTCGCATGGTTGAATTGAAGGGTTGCCAAAACTTTTGTACTCCGCCAAACTCTTTCTCCGCATCAATAAAATCCATGGTCTCTAGACGATTAAAATGCTCACACATATGAGTGAAAATATTAAGAAGGGGTTCGAGTTTAAAACGAAGTTTTCGCTGAAATTCAAGGGTTTGACAGATACTTTTCAGATGTTCTATATCTTCATCATTTTGTTTGGAGAGAGCCTCAAGCATATTTCCTGACCGACTGGAAAGGCCAAATTGATTATGCGCTCCCCCTTTTTCTTGTTCACTCTTTTTAATTTGATCCACTAACTGCTTGGATGAAAGGGTTTTATAGGCTACCAACTCCTCAATACAGATGGCCATCTTTTGGGAGGAATGAATCACTTCAGAAAAAAGATAATTGATGGATTGCCTAAAATAGAAATAGACTTTAACGGAAAAAACTAAAAGATTGGTTTTAGGACTCAACTCCCCTAAAGTCTTTTCATGAATCTTCTGGAGATAGGGCATAGGCTGTAACTTCCGGAGCTTCCAGGCCAAATCTAAAAGCAGTTCTGGGTTGTATTTTTTTCCGTTATGTAATTTCTCAAAGGCATCCATTGAGGCGGTAAAGGCATTAATTAACTGAGTGATAAAATCTAAGTGGTATCCCTCCTTAAAGAAGGCCTCTACGATTTGTTCTTCTTTCTTCTCCTTCCCTTTGATCATTTTAGAAATATTAGCCTGATCCATATCATTTGTATCCCACTTCACATTCTTGGGAAGGTCCATTAAAAAGGGAAGTGCTTCCATCAGCACTTCAGAAATATAGGTGACTGTTTCCAGCATATAGGCCATGGTTTCACGGATGTATGGTAAAACCTTTAAAAAACAGAGGGAGAGAATAAAAGAGGAACGATTCAGTTTTGAGTTAATTGCTTTTACCACCTCATGGTTTTTTTCCATCATGGCCAGGAGTTTTTGAGCTTTATAATATTTGGGATTCAGCTTAACTGCCTCTTTCATGTATTTGACAGCATCTTCTGCTTTCTTCAACTGATGGTAGGTCAGGGCAATATTGAGCCTCAGTTCTGCACTCTTTTTCACCTTTTGCATGGTGGTTTCATAAAAAGCAATCGCCTGATCAAACTGCCCTTGTTTTTTAAAACAGATAGCGATCTTATTTAATAAAGAGATATCGAAATTTCCTGTCTCTTGCAAAATCTGAGTATACAAGGCAAGTGCTTCTGATGGTTTTTCTGAATGAAACAGAGCATCGGCTCTTGCCATTTTCATTTCATCTACAGGGAGTTCTAAAGAAATAGCCTGCTCAATGAGTTCTAAGGTACGACTATATTTTTCATGCTCATTATAAATTTCAGCCAGCACTCGATAGCGATAGGGATTCTTAGGGGAAAGATCAATGGCTGCTTTAAAGTGAATAAGAGCCTGTTCGGTAAAACCCAAAGAGAGAAATATTTTACCCAACTCTTGATTGGGATGGACTTTGAATAGCATCCGAGTTAGGGCCTCGGAAAAGTTATTTATCGCTTCATCCACCGAGTTTTGAATCAAACCAATCCGCCCTAAACCTAAAAAAGCTCTTCCTTGTACAATTCGACTGCTATGTTCAGTGAGAGCTTGATATATTTTTCTAGCCGTGGGAAGTTGATCATTGAGAACAGCCAGCCTTGCTTGTTCAACTAGGTATTCATAATTCTTTTTATTATTGTATTTACTAAAAAGCGTTTTAACATTATCTGCAATGGCCTTTTGGCTAAATGGGATAGGCAGAAAAGAATCGGCTTCCCGCTCTCTCATCAATGCGATATCCGCCTCATCCACCTCTTTGGAATAGATCACAAATGGAATTCGAGGAAATTTAGGATCATTAAATATCTCTTCCATGAGTTCTAAGGCATCCATATGATCCAGGTTATATTGACAGAAAACAAATTCAATTTTTTCTTTCAAAATGGAATCGATGGCTTTGATGGGTTTGTCAGTGGAAAAGAACTTATTAAAACCGAGTTTTTTTAAACCGGCAATAATAGGCTGCCCATTCTCAACAGGATCGGCCACCACCAGAAATTTCATACTAGTGGAAAGGGATATATACTTTTGTTTGGCTTTAGCTTCCATATTTCATCTATTTATAAAAATACACATTCCATCTCTGCAGCATCTGCCTCTTCTTCTTCTACGCCTTCCAAATCGAAGTATTTTCTGAGAATCTCTCGCTCCTCTTCCATGGTACAGGCATGAAAAAATTGAACTCCCATAGGCTGAAAGGAGCCATCTTCTTTATTATAGATCTCATCTTCTGCTCCCACATTCTCAGGAAGGAGACCCATACTCCAAATTGTCATATTTCTTGATAGATTATTTAGGTTCTGTTGAATCCGATCTTGTAACTGCAATGAGGTAAGAATAGGTTCCATCATCATAGCAATTTCGCTATCTCTATTCGCTACGGAACCCAGCTCTTTCATCAGTTTTTGCACCTTTTCTTTCTGATTGGAATCTTTTACAATCTGTTGTTCATTACCTGCTTCTGCATAGATAGAATGGATTTCTTCATTGATATTGTGAACATCTTTTAACGAATCACTGGTAGCACTAGAAATCTTTTGAGCGTCCTCCATCAACACATCTATGATTTCTGTAATATGCATGGTGGCCTCTTGAGTGATAATGGCTCCTTGCATTAAAATCTCGCTTAAAAACATGTTTACATGGCGCGTGAAGGTAAAAGGATTCATCTCTTTGGCTATTTGCTCCAAAAAAGCAGGAGTGATATCTTCTTCAATATTAAGTTTATTATCAAAGAAAAACTCAAATAAAAGAGGTCTCTCATCAGCCATAGTTAAATTGTTAACCACATGTTGCATTAACTTTAGAGAAATCTTATCCCAGTTCTCATCTCCCTTTTTTAGATAGATCTCTTCCAAACAGCTAAAGAGCACTCGAAAATGGTTCATTTTCTGAAGCAGAATATCTTCACATTGAAGTTCCATAACAAGAGGAGCAAATTGTTCTTGGATATTTTTATCTAGATCGGCAATAACATCCATCTGCTTACGTAAGCCCTCCATCTGAGCTTGTTGAGCGGTATTATTGGCTAACCCTTTTTGAACAGCATCTGCCTCCGCTTGGATCTCTTTATTCTCCTTATAAATAGCCTCAAAGCGGCTCATGACACTTTTTCCCTCATCATTGACATGAGGATATAAAGTTCCAATAATCTCCTTAGTGGACTCACCAAAGGTATTTTGTACCATAGTGAAAACATCTTGATAGATAGAGGTCATCAGTTCAAAGTAGCTTTCAATAGATGCAATAATAGAAGACTCAGCTTTCCAATTATCGACTTGTTCTGTCATAGGAAACTCCAGAAATCGAATAATGATTTTGTATTAGTGACCCCTTATTATACCTTAGAACTTTGATTAAATCTAACTATTATAATGCCCTACCTCGATTTTCCGAGGAGTTCATCCCCCTTTTTGTAGGGAAGAAATATCTCTTGCGATCTGCACGGCCACCCGAACATTGCTGCGAATGATCTCCAGGTTGCATTCAACACTCTTGCCACCAGTGATATTTGCTATTTTACCGAGTAGATAGGGGGTTAATCTTTTACCGAACACCCCTTCCTGAATGGCTTGGTTTATAGCTTCATTGATGACAGGCTCTATTGTATCCCTTGGAATTTCAAACTCTGGAGATATGGGATTAGCAACGAGTAAGGTGGAATTTATACCCATCTCCTGTTTAATAAAATTGAGTATTGCAATTTCAGCAGAACTCTCCACTCTATGATTGAGGGAAAGACCGCTGCTACATGAATAGAAGGCCGGAAACTGAGAAGTTTTATAGCCTAATACCAGAACACCCTTGGTTTCTAAGTATTCAAGCGTAGCTGGAAGGTCTAATATCGCTTTAGCTCCAGCTGTGACAATTACTATATCCGTGCCCACCATCCGCTCAAGATCATGTGATATATCAAAATTGAAGTTTCCCCCTCCAGATCGGTGAACCCCACCAATACCGCCCGTAGCAAAGACAGAAATACCAACTTTACTCGCTAAAAAGGAGGTGGCTGCCACAGTGGCAGAACCAACTTTATTATCTTTAATTGCCAGTGGAATATCAGCCACTGAGAGTTTCAAGGCTTTCATCCCCGTCTCGGCTAACTTCTGCAACTCGATAGCTGATAAACCAACTCTCACTTGGCCGTCTATCACCGCAATTGTAGCCGGGATGGCTCCTTGATCCCTCACAATCTGCTCTAACTCAGTTGCAATATTGAGGTTGTCAGGGTAGGGCAAGCCATGAGTGATAATAGTTGACTCTAAGGCCACCACTGGGCCATCGGATAAAAGAGCCTTTTGCACTTCCTGGGATATTTGAATCATTTGTTCTCCCTTTATGTAGATACCTAATATTATTTATTTTTCTTTGAGCGCGGAAAAATGGTGCTAAAATTTTACACTATTTTTCCTCACACAAAGATAACTACCCACCTACTTACCAATCAATCGACCTTTCAAAAAGAGTTATTTTAAATATCTGTTTATTTTATTTTTATTACTTAATTTATATTTTTTTTATATTTTTCTATATATTTTTATCAATTCTAATTGAATTTTTTTTTATTTTTTGTTAAATATCCATTGGTGTTTTTTGAATTTTTCAAATACAGGAGTAACTATGTCCCCACAGCGAATCCAGCAACTCTTAGGATTTATTTGGGTATTTAGCATGATCATCTCTCTTTCTGCTTGCAGTGAGGAAACCAATGATAACAAATTGGCGGTCAAGGAAAGCTACGGCATGTGGAAAAGCGGTGACAATTCTATTGGATGGATCCCAACAAAAGTAAATGGAGAAAATAAATATAATAACAGAGCTTTACAAGGTGAAATTATCCAAATTCTAGAAGCTCCCACTCTCTCCTTGCTCCATTCTCATGATCTTTTTAACCGTCCTTTATTAAACAAACCACCAGAAGAACAACCTTGGTCCTCTGGATTTTTTCCTTCTTGGTTCAATGGCGTAGCAGGGAGATGGCAACACAACGGGCTTAGAGAGCTATTCGGCTTTAACCTCTATACCACCAGCTCTGCTCTATTTCATCTCTATATGGGAGCAACCTCTACTCGGACTGTATATCAAAAGCTTTATTATCTATCGCCAATTGAAAAGTATGACCTCAGTGTTGGAAACTATAAATGGAAAGCCACCCGCCGTGAGCGAGAGTTAAGAGGAAATGACAAAGACGGTTTCAATGCTTTTTGGGCTGGATACTGCAATGGAATTAGTGCCGCAGCTATTCAGTTAAAAGAGCCTTTTAGAAGAGTTACAGTTATTAATGGTGATGGTTATAAGATCCACTTTCACCCTTATGATATCAAAGCCCTCCTTGCTCTCGCTTATTATAAAGTAGAGTATGATGATTACGCCAGGTTGGGTTCTCGCTGCAAAAGCAACGTTTACAACACCACATCTTCAACTATGAATACCGTGGGAAACTATGATGATGAAGAGCCTATTAGCTATAAGCGGGTTGATGACCCTAAATGCCGTGGACTCAACCCAGCAACCTTTGTTATTGCTCTCCAAACCAGGTTAGGAATTGCCAAAGAATCCTTTGTAGTGGACAAGATTCAGGATAAAAAGGTTTCGAATCATCCTATTGGCGAAGCCCAGATTGATATACTAAGATCCCCCTACGCTTTCACTTTTAAAGAATATGGAATGCATGCCTCTCCTGGAACGGTTCGACTACTTGATGTTAAGATCAGTGTCTTTTTGAGCTCCACCGCCCTCTCTGATGATGATGCTGTGAACAGACCCATTGATTTTAAAAAAGGGATATATAAGAAAATTGGATTCATCCCCGAAGAGACAGATAGTCCGAAGGTGTATTATGCGACATTAGAACTTGATAAGTGGGACCAGATTATTGGTGGAGAATGGGGAATAAAGGATAAATATGGATCTTATACTAAATCCAACGCCGCTCCCGACTTTGCTTGGTTTGGTGTAAAACCTCTGTTAGTAGATGAGAACAAAATGAAGGACACTTATAACTTACGCGGAGATGCTCTAGAAGAAGCCATAGCCTATAATGAGAGTATCCGTTGTCAAAATGAAGAGGGAGAAACATGCGACTCCTTACTCTCTAATCCGGTAGTTAAGTGGCCTATCTTAGAGGCTATCTACCAAAAGAGCATTCTGACAAGTGAAGATTCTCCAAATCCTCCCGTCTTATATCTTAAAGATCTAGCTTTAAATCTTCCCGCAAGGAAACAAATCAGCTGGTCATCAAATGATCCAGGATCTTCTCTAAAATCAACCCTTCACCTAGCTCATATTGGGTCGAAAGCTGAAATGTATGAAATGAGTGGGTTTGATCGTAAAGACTATGACTTTGTTGCCGCCGGATATATAAAAGGAAGCGGTCAGGGAGCTCATCCAGACGGAACTCTTGGCAACTTTCGGGTAGATATCGTTCGAATGTACGGCTCTAAGAGTGATCAAGATATAGGTTCTCATAATTTTGAGCAAATGAAATCAGAGCTCAAGTTTTTGGGCAGCCACACCCTCTATAAAAGACAGAAAAACCCGGAGAATGGACGCTATTTCTTTCGTGTCAAGACCTCCAAGTTTCGTCCTAAATACAAGAAGATCATCTTGGTGGCTGAACGCTGGAAAAGAAAAGGAAGCAGATCCGATCTCTTTGCCAAGGATCGAAACAATCGTAAAATAGTGAGTCAGATGGGGGTCTTTCAAATGTGGTCTCCCCATACGGAGTATATTACCGCTTCACCTCGTTAGAAACGCATCCTATCCCTCTAATATTATAATAGAAGTTTCTTTCTAACTTAGGATTTAAAAAAAAGAGCCGACCCTAATGGTATAGAGCATTGTTAAACCATTGGAGTCATCATGATCAAACAACAAGAAAGCCCATCCCTTTTCGATGGTTTTTTCGAACAAATAGAGCCACCCCTCTATCTTGTGGATCCTAATCAGCACCGACGGATCTTTGGGATTGATTTGTTACAAAACAATACCTTGGTTCTCCATCTAGATAATAATGTTTGCAAGATTGTTTTTTATAATGGGTGGCAAAACAAGGACCGACAGCTAGTTTTATCCACTTTGAAAGAGGAATTGCATATTTTAAGATCAACTCCGATTGAGCAAGTGTTTAAGAAGGCAAATTAAAAACGTTATTCAAATAACTATTCTGACTCGTTTTACCACGAGGGTTTTATGATTCGATTAGTAATCGACGAGCCATACCAGTTCATCCCCCCAGATGACAGCACTCTTTGGCCCACACTTTTTAAATGGATACTCCCTCATTATCTAAATAAATATTATGGAATTACCTCCAGCTCCGTTGAGAATATCCATTATCTTGAAGACTCTCTGCAAAAGGGTCATGGAATTTTGTTAACCCCCAACCATTGTCGACCCAGTGACCCCTTTGCCATTGGATTACTCGGTCGCAAAACGGGATGCCTTTTTAATGTTATGGCCAGCTGGCATCTTTTTAAGCAAAGCCATGTTCAAACCTTCTTGTTAAAGAAGATGGGGGCCTTTAGCGTCTATAGAGAAGGAATGGATCGTGCTTCCATAAATCAAGCTATCAAAACTTTAGTAGAAGCAGAGCGACCTTTAGTTTTATTTCCAGAAGGGGTTATCTCCAGAACCAACGATATACTGCATAGTTTTCAAGAGGGTACGGCTCTCATAGCTCGTATGGCAGCGAAAAAAAGAGCAGCAGTTAGCAAAGATAACCAAGTGGTGGTTCATCCTGTAGCCCTCAGATACCACTTTCATGGCAATTTAGGTAAGGCCATTGAACCCATTTTAGAGAAAATGGAACAACGACTGACTTGGCAACCTCAAAAACAGCTGGGAATGGATGAAAGGCTCTCCAAAGTGGCTTACAGTATCCTCTGTTTAAAGGAGATCGAATACTTTGGCCAACCACAGCAGGGGGAAAGGAAACAAAGACTTCAAAGTTTGATTGATCAAATCCTTCACCCCTTAGAAGAGAAATGGCTCAAAGCCCCTTCCCAAGAGTCTATTACGATGAGAGTTAAAAAGCTCCGCGCTGCCATCTTACCTGATTTAATCAGCAAGGATATTGATATAACAGAGCGGGACAAAAGATGGCGAATGCTCGCCGATTGTTACCTGGCCCAAAACCTCTCCCATTATCATCCAGGATATCTAAAAAGTGATCCCAGTGGCGAACGACGACTTGAAATCATAGAGCGTATTGAAGAAGATATCACCGACAGTGCCACTAAACACGCTCCCCTGTCAGTTAAATTAATCGTTGGCAAACCTATTAAGGTCTCCCCTGAAGCAAAAAGTCGCACCCGTGAAGACCCTCTCATAATACAGATGGAAGAAGCCCTCCAAGATATGCTAGATAAGAGTAAGTGAATCTATAATAGACCAACTTACTAAAGAGGCCTTATGAATTGTGATTTTATCCAGGTTTTTACCACCACTGACAGTAAAGAAAATGCCCATCAAATCACCTCTAAGCTGCTCGATCATCAACTGGCAGCCTGTGTCCAGCTCTCAGATCCAATTGAAAGTTCCTATATTTGGAAAGGGGAGAAGGAAATAAGCAAAGAGTTTAAACTCTGTATTAAAACCAAGAAAGAGCTATTTTCAAAAGTTAGGGATCTGATATTAAAAGAGCACAGTTATGAGGTCCCAGAAATAATAGCCACTCCCATCACTCACATTAATGAGAGCTATGAGAAGTGGCTATTAGAAAATACGATTTAGGAATTTTTTTATTACCCTCTTTGCCTTTTCAGCATCATTATCGCAAATCCAACCATTATGAAGAGCAAAGTCATCGCGGAGGAGCTACTGTTTTCCGTTGAGCTGATAGAACATCCAGAGCTATCTCTTTTTTGTTGTACAGGTGGCAGTTGAGCAATTGGAGGGGCAATCCGATGAGATTTGTTACCGATGGATGGAACTCTGGGTTTAGTATCCCCTTGGTTTTCAGGAGCTGGAGGAACTATTATAGGTGGCTTTACATCTGTTGGAGGCTCATCCCCAGAAGTGGTGGAATCGCAAACTCCCTCTTTTTCGAAAGTCGCATTGGCCACTTCCATTTTACAGCGGTCATCATAGGTAATCAGTTTATCATTCAACTTACCGCAAACCTTATCTTCACTTAAAATCGCCGTGGCTTCTGTCAATTTACATTGGTCGTCATAGATCACAAATTTATCATCTTTCTTACCGCACACATCTTTTTTAGTCGAGCAATCATTGGTATTGTTATTGGTATTATCATTCTCAGGCTCGGACTCAACGGTGGGGCAAGCTCCCACTTGAACAAATATAGCGGAAGCGTCTTCTAGCGCGCATTGACTCATAAATTCCTTATGTGCATTCCCTACTTTACCACAGACTAATTTTTCCTCTTTGCTACAGATTTTTTTACTCTTTTCCCCGTGAATGGTAGGAACTTTAGCTTTAATAAAACCTTCAATAATCGCTTGCTGCGAAGAGGTAGATTGTAAGGAGATACTCTCTAGTTGACTTTGGATCACATAAGAGGGAATAAAAGCCACTTGCTTTTCTTTATTTAACTGTTGAAAGCCAAAGTAAAATCCATAAAAATGACCTGTCTCACTGGCAAACATAGGACCTTGCACCGATTTAATTTGTGAACTTTGGTTGTTATTATCACCAGCCAGGGGAACTGTAATACTCTCTTCTGTTACGGTAGGATTCACCGGTTGTTTATCTGATAAAAAAAGCTGACCAAAATAAAGTTTACTTTCCTTATGACGGCCATGTTGATCTATATCGGCTGGCTTCTGGTCTTGGTAGTAATAGCTGAATGTGGGAAGTGCAAACTTAAAATTAGAAGAGCGTCCGGCGAGGCGAATGAAAGACATTTCTCCTTCTGGTAAAGTAAATAGTGCTTTGTCTGCTTTAACTATGGCATAGGATGTTTGACCAAGATCTGGATGCTTAACATAACCAACCAAAAGAACTTCAAGGTTATGGGTGGCAATCACTTTATTGGTGTGAACAATAGAGATCAGGGGCTCCTGGTCGGGACAGATTTCTTTTAATTTCATGTTCACCCAATAGGCTTTATTAGTAGGAGCTTCAGCTAGTTTGGTACGCAGTTTCTCATCCCAATTGGAGCAGATTCCTCTGAGTAAATCCCCCGAGGTGATAAAGTGATAAGCATCATTGGAGTAAAGACGGAAAGCCCAAAAAGCATTAGGAGAGTATGAACTGGCAGTAGCATTCTTTGATCCCAATCGGCCAATAAATCAGAGTTGTGATCCGAGCTGGAAGCTTTAATGTTGGCACTCTCATATAGTTTAGAAAAATGAATATAAAATTGTTGCTTAACTTCCTCTAGACTCGCACTTTCTAGGTCTGTTTTTGTCATAAATTCATTTTTTAGCAGAGTCATTTGCTGATCTAAGGAGGTGATGGTAAGAGGATAAGAACGTGCAGTGTTATCATTATCATTTAGGTGATTCATAGTAATAGTGGAGTTATAGGCGGCTAACATATCTGGATCATTTTTTATATCTAAGGCAATGTTGGAAAGCAGAGAGAGGATTCTATATTTATCCTTCTTTAAAAAACGATTTCCATCAGGGAATTGAGTCGGCTCGGAGGAAACTCCCAAAGTACTTTGCCATACTTCTTTAATCAGTGCGTAAGACTTACAGTATTCTAGCTTATTATCCTTATCTTCAGAAGCGCAATATTGCCCTAATCGAACGCCCATAGTTTCCATAATTGTTTTGATATAAGAAGAGCTTCCCAAGCTGGCGTTTACATTAAATAACTCGGTACTTAAAGCAGAGCCTCTAGAAATGATGCCGTCAAATTTTTTATGAAACATTAACATGCTCTTTTCCACTTCCAATAAGATAGGATCTACCGATCTTTGGTCGCGCACGTCAAAATCTTTCACATCATTGTCTTGTTGGCTACATGATACTAAGGCCATGAGCCCAATTAAAACTATGAAAAAACTTTTGATCATTACAATATTCAGGGTGTTTTTCTTATGATCCATTTAGTCTTCCTCCGAAAAAGGTATTAGCAACTCACTTATCGGTTTATGACTAAAAACATTTACGGTTTGCCGGAAAAAACTTATAACAGCTTAATATATCTGAAGAAATAAAGACAAAAAAGAAGTAGTTTCTGTCCAATACTGGCCTAACAGCTTATGCCCACGGAAAAAAAGCGGACCCAGTCGAAAGCGGTAGTTTTCCCAAAGAGGACCATCGATTGTAAGTAAAATATGGCCGGTAAGTAGGGGGTGGTGTTCCCCTGTCCATTCAGTATAAAGGCTATGAGCAATGGACCAATCAGAATGGAGTTCATACTTCAGATGATAACCTCCATAAATCCCCGCTTTTCCAGTAGTTAGCTCTGGAATGGTATGAGTAAAAAAGCGCATTCCAAGAAATGGGGAAAGAAATTCGCCAAATGATGTGCAGCTGAAGTCAATATACTCTCTTGAAAAGGTGGGAAGTGTTAAAGGATGTGTTTTGGCTTCTGCCGAGA
>CAYFLR010000008.1:71959-72996 GCA_964343805.1 uncultured bacterium | reverse complement strand
GGGGCCTTGAACTGCCCCATGCAATCCAAAATAACCATCTATGGTTTCAGTAACTCTCTGCTGTTGGCTTAACACCAATCCTCCATCTATTCCCAGAAAAAGAGTCCTTTCTTCAAATGGAAAACCATAAATCCAAAAGGACTTAGCCAGACTTTGATAGTGCATGAGGGGGCTTAACAGGCTAAAAAAACCAGGATCTTGCAGACTCTTCATTTGTATACCCTTAGGGGCTTTGGGAATAATAACAGAACGACCTTGATCAGCCTCTATGGATGACGATATTACCTGCCAACCCAGTAGGAATAATGCGAGTAGCCTGAGAGAATGGAAAAACCTTGTCATTTGCCAATTTTATTATTAATACTCGTCCTATGCAACTCACTTTCAGAGTTCAATTTGGCTCTAAAAAATCCCACCAGCTGGCCCCTTTTTGAAAAATGGCTCTGCCAAAATGCGAAAATCTTTAAAAAATTTATTTTCTACCCTGAAGTCAACTCCACCCATTTGGCAGCTAAAGAGTATGCTTTGGAGAAAGATCCAGTTTCTTCCATTCATCTCACTCCAAGGCAGCAGAATGGACAAGGACAGTATGAGCGAGCGTGGTGGAGTGGAGAAGACAACCTTAGCTTTAGCCTGCTGTTTATGCATCCAGAGATCCCTCTCAACCCTCTAGAAATAACACTAAGGACTGCTCTCGCCTTAGCTCACACCCTAATCTCTTACTGTGAGGTCCCTGTCTATATCAAGTATCCCAATGATATTTACACTGATTCAAAGAAATTGGCGGGTATTCTGACCCAAACCCGCAGTGTAGGGCAAGAATTGGAATATCTACTGGTAGGCATTGGAATAAATGTAAACCAACCTCTTAATGAATTTCCTAAGGAACTCCACCCTATTGCCACCACCCTATTTGACCAAAAAGACGAAATTTACAATTTACCCGAGCTATTAGCTCATCTCTTGGTTGATATTGAAGCCCATTTTAACTGGCAAACTCCCCTCTCATTTTTCCTAGAAGGCTTGACCCAAAATCC
>CAYFLR010000008.1:55217-71949 GCA_964343805.1 uncultured bacterium | reverse complement strand
ACTTTTTAAGCTCGATCCAGAGCTCCAAAATAAGTATTGAAAATCACCTTACAAACCAGTCAGAGCAGGTGTTTCCCTTCAAATTCAATTGCAGAAAAATTTTCCATTTGGGTCCTTTTTCAAAATAAAAAAAACTAAAATCAGCCATCTACATTTCAAGGCTCAAAGATTCCATTTTTTTCCGATTAAATTCCATGACCCGGATCTCTTGTAAAGGCAGTTATTAAACTTTATGGAACATGCGTTTAACATATTGATAATAGGAGCATACAGCTACTTAATGTGGTGGTTGCAAGCCACTGAAATGGCTTTACTCATTGCTCTTCATGTTTTCTTCCTTGCATTCAGCCTATTTGGAAGAATTACAGAGAAACGTTTGCGCAAAGCCAACCGGAATGAGACCGCAAGTCGCCAGGACTTAGTTATTTTTAGGGAAGGAAAAGTTGTTTCAAAGAGCCAAGGGGACAGCAAAAAAAGTTCTCAGCCTAAGGCTTCCTAACCTTACTTTTTTAGTTCCTAATTGTACTAGATAAATCAGGATTTCTTCAACTTCATAACCAAATGTTTTCTTTTTACTTTTTAATCTTTTTTATTTTCTATCTAAAGATTTTTATAAATTGAGCCGAACTGTATTGTTAAAGATATTAAATAAACATGTTTCTTTTTCTATTGGAGTCACGTTATGAGAAACCAAAAACTATTTTTACTACTAGGTGTTGTATTTTTCTTCATTTCAGCTGTTACTTGTAGTGAGCAAGTGAGAGTGAGAGGAGCTGGATCCAATACACTCAGCTCAGGAAAACCTCACAAACCCAATAATGGAAGCGGAGATTCTACCACCACACAACCTGGAAGCACAGCAGGCGCTCCCGCCACTGCTGATTCAGTAAAATCTACTGATGGGACCACATTACCTCCTATTTCAACTGCGAATGGAAAAGGGGTTCATTGTGATCCTAAAGAAGATATTGGTTTTAACTATGCCGTGGCTCTTAACGTAGACGGGCTGAACAGAGTTAAGTTCGCCTTCGAGCAAAACTGTAACAATATTAAGAAAATTGAGAAAATCGAGTTAACCGGTGGTCAAGCTTGTCGTAAGCCAATGCCTCAAAACGGTTATCTTCCTGCTGAAAGTGATGATTACTACTGTACCATCACTAACAGTTATGCATCCGATGCAATTTATACTTTGAAAGCAACCATCCATTATTATGAAGAAGATGCTTCCCAACAAAATAATGGCGGAGGAGTTCCTGATGATGATGTGGTTGCTGGAACAACAACTACCGCAGAAAGACCTTCTGATGATGTGAAAATTAAAAAGAACAACATTAGAGTATTTGACAAAAAGCTTCTTACCGAAGAGTGTACTAAGGCTTGTAAGCAGTTTGTCGTTCAAACCGAAGAAAAAGTAAGTAAGATGAAACTTCTCCAAGCGGGTATGAAAATTGTTGGAGCACTCTTCTCAACTATTTTATGTAATTTACCTGCTGATAAGCCTGCTGATAAGCCTGCTGATAAGCCTGCTGAAACTACAACACCTCAACAAACTGAAGCTACTGCCAATTTAGTGAGTGGTAACGGTCTTTGTACCATGGCTAAGATGATTGAGAAATTAGGTAACGAAGTAACAGCTTATCTCTGTAACGATGCGGCCAACCAATCTTGGAACCGTGAAGCTCTTAAATATGGTTGTGAAAAGCTTCCCGATTACGATTGTAAAGACGCTGCAAAGCTAAAGAATTCTTGTAAATAATATCTTTTAAGACTCTGATAGTAAAATCGGCTCGGGAGAGAGTTCTCTCGGGCCGATTTTTTTTGGCATGTTTATAGGCTAGATTTTATTTTTACTTTGCGCGGAAAAGTGGTGCTTTTTACCACCAAGTGCTTATAGGTAGGATTACCCACTTCGAATATAGATATCGCCATAATAGATGAGTCATGGACCTCTTTAAGGAATGCAAGCCAGTAATCCTTTTTTATAAGAGTGCCAGTCTCCTTCTTTAATGCCTAACCAGATAGCTGTCCAACCCAGTATCGGCGGATGAAAGCGGTTAAACAATTGATCGTAAAGGCTCAATTGTTTATCCATAAGAGGGTTTGGATTGCGACAAATGTTATTACAAATAACGTATTTAAAACAACGCACAACTTCGGTAGCTGTTTTTAAGGGTCTGATAAAATACCGATCCTGCCAAAAAGCCCCTCTTCTTTTAAGGAGTCGATTGCAATATTTTGCTATGGATGAAAAGAGGGTCTTTATCTCATCTAATACCCTTGATGGAAGTTCTAATGGTGATATGGTGAGACCTATTATAAAATATCTTCCTAGAGCGATGGGGGATTGATTTACTCAAGAACTGACCCTCCTTGATATATAAGGATTGCATAACATTTCTAATATCTAATTCCAATAGAAAACCAATGTTGTTAATAACTTTAAATAGCTGATTATCAAGGGTTATAGAGATTTTAAAGAGAGTAACTAAAGTGACAGAGAAGGGTTTCTCCTCCGCCCCTCCATAACTTTTGATTGATAGAGATGAATTGATGAAAATAGAGGCAATGAAATAAAAGTGTCCCTTTATGGGGTCTGACTCTGAGTAACAGTTTGATTTGGTGTCACTGACTGACGAAGATACTCTTGATGTAGGGCTGTAACAAATGAGGTGGGATTGCGAAGAGCGCGAATCCGAGAAAATTCCAGGTAATATCTATTCGAGTTAGTACTATCACTGGGTTTAGTGAGCCAAGATGTTGCTGTTCCTGATTCATAAATTTCCATATGGAGCATACACTTTCTATACCAGCCGTCGTTTGTCTTAATGCGACCTATCTTACCTAGTTTCTGGCCAAGGTGCACTACTGCTCCAATTTTAATATCGCTTGGAATTGAGTTTTTATCCATTTCAGTGTAGCGAATGGTAAAGTGGGGGTGCTGCACCACCACTTGCCAAGTTCTTCCATCTCCAAGTCCGTAAAATCCTCTTTTTCCAATGACCTTTCCTTCATCAATAGAAAATACATCGGGTCTCTGATCTTCAGTACATCCCGGAGCATAGATATCAATTCCTGCATGTTTTCTCGTTCCTCTCGAGCAGCCAAAGCACCGAGGTGCGACTTTAATACTGGCCAATTGGGTTTGTCTAACTGGGTAAAATTCATGCCCAGAAACTTGGTAATCAATGGGCTGAGGTTGGGTGGAATTAGCCTGTGTTTGAATGGTATTATAAAGTGATTGAGATATGGTTTTTCCATCAGTAGTAGGTAAGTTGAGATCCTGATGAACTAAAATGATTATTTTTAAAGTGTCAGTACCATAAAATCCATCTGGAGTGATGGCATAGCCTACCTTTTTAAGCATCCGTTGGAACACTTTTACACTGCGTCTTTTTTCGAGATAGGGAGAACGACCACTTCGGAAACCATCTTTATACTGAAGTACCATGGTTTCACTCATGACTAACTTCATTTTTGAGTCAGTTTCTTCAGTGGGAGCATCAAAATTGTCTTTATCTTTTGATCCAGTATCTTGATCGGATTCTAGGTCATTTTGAGATCCCATATCCGTGGTTATTGTTTCTCCTGTTTCGGACTTGGGTTTCCATTCTTTGTAGTATGGGTCATCTGAGGCTATTTCCTCACCTTCTCCCTCTTCTTCTGCCCCCTCGTTTTTTAATTCATCCATGAGTTCTTTTGAGTAGTATTTTTCTTTCCCCGAACTAAATAAATCCATGGAATTTTCAGAAGAATAACCCTGTAGCCATTTTAAAAAAATGGTTGATTTGCCTTTGACTTTAGTGGGGCTAGAGCTGCTCTCTGGAAATTCTGAGGCTTCTCCTTCATACATTTTTCCAAAATGAGATTCCAGCTGTTGGAGATAGGTTTTTAGTTTTTCTGCCTCATCTCTAAAACTATTGCCTTCTTTGAGGGTGCGGTATTTATCATCGGAAAAGTATTCTCTAGCCAAGATGTTGTAGAGAACGACTCTCTCACTCTCTAATTCTTCAGAGGTCATTGACTTTAATTCTGAAAAGCTACGGAGAAGCATCTCATTTTTATCTGACTGTCTCAATTTTAAGAAAAATATGGCTAGGAGATCGTTGGAAAAAGGTATGAAGTCAGCTACTTCGCCATCTGGTAGGGTCAGAGTTAAATAGATGTCCTTAATCTCACGACTTTCGAGTTCTAATAAAGATCGAAAAGGGATTGGATCACCTGCTTCGGCCAATGCATAAGCCTCTTCAAGTTCAGATATGCGGTCGATTTGATTAGCAATGTACCTATCAATTTGATTGAGTGTGTCCTGATCATAGGCATATTCAGCTATTTCACTTAAATCAGTAGGAGTTGTATCAGTAAGAAGTTTTGAAAGCTTCTTTAAGTTAGGAAAATTCCCTTCTAAGTCTGTAGCAGCACTCATTCCATACATGGACTTGCTTTTGGCAGTTGTATCTTCACATTGGACAGTGAACATCAATACAAATATTAGAAATATAGCTAATTTCATAAGCACACCCTTTTATAAGTTTGGATTCCTAATTATCGGGTTTTATAGAAATGACTTTAGGTGTTTTAATCAATCAGTATGGCTTCTGACATCTGACGTCTGGTGTCTGACGTCTGGGGTCTGATGTCTGATGTCTGAGGTCTGGCGGCTTATAGTCGGGCGTCTGACTTGGCTGACTGCTGACTTAGCTAAACATAAGAAATAGGATCTTTTACACCGGCTTGTTCAAACCCTCTTAATCTTAGCAAGCAGCTATCACAGGTTCCACAAGCTTTGTCTTCATTTTGATAGCATGACCAAGTGTGATGAAGAGGAGCCGCCAATTCATTTCCTTTTTTTACAATTTCCGCTTTGGAAAGATTGATCAGCGGAGTTTCAATGGTCAGCTTATCTCCCCCAGCAGAACCTGTTTTTATCACTTGGTTAAAGGCATTAAAATATTCGGGCCGGCAATCGGGATAGCCTGAGCTGTCCTCATGAACTGCACCAATAAAAATTTTAACGGCTCCCATTACCTCCGCCCAAGAAACGGCAATAGATAGGATATGACTATTGCGAAAAGGAACATAGGTGTTGGGAATTTCTTCATTAGTGAGATCTCCTGTAGGAACGGAGATTTGATGATCTGTGAGGGAAGATCCCCCTATCTCCGCCAAAGCGGGAATGGTAGTGACCAACTTTTTCTCCACTTGAAAAGCATTACAAAGGTTATGGTAAGCCTTAAGCTCTCGAACTTCGGTTCGTTGACCATAGTTGACGTGAAGAAAGGCAAGTCTATAATTTCGATTGGCAATGGCTGCTGTCACACAGGAGTCTAATCCTCCTGAAACTAAAACCACAGCCAATTCATTTTTATTCATGGAAACACTCCAATAAAAAAACCCCTACCAGCTCACAGCATGGTAAGGGCTTTATCGTACCTTTTTAAGTGGGTCAAGAATTATTGCTGAACAAACTCTGTTCGGCGATTCTTTTGCCAAGCTTCTTCAGAATGTCCTGGGTCAATAGGCTTCTCTTCACCATAACTGATGATAGAGATTCTCTCAGGAGATACGCCTTGGTTTTCCAAAAACATCTTTACTGAGTGAGCTCGTCTTTCACCTAAGGCTAAGTTATATTGATTGGATCCTCGTTCATCACAATGTCCTTCAACTACAATTTTTACTGCGGCATTGGCAGTTAAAAATTGAGCCTTAGCTCGTAGGTTCTCTTTTGCAGTTTCATTCAATGAAAAATCGTCGAAAGCAAAATAACAGGGAGCCACATCAATGGTGGCAACATTGGCATTATCAATTGCCTGTTGTTGCTCTCCGCCTTCCATTGGCATTTCACCGGCTTCATTTGGAAGTGGACCTTCTTGCATTTCTTGGGCGAGCTGGTTTTCCATATCAGCCTGTTGATTGTCAAATTGCTGATCGCCCATTCCCTCGTTGTTTGCATCCTCCACTGGTACCGGCTCCTCTTCAGGATCATCGCTACCAAAACACCCCGTAAATAAGACTACCGAGGTCATCAATACCAAGATTAATAACCATGAACGTTTCAACATTGCAGAGCTCCTTGTAAAATTTTTGTTGTACCTTGATTTCCCTTTAGTATTATACTATACCTCTTTTTTTAACATTTTCAAAGTATTGTAATGAATTTTTTTAATTTTTAGCAATCACAGTTTTAGGAAATATATGATCTGGAAAGAAAGCAAACTCTCTGTAAAGGGAATAATTGATGAATTAGGTTTCACTACACCAACTGAAATACAAACTCTTACATGGGGTCCCATTCAAAAAGGCAAGTCAATCATGGCTGCTGCCCAAACAGGAACGGGTAAAACCTTTGCTTATTCTCTTCCCTTGGCTCTATACATTAAAAAACTCGAACAGCAAGAAGGTCCCAATGAAAAAAAGGCTGCTCCACGAGCCATCATTTTTTGCCCTACTCGAGAATTGGCTGAGCAAGTTTTCTTAACTCTTAAAGTGGTGTGTCATCATGTCAAATTGAGGGTTCGTTTAGCTCTGGGTGGAACCCGCATGTCAAGCTTGAAATCGGAGGTCATGCAACCTCTAGATATTCTGGTCACCACCACCGGATGTTTATTAAAACTCCGTCGATCTCGTCTACTCTACTATACCCAGTTAAGAACCGTAGTATTAGATGAGGCTGATACTCTATTTGACATGGGATTTTTTGATGATCTCAGTCGTCTTTTTTCCCCAAAAGTAGCTCCTAAATTCCAAACTCTTACCTTCAGTGCAGTTCTCCCCCCCTCCTTGAGTCAAAGAATAAAACAGCTCTTTGGCAACTGTGAAAAAAAACAAACTAAGGACCTCCACCTCTTTGTAAAACAGATGAAACCCCAGTTTATTCAGGTCAGCCCTAAACAAAAGACTGCTGAACTCGTTAAGGTTTTGAATAAAAGTGAACAGAGTAAGGTGCTAGTTTTTTGCAACGCAATTAAGCGCTGTCAATTTTTAGCTGGAGAGTTAGAAGAAAAGGGCTTAAAGGTGTCTTCTCTCCATGGTGATATCCCACCTAAGAAAAGAGCAAGCTTAGTGGAGGAGTTTTTAAATACTCCTGATACTAACATCTTGGTATGTAGTGATATTGCCGCACGAGGGCTTGACATTCTTTCTTGTGATCATGTCATTAACTATGATATGCCTAAATCCGAGTCCATGTTTCTTCATAGAGCAGGGCGAACGGCCCGAGCGGGGAAAAAAGGAACCGTCACAACCCTTTTAACTCCACGTGACTACGTCATTGCCAACGCTATTAACGAGGTATTTAAACTCGGTTTACCAGTGACCAAAGCTCGGAAAGAGGTGCAGAAACAGCAAAAACTCAAGACCAAAAAGCCTACCAACGCAAGACCGAAACCAAAGGTCTCGAATAGGAAGGGGACGAGTAAAAAAAGGCGAAAAGCTAGAAAATAAAATTTTTGCGAGGTACATTAACGAATGAAAAGATTTGAACCTATTCTCAAACTCATCTGCATCTCTTTACTGTCTTCCAGTTTGTCACCACTGCTTGCAAAAAAAATTGATCGTAAAACTGCCTGCATTAGGTTGGCCAAGTCGAATGGTGCAAAGGTTCAAGAAGATCTCTTCCCTCCCACCACCGATCTCGATTGCAAAGGACGAGCTGAGGCTCTCCTGCTCCAAATTCAAGATGCTAAAAAGAAAAAGTGCTTAATAGGGAAAAAATGGATTCATACCATAGCGTGGAAAAATGGCAACAGCTCCAAAGGAGAGCTACTCTGTCCATTTAATTCTCCCCGCTATAAAGCGCAACAGAAAAAAGCTTTAGTGGTGCTCAAAAAAGGGGACCGCAAAAAATTGATGAAGATGATTTTGAATCGAAAATATAAAAAATACCGAAAACGTCTACGTGCTCTTTTATTGGCGAGTAAAGGATACCCGGTTAATAAAATCACCCGTAAACTTAAAATGAAAAAAAATACATTAAAGGCTATTATTGTGAGGTATAACACAAAAGGATTAAGTGGATTAGTTAAGAAGTAAGAGAGTTTTACACTTCTGGTTTCTTTTCTGGTTGGTCTGATTCACCTTCTAAAGCCTCGGCCATTTCATTAATACTATTTGCCAAATCTTTTAGATAATCTTTTTTCCTTAGGTAAATCCGTTCGCTGAACTGCTTCTTTGCCATCTTCTCACGGATAAAACGTTTGATGGCATATTCAGCTCCCACTACCTTATGGGTTTCTAAAATCACAAAGGCTGAGGTAAAAATAAAATAGCAAACCAAAAGAAATATCATGGAGACAATGATGGGTCGCATCTGATCCACCAAAAATGAATTAATAGCCACCAAAGGAGGAATTTCATTACAATCAATGTCGGTGAAGATCTCTCGGAGTACCTCAGAAGCGGAATCCATTCTCAAATAAAAGAAGACTCCAATGAAAATACTAAAAAGAAGAGAGACTCCCACTACAATACCACAAAATCGTAATTGGAAGCCGGGATCCAAGAGGTAATTTCTCCAGTGTCTTTTAAATTTTGCCATTCCACTCCCCTTTTTACTAATTTATTAATGTCCTTCTGATAATATCAGTTAAAGCATAAGATTGCGCCCAGTCTTTATGAAAGTTTAGCAGAAAACTAGCCTCATAGATAAGATCTTTTGATCCAATCTCCTCTTTAGTGATTTTTCCAACCAATCCCCAGCAGGCGGAAGAGGGCGAATAACCAAAGGAGTAGACAATGCTTTGCTGTACTTCCACAAACTCATTTTCTAATTGACGATTGAGCTCAATGGACACATTGATAGCCCGGGTTAAATTAAAGCCAAACTTCACATTGAGTTTTCTAAGTCGCTCCTCTACTTTACTAGGAGCTCCGTTTTCATCAAGATCTTCGGGATGATCAAATAGAGTGCGATGGTCAACAAATTTGAAGGCCAGTAAACTCCAATAAGGAGAGGAGAGCGTTAAGGTGGCCGTCACTTCGGAAAAAGGACTTTGGTAAGTGGAATAGTGCTCAAAGAATGACTTTAAATATATGGTGGCATAGGGGAAGTTGAGCCATAGATTTATCACCAGATCATCCAGTGGTTGTTTCTCATCCTCTTCCTTCTTTTCATCCAAGTATTCATTCATATTAACCGGTTGAGACAGGGAGATAGAAATAGGATTGCTCCTTGAAATCAACTGTCTCTTGTAATAGGAGAGTCCCCAATCTCCATCATCGGTAGTGGTCTCATCAAAACTTTCATAAATGAGCGGCTCTTGGTATGGAAACTCTTGGTAGAATTCTTCTAAAAAGCGAGGAGTTCTTTGGTCATTGAGATGCAGTCTCCCTTCCAGAAATTTCTTCTTTTCTATTTTCTCGCGGAGCACCTCCTCCACCCGTTGCACATTATCCACATCCTTTTGTTCTTTGGAAAGAGCGGCCTGATAAATCCGAGCGATCTCATCAGAAGACTCCTCCATTGAAGGGGACCGATCCGTTAAACTTTCCTCTTCCACCCTCTCTTGGTTGTTATTATTATCAAGATCCATTGCATTCACATCAATTTCCTGATCTTCTGCAAAGTCATACTCATTGTCATTTTGATTATCATTCTGCCAAATGGCTCGGTTTTTAAAGGGAGCTTCTAACTTTTTAGCCACCTGAAATATATTACGGGATCTCTTCTTTCTTTTACGCAGAGACTTTCGACTGATACGAGGGTTCTGATACTCCCATCTCTCTTTTTTCATCTGAACAGCGGTGCTAAGGTTAAAAAGAATTCTATGAGTTTTTCCCAGACCATCATGGCTATCAAAAGCCATATCATAGCCTCGATCCCGTACTACGTGAGGAATGTATTCCCAGCCAATTTCTGGAACGATAGAGTGTTCCATATGATAAAAGGATTTGACTCCTGGAAGATAAAATCGCTTATCAAGAGGTAAACGCATAAAAAAGCGATAGTGTAGATAGGATTGTTTTTGACTCTTCAGTCCCAAAGGCAGACGATAAAAGCGGTGGTTGCCACTGACACTGAAATTTCCTGAAACATAGTCATTATCAAAAATGGGAAGAAACAACTCAAATACTGAGTCAATTTGATCCGCTTCCCGCACTGGTTCACCGGGATCTCTCTTGCCATTTTTTTTCATTAAGGTGACCATTTCACCTTGAGCATTTTTCTCCTTCTCTTCGGTTAACCCATCATCAAAGGCACTCCCTCCTAGGCGATTAAAACGATTAAACTCCACTCCCCAACCATAATAAACTGGCAAGGAAAATACCGATTGATAGGAGGATTTAACCATAATGGAAGGAAGTCTTTGCACCGTATTTTCCGAAATCACATCTTGGAAATCATCCATAACACTCCCCATTAAGTCCACATAGAGAGGACCAAAGGGTCTTGAAAAACTGACATAGGAATTGACATAGCGAGGAGAAAAGGCATCATTGCCGTCAAGATGATAAAAGTAGAGATGGTCACTGACTTTCTTAATTCTAGTTCGAAAAAATATTTCTTCACCTAAAACACCCCGATGATGAGCATTGAGATAATATCGATTCGGAGACAGTAAGGGGTAACTCTTTTCTAAATCTTCTCTTCTTATTTTCTCATCTTCCTCACTCAAATCTTCACTCTCAACAGTTTCATCAATATGCTCTTCTATTTTTAAAGGATAGGACTTCCGCATATACTCATCTTTAATACCTTGGATAAACAGTTCACCGTCATTTTGCTGGTAGGCATAACGATATTCTAAAGAAGGACGGTGTCCGAGCTTATCATAGTAGTCATAGCCAAGAGTCATATCGTGTTGATCGTTAAAAACCTGATAGTATTGGGAGCCAAAACTGAAGCCAGTGTGCTTACGATGGGAACGGATTACCGGCATTAAAAGACCAGATTGTCTCTTGGTTTTGATAGGCAGCTTGATCCAGGGTAGGTAAAAAGTCGGAACGTCATTAATCATAATAACAGGATGAAAGACCGTAAGATACTCTTCCACTTTAATATGAATATCTTTTCCGGCTATGGCCCAAGGAGGAATTTCATCCATAGCACATAAGCACGGGGTGAGCTTACCTCGATCAATAAAAAACTCACCCTTCACATCCCTTTTGATAAAATGCCCTTGAAAATGATAGTACCCTTTGGCCCCTATGTTTACATCAGCAAATCGTACTTTTTTATTTTTAACCGAGTTATAGTATTTTAGGCGGTTAAGAATTTTCTGCTTTGTAGCTTCAGATTGAGAGAGAGAGAGGGTTTGCTGATCAACCAGCCTTTTAATCTCCTCTTTGAGAATCATGTAGTTTTCAAAAAGCTGGACAAGTTCTTTATCAGCACCTTGCTTTTTGTAATGTTCAATAATCTTTTTTCTTTTTACTCCCAGATCCTGACGTCGGGTGGCCACCACCTCATTGTGTTTTCCTAGATATTTGGAGAAGGCCCTTGGAATATGATAGAAAATTTCACCTCGAAAATCATTGGCGCTAGAAGTATTAAGGTAGATATGCCCCCTGACAATTTCTAAGGTTTTCTTTTCTAAGTGGAATCTTAACTTCTCTCCGATAAAAAAATGATTTCCATGGATTAAAACCACATTACCTTCAGCTTCTATAACCCCGTCATTAGTAAAGTATGCCAAGGCATCGGTATAGACAAAATAGTCTTTGTAAATAAAGACCACACCATCTTGCAACCTTTGAACCTCATCACTATCAAAGGTTCCATTACCCGCTTCTAACCAAAAAGGAATTTCATCCGGTTTTTCTAAGGTCTCTGCCTTTAAACAAAAGCTCATTAATAGAAGTAATAAAACAGAGCCGAGCCATCTCATCTCATCTCCCCTAAGGGAACCTCAAGGGCATAAAATGATCCCGTCACTACAATGATTTGACCTTTCTTTATTTTGGCAGACAACTCTTGAATTGCTTCATGAAAAGAATCGAAAAAAGGAATGGAAGGATAGTGACTTTTTAAATCACCTTCTTGCCAAGAGCGAGGTGATGAGTTGGAGAAAGCCACAATGGGGTTGGCAAACTCTGAAAGGACATTTACCATCTGTTTAAAATTTTTATCTCTTAGAATAGATAGGGCAAAAATGGGCTCTATCCCTTTTTTCTTTAAGGATTGGCACAGCGACTGGATGGCATCAGGATTATGAGCCACATCTAAAACAACGGGGAAGCCATTCCACTCTTGTTCTGTAAGCCTTCCTGGAATATTAATTAACCCAGTGGACCTCAGCAGATTGATAGTGGGCTCAAATAGACCATTTTGATGCAGAAAAAAGAGCACTCGTAATGCGAGGGCTAGATTATTTAATTGATGCTGTGGATAGCTTCTATTGGAAGGCAATAAAAATGAGAAATCTTGATATTTGTAGCGCCAGCTTTTGTGTTCGAGCTCCAGGTCATAATCTTGCAGAAAAGCCACACAAGGAGAGTTACGACTAATGGCGATCTCTCGTATCGTCAAGAAAGACTCCTCATCCATTTTACCTAAAAACACTGGGGTATTTCTTTTGACAATTCCCGCTTTTTCAAATGCAATTTGTGTTAGAGAAGAGCCCAGATATTCTTCATGATCGAGGCCAATACTGGTAATAACAGAGCATAAAGGAGAGAGGATATTAGTGGCATCAAACCGCCCTCCTAAGCCCACTTCTACGATCATAATATCCACCCTTTGGTCCTCAAAGTACCAAAGAGAGAGGGCGGTGATCATTTCAAAAGTAGTGGCACCTATTTGATGTTCTTCATTTAATCCTTTAATTTCCGTTGCCCTTTTTAATAGCTCACTGTGGGGAATAAACTCATCCCCAATCATGCAACGTTCATTTACCTCTTTTAGATGGGGGGAGGTGTAAAGACCTCCGTGTATACCGTGGGCTACCAAGCACTTATGGATATAAGTTGCGACACTTCCTTTGCCATTGGTTCCAGCAATTAACACGGCCGGAGTGGTTAAGTGTAAACCTAGATGACTGCAAAGGGTTCTTATACGGCTTAAACCTGGTTTGATTACATCTGGATCTGTTCCGAAGAGTTCTTGCAATTGCATATTTTGGACCTATCATTTACTATTTTGCAGACAAAAATCCTAATAGTTGGCCAACCATTTTTTTCATATCTTGACGATGCACCACTCTGTCTACCATCCCATGTTCTAACAAAAATTCAGAAGACTGAAAGCCCTCAGGAAGCTCCTCTCCAATTACCTGCTTAATCACTCTTGGCCCGGTGAAACAGATCAAAGCCTTTGGTTCGGCTAAATGAAAATCCCCCAGCATGGCATAACTCGCTGTAACCCCACCACTGGTTGGATTGGTAAGAATGGACAAGAAAGGTTGTTTTGCCTTTCTAAGATTAGCAATTGCCGCACTGGTTTTAGCCATTTGCAGTAAGGAAAAAATACCTTCCTGCATACGAGCTCCCCCGGAAGAAGAGATAATGACTGCGGGCTGTTTGCATTCCGTTGCTCTTTCAAAAACCCTCACAATCTTCTCTCCTTCAGCAAGTCCCATACTGCCCCCGGCAAAAGAGAAATCAAACATGCCAAATTGTACCGGATGATTGTGAATAGATCCAGTGCCGGCATAGATAGCAGAACCACTGTCAGATTTGGTTTTATATTCAGTTAAACGATCATCATAGGATTTGAGATCTTTAAACTTTAGAGGATTGCTGGACTCAATTTCAGCATCTAATTCTGAAAAAGTATCCTCATCAAAAAGAGAAGAGACTCGCTCTTTGATAGGAAGGGTGTGATGGAAATTACATTTAGGGCAGACCCTTAAGTTAGCGATAAACTCTCTTTCATATATTAATTCTGTGCACTCTTTGCATTCAATCCAAAGAGTTTCATTTTGATGGTTATTCAAAAGCATGTACTCCCTGTGCATGAAAAAACAAATATAGGTGAATCGAACGCTATCAAAATGCTTCTGGTTCGTCATCATTAAAATCACTTGCCTTTCCCTTAAAACCCCTTTAAAGTGTTAAGAAATATAAAAAAACTGGGAGTGAATATTTCATGACTGAAAAACAAAATAATTTATTGGACGATACCCTTGCCAAATATGCGGGTAAATACCTGACCTTCCACCTGAGCCAAGAGATTTATGGTATTCAAATCCTGAAAGTACATGAAATCATAGGCCTGATGGATGTAACCCGAGTTCCCAACACTCCTGAATTCGTAAAAGGAGTCATTAACCTCAGAGGTAAGGTGATTCCGGTGATTGATCTTAGATGTAAATTCAATATGAACGCCACCCAAGTCAGCGAACGAAATTGTATTATTATTTTACAAATCACTGGGGAACAAAAAGAAGTGATTATGGGGATTGTAGTTGATGAGGTTGCTGAAGTAACGGATGTGATGGAAAAGCAGATTGAAAGCACTCCATCTTTCGATACAACAGTAAACACCAACTACATTTTGGCCATTGGCAAAGTAAAAGAGAAGGTAATCATGCTCCTCGACGTAGACCAAGTTCTAAGTGGTGGAGAAATCGAATTATTGGATAAGGCCACTGGGGGTGGATTAGAACAACAAAACATCCTGAGTGAAGAAAGTGGGAGGTTGAATGGCGGTAAATCCACTGAGACAAGTTCTATTAGTTGAAGACGATGAAGAACTCTTAGACTTAATGGCAGAGTCCTTTGAGGATGCTGGGTACGTTGTTATGAAAGCAAACTCTGCCGAAGCAGCTTTAGAGAACCTTAAGATCAAAAACCCCCAAATTATGTTCTTAGATCTTAAGCTACCGGGGAAAAGTGGTGTGGATCTATGCATACAGATCAGAAAGTCTTTTCCTTTAGCAAATATTTTTGCTGTGACGGGTCATCACTCATTTTTTGAGCTCACCTCCTGTAGAGAAGCTGGCTTTGATGACTACTTCATGAAACCAGTCGAAATGGAGTTACTGATTGCCACTGCAGATCAAGCCTATGAGCGAATCAGCAGATGGCGAAAAGGTCAGAGTAAGAAATAACCACACAACCTACTTGAGCGTAATTGAGAGACTCCCACTGTCTTCAGTTATGGTGAATGTCTGACTGATATCTGATATATCAACTGACCCCACCAAATCCGTATCAAAATTAGCGGCATTGGTAATGGCGCTGTTTCCTCCCAAAGAGAAACTGGTGAGATTTTCCAAAGAATCTATCCCATAGAGATCGGTGCTCTCTGCAGGAAGGTCGATGATATGGTTCCGATAAAGGTTGAGAGTTAATAGAGCGGTTAATTTGCCCACCTCTCCTGGAATAGATTCTATCTGGTTATAACTGAGGTTAAGAGAGGTTAAAGCCACCAAGGACCCAATCCCTGAAGGAACTGATTCCACTAAGTTGTTTGAGAAATCTAAAGAGGTTAAATTCACCAAATACTTAATATCAGAAGGAATGGTGGTTAACTGATTATTAGAGACATCTAAAGAGGTCATACCCGTTAACTTCTTCAAACTGGGCAAAGAAGTGAGTTGATTGTTAGAAACATCCAATGTCTGTAAATAAAGTAGACTCGATATGCTGGTAAACTCGTTATGGGACACATCCAGGTTTTGGAGGGCAGTGAGACTCTTTAAGAACAGAGGAGAAAAATCCAGAACTTTATTGTCTTCTATATTGAAGGTCACCAGATTGGTTTTTAACTCTTTGATGCCTTTAGGAATCTTACGGATAGAGTTATGTCCTAATTGCAACGAGGTTACTCCTAGCAAGTTTTCAATGCCATCCAGCTGCTTTATGTTACGGTACTCACAATTAATAATACCTGTCATGGATTCTAAAACCGTATAGGCTATAGGTGCTGTGTTCGCAGTACTCTTGTATGTATTAGGAAAAAGAGCCTTTAAGTGAGCATGAAGACATTTACGAAAAGAGAGATCCACAATGGGGTTATGAGCAATAACTAATTTCCCAGCATCAGACATACTAAAATGAAGATGGATTTTACCATCAGTTACAATAATCTCTTTGCGAGCGGTAGTTTCATTTTTATAAGTGGTAGACTGACTAAAGGTAGAGCTACTGTTAATTTTGATTTCGGTTTCTAACGAAAGAGCAGACACCGAACTCGCACTGGTGGAGTTACTATTACTGTTGCTGTTACTATTGCTGTTGCTGTTACTATTGCTATTGCTATTACTATTGCTATTTGATACCGGATTTCCACTTCCATCCACTAAGGAAAGGCTGGCATTATAACTCAAGTCAACTGAAATCAAGGCGGTGAGCTCTGACATTTCAGGAGGAAGGTAAGATATAGAATTAGTTGAAAAATCCATGGAAACCACTTTAGTCAAATATTGGATACCTTCTAAACTGGTGATTCCTCTTTGATCACATTTAATGGTTCCAGTTATTAATCCCAAAGAATGAATAGGAATATCTCCAGGGTTGTTTACACCCAGACCTAAATAACCATTCAGGCACTTTCTTAAGCCAATATCTGGTACGGTGGTTTCAAAGGGCCAAATGATCTCTTCCCCCTCTTTCCAACCTAAAATCCACTCAGTGCCGTTACAATAGTAATATCCCTCTTCTAATAGATCATCCGACTCTTTCACTTGATAGAATTCATTAATATGGTCCGAATCACAGGTAATACTATCCAAATCACTGCTGGCTGAGATAATTCCATCTCCCACCGTACCTACACTGTCTCTAGTTCCCCATCGGTACGGCTGTATGGTAGATCCATCATTACCATCGGATCCATCTTGACCCTTGGTAGTGG
>CAYFLR010000008.1:44641-55207 GCA_964343805.1 uncultured bacterium | reverse complement strand
TTCCATCCTCTCCATCATCTCCATCCACTCCATCCAAGCCACATTGAAAGGAAATGCAAAGCATCATTATTAATGAAATTCTTAACAACCACATAGTTATTCCTCCCCTTTCCATATCTTCGACACAAATGAACCGAAACTTAAAAAAAGTTTGAAAAAAAATTCATTCTAGATCCAATATTCTGAGAACCCAAGATCAAAAGTGTCCATTTTTTTTACACTGTCATTAAAGTTTTCATATCATAATCCGATGGTTTCTTTAGATGATGCTAAGGAGTGGCTTACATGAAGATTTTAAAGACAATTTTAGACCATATCAACTGGACCCTCGTTTTGTTCTTTCTAATAGGAACCAGTTGCGGGACCAGCGAATTTGAAACCAATTCCCAAGATTTGACAGACACCTTGCCAGTCAAAGTGTTTGGTTCCTTTGGGGCAAATATCAACCAAATCAGCCCCTACTACTCTAACCTGTTGATTTTACAAAATATTCATACAAAGAAAATCTATTATAGCAAAATAGATGAGCAGGGTAATTTCCATATTGAAAAGGTGCCCGGTGGAGATAGCGAGAAGTACGCCATCATGCTGGTCTCTCACGACTACTCTTTCAGAGCTATTATGACCTTCTCACGCCCCAAAAATAAAGTGGCGGAATATATCAGAATTGTAAACAACACCAATTTGGGTAACATCAGGGTTCAAGGACCCATTTTAATCTCCTCAGAACATCAAAACCTCAATGTATTAACCGATTATGAATTTTTGGATGCGGACAACGACCAAATACCTGACGGACTGGATTCTGAGTCAGAAAACAATCGTTTTCAAACCAAGAAGAACACCTCAGGGAACTTGGATGGAAAAAATGAAAAAGATGAGTTTGACTTTGATGATGATGATGATGGCCTACCCGATATGATAGACCCCGATAATGATAATGATTTAAAACTGGATCACGTTGATTTTAATGACCGCTCTGGGGATGTTAATGGAGGATCTTTAGACCGGGACGTTAATTTTGGGGACTGGAGCTATCCTAACGACAATACTATTTTATATTTTGCATCTTACTATCAAAAGCGTCCTATGACTCTGGTAAATGGCAAACATGCCTTCTTACTCAACCTTTTAACTAGGGTAAAGGAAGAAACTGAGAAACCCATTGCCAGTCTATCCATTGATGGGCCAAGCACTTTAACTGACGCTATTAGCTCAGATGGCAAGCCTTGGGACTTTACGCTTAAAGATGATGGTGCCAATGGAGACGGAAGCGCCAGTGACTATATTTGGGGAGCTCAGGTTATATTACAAGAAGGGAAATCTTTAAGTAAAAACGATGTGCTTATCCTCACAGTGCAATATAAAGATAAGAGCAAAGATAGCTATATCTTCAGCGTTAATGAAATCTTCCAA
The DNA here is from genome assembly GCA_964343805.1 of uncultured bacterium. GTDB lineage: Bacteria > Bdellovibrionota_B > Oligoflexia > CAYFLR01 > CAYFLR01 > CAYFLR01. The sequence goes on along the minus strand of CAYFLR010000008.1, from coordinate 53,791 downwards.
AATGAGGTAAAAATTAGTGCAGTGGATGCTTCTACCTTGGAACCCGTCATCAGATGGGAGGTGGTCACCCCCCTTTCTTCACAAACTGCAGGATATCAGTATCAAGTGATTCTCTATAATACCATGACGGGCGAAAGGGTCTATAGTTCCCCTCTACTAGATGCCGCCTTACTAGAGCATCAAATTCCACCTAATGTTGTAAGTGCCAATACCTCTTATGATGTGGTGGTAAGAATTCTCACCCATCCCCCCATTCAAGGTTTTGAAGGAAACACCATGTATTCACTAGCAAGAGAATTTAAAACCCTACCCTTTTACCCTTGAGAGATCGTCTAATTTCTGGCAAAATAGAAAATTCTTAATAGACTTCCATATGGTCTTTGCCTCTGTGTAAATTGGAATCCTCAGTGAGTTAGATAATGATTGCCTATGTTGTGAGTGAAAACCCTGATAACCGTGTTTTAGATCGTGCTTCCAGCAGTATGAAGGAGGGAGGTATCATATGCTTTCCCACCGATACCAATTGGGTGCTCGCCGCTTGTCCTTTTTCCAAAGCCGGGGTTGAGAAACTCTATAAAACCAAGCGAGTGGATCGTAAAAAACATCTCTCCATTGTATGTAATACAATCTCTCAAGCTAGTAAATACGCCATAATTTCCAACTTGATCTACCGCAGCATCAAGTCCAATATTCCCGGACCTTACACCTTTATATTTAACCCTACTCGAGATCTACCAAAGGTTATAAAAAATTACCGAGGGGATCGGCAAATTGGGATCAGAATCCCCGATTCAACTCTCTGTAGAAGACTGGTTCATGCTCATAATAGCCCTTTAATCACCACCACCCTATCTCCTTCTCTGGATGAACAATTTAGTGATTATGATGTAGAACAAAGTGGAGGTCTTTTAAGCTATCAAATTGAGGAGGTCTTAGGGCATCAACTAGACATGATTCTTGACCCTTGCGATTTTGAAATAAATGGTCCTAGCTCAGTTATTGATTTTTCCAGCGATTATACTCCGGTGGTGGTCAGAGAAGGTGTGGGCGATATTTCATCTTATGAGTAGCAGCCAACACAGCGGGCGGCTTTTTATGGACGCCAACTAGTTGTCAGATAGGAGAGTCCATACGTCATCTTGATTATTTGAACCCAGTATAGAAAAAGAGTAATTCACTCCTAAATGCACTCGATAATCAGGTGTTCCAATTCCTTGACCTAAACCAAAGCCAGTTCCCAAAGTAAACATCAAATTCTTTAAAGCCTGATACTTGGCATCAAAACCTAACTCTAGAGGGCTGGTGGCATCATTCCCAATTAGGCCACTCAAATTAGCTGCCAATCCTTTTAAATGAGAACTCAGCTGTAACTCTTTTAAATAGTTATTGTTATACACAACGGCCAGAGCATATTCGGTTTGATTTCGTACTTCCAAAGTGTAGGTGGCTCTCTCATCCTCAAGATAAACAGCGTTACTACGAAATTTTCCACCTAAATTGGCTAAGAGACGAAATTCTGAATTGATACGGTGGTCCATTAGAAGTAATAGACCCACGCCATAGGATTCATCCCCTAAGAGCCTCTCTGCCTCTCCAGTAGGAATGGTAATATAAGGAAGAAAAGTAAGATCTAGTCTCATAGCGTGACTGGTGAAAAAATGATATTTCGCATCAATCACCAAGTCTCCCATACCAAAATAGGACTCCAAATCAGTGATGAGATTATCCTGCTGCAGAGTCAGATCCTGATAGAAATGAAGAGGGAGGGAAAGTCCCATATCAAACTGAGGATGAAGGCCATAGGCAAGTTGATAGTATGTGGTATAAAGATGATCAGTTACTTTATCTTTCTTATCTCCGTTAGCAAAAGAGAGCTGAACTGGATTATTGGTGTACTGTTGATAAAAGCTGGTATGAAGCTCCCCAAATCCTAAAGTCTTAGAAGAGGAAACTCCAGAGGTTCCTTTTCCATCGGTAACCGGTGAAAAAGTTTGAATATTCATACCAAAATTGGAGGCTTGTCCTTCCATACCATAAAAAGAAACGGTCACTAGCAGAAGCACAAATCCTAAATGCACTTTCCGAAATACCATCAGTAAAAAGAGTGGTAAAACCAAGGTTAAAAGTGTCAAACCAGTTCCTCCTTGAGAAGATGTATCAATACTACCGCATCCGGCAGATCCTCCCTGCAGGAGAGTTTCGTCATTGGCGGTAAGATCTTCCGAATGAACAGTCCCTTCTTTCTTTGGAGAAAGCGGATGATTTCCATTATCACAGGTTAAAAGATCCGAAAACTCGGCTTTATCTTCCACTGGCCAATATACAATTTGAAATGAAAGATCCGAATTATTATCATCCAGTGTTTTGACCTGTAACGATAAGGGATTTTGCCCTTCTTGCAGTTGAATATTTTGAAAGAGAAAGTGACTATTGGAGTTATTATCCAAACGACTTTCCGTTGCTGTCACTAAGGTCTTTTGCTTAATATGGGTAGAACGGATCTTTCTGCCTATTTCGGTTAAACTTTCGATCAATTTTGAGACTTCAGTGATAGAGTAAAAACCTTCAGCTTTTACCTTTCCCGCCATAGCCAAGTCTTTAAGTAAAGTGCCATTTTGTCCGTCTTTTAAATCTTTGATATAGTGTTTCTCAAAGAGTTCTTTTTGAGCCGTCTCATGGTTTTTTAAATAGATGGTAAACACATCCAAGTTTTTAAACCAATCCTCATCAATAAGCCTTTTAACATTGTCCACTGCAAGTTCATGAGCCAACTTGGTTTCTATAGCTTCTAATTCCGTCCAATGACCATTATTGTCACCTTCATTTAGGCTATCACAGCCTTTTAAAGACTTCTCTGTATCAAAATCAAGACCTTCACCAAATTCAACCACTTTTTCCTCTAATGTGTGGCTGTTTTGACAGAATTTTCTTACATATTCTTTTTGACCATCTCCGCCAAAAGTGTAGTCCTGGACATAAGGTGCACCATCGGAAAAGATAATTAAAACCGGGTTTTCTTTATCTGTAAGCATCTTCTTAGCTTCTAATAGTGGCCATTCTAAATCGGTTCCACCAGCTTCATGAGCACTGTAGCGACGTATAAAATTAGCTGCACTAAATACCTCTGGAAGAGGGGTGAGTGGATAGATAAGTTCTGCCTTATGCTTCTTATTGAAAGATTGATCTGCAAAGAGAATCACTCCGATGTGATCTTTTTCATAGCCCTGATTGATAAGTTCATTAATCAAATCAAGTGCTGCTTCCGCTCTTTTAGGCAATGACTCCAAGGCTGGTTTATCGGCAGTCTGCATACTTTCAGAGATATCTACCATGATGACAATATGACGGCCTGCAAGCGACTCTTTGCTCTCTTTTATGCATAGATCACCTTTTATATTCACTAATTGCCCTGGACCCACAACGGTAGTAACAGATCCTGCTTCCAGACAATTCGAGAGATGGATGGTGCATTTCGCGGTGAGATCTTCCACCGGTTTAACTTCAACCGCTTGCACTTCATTTACATAGGCAATCACCAGTAAAAGAAACATCGCCCAAATATGCCATGGTTTTTTTTCACTTAGTTCCAGTTGTTGCTTGTTTATTACTTCTGTAATATTCATTTTTTTCTCCTACAAATAAACCCCCTCCAACTATGATAAGGGGATAGCCACCCCTCTAATACGCAAAATGTATACCAGCTGACAAAGGGCTTTGAAATTAGATCTATCTACTTGAATTTATTGCAACTAGTAAATATGGGGACGGTGAGATAATCAGAAATTGTGTCCAGAAACAAGGCGAGCGTCTAAAAATTAGACAGTATGTAAAACAATTGTAAAAAACCAAATTATAAAACCTGAAAGGGGCAACTTCTGTTATGAAGAGAAGGATGAAAACTGAGAGTCTGCAATGACAGACCCGAAGAAGGAGTGCAAAATGACTTACGCAAAACCCCATCCTTATAGTCCCAAAGAGGAGTTAGCAAATATACTCACCCATGCCATGGGAATAGGTCTCAGTGTACTGGGACTTTTTTATTTAATCCAGAAATCCCTATCTCAAGGAGAGATGGTTCATCTAGTAAGTACGGCAATTTTTGGTATTTCTCTGCTGGCCCTCTATACTATTTCAACACTTTATCATTATGTTCCTTCTCAAAAATGGAAAAGAGTTTATCGAATATTGGACCACTCCTCTATTTACTTACTTATCGCCGGAACCTACACTCCAGTTACCTTGGTTCTCTTACCGGGTCAATGGGGAATGATTCTATTTGCAACAGTATGGGGGTTAAGCGTGATAGGCATCTCTCTCAAGCTTTTTTTCACTGGCCGATTTGAAGTATTCTCCACCGCACTCTATCTATTTATGGGATGGCTCATTGTTCTGGCTTGGAACCCTCTTATAGAGCACCTACCAACCCATGGATTATACCTCCTATTTGCGGGTGGTGTTACTTATAGCTTAGGGGCTCTCATCTATTTATGGCAATCTCTCCCCTTTAACCACGCAATTTGGCATTTCTTTGTATTAGGAGGCAGTATTCTCCACTACATGACTATTTTTCTCTATGTCATTCCTGATTGATCTGATTGGGTTGGGAATAGGGTTTGAATCTATTTATTGGTCACCAGGCTGGTGAGCATATGATAATCCTCTGCCTGTTGTTTTAAAAGCCGAATGATATCATCTTTGTCTGACAGCTCTTTTTCTAGCTCATCAATTTTCTTATCTTTCATTTCAATGATACGCTCTTTATCGCGAAAAATGGTCTGAGTATAATTCGCCATGGTGGTTAGAGACTTCTCACTGAATTTTAAAATCTCCTTATTTTCTTCCTTAAAAACAGTTACTTGAGACATGGTTATCAAATCAGTCGAAAGAGAAGGTTTTTCCTTAGAACTTTCTGGTTTGGCGGAAGGAGGAGGAGGAAGATGATCTAGGTCTTTACTTACGAGAAGATCTTCTAGAGAGAGATCATCATCATTTTGTACCGGTGGAGGATTGTCTCTCACCATCAACTGACCCTCTTGATACTTATGATTCAGCATGAAGTTATTCAGATAGTCTGAGAATTGCTCCCCACTTAACTTATAACGTTTCATGTACTCTTTAGCAGTGATGTATGCCATTATACGTCCTTCATGCAATTTTCTATTCATTTCAATGTATTAATACACCATTAAGCTTAACTTTTTAGGTATAGCAAATTTACAATATAAAATTTACAAAGATTCGTCAATAAAACTTGTGAGGATCTGGGAATTATTCTTCACCGGAGGAAAAATAATAACCCAACTTGGCTAACTCAGCTGAGATGAATTCTAAGTTTTTTTCGATAGTGGGAATGAGACTGGCATTTGGAAATTCAATGATGATGGATTTTAGCAGGCGATAAGCTTGAACATAAAAATCAATCTTGACCACCCGATCTTTCACCGAGGTTCCTTTAAAATAGAGTTCTGAAGCTTTCTTACGAAGACCTTTTACATAGAGGTTAATAATTTTCCCTTTGGTAAAACGTACCTTCTCAGCCATCTCAGAGCCTTCTATACTTTCTAATTTCTTAATAGCTAACTTGTACTGTCCATTCTTAGATAAAAGAACCGCCTCTTGATATATTTTCTGGACCTCTTCTGAGACATCCAAGTTTTCTTCTGCTGGTTCCTCACCTAATTCCGTCTCACTGCTAGCTTTTTGACGTTCATTGTAGGCAATGACCTTCTCCATGTCTTCCCGGACCATCTGGACTCTTTTTTGGTACTTTTCATCCTCATAGTCTAATTCAATTTGAGCTAACAGCTCTTTGGCACGGTTAAAATCCTTTTTATCTAAATAAACCTTCCTCACCCCAGCAATCTTAACTTCAAATTGCGCTTCAATTCTGGCCTTGATATTATTTAAGAGCTTTTCAGCTCGCTCTCGCCAATGTCTATCAGCCTCAGAGTCGGAGTTTTCTATTATCTGTCTGCATATCTGCATGGCTTTCCCTAACTCTCTTCCCTCAATAGCCATATTAACTGCTTGTTCCATTCTCTCTTTAAGAGCTTCATTAACCCCTTTTTGGTTCTCTTCAATTTGTGCTAGCTTTTCTCCTGCTATGGATTGTAAAGACAAATTATCTTTGGTTCTTAAAAGAGCCATCCGATAATAATTTTGGGCCTTTTCTTTGTTCTGGAGTTGATCATAAACAGAACCAATTTTCACCAGCAGGGCAGATTGTTCTGGCAATTCCAGGTTATCGAAATCCAATTGGCTAAGCACAACGGTACCCCGCTCATAGTCTTTTTTCTCAATTAAAGAAAGACCATAAAGAAGAGTCACATAGTTGGGTATGGCTTCAAATCGTATTTCAGTGGAGATGGCTTCATATTGAATCACCACATCAAAATATCTCTTTTGAGCAAAAAGCCTTTCCACCTGCTTAATCCGAAAGAGGATATCCTCCACCGAAACCTTAGATGGAAGGCTTGAAATTTTCTTTCCACCGGTGGTTTGGTTAGGATAATAAGCTCTTTTCGATTTAACAATTTTAACTTTACTCTTGAAAGGCTGGAGGTAAGGTTGGACCCGCTTCTTCTTAGTCTTTGCCCTCGCTTTATTTCGACTTGGTGTGACACAAGATAGAGCATTTACAACTAATAAAAGGGAAAAAAGAGTTACTATTATTCTGGCCATTCTCATCCTCGCAGTAGAGAGCTATCATCTATGTTTTTAATGTTTTTAATGCTTCCTTGATCAAAGGGTGACTTTTTAGTAGGGTGCATTAGAATTTAAGGTATGAATCAATAATGAAAAAAATGCAATGCTGAATTTTAAAATCACCCCATATAGATTGATAATCACTCTCTTTGCCCTCTTACAAGGAAGTCTGCTTTATCCTAAGGATCATCTCCTCTCTGCTCCTGAAAAGATAAAAACTCCCACCATATCCTACGATGCTTATGAATCTCTCCTTTCTATCATTGTATTAGAAGGTCGAGTGGATTATAAGAAACTCAAAAAACATAAGGGACTTTTAAAAGCAGCAGCAGAATCCTTTCAAACCATTTCTAAAGAGCAGTTTGAAAAACTAAGCAAAGGGTCTAGCCTAGCTTATTGGATAAACTTGTATCATCTCATAGTCCTCAAGACCATTGCCGAGAACTATCCTGTTTCATCATTCCTGGATATAAAGACTCACACCAAATCAGCTTTTGAAATCGCCTACATGGTGATCATGGGAAAGAAGTACACTCTCGATGTGATTTTACACGAAATCATTCGCCCCAAGTACAGCGACCCCCGTATTCACTGTCTCTTATCTTATGGAGCCATCAGTTCACCCAGATTTTATCCTCATGCATTTAAAGGATCTGATATTGCCACCAAGCTCCATGAGGCCTGTATTGAATTTGTTAATGACCCCAGTAAGAATAAAGTGAACAATCGTCAAATTCTGATTTCAAAAATTTTCCAATGGTATCCTGATGATTTTTTGGTCTATCACAATCAAAAAACCTCTATGTTCAAGAACCGAGATAATAAAGAAAAAGCCTTTTTATCTTTTATTTACAAGCATTTAAGAAAAGATTCTAGAAGATACATTAAGCGTGACAAACTCCCTCTTTCATACTTAGACTTCAATTGGGATCTGAACGACATTGAACCCGCCACCCCCTAGAACCCCCAAAACAGGGTACACTCTCTGCCCTTTTTTTATTAAAGTTTTACTTTGGGCTACCGAGTAAAAGACAGGTTACGAATTCATGGATGGGAGCAAAGTATGTTCGACCGAAACCAATTCAAGAGAAGTGTTAAAAACTGGATGAATGAAAATGAAGAGGCTACAATTGAAGATCTCCAACTTTACTGCGAGCAGTTAATCCCTACGAAGGAATATGTCGCCAATAAGTGGCTCATAGATGAAACTTTAGCTTGGTACGATCACATTTTGCACAACCGTAAACACCTTGCCAATCAATACGACCCTCAAGATGAATTAAAGGCTGGATAATTCTACGCTTTTTCAAAGATTCCTTTCATAGTAAAATACTTTCATGAAAACAAAATTAGCCCCCTTTTGGTTTGAAATATCGCTTTTTCTTTTTCTACTTTTTCTAGGCACTTTCATCCTCAAAGACTACGGTGTGCCTCTAGATGATAAATACCATTTTGAATACGGTCAACGAGCTATTAAATCTTATTCTCACTTGAAAGACTTTACCGGTGGGGTCACGCCTCGCCATGAAAAGCATCATGGGGCATTTTTTCAACTGATTCTAGCCGGTCCTCCCTATCTCATGCGCCAAATTTCAGGATCCCTCGACATTCGAACAGAATATCTGATTCGTCATTCTCTCATTTTTATATGCTTCCTGGTTGGACTCTATTTTTTCCGCTTACTCTGTTTGAAATTCCTAAGCCCCTTTGATACCAGACTAGCCATTATTATTTATTTACTTCACCCTCATATTCTCACCCATGCCTTTTATAATCCCGTGGATATTCCCTTTAAAACCTTCTTTATGATCAGCCTCTATACTATGTTTCTTTTCCTAGAGAAAAAAAACCTCAAAGTGGCTATATTTCACCTTATTGCCACAGCAATTCTCATCGACCTACGAGTGATCGGTCTATTTATTCCAGCACTCACCTGCTCCCTGATCCTATTAAGGAAAGTACTCGAGTACTTTGGAATGAAAAAAAATCCCTTGAAAACCAGGTTTATTGGCCTTTTAGCAGGCTATTTGTTCTTTCTTCCCTTCTTAATAGTGCTGTTTTGGCCTTATTTGTGGCAATCCCCCATTAAGCACTTTATCACCTCTTTACAAAATACCAGTGTAACAGCACTCAACCAACCTTGGTTCTATACCCTATCCCATATTCTTTTAACCACACCCCTCCTCATGGTTATCCTTGCTACTATAGGGACTATTTACACACCCTTCACTCTCATCAAAAGTCCAAAAAAATACTCAACCAAAGATGTTTATCTCTTGGCTTTGCTAGCTTGGTTTTTTTCCCCCATCTTTACAGCTATCGTGACCAAAGCAACCCTCTATAACGGATGGAGGCACCTCTTTTTTATCTACCCAGCCATTGTCATATTATGTTTGACTGGGCTCAACTTGATTTCCGGCTGGAAAACCTACCAAAAGCAGATCA
>CAYFLR010000008.1:43790-44565 GCA_964343805.1 uncultured bacterium | reverse complement strand
TTATCTTTATTTTAATCCTTCCTTTTTATATCCTGTTGCACCCTTACCAACACACTTACTATAATTTATTGCACTCCTACTGGGATGATAAGGAGAATATCTTTGAACTTGATTATTGGGGCTTATCTAACAAAGAGGCTCTTGAGTTTCTATCTAAAGTGCCCCTCCCCCCTCACGGTAAACTAAGAGTCCTCACAGAAGCTGATTCCACTTTAATTAACTTAAGGATGATTGAGAAAAAACAAAGAGATCGTTTTGAAATAATTGAGCTGCATAAAATACCCCATACTATCTCACTTAAAAAGAGCCCATGCCTGTTAGAGTTCACTCGTCATTATGCATGGAAGTATGAATTTATAGGGCCCTCCACCCTTAAAATATTAGGCGCGATATGGACGATTGAAGAAGAAGAGTTGTTAAAATGCCTCAAGGGAGTGGAAAAGAATCTCTTCATAGAATATGTGAGAAGACATTTGATACTCTTGCAGCAAAAGCGAGATCTCCTTTTCTATCGAGGGGATTATCTGGTACAAAATGAACGGTCTTATCAAAGATCTGACTACAAATATAAAGTAGTAAAAAAGATTAAAAGAGATGATAAGCTGATTATGCAAGTTTTTAAACTAAGAAACTAAGAAGGGCACCTAATATAATTCTAAATCTAAATAAGAGACAGCGGTTTGATCTCCATCATCATTTTCTAAAAGCACAATATTGGCATTATTGCGGGTAAATCCATTTATAGTGTATGTTTGCTGCTCTGGAAAGGCATCAT
>CAYFLR010000008.1:29583-43780 GCA_964343805.1 uncultured bacterium | reverse complement strand
CTTCTTGCGAATTAAGGTCACACGATCTTCAACCTCAAATTCATGCTGCTTTACTGGAATAGAACGCTTCACCATAACTCTTTTACCATCTTTCCAGTAGTATACTTTTCTATAGGTTGGCTGAGGAGCCATTTCAGATACGGAACTCATATTAAATAGCCTTTATTTCTTCACCCTTAGCGGTGGATATAACTTGATCAGCTTGACTAGCAATCTGATTTACATTCTCTTCACTTGCTTCACCCTTATCTTCATCAGATAGATTAAGCCTTTCTTCATAAACTTTAATAATCCCACCAATGGATCTAAGAGCTTCTTCAAATTCTTTTTGATTGAGCCTCATAAGCCTCTTCTGCAAGGAAAATAGTTCAACTCCACGATTATATCCCACCTCATGTCTTTTAGCCGCCCACTCTTCACCTTCAAAGAAGTTGCGCAAGACATTGCTAAAAGCTTCATCATATTTGTTCATAAGCAACCTCACAGATTTCTTAAAATCGCTTGCTTTCTTGTCGGCACAAAAAATTCAACCTTTAGATTAAAAGTTTTTTAGATTACAGGTAAAACGCTTGTCAACTTAGTAGTAGGTAGTGTAGACTGGCTTTATGGTAGAAGTTTATCAGCTCAATACTCAATTACAAAAGCGCATTACGGTCATCACTGTGGCTCTTGAAAACATGGAAGATAAGAAACTGAAGCGAAAACTACTCATTGAGCTGGAGGCCATTAAACGCAACATAAATGATGCCAGTTCAGAAGGAGACCTCCGTCATCTTGAGCAGTTGGCATTTGAGTTTGAACACTTCTCAAATCAGACTCTGGCTCGTATTAAGAAAATACAAGTAGATTAATTATCCCCTCTCCTCAAACTATGCTATGAAACTAGATCATATCTACATCAAAAATGCCAAGGAACATAATCTTAAGTCCATCTCTTTGAAAATTCCAAAAGAAAAGTTGGTGGTGATCACCGGGCCCAGTGGTTCAGGCAAATCCACCTTGGCTTTTGACACACTTTATGCAGAGTGTCACCGTCGCTATGTTGAATCTCTCTCTTCCTATGCTAGGCAGTTTCTAGATATTATGGATAAGCCAGAGGTTGAATTGATTGAGGGACTCTCCCCTGCCATCTCTATCCAACAAAAAAAAGCGGGTAATAACCCTCGCTCCACAGTAGGAACCATCACTGAAATTTACGATCACTTAAGACTCCTCTTTGCAAGAATAGGCAGTCCTCACTGCCCTCTATGCGGAAGGGAAGTATCATCATTTACCACCAGCAAGATCATTAATAAAACCATTAGTCTGCCTGCAGGAACTAAAGTGAGCATTTTAGCTCCAGTGATAAGGGAACGAAAAGGAGAGTATAGCAGTCTTTTAAAAATGATGCTCAAGCAGGGATACACCCGGGTGAGAATTGATGGAGAAACCTACCGGCTTGAAACTCCCCCCACGCTAGATAAAAATCACAAACACACCATTGAGATTTATCTTGACCGGATTGTTATTAAAGAGGGAATCAAAAGGAGAGTGAGTGACGGAGTGGAATTAGCCATAAAACTGGCAGCCGGACTTGTCACCATTGAAAATAACACCACCAGAGAAAGTGAACTCTACAACACTAAATTGGGTTGCCCGAAGTGCGATATTTCAATTTGTGATATTGAGCCCCGTATCTTCAGCTTCAATACTCCCCATGGAGCTTGCCCAACATGTGCAGGACTCGGATATAGTGAAAAATTCATTCCTAATTCCTTAATCGCAGACCCCAGCCTCAATATATACGAAGGAGCTTTAACTCCACTCAAAGCCACCGGCAAAGAAGGGTGGGCCATTCAGCAATTAGAATGTGTAGCTAAGCATTATAAATTTGACATAAAAACTCCTTTTGATGAGCTAACTGATAAACAACAAGATATCCTGCTTTATGGTTCTGGAGAACAAAAGATCTCATTCAATCTAAAAAGTGAGCACACTAAGTTAAAGAGTAAAGAGCCTTTTGAAGGAATTATCCCCAGACTCGAACGGCTCAGTCAGAAAGAGTCTCATAGGGATGAATTAAAAAAGTTCATGGGTAAAGAGCTCTGTGAGGAGTGTCAAGGTACCAGGCTGAATAAAACAGCCATGGCGGTTCGTTTCCAAAATCAATCTATTAATGATTTAACCAGTCAAAGTATCAAACAGTTACTTTTATTTTTTAAGAAGCTGCGACTCTCCCAACTTCAAGAGGAGATTGGAGCCCCTATTCTAAAAGAGATCACGGCTCGTCTTAGCTTTCTACAGAATGTGGGACTTGATTACCTCAGTCTCAGTCGAGGGGGGAACACCCTCTCTGGAGGAGAATCTCAAAGAATAAGGCTGGCCACTCAGATTGGCTCAGCTTTAAGTGGTGTAATTTATATCCTGGATGAGCCCAGCATTGGTTTGCACCCAAGAGACCATAGTAAGCTTTTAAAAACCCTGGTGCAGTTAAAAGAGATGGGTAATTCCATTCTGGTGGTGGAGCATGATGAAGAGACCATCAATCAAGCAGATTATATCATCGACTTAGGACCAGAAGCTGGGGTTAAAGGAGGCCAGGTTGTTGCAGAAGGAAGCCCAGCGGAGCTAATGAACAACCCAGAAAGTCTAACCGGACTTTATTTGGCAAAAAAACTAAGTATTAGCACTTCAAACCAGATCCCTCTCAAAGCTAAGAATTACCTAACCCTAAGAAACTGTACTAAACATAATTTAAAAAATATAGATGCGGCCATTCCTTTACGCCAATTTACTTGCATCACAGGGGTTTCAGGATCAGGAAAAAGTACTTTAATAATGGACCTGCTTTATAATGCTGTTAGCAGCCATCTAAACAGGAGGAGAGAACCCCCTATATGTGTAGAAAGAGTAGAAGGCTTAGCGCATATAGATAAAATTATCCATATTGACCAAAGCCCCATAGGCAAGACTCCTCGTTCAAATCCAGCCACCTACACCAACATTTATGGACCCATTCGAGATCTATTTGCCTCGGTGCCAGAATCTAAGGTACGAGGCTATAAATCAGGGCGTTTTTCCTTTAATGTCAAAGGGGGAAGATGTGAAGCCTGTGCAGGTGATGGAACCATTAAAATCGAAATGCACTTTCTGCCTGATGTTTATGTAAAGTGTCCCGAGTGCCAAGGAAAAAGATACAATCAAGAGACCTTAGAGATCTTTTATAAAGGAAAGAATATGGCCGATGTGCTGGCCATGACCGTAGCCGAAGCCTATCAATTCTTTTCTGCCATTCCCACTCTGAAACGGAGGTTATCCGTCCTAATTGATGTGGGTCTGGGTTATTTAACCCTGGGACAGTCAGCTCCTACACTATCAGGTGGAGAGGCACAGAGAATTAAGATCAGTAAAGAACTCGCCAAAAGAGACACTGGTAACACTCTTTATATTCTTGATGAACCAACCACAGGACTGCATCTAAACGATATTAAAAAACTAATAGAAATTCTTCACTCCCTCCGAGACAAGGGAAATACTCTTTGTGTCATCGAGCATAATTTGCATGTTGTAAAAAATGCTGATCATGTTATTGACTTAGGACCGGAAGGGGGAAAGAATGGAGGAACCATTGTAGCTACTGGCACCCCTCTAGAAATTGCTAAATGTAAAAACTCTCTAACCGGTCAATATCTCAAAACCTTTTCTTACTAGGTTTGTATGTCTTTGAATATAATTTATGGTGACCCCTTTCTTGCTGCAGAGCAAAAGGGATGGTCTTCATCCTTAACTGAAGTTCTAAATCCCCCCTCTCACACTCTCATCCTTGTTCCATCGAATGTGATCAAGCTGCATCTACAAGAAAGATTGCTTCAGGTCAGCCCCCAGCAGAGCCTCTTGGGAGTTTCCGTTACCAATATCGAGAGTCTATTAGAGAGACTTTGCATGCAATACAACGTCCCTAACGGGGTGTTCAGTACTCTTTTTAATCAACGTTTGATTGAAACTCTGTTGCTTTTACTATCCAAAAAAGAATCCCTCTCTAGCCTACAATCCATTATTGAAAAACCAGGTCTGCACAATGCCCTTTTAGCAATGATTCAAAGGTTAGAGAACAACCTTATCTCTCCTTCTGATTTTGAAAGACTTGAGACTCCCTCCCCCTATCTAGAAGATTTTAAGAAGATCTACCAAACTTATTATGATTTTATCAAAGGCACCCTAAACTCCACTGAAAATAAAAAGCAAGGTTCACTGAAAACCTCCAATCTCATTAAATACCAGCAGCTCATTAGAGGATTACAAAAAGAAGATCTCTCCATAGACAGTCTACCTAGTATAATTATTTACGGCTACGGGAGTCTCCCCGTCAACCTGTCGGAACTTATCAAAGCCTATAGTAAAATAAAAAACGTCACTCTCATTCTTCCCTCAGCCTCTTTTGTCTACCCTCTTTTAAAAGAAAGTGTGAACGAACTTCAGGCTCTTCATCCTGGAGCGGAGGTTCATCATATTGAAGATCGGATTAAAGGCCCTAAAACCACTTTGGTAGAAACCCATAGCGCCTATTTTGAATATCAATTTGTGGCAGAAAAGATTTTTCAATTAAGTCAATCCATCCCTTCTCAGAGTCTCAAAGACATGGTTATTTATTCAAGCGATCCTTTGAAGGATTTTCCTCTGTTTAAGAAAGAACTGCAAACCTATGGGATTCCCTGCTCTTTAACAGAGAAAATCCCACTTGCTCACCATCCAGTGATTCACTTTATGGAAAACTTCGTTCAACTGGCCGCTCAGTTTTATAGAGATCAGATTGCTTGTCCCCAGCTTGTTTCTTTTTTGGAAGATCCCCTCTTTCTGCAGCAAACTAAGCATCTTTTGAATGAAGAAGAGCTTTGTCTGGTTAGCCAAGGCACCCTTTTTAAAATCAGTCAGTTTTTGCACCCTACCATTTCCGCAAGGAAATTGCACCAGGAGCTAAAACAGCTCAAGGATCTTTCCCCCAATGGATTCCCTTCCCTGGGAATGGAAGAATTGCATCGGATACAAGAATTCATAAATAAAATAGGTCACCACTTAACAGATTCTCTTCAAAGTAAAATGACTCTCTTAGATTTTTTCTCCACTCTTAAAGAGATCACAGAGGAGTTCGCAGTTGATCCCCAAATTATGATTTGCTTAAAGAGCTTGTGGCAACAAGAAGAACTATTTATTGATCTACATCACCATCTTTATCAAGGAAAACTCTCTCTTTATGAATGCTCTAAAGTGCTGTCCGATTTAACAAGACAAACAGAGTTTTCCTTACCAGAAATATCCAAGGAGGGAGTTTTATTAACCTCCTACCGGAACTTGGTCTCCAGGCGTTTTGACTACGCCTTCTATCTCCACTGCAATGAGGGATCTTTTCCCGCAGGAGGAGCCAGTTCCCCTCTCTTTGATGAAACAGAGTTGCTCAAAATGAACCAGGAGTTAGGAACTCGGCTTAATACCACCTTAGAGCAGATCGCCATTGATGAGGCTCTTTTTAATTACAATCTAAGTTCACGGATTCAAAAAGAGGTTTTTTTAATCAGTCATGAATTTGATAGTCGTGGCAGGCCCAGTGCTCCCTCAATATTATTGAAAGAATTCCACCAAAAAGAGAGCGAAAAAATACATTATATTCCTCCTCTTTTGAAACGTAAGGGATCAAGACAGGAGCTGGAAGAGAAACTTTCCCTTTATAAAGCAGCTCATCTACCTTCTACTCTTAGCTCCCCCTCCTTTACCTTCACTTTAAATACCTACTTAAAAAAACGGCTGTCGGCCTCGGCCCTGGAAAACTTTGCCTTTTGTCCCTATCGTTTTTTTGCTGAAAGGATCTTAAAACTATCCCCCTCATCTCCCCCCGCACTGGATCATCTGGTGATGGGAAATCTCATTCACCATCTTTTAGAGAGACTCTTTAAAGAGCCTCGCTTCACAAAAAACATAGGCCAAGCTTTCCAAAAAGTAGAGCCTTTAGTAGCGCAAGAGATGGAAATATTACTTAAACCTTTTTCTAAACTAAACTGGTATAATCCTGTAATTAATCAATATTTAAGACATTCTCTGCTTGATAAAATCCAGCGCGTTTTTGAACTGGAAAGCCAGCTCAAAGAAGAATTTAAAACCAACTTTTCCTATGCCACCGAAGTGCCCATTGCTGGAATCATCGAAGTGGATTCCCATTTCAAACAAATAGAGTTCCACACCGAAGGAAAAGAAACCAGCCAAAGCAGGTGGATCATTCCGTTTATAGGCAGAATCGATCGAGTGGATACGGAAAAAAATAAATTTATCATCATTGATTATAAAGACTCCTCTTCCCAAAATAACTCTTTAGGGAAGAGTGTTTTTCTAAAGGGAGAACGCTTTCAGATCCCCCTTTATTTAGAGTTTCTAAAACTAACAAAGCGTCAAGGGTTCACCCCCATTGCAGCCTTTTACCACCATCTCAAAGACGGGGTAAAAAAATATGGGCTCTTCTGGCATGAATTTAACGGTGAGCACTTTAAACTCTCCTCTTCCTTAGGTTCCTGTATAAAAGATGAAAGCACATGGCAGCATCTTTTGACGGAAAATAAAAAACATATTTTGCAAATATTAGAAAAGATTCACACAGGTGACTTTGAACCAGATCCGGCTGATCCCCTAAACTGTGAACGATGTGACTACCCCACCCTCTGCCGATTTTCTAAAACTGATGTGAGGATCCCATGCCCTTAACTCCCGAACAACAGCAAGCAGTATTCGAAAGTGATAAATCTATCTACTTAGTGGCGGGAGCCGGTGCGGGAAAAACCAAAGTTTTAGTGGAACGCATTATGCATTTAATCAGCCAAGGCGTCTCATTAAATGCAATATTAGCCATGACTTTTACTAATAAAGCCGCCATGGAAATGAAAGAGCGCTGTGCCTCCCACTTTAACCACCTAGCCCAAACCGCAGAAGATCCTGAAGCCAGCTCTAATTATCAAAAACTGGCACTTGAAACCTATGCGGCCAGTTTTACCACCATTGATAGTTTTTGCTCTCACTGTCTTAGGGATTTTGCTCCCCTCTGCCAGATAGATCCGGAATTTTCCGTGCTCAGTGAAACAGAAAATAGCCTATTGGTGGAAGAACAAATTCAGAAGTTTATCTCAGAAATTAAAGAGGAAGAACATGAGTCGGCCCACCATTACCTGACTCTTTTAAAGAGCTATAGTTTACCGCAAATCCAAAGATTCCTCTCTCTGCTGATTCGGAAAGGCCCTCAGGCTGCACATGCTTTACTAGAATTTGATGAGACTCAGGCTTTAGAAGAGCTGCCATATGTTTTCGAAACACTAAGGAAAGAAAAATGGAAAGAACTCTTTAGCCATGAATTAACGGATGTGATCCATGATGCCAGAGTAGAAAGTTATGACAAGTGGCTCTTCGAACTGAGAAATTGTCCCTCTTTGCCCTTAGCTCAATTTCAAATTAAATTAGAGGAACTCATAGAAGCCAGCCCGAAAAAACCCTCGGTGAAAGGGAAAGCTGCCGAAGAGAAAGAGCGTTTAAAGCTTGCTGGAAAAAGCGTCACCGAGCTTAAGAAAAATTTGAAGTATTTTTATCATCCGGCTTTTTGTATGGCCACCAATCACCACTCTTTGAAAAACCTTTCTCACTTGATAGAACTCAGTAAAAAATGTCATGAGCAAATATTAGCAGCTAAGCATGGGCAAAATGCTTACTCCTTTGCAGATATTTCCTTCTTGGCTCACCAACTAATCACCCAAAATGAACATGTGAGCAAAAGTCTGCAAGAGCGTTATCACTATATTCTGGTGGATGAGTTTCAAGACACCAACCTAGAACAACTAGAAATCATTTCGGCCATTAGGAAAGCAGATAATCTCTTTCTGGTGGGAGACCCCAAGCAAAGTATCTATGCCTTTAGAGGAGCTGATGTTTCCATTTTCAATCAAATGACTCAATCTCTTGACTCCCCTCTCCAAATCACCATCAATCTGCTTCACAACTTTAGAACTCAAAAAGCGGTCCTTGATATTTTTAATAGGCAATTTTCTCACCTCTTTTGCAAGGAGATCAAAAAACCTTATCAGGTGAAATACCAAAACTTAATTGCTGGGAAAGGTGAAAATAAGCAAGATTCCTCTTTTCCTCGAGCTAAGCTACAACTGATTGAAGGAGTAGAAAATACTGAGCAAGAAAAGCAGGCTTTGGCCAAAGCCACAGCGAATGAAATCCAATCATTGATGAAAGCTTCTGCTTTTCTTCATGATAAAGCAGGAGAATTACGACCTACTGAATATAAAGATATTTGCATTTTGCTCTCCAAAATGACCCATATCCAATATTTTGAGGAGGCACTGCAAAAAGAGAAAATTCCCTACTTTAATTACTCCAGCCGCTCCTTTTATAAAAGTGATGAAGTGTCTGATATGTTCACCTTACTCTATGCCTTTACCTATCCTCATCACGACCTTCCCTTTGCAAGTTTTTTAAAGCTCCCTTCAGTGGGATGTACTGACGCTCTGTTACGAGACATTATAAGGCATGAAAACTACAATCAAAGGGCCTCACTTTTTACTAATTTACTTAAGCTTAAAAACCTGCTCCCCGCCCCTAGCTCCCACTTCCTAGATCACATGACCAGGCAATTTCTAGAGATTAAAAAAGAGATGGCCGGACTTTCCCCCTTAGACATGCTTCATCATCTTGATCAATCTTATTTAATTAGAGAAGGACTCCTTTTAAAAACGAATGCGGAACAAAGAATCGCCAATTTAGATAAACTATTCCTTATTGCCTATGATTTTATGCAAAATAGCTCCTATGAGCTCACCGATTTAGTGGACTATCTCAGGCACCTCATATTAGAAAAAAACACAAAAGATGCGGAAGCCACCGTGGTGCAGAGTGAAGCCAACCATATTTCCATTCTCACTGTTCATGCCTCCAAAGGGCTCGAATTTCCAGTGGTGATGATGCCCACCATCCACTCTCCCTTGAAACATCAGTTCGATGATCTGCTCATGGATCAAGAAAAAAATCCAACTTATATAGGGTTTCGATCCAGCACTTCCAAAGGAGAGAAGCTAAAAGATCTTTTTTATCTCTACCTTGAAGAAGAAGAAAAAAAGAAAAACAAAGAGGAACATAAAAGGCTGCTCTATGTGGCTATGACCCGTGCAGAGGATGCCATCCGCCTGATCGGTATTAAGAGTAAGAAAAGAGCGAAAGATAGCTGGCAAGAGTGGGTAGAACCGGAGCTTATCCCCTTCACTGAGATCATCCCGATAGACCAGTTACAAATAGAAGAAGATCAGGCTAAAGCCCCCTCTTTTTCCATCGAAAAGGCTGTAGATCGCATCTCTTTCTTAACTCCTTTTAAAGAGCAACCCTCTCTCATTCAACGTCACACTGTCAGTGCATTGCTTGATTATGAGACATGCCCCTATCTCTACTATCTTAAGAATATTTTAGCAGAGCCCTCTCCTAAAAATATGATAAAGGCGAGCTCAAATAAAAATTTTAAAACCTCCTTAGATGCAGCCACCCTAGGTATTTTTATTCATAAGGCTTTAGAAATCCATCATCCCCAAAGAGATCCTAAAGTTAGTTTTCGAATGGCCTTAGCGGCTTGTGGTCTTTCCACTCTTTTAAATGAAAAAGAGCTAAACTATCTCTTTGGTTATTTTGATAAGGTGATTCATCATCCAGAATTTGAAGAACTTCATAAAGAATCCACAGGAAAGAAAAGTTACCAGGAAATTCCTTTTCTCTTACAACAAGGTAATGTACAGCTCCAAGGAACAATCGACCGGTTAATGGTCAGTGAAAAAGAACTGCTGGTAATTGATTATAAAACTGGTGCCAGAACTGGCCGAGGCCATCGATATCAAAATCAACTGGCTATTTACTCACTGGCTATGAAAAAGTCTCTGAACCAGACAACATCATTCCCCCTCAAAGGAGTGTTACTCTATTGCGCCGATGCGCAAAATAAAAACTCATGCACTCAAATTTTTCAATTTAGTGAAGAAGAACTTGAACAGACCGAATCTTGGTTGGAACAAGTTGGCCAACAAATAAGAAAAGAAGAGTTTGATTCCTTAAAGGAAGCACCCTGTGACCACTGCAGTTATAAAACTATATGCAAACAAAAAAAAGGCACCCTACAGGATGCCCTGTAGAGTGCCTTTCTAAGCAAATGAAGGTGTTATTTTATTAAAACCTAGTAGAAGGATTTGTCTACTAATACTTTAACTCGACCGCGGCTTTGATTTTGACCAGCTGCTTTAGCTGTTACGAAGATCTCTTGAATTCTACGACCTCTAGGAGCTCTGAAAGTAATTTCACTCTGCTCACCAGCACCTAATGTTCCTTCTAATTGAGAAAGTCTACGTGCACGACCGTTACCAAAGATAACTTCAACAACGGCGATAGAAGCTCCAGAGCGTCCAGCTTTGAGTTTGATACCTTTTACACGGCCCATCTGATCCATATTTAAACTTTGAGTAAAGTGAACCTGCTTAAAGAAACGGATCTGTCCTGCTTCTTCAAAGTCTTGGTATCCTTCAACGATCAATTCAACGGATTCGATTTTAAAGTTTCCCTTAAGGGCAATTTGCCATGGACCTTGGCTGTCATTTTTGGGGTTGCCGATCCAAACAGAATCGTAGGTGTAGAGTCCACTATCGTGAAACTCATTCGGGTATCCATCCACCACCTGAGGATTAGAAAGTGCTTGCCCTACCTTAAGAGTGGCAGTTCCTCGACCCATTTTGGTTTTGGCAGTTAGTTTTACATAGAGTAGTTCCATGCCCTGTACGCTAATACCTTGTTGCCTGGCTTTCATTTTCAACTTCAAAGTATTCTGTCCTCGCAAATGCTCACCATTATAATTAAGAACAATACTACTTGCACCATAAGCGATGCTGCTGGTTAACATTACGGCTGCCATTAAAAAAACTGTTTTTACTAATTTAGACATTATTTACCTCCGGTAAAAATTGTGAACATTGCCTGACTCCTTGGTTTTAGAGTATTGCAATTGGGATGCCAACTTTTTATCCCTGTAATATCTTAACGTTACACTATCTTGGTATTTTTCCAATCCAGAAAGGAATACTTTTGTAACCAGACAGGTGGTATAGTGGGAAAAAAATTATACTAGATTATGTACTTATTATTTCAGGAAGTTAGCTGAGGAAGAGAAATGCAGTTTAACGATTCCAAAAGGATTTAATTTTCTCTACCAAATCCTCTTGCTTGAATGGCTTTTCCATAAAATCCACCGGCTTGGTCATTTTAAGATGAGCCACTTCTTGATCTTCTATGAGTCCACTTATGAGTAGGACTTTTTGATTGACTTTCACTTCCCAAATATCTTGGAGAAGTTGTAGGCAATCTTTGTCAGGAAGGATCAAATCTAAAACGATAAGATCGATCTCTTTATGTTTCATTTTGAAAGTATCTAAAGCTCCCTGACCGGTGTCTTCAAGGATGCATTCAATATCATTTTTATGAAAGATCCGTTGGATCAGTTGCAATATATCTTGTTCATCGTCCACCACCAGAATGTTCTTCTTTTTATCAGAAACAATGTTATCAACCATAATCCCCGCCTTGTTATTGGGTGTTCTTTGATGTCAGTATATCTTTTTTGAGGTAGGGGAACAACCGAATTTTGAATTCTAGTAATGCCCCTCCCTATTAAATTTACTACCTAGATAACTTCATTCAAAAGTTGATGTGCAAGCTGGATCAACATAGTGCTATCTTTCATATTTGCCAAAATAATTACCGAGAGCTGCTTTTTAGGAAGGTAGAAATTAACGGCTGAATAATTTGCAATATCACCAAAATGCCAAAAGGTCATATGATCACCTATTCTTTCTAGTATGGTTCCGTAACCATAATGTAAGTTAGGCCAATCGGGAATATCAACGCCACTTTCTATCATGAGTTGCTCATATTTGAGATCAAAAAACTTTTCAGAAAAAAGGGCTTTATTCCATCTATGAAGGTCATGAGTTGTGGAATGAAGCCCCCCTGCTGCATTGGCCCATCCGGTCACATTATATTTAACATGTTCCATGTAAATTCTATTTTGACCCTGATCATACTTAAAGCCAGGCATCAAATCTTTTTCTTTATTATCTGCATAGGATCGAAAGCCTGTGTCTTTCAGATTTTCCAAATTTAAAACACTCCTTTCAAGGTATTCAAACCAAGTTTGACCGGTAATTTGTTCAATTATTTTTCCCAGTAAAAAGTATCCGGAATTAGAATAGTTAAAAACTTCACCCGGCTTATTTAAAAGCTTATGTCCCATAAACAGATCAAATAGCTTTTTATCAGATGTTAAGGGTGTGTCGGATAACAGATCGATCTTCTCACTGTTGGTATAATTGAATAAGCCTGAAGTATGTTGAAGTAGATGTTGAATGGTAATTTGATTCCACTCCTCCTCTAAAGAAATATCAATATCACCCTTTAAATAATTAATGAGGCTGTCATCAAGGCTGAGTTGATCTTTATCAACTAAAGACAGAATAGCCGCTGCAGTAAACTGTTTGGTTAAGGATCCTATTAAGAATTTTTTACCTTTGAAATTCTCTTCGCTATGATGTTCAAAAAGTATTTGATCTCCTTCTGCAATAAGAATACTGGCTGATAAGCCTTTTTGCTCAAACTCGTGGATGATATTTTGGCAGTTATCATGCTGTGAAAAAAGAAAATGAGTGGGTAATAGTGCAAACATAAATAGTAAGAATAGATAATTTTTCATAATGTTAATTCTCCTCTTTTTTAAAATAGGGGTTAAGAGTTTCAGCTGTTAAAGCAAAGACCTTTCCTTTTCTTCCGATGGTAGTTTTTGCTGCGACCATGGAATTAATGATGGACTCTTCGGTAGCGTACACCACCGCTTCTAAGAGTGGATCAATAATTGAATCAGGAACTGATTGATAGACGCGATTGGAAGCATCGCTGATCTCAACCGTATTAGTGGTGGAAAATGCAATGGCAAGTTCTCCAGATAAAGTATTTGCTACCCCCCCTGTCCTGGCAATACCTAAAGCGGACCTTCTAGCTAAACGCTTTAGCTGATAGGGAAGGAGTGGAGCATCAGTGGCAATGACCACGATAATAGATCCATCTCCCAAATTTTCATGCATAATCGGCATAGAATCCTTAATCTTTTTACCGAGCTGTTTTCCTGCAATGATCAATTGATCCCGCCTTCCAAAATTGGATTGGACTAAAACTCCCAGGGTGTATTTTTTCCCATTACTTAAATTGATAATCCTGGAAGAGGTTCCGATACCGGCTTTAAAGTAATAGGTGACCATACCTGTTCCCCCTCCCACACCTCCTTCTGGGGTTACTCCCCCTTTCGCATTATTGATGGCATCAAAGACATGTTGAGGCTTTACATATGATCCCCACACATCATTTAAGGCTCCATCATATGTTTCCGCCACCACCGGTAAAATTCTTGAGAAAAGACTTTGTTCATCCTTTAAATTGCGAACCGCCCATTTAATCGCAGAATCTCTCACTACACCCACACTGGTTGTTCCGGTGAGAAGGAGAGGACCGAAGAAGGTTCCCCACTCTTCAATAAAGTGGGTTCCGGTCATTTCACCTGTCCCATTTAAGGAGAAAACACCGGCAAAAACCCCTTTTTTATCAGTTTGGAAGGTAGGGATAATAGCCGTGACCCCCGTATTGACATACTTCCCATCAATTTTGTCTTTTAAAGTTGTGTGTCCAACCTTTATACTACCAACATCTGTTATTGAATTGTATGGACCCGGCTTTCCTTCGAAGGGAATCCCCATTTCACGTGCTTTAGAGGAAGCCTTGATGCTTTGATTAAATATAAACATGAGAGTGAATAAATAGATTATAGGATTCATTTTACCTCCTAGGTTGATTGATGAACTGTAACTGATGCCTATTTATTGCCATCAGTGTGTAACTTGTTGGGTGAAATAGTAGGTTTGGTATTTAAAGTCAAACTTTTAGATTGTATAATAGAAAAAGAATTGAATAACGATACCAATAAAGGCAAAAGGGCTAGAATATGGATCTTGCAAATGAGGCTCAATTAGTCAAAAAATCATTAAAAATCTTGTTGAAGAAGAAAAAGATAAAATACTCCTTCTTAGCTGAAAAACTGGGACTTTCCACTATTCGA
>CAYFLR010000008.1:5986-29573 GCA_964343805.1 uncultured bacterium | reverse complement strand
TGCATCCTCAATCAGGATCCTTTAAGTATCGAGAGAATTTCTAAAATATGTGAAGTCATGGGTGTCTCATTAGAAGATCTTTTTAGACTGGTTAAAGAGCTCTCTGATGAGCAGAAAAAATACCTTTCTTCCTACCAAGAAGAGTTTTTAGTAAAAAATCCCCAGGCTGCCAAAGTATTGATTCTGATTCTAAATGGGAGGGAGAAAGCTGAAATTAAATCTCACTTTGGATTTAGGAATGAGCAGTTAGATAAGTATCTACAGCTATTACAAAGTCATGATTTTATAACCGAGAGCAAAGAGAAAGTGGTGCTAAAGTATGGCGTACCAAAAGGTCCAAGACCGGGTGGCACGCTCCAAAAATATATGCAACAAAGATATGGTCAAATATTACCTTCCGTCCTCAAGGAAAGTCTGGAGATGTTAAATAAACAACAAAAAAATCAGACCAAGCATTTATTTGGTACTGGCTTAAACTTAACCTCAAAATCTATCAAAAATCTGAGAAGAGAGTTGGAAGAACTAACTAAAAGGTATCTAGACATTGAACATTATGAATATTTATTAGATGAGGTAAAAACTCCTATCACCATGATAAATTTGGTGAAAGAGTATGATCTCTTTTACAATGTATTTGACTGCGAAACCCCATAGCCCAGAGCACCTCCATTTCATTAGACAACAAAACTATAAAAACACTTAATTTATTTTTAATCTAACCGATAAGTAGAATGACCAACTCTATAATCAAATAGAAACCCAAAGGGAGGCTTTCATGTTAAAGCGCATACTGTTGACGATTCTTTTTTTTACTTTGATGCAATGTGAAAATGATGGAGGAAAAACGAAATCTTATGGAGCACTGAAAGAAGGGCTCAGCAGTGATGTGCAAGCGGAAAGATTAAATTATCTGACCTTCATCTCCTTCTCTGTTTGGATTGATAAATTCGAACTATCCCAAGGCAGTGGGGTTGCCACTACTGCAAAAGACCGGGGAACGGATTCTGAAGAGTATGTGAATTATATGGAAGATCGTCTTACCGTATCGGAGGCCATTGAGAAAGTGCGCAGTTTTGAACATTTTAACATTAAATCCTATGTGGAGAGTGAGAAGCTCAAATTAGATGAATGGGTTTTAGCCATCGAAAGCGAGGATACCGAGACCTTAATGAGCTTATTAGACAAGGACACCTTAGAGCTCTATGAAATTATCAGAACCATCTTATCTCTATCTGTAGAGGGCGGTGATAGCTATGCTCCCACCACTGATGATGTTCTTGCAAATGCCATCTACAGTGTAGTTAACTCCGGTGATGAAAAAATTAAAGCCAAAACCTTGCGCCTATTTGGCGGATTCTATATGGCACTCTTCGATTATGCCTTAGAAAATGAGGAAATTAAACAAGCGGAAGGAGATGATCGCTATCAAAAAATGACTGACTATCTGGCTGCCTTACGAGATGGCAAGCTGGAAGAACAACGAGCTGCCTATTCCCAGCAACTGCAAACTATCTATAAATCAAAAATGGAAACAGCAGAGTCAAGAACAGAGCTCACGGCGCGAGCAAAAGAACACATCGAAACCCTCAATCAATTGTCCACCCTTTTAGCCGATGGAGTGACCCAAACTGAGATTGATGCCGCACCCGCTTTTGCCGTACGTGGCTTACTCGCCTTTGCCGCTTCTTGGGCCAATAAAGAAACACCAATCAGTTTAGTAGAGGAAAAACCAAATCTTGTTAGCTCTGTATCAGGAAGTGTCAACCTCACAATTAATAACAGCATCCCAAGTCAAAGCAGTCTTGGTTACGATGAAGGCGGCGGCTGGAGCTGTGGACTTCGTTCAGCCACAGTCATTCTTAATTACTTAGGAAGTAACGTAACTTATGAGTATATGAGAAGTGTTCGAGTGAAGGAATCCTTCTTTGGCTCTTATAAGTTTGGAACCAGTACCGGCATGCTGGTCAGTGTGATCAATGATCATCTACAAAATGGCAAAGTGACTGATGCCGATATGGATTTTGATGATGCTTTAGCCCTCATTCAACAAAAAAACACTCCCATAATTATTCTGGTGCAAAATGGAGATCAGATGTGGCATTGGGAAGTGGTCCACGGATACGATATTTATGGAAGTTCTCCGAGTGACACTGATGAGCTCAAAATAAGTGAATCAGGTAATTACAAAGATGAATATGGACCCACAAAAAGTGAATACGAATGGGAAAGAGGAGGGTCTCTCAGTTGGCTCGTGCGCTTAACTGGAACCACTTCCGAAACTGTAGTGTATTTACAGTAAAAGAAGACCCCACCAACTGTTGCCTTGGCTGAAGGCAGGTTTGCTTGTATAATATTTGTTCATAACCACGAATCCTCATTTTGGGAGAAGTATGATGAACAAATATTGGATCATTCTGTTAAGTATTTTAATATCCTCATTAAGTTGTAAGACAAGAAACTCCTCTCATTCTACTCCCTATAAAGGGCAAATAAAGGAAGAGACCAGCTTTTCCCTATCGGCTACCCCAGATACGTTCAAGGTAAAAAAGGCTATTAAAAGACTCAACAAAGCTCTGGAACATGCCGATGGAGGAAGAATAGTTAAGTTTAATCAATATATAAAATACGCTTCTTTAGCTCTGTCTTCCAAAACCAAAGTAAAAACCTTCAAAGCAGCCCTCATGATGCGAGGCGTAAACATTTTGGGCAATCTTTATCGGATAGAAGCTCCTGTAGACAATGGAGAACTCTGCTTTGTTGGCAGATATGATTCTATTTTAAAGATGGTGAATAAATACAAAGTTTATCATGAAGGCAACTTACGATTAGAGAAGGCTAAGGCTGCTGGAACCAAAGGAAAGAGACAAATTAGTATAGATTATGTCAACAACTCTCAAAAGAAAAATATCATTGTCAATCGTTGCCCCAAGGAAAAAACCAGCTCTATTCCATTTGACAGCTTAGAACCATCTGTATTTTGTGGAAGATGGATCAATGATTGGGATGAATATAACGAATGTGCCATGTATGAGGCTGCAGGATGCTTTAGTGGCAATATTAGAAAAATGGCTGAGCTGTTAGCGGAAGAGTATCTCTTTGGCAGTGATGAGAACTGGGTGGAGAATGTCCGGATTATAGATAATGACACATTAAAATATGATTGGGTAGATGGTCCCAATGAATTGCGTGAAAATGATCTGGTTTTTAAAAGATGTAAGGAAAGTAACCCCACCGTCTCCACTCGCCTCAGGGACCATAGCGCATTAACCCTTAGACAATTAGTGGCCTATCTGACCAAGGGTGGTTACATAGAAGATACTTCTACAGTAAGCGACGCTATGATTTTAGAAGCCATTGATGAAGACCTCATCACCACCACCCCCTTTATTGCAAAAGGTAAAAAGTACACATCTATAATAGTCTATTCAGGAGATACTCCTCATGGACCTATTTTAGAGGAAGGAACCACCAACATAGTGGGCGAATGTTCTGATGGGGATTATTACTTAACTATCAATGGTCGGACAGTTTGGCTGGATAAACAGCGGGATGGCACTTATGATTAAGAGCTTGCTAAGAGCTCAGATCCTTGAAGTTTTTCCCATTCATGTTCAAAGTTAGGGGTAAAGACTCCCTTTCCTATCTGGCAATTGATTTCATCAACGGTCCAAGCTTTAATCTCATCCACCTCACCTGCTGCCGGTTTAAAAGGACCATCATGGACAGTTTTAAAGGTAAAAACAAGTTCTGTTTCTCGATCAGTTCTCCAAAGATATTGATGCATGAGATGCAATTCACCTGGCTCTACCCCTAACTCCTCTTGCATTTCACGCTTTGCTGCTTCTAATGGAGTTTCACCAATATCAAAGTGACCTCCCACCCCCATATCCCATTTATCCGGCTGAATATCTTTATGTGCGGGTCGGTACTGTAAAATGACTTCATTTTGAGATGTCCGCACCAGAACGTGAGAAACTCGATGAATAAGTTTGGGGTTATTATGACATTCACTTCGCGGAGCCTTTCCAATCACATTTCCTTGCTCATCCACTAATTCAAATATTTCTTCTTTCATATTATACACCTACCCCCATAAAAAAGAGGATATTATAGCAAAAAAACACCATCACTCAAGATAATCATGCACAAATATTTAACTTTAATAATTAAAGACCGATGGAATGGGGTAAGAGGAAATATCTGTTAGGAGCATGTTTATGAACATCAAATGGAGCCAGTTAATCATCGCTTTCTTACTCTCGCTCCTCTGGTCACAAATTATTTGGGCTGATGAGGTGAGAGAAGTCTACACAGGAAGTCGTCCTTTAGGCATGGTGTATCAAATGACTACAATGCGGTCATGTACAACCCAGCAGGGGTTTTAAGACAGAGTAAATTCAAAGGCCGCAGTATTTTCCACCGAGCTGAACTGGTAAATATTTATGGAGAGGTCACCAAAAATACCAGAAGCCTCTACAGCAGTCTCTCTTCCACCAATCAGCTGGATGTGGAAAGCATCGCCAAAGCCTTGGAAGATACTAAAAACAGAACACTTTTTGCGAGGGCCGGGGCCTTTCCCTATGTCTCCTTTTTAAATTGCCAGCTGAGCTTCTTAGCTGAAAATCAAACAAGGGCTGAGTTAGTGGAGCATGACACTCTCACAGGGAATGCTATTGGTTCGACTCTCACCGAATCGGCGGGTGGCATTGCAGCGGGAACCAAACTCACACAATCCCAGATTTCCTCTTTGCAGGCTAAAGGCATCAAGAAGGTTGAGATCAACTCTATGCATATTGATAGTGTGGCTAATATGATGCCCATGCTCGCCTTTGGCATAGGTCTGATGCACAATCAATTATCTCTGGGAGTCAACCTTCGCTATGTCATGAGAACTGAGATCAATAGCTATATCCCCCCTATGTTTATAGCTGATGGGACATTTAAAAAGAACATTAACAGCTATGTGAGTAAGGGAGCAGGCATTGCGGTAGACACCGGTTTTCTTTATACAGTGAATGACTTTTGGTTTCCTAGCTTTGGAATTGCAGTAAGAGATGTATCTGGTACCACCATAGCTACTAGTAAAGTAGCGGAAACCGTAGGAGATAAAACGGAGCAGGTTAAAGTTAGAGGAGATAGCCAAAATGTTTCCGTTGGATTTTCTATCATGCCTAGAATGTCTAGAAACATAGCCTTTCGCCTTGCTACCGATGTTCAGCATATGACGGATGCCATTGATTTTAATAAAAAACTGCACTTTGGAGCTGAGCTCCTCTTTGGGAATCCTTTAAAAGAGACCTTTTTAACCCTCCGAGGTGGATACAATCAAACCCTCTGGACCGGTGGGGCCACAATCGATTTGGGCTTTGTTATCCTCGAATTTGCTAGTTATGGTGAAGAGGTGGGTCAAGGACTCAATTCCCTAGAAGATAGAAGATACATTGCTAAATTTGGTATCTATCTATAATCTTCTATCTATTTAATTAATCTATTATTTTACTTGATTTTTTATTATTTATATAATAATAAATGCATTTTTATAAATCTTCCGCCTAAGCAGGAGTTATTCATGCATAAATTATTATTAGTCCTCATTCTATTTATCTCCTTCCCACTCTTCGCAGACACCATTAACTTTGAATGTGAAAGAGCTCTCTCCGATTCTACCTCAACGGTTAATTCTTTTGAAGGCTCTGTTATCATTGCAAAAGCTTTCTTTTCAGGTGATTGGAAAGCCACTGGAGCCATAACATTTTTAGAGGAAAAGCCATCTCCATCTCCTATAATTGGTCACCTTTTACTGAATGGTTCTTCAAGGGTCTTAACTCTCCGAGCTAAGGGAAGATCTCTATTTCAACGCATGAGAATTGTTTTAGACCCGCATCCTTCATACAATGGGTCTTTTATAGAGTTACAAGGCAAAGTCCAGAATCTCAACTGCCAGTTACTGAGTAGGGAGTTCTAAATTATCAATTTTTCTTAATAATTTGTATCCTTAGAACTTTTTGATTTGGAAGGTGGTGATGCTTGTGCTTCAAAGTTTACACAAAAACCGCAGATTTACCGGGGTAATTCGAGGGTTTTTGTGTAAACTTTGGAGTACAATGATTGCCACTTGCCTTTCAAAAAGTTCTAAGGATACAGATTAATAATCCCTCCCAGCTTGCAATCACTGCCATTTTGTTCTATATTGCCCTACCAATATGAACAAACAATTTAATCTTCGTACCCAACAGCCAAAGAATACCTATAACCTGCAAAGAGGAAGTGACCGTTTTTATCTACTGACCTCGGGAAAATACCCCTTTGATCCCACCAATGTCATGGACCAATTTATTCAATATTTTTGGACCCCTACCTGTGGAATTGTGGGCTTAAAGGTCTTAGAAAAAAAAGAATTGTTGGTCTTTGCCTGGGTAGGAAAAATCCCTGTAATCAAAGGAGCTCTTCCCTCTCATTTTTTAGGATATAAAATCAAACTGGTCTCCATCAATGGACGCCCTAAAAAGAATTGCACTCCTTTGCAGGAATTTCAGAAGTTTTTTGGCAAAAGATGTGACTTTTACATTACTCCGCCGGTGGTACTTATCACGGGTGCTGCCGCAGGAATTGGTTTAGCTCTGGCTAAACTTCTATCTGAAAAAGACTATCGACTCATTTTGACGGCTCGTGGAGAATCTCTTAAACGCCTGCAAAAAGAGTTTGTAGAATCGGATCGTCTCATTATGCGCCAAATGGATGTGAGAAAGCCAAATGAAAGAAAAGATGTGATAAATGAAGTGATCGAGTTATGGGGAGGTGTGGATGTCCTGGTGAATAATGCAGGAATTTCCTATCGAGCCGTCACCGAGCATATGAGTGAAACCGATGAAATCAACCAAATGATGGTGAACTATTTCGGCCCGAGATCCCTTGCTAAATTGACTCTTCCTTTGATGCGAATGAAACAACGAGGCTGTATTATAAACGTTTCTTCTTTAAGTGGAATTATGGGAATGCCTACCATGGGTGCTTATTCTGCTTCTAAGCATGCTTTGGAAGGGGCCATGGAGTCTCTCTGGTACGAAGCCAAACCCTGGAACATTACCGTAGCTATTATTGAGCCCGGTTTTATCAATTCCAATGGCTATAAAAATGTCAAATTCAGCCCTGGGTCCCATCGTTCTATTGAAAATCCTTCCAATCCTTATCATTTCTACTACAAAAATATGGGGGATTTTGTGGGACGTTGGATGAGAAACTCCTTCTCCACCTCGGAAAGCGTAGCCAAAATTATTTTTAAGACGATGAACAGGGCCAATCCTCCTCTCAGGATTTCTGCCACCCTGGATTCCACCTTGTTTAACTTTATCAGGAAAATCTTACCTGAGTTCTTTCTCACTCATCTTAAATATCTCTTCCTCCCCAAAGAGAATTGGAAGAATATCGCTGCCACCAAATGGGATGAGAGCTTAACAATTCCTAAAGAGGGAGATAATAAACAAACGGTAGAAATAGAAAGCCTAGACAGAAAGATTTGGCCTCCCTTCTGTCCCTGCGAGGATGGAAGAAACCGTCTCAACCGCAAAACCAATGAATGGTGTTCCAAGGGTTGTAAAGGTCAGATTGTTTATTGTAGTAACTAGCTCTACATACTCATTCTAAAGTTGATGGCAAAAGAGGTGGCCACCCGCTCGCGAAGAACTTTATTCACATATTGATTAATCCAGGCCACATCGAAACCAATGTTAATAAAGCCATTTAATTTCTCTATCTGCCCGTTAATATCTATCCCACCCGCTACAGCGTTGCTCACTGAGGGCCGGTACCCCCCGTTCACATGAAGGCTGATAAAACCTAGGTTACTCAAGGAGTCGTTAAAAATATTTAAAAACTCATCGGGAGTATGCAGAGTAAAGCGAGTAGAAAGGGCTAGTTTATTTTTAATGGTATTTCCCAAAGCATCAGAAAATTCGATATTCATTTCAGTTCGAATAAACTCATTCTCGGGAGTATCTAAACAGACCCCTATATTCATCATTTGCGGTAATTTACTTGGTTTTTTAACCTCAACTCCGTTTTTTTGCGCGGCCTTTTCAAAAGAATCCACTCCTTTTTGAACGGCAGGTATGTACTTTTGTAAGGGCATATCAAAGGATGTTCCTCCCACATTTAAAAGAGAAACACCGATTGCTGACCGGTTCTCCACAAAAGGTCTAAATTGAACTCCCACATTATGCCCTAAAGCCGATCCTAATTCAGCTTCAGTGAATTCACTGTACTTCAGCTGTTTTTCATCAAAAGTATCCTTCTGCAAGTGATCCATAGTTTGATCAAAAAGACTCTTGCTAGGGTTAGCGGACACTTGGCTTAAAGCAAGCACGTAGACACTGTACCCAATGGAAAACTGCTGTATGGGTATACCGAATCCTAAGACCATCCCCGTCTTAGCATTCACTCCAAACTTCACAAAATCTTTATCGGAAAGTCCATCGCTATAGACCTCAGCATCGGCAAAGCCTTGCATAGCAAAGTAAGGAAGAACTAAAGAGGGTATATTGAGGCTGGTAGCTAAAAAAGTATCTTCATCCACTTTCCCTTCCAGCTCTTCTGATACGAGTTTTACATCCTTCAGAGCTGATTCTAAATCAACCTTACTGCGAGATTTAAATTTCCTAAAATTGGTAGGGGATAAAAACCCTCGAGGACCAAAGGTCATATCGATTTTTATAAGGGGTGTCTTATCAAATAAATTAAGAGGTCGGCCTAAACCTGCTGGATTATAATAGAGAGCTTCAATACCCCGGGCCGATCCTGTAACTGCATGAGCACTTATTACCGAGTCATAGGTGGAGCGAAAAAAGCTAGGCTCATCAGCCAAGGCGGGTAAAGACAAGTTTGAAAGTAAAGAAATCAGCACCAGTAAATACTTAAGCATAGTTATCTCACCCAGGTTAACCAATTTTATCAATAGGAAATATGAGAGAAGCAATACCAGTGGTTCTCACCATATTTCCTCGAAGAGCACAGATATCATTATAGAGACCCTCAGCCATGGCTGCAGGTAAAATGAGCATAACAATACAGTATTGATTCTCTTCCACCGGACCGATTACACTCATGCCTCCGGATCCCGTTCCTTTTACATTTTCCCATTTGATATAGTGCTGAATGTTACGCAAAGTAGAGAAAATTTCACGATCCGCATCGCTATTGTACATAATCATCACACATTTCAACACTGAAGGTTTAGAGAGTTCCTCCACCTTTTTCTCTAGTTCAGAAATGCGCTTTAAGGCAGCTTGCAAATCATCATTAGCCATATTTATAATCCACTCATGATTCAATCTTCAGTCGGGCTAACATCTTACGGAGGCCTTCTCGGCTCAGCTTTAACTTCTTGGCAGTCTGTGTTTTGTTTCCACCAGTTTCATTTAAAGCCTGGATCACCAAAAGGCGTTCCACATCATTAACCACATCTTTTAAAGATTTATCCTTTATATCTAAGGTTACCATGGATGGGCTAGCTGTCAACCCATCAGTGGTCACTTGGTAGGAAGGAGTGGATCCTCCGGCCTCTTTAAAATGCTTAACAATATCTTCTGAAAGGTGCTGAGGATAGATCTGATGAGCCTCACCTGACATTACGAAGGCTTTCTCCACCTCATTTTCTAACTGCCTGATATTTCCGGGCCAATTATAATTAATAAATAGCTCTAAACATTCAGGGGCAAATTGTTTTTTCCCTCGCCCATTTTCTTGGGCTTCTTGATTATGTTTTTGCAGAAAGTGCTCCACTAAGGTGGGTATATCTGGGACTCGCTCCCGAAGTGGAGGGAGCTTAATCTCAAGTACGTTCAGACGGTAGTAGAGATCCTCTCTGAAGTTGCCCTCTTCGATCTCTTTCTTAAGATCTTTATTGGTGGCGGCTAATATTCTTACATCCACTAAAATAGTCTCTTTACCTCCCACCCTTTCAATACTTTTCTCTTGAATAGCGCGAAGTAGCTTACTTTGAGTCAGAGGACTCATATCACCTAACTCATCTAGAAAAAGAGTTCCCGTATGAGCAAGCTCCATTTTCCCCACTCGCTCTTTCACACCCGTCGCAACTCCTCCTTCAATACCAAAAATCTCGGCTTCGAGCAGGTTTTCTGGAATAGCAGCGCAATTAAGAGCAATAAAAGGACCCTCTTTTCGATCACTGAGTTCGTGAATAAGTCTAGATACAATCTCTTTTCCTGTCCCCGATTCTCCCAAGACAATCACATGGGAAGAATAATTTGCAACGGTGGCAATCATCTCTTGGACTAATTGCATCTTATGACTACTGCCCACCAATTGATTACCCCGCTCTAAGGTCAGACGGTTCCGCAGTGTTTTATTTTCATTTTGCAAAAGACTCAAGGTACTTTGATGTTCTATAACGATAGAAGCAAACATAGAGAGGATACGCAAGATATTGAGATCCCGCTCGCTGAACTTGCCCATCTTACTATTTAAAAGCTCAAAAGCTCCTAAAATACTTCCATCAGATTTAGTAATTGGAGTGCAGATGATTGACTTGGTACGGTAACCGGTTTTCTTATCTACTTCTCTACAGAAACGCTCATCTTGATAGGCATCTTCTATGTTAACGATCTTTTTCTTTTGGATCACATCCCCCACCACTCCTTTGTAGAGATCGAGGGTAATATCTTCCTTAAGTCCAATAGCAAAGCAACTCTGAATAGAGCCCTTATCTGCGTTAAGAACAAAAATCGCACCTCTATCAGCACGAATCACCTCAATGGCTTCGGTCAAAATATTATGCAGAAGTTTTTTCTGATCTTTTTCTGTCGTCAAACGTTCGGCAAGACGAAGTAAAACATCTAAACACTCTTGTTCCGACGCAATCAGATTGCTCATAAATTACCTCTTAAGCTTTGGAGAGTTTAGCCCTCATCCTCTGCCACATATAGATCAAGGCCATTAAAGCGAGCCCCACCCCATAGTAGAAAATTTTCGATTGACCTAACCAGTTACTAAAAATATCAGGTCTTAATAAAATGATGGTCACCGCCACTAAGCCAATGGTTTCGTAAAAACGATTTTTGACGAAAAAGTATCCTTGGGTGAAGGCCGCAAAAGCAAACATAGCCAACATTCCCGTAAAAAAGATTAAGACAATGTGCCACCAATGATTAATTCCGATTAAAAGAAGGTCGGTATTGAAAATAAACATAAAGGGCAAGATAGCAGTTCGCATATCGTAGATAAAACCTTGCAGACCTGTTTTCACTGGATCCTCTTTAGAAATAGCTGCAGCAGCATAAGCCGCTAATCCTACGGGAGGAGTATCATCAGCTAATATACCAAAATAAAAACAGAAGAGATGAGCAGCAATAAGAGGAACCACTAACCCGGCATCACCTGCGAGAGTAATAATAACAGGAGCGGTGATAGTTGCCATCACAATATAGTTGGCAGTGGTGGGGAGTCCCATTCCTAAAATCAAGCTTGCCACTGCGGTTATGAGTAACAAAATAATTAAGTTTCCACCTGATAGAAGGTCAATCACATCAGTGATAACCCCTCCCAGACCAAGGGTTACAATACCCACAATGATTCCGGCCGCAGCCACCGCAACACCGATGGACATCATATTTCTTCCTCCCGCAACCAGAGATTCCCAAACAATAAAAATACTCTTTTTTAAAGAGGTGAGAGCGGATTCTTTCTCTTTGTAGCCCATCACAAACTGTCTGATTAAAATTAAGCCCACCAATGAGATGATGGCATAGTAGGCAGACAGTTGAGCGGATCGTCGCACGATGATTAATTGGTAAAGTAAAAAACCAAGAGGTATAAAATAAAAAATACCCCCGAAAAAAACCTTCTTAAGAACAGGCAGGTCTTCCTTATCCATCCCTTTCAAACCCAGCTTACCTGCTTCCAAATGGGTGATATATATAAGAGCTAAATATGAAATAATAGCAGGAATAAATGCGGCTCTCACCACTTCAAAATAAGAGAGACCACAGTACTCTGCAATAATAAAAGCCGCAGCTCCCATAATCGGGGGCATAAGTTGTCCATTCGTACTGGCAGCCACTTCAATAGCTCCAGCTTTCACTCCATGATATCCCGCTTTTTTCATAAGCGGAATGGTGAAGGTTCCGGTAGTCACAGTATTGGCAATACTCGAACCTGAAACCAAACCGGTCATACCACTTCCGAGTACCGCCGCTTTAGCGGGTCCCCCTTTAAATCGACCTAATAAACTAAAGGCTAAATCAATGAAGTACTTTCCTCCCCCTGCCTTTTCCAACATGGCTCCAAATAGGACAAAGAGAAAAACAGTGCTAGAAGAAACATCCAGCGGAATGCCGTAAACTCCTTCTGTGCTCAAAGTCAATTTATTTAACACCTTACTTAAGCTGGCATTCTTGAAGGAAAGAATTTCAGGCATGTATTCACTAAAAAAACTATAACAGATAAACAGACTAGCAATGATAGGAAGTGCTGGTCCCAGCGATCTTCTGGCTGCTTCTAATAAAAGAACAATTAAGACCACTCCCACCGCCAAATCTACTGAGCTGGCCATTCCTTGCCTTGAGGCTATTCCTTCATAATCGAGAGCTAAATAACTGGCACAGACACAAGCCACCACTCCTAAAAGTAAATCAATAAAATGAATTTTATCTGTTTTGATAAAGTAAGTGAGCCATGGATATTTTTTACTAATCAGAGCTTTAAGCTTTCCTTTTCCTAATACCGGAAAGCTAAAATAAACCAGTAAAATAGCAAATGAAAGATGAATGCATCTTACAATTTCTGATGAAAGTAGGAGAAACTTGGGAAGCATCAATTGAAAAATGGACCAACAGCCAGCAATTACAGGAATAGCCAGGGCTGCTCCTTCCGCTTTCCTTGATCCCATTTCTGACTCTTCGGCAATTCGTTGAGCTTCATCCAAAGCTGCTTGATCTACCTCACCTTTTGCTAATTGATCATTGTTATCCATGGCACCCTCTTTATATTTTACTTAATCAAACCTTTTTCTTTGAAATACTTAAGAGCACCTGGATGAAAAGGAGCGGAAAGTCCTTTCAACATACCCTCTTTAGTTAATACGGCAAATGCAGGATGAAGAGTTTTAAAGCTCTCAAGGTTGTCAAAGAGTTCTTTGGTGATGGCGTATACTACTTCTGTAGGAGTATCTATGGAGGTGACAAAAGTGGTCATAACTCCAACGGAGGGAACCGGCTTCTTATTAGATACCATAGGATAATTTTTGATTGGAATATGCGCTTTGGCATAGTAAGGGAACTTACTGATCAGTTTATCCATATCGGCAATCTCAACAAAGTGAACCTTTCGCTTACCAGAAGTGGCTTCCTTGATAGCTCCATTAGGATGACCTACCGTATAAAAGAAAGCGTCAATTCTAGAGTCCTGTAACATCTTAGGAGCTTCAGCTGCTTTAAGATGTTCGGGTCTGAAATCCTTCTTAGGCTCTAAACCGGCATACTTAAGGACATCCAGTGCATTTTGCAAAATTCCGGAACCTGGATTTCCTAAGTTAACTCTTTTACCTTTTATATCTTTAATATTTTTAACATTGCTATCATCAGCGGCTACAAGAGTCACAACTTCAGGATGCAGACTGCAAATGGCTCTTAATTTCTTTTGAGGTCCTCTTTTCTTCCATTCTGCCATACCATGATAAGCTTGATATTGACGATCCGATTGAGCAATACCAAATTCTAGATCACCCGATAAAACGGCGTTAATATTATAAACAGACCCACCGGTAGACTCAACTGAGGCTCTGATTCCATATTGTTTACGCTTCTTATTGATAATCTTAGCAATAGCTCCACCGGTTGGATAGTAAACCCCGGTCACTCCACCGGTACCAATGGTTACAAACACTCTTTTGGCAAAACAAGGCGTGGTAAATGAAAACAATAGAAGACCACAAACTAACCATTTCCAATTCAATTTCATAAATTCCTCCTGTTAAAATTATAAAAGCGGTTTATAAACCTTGATAAAAACGTTTTAGAGCTTTAAAAAGGTACTCACAATCATATCGTCCGGCTACCTCTCGCACCGAATGCATCCCAAAGGTAGCTACTCCCACATCAACTACTTTCACCCCAACTAAACTTGAGGTGATGGAACCTATGGTACTGCCACAGGCTAAGTCGGCATTCATAGAAAAACTTTGACATCCTACCCCTTCCCTTTCACAGCATGCCTGAAAGTAGGAACTGGTAACACAATCTGTTGCATATCTTTGATTGGCATTAAATTTAATTACTGGACCCTTGTTCAAAATGGGGGCGTGCTCTAAATCTGACTGTCCTGCGTAATTGGGATGAATTCCATGGGCATTGTCCACCGAAACCATCAAACTGTCTGCTAGAATTTGCGGGAGCTTTTCCCCATAAATACGATTTAAAAAGCTAGTGAAAAAAGAGCCATCGGCTCCAGAAAAAGTACTGCTACCAATTTCTTCATGATTATTTAATACCAGTAGCTGATCTGATTCTGATTCAGCTGCTAAAAAGGATCTCAATCCTATGTAAGTACTAAAAAGATTATCTAACCTAGCTCCGGCAATAAATTCTTTTTTCCAGCCCCAATAGGCTGGAGGCTGTACGTCATAGAGAAAAAGATCAAAATCTAGAATTTCTTTTACCTCTTCAAATCCGCTCTGTTCTTCTAATAGCAACTTAAGTAAGAGTTCTTTGAAGGGGAGATGAGGTTCAACTCCATGATAAAAAAGCAAGGGCACCATCTCAGTTTGCCGACTAAAATCACGCTCCTCTTTTTTCCCCCGAGAAAGGTGGATAGCTAGGTGGGGAATATAAGCCACTGCTCTTTTTAAATCCACCGAGAGGGTTTTTATTTCGTTTTTTGCATCTAAAAAGGCGATGCGGCCGGCAATCGAAAGGTCGCGGTCAAACCAAGTTGAAAGAATGGGACCTCCGTAGACTTCCACACCCACCTGATAATACCCATGATTATTCTTAGCAGGGATGGGTCTTATTTTTAAGCCGGGGCTATCAGTATGGGCTCCCACCATTTTAAGAGATTTACCATTTCCTTTTTTTAAAGCAATAAGCGCCCCATCATCTCGAATGGTAAAAACACTTTTTAACTCCTTAGAAGACCAATTTTGATTTTCAGGAAGTTCAGCAAAGCCCTCTGAAATAAGGCTTTTCTTCACCTGGTCTACGGCTTGAAAAGCCGTTGGAGACTCTTTTATAAATTCTAATAGATCTTTACTTAAAGTTGGTAAACCTTCCACCCTTACCTCATCTTATAATTAATTCTAGTTCAAAATAGAGAGTTATAATCAGCAATACTCTCTTTGCGTAATAATCCTTCCCCACTCAAAACTGCTCTTCTATGAGCATTTTGGGGTTGCAGGTATTTAACACCCACGTCACGGAGTTCCTCTTTCGTCATTTTGAAAATTCTTTTTCTTAAAATATCTCTGTACTGATCTTCCATTTCCTGCTCTTGTCTTAGGTAGGTAAGTATTCCTCGTAAGCCTGGTTGAACTGGAGTATCGATTAAAGCAATCGATTGAATGATTCCCTCTTCTAATTGTTGAGAATTGAGGTCACTGGAGAGATACTTTGCGATCTCATCATAAATTTTGAAAGTGCGAGAGATATGCGGATCTCGATAGGATTGCAATACAAAAACACCTGAGAGAGGCAATAAAGATGCTCCCACCCCATAACTTCCGCCCTGTTCCCTGACCAAAGGATGAAGATAATCCATACTCAAAATTTGAGCTAATACAATCAGGGCCGCCGTATCCTCATGCAGATAGGAAACCGCCCCATAGACTTGAGATGTAAAAGCCACTTGAGTACTAAATGAGAGTGCTTCAACCTCTCTCTCCTCCCGATTTAAATTCGGATTTAAAGAGTAAGCTAAATTCACCGACTCAATACCTTTTATAGGTATGTTCTCTATCAGCCTTAATAGAGGCTCTTTCATACTTTGATACATTTCATCACTTGCCGTTAAGACCACCTCCAGCCGTTTTCGACAAAAGAGCAACTCCTTCAGTTTGATTAACTGGCGAATGAGATGAGATGAGGAAGAGTGAGCAAGTTCATGCACAAAATTTACATATCCCAACCCTCCAAATAAATATTGAATATGAGTGGGGTTAGATAAATCTCTCGATGCATAATTGGCAATGAGCCGACTGCCATTTTGTGAAATTCCCGCCTGAATATTGGAATCCAATTTGGTGATCAATTGACCGATTCTTTCCTCATCTTGAAAAGAGATCTGGTTGATGAGATCATCAAGAATCTTTAAGACTTTGGAACCTTTATTTTTTACAGTTTTAAATGAGATGTTAAGCTTCAACTTATAATTATGAGGATCATGAACCGAAGTTAAAACCTTAAGGTCAGCACCCATCCCACCGGTATTAGCGGATAGATCTGCGAGTACCTGATCATAACTTTGATTTTCTGTACCTAGTTCGGTGAAAAGATCACAGAAAAGAGGTAAAAAAGAGATCAAACTTTCAGGTATATGGTTGATATCAAAAACCAGATCAAAATAGAAAATATCGTTGGTATTGGTGGAGTGAAAATATATAGGCACATCCAGAATTTTTTCTTTTTGCATTTGATAATTAATTGAAGTAGAGGGCAGCTCTTCAACTTTTATTTTAGGTAATGTGGCAATCTGTTCCTCACTATCCCCCTCTTTTTGTCTGTGAGATAAAACTTTAAGCTTATCATACCAGATGCTCTTCTCTTGCTCTGACATTTCATCTCTTTTTTGAAATGCCAATGCTTGCTCCCTTTTAGCTTCAATCTCAGAAAGATCCTTATCTGGGTGCATAATCAGTTGAACCCGATGTATATTCTTGATTAAGTATCTATTGATTAATTGCTCTAAATAATCACCTTCAAGGCTCTCTTTATGAATCTCCGATAGCAGGTCTATCATGGAAAGATTGGGGTTCAATTGCCCTTCTTGTAAGAATGCAGGGACAATCCTTACCATCATAGAAAGACCATAACTCTCCGTAATTTCAAAAATGGTGTAGTGAAAGTTTTCTACTGCAGAGGTGATTAAATTCTTCGGAATCCCCTGCTTTATAATATCTTTAAGACTTTCCAATAGAATATTTTCAAAACGATAAATCTCTTCACTATGACAGTCTTGTAAACCTATAACATAAGTCACTTCAGAGAGTTCAGTGTCCAGATGGTTAATTGTTTCCAAACCAATTTGTGAGTCCAATAACACTTTGTTGAGTGGAGAGGCATCATGATTAAACAATATTCGATCAATGATCTGCATGGCTAAAACATCTTTAAAGCTGGCGATGGAATCAATGATCCACCCGATTCCCACTAAAGATCGGTTATCTCCATTGTCACAAGCATCTAAAGGAAAAGTTTGTTCTAAAACTCGAGGTTCTTTAAATCGTGGCTGAAATTGTAAGTTAGGGCGATAATCGTTAGGTATTGCCTGATCAGTAACCTCGTTGGCTATAAAATCAAGTTGCTCTTGCAGATCGATATCCCCATAAAAGAAAAAAGTAGCACAGCCAATATTATAGTTTTTCGCATGAAAAT
The DNA here is from genome assembly GCA_964343805.1 of uncultured bacterium. Lineage (GTDB taxonomy): Bacteria > Bdellovibrionota_B > Oligoflexia > CAYFLR01 > CAYFLR01 > CAYFLR01. Next base: position 11,979 of record CAYFLR010000008.1, on the reverse strand, counting down.
CTTTTAAATTTTGATAGGAAAGTTGGATCAGCTCCTTAGGGTCTCCACCCGAATTAACACCTAGGGAAGTGGCTGGAAATAGGGCCCGATTCATACTTTCAAAAAATCGAGTTTCCGGGTCAGATAAAGCCCCTTTCATTTCATTGAAGACAATCCCTTTGAATAGGGGACTTCCTTGTTCATCTTCTCCTAAATAGCAGCCTTCTTGGAGAAAACTCACCTCTTCTAACTTGGGAAAAAAGACCGCATCGCTAAATACGTCCAATAAGTTGAAAAAATCTTTTCGATTGATAGTTGAGGCAAAATAGTAAGTGGCATCTTGCCAGGTCATGGCATTCATATTAGTAGCAAGAGATCTCTTTAACATGGCAAAGAAGGGATCTCTTACATCATATTTTTTTGACCCACAAAGAACAGAATGCTCCAACACATGAGCCACTCCGTTGGAGGTTTCCGGCAGTGTCTTAAAACAGATGCTAAAAAAATTCTCTGGGTCATCACAAGCGACTTTAATAACTTTAGCACCAGACTGTTGATGCTCAAGCACTATAACCACTTGACCAGTTTCATTTAGCTCATAGGTTTCTTTGACAATAAAATTATTATATGTGTAACCCGGGACCCATTCTTTCAAGCTTCCATTCCTTCAAGTGATCACAACCAGTCATAGGCGGTGAGCACTTCGTGCCCCTCATTAGTGATGGCAATAGTGTGCTCAAATTGAGCTGACAATTCTCCATCAATAGTTATCGCCGTCCACTGATCCTTTAGAGTTTTGGTTTTCCAATGCCCCACGTTGATCATGGGTTCTATGGTAAACACTGCCCCGACGGGTAATCTGGCCCCTTGACCTTTTTTACCCACATGAGGAACCATGGGTTCTTCATGAAACTTGCGACCGATTCCATGGCCACAAAATTCGCGCACAACAGAGTATCCATGACTCTCTGCATATTTTTGAATAACCTCACCAATATCTCCCAGTTGTGTACCAGGTTTTAAAATAGCAATGCTTTTAGTTAGACATTGATAGGTCACATCGACAAGTTTCTGGGCTTCAGGGGATATTTCTCCCACTCCAAAAGTAAAGCTACAATCTCCATGGTAACCATTTTTGAGTACGGTGATGTCTACATTAATAATATCTCCCTCAGCCAGCTTCACATCTTCTGAAGGGATCCCATGACACACCACATTATTAACGGATGTACAGATACTTTTGGGAAAGCCTTGGTAATTTAACGGGGAGGGATATCCTCCCCGACTGTTAATATAATCATGGCACAATTGGTTCAGTTCTAAAGTGGTCACTCCAGGTTTTATTTTTTTCCTAATCATGGAGAGCGTATCGGAAGCTATTTTACAGCTTTCACGCATTTCATTGATTTCCACTTCGGTTTTACAAACAATCATACCACTCCACCTTTATGAACAGTTTTCGATTAATAAAGAAGCTGCCTCTCCTCCACCAATACAGATAGAGGCTATTCCTCTTTTCTTATTGGTGCTACGTAAGGCATTTACTAAAGTTACCAAAATACGAGCTCCCGATGCTCCAATAGGATGACCTAAAGAAACAGCTCCACCAAAAATATTAACCTTACTTTGATCCAGCTCAAACTCTTTAATCGCTGCCATGGTAACTACAGCAAAAGCCTCATTGACTTCAAAGAGATCAATATCATTAGGGGTAAGACCAGTTTTGGCAAAAAGCTCTTTCATCCCTTTCACAGGAGCAGTGGTGAACCACTTTGGCTCTTGTCCAACAATGGTGTAATCTACAATCTTGGCAAGAGGCTTAAGATTATGCTTTTTAACATAGTCTTCACTAGCTAATACCAAGGCTGCAGCACCATCATTAATACTAGAAGCATTTCCAGCTGTCACCGTGCCATCTTTTTCAAAGGCCGGTCGCAGTTTGGGTAATTTTTCTAAAGGAGCTGAAAAAGGTTCTTCATCTTGCTCAACTAAAATGGTTTTCTTTCTTGCAGCCACTTCCACTGCAGCAATCTCATCTTTAAACTGCCCTGATTCAGTTGCCTTTCGACTGCGGGCATAGCTTTCTAAAGCAAAATTATCTTGCTTTTCCTTGGTGAAATCCATCTCTTTGGCACAAATTTCAGCACAACTTCCCATATGTAAGTTGTCATAAGGGTCCCATAAACCATCGTGAATTAAAGAATCTACTACTTCAGCATGACCCAAACGAAATCCATTTCGAGCTTTAGGTAATATAAAAGGAGCCATACTCATATTTTCCTGACCACCAGCCACTCCAAGAGCTGTTTCACCTAAGCGAATTTGATTGTGCATAGCAATGACTGTATAAAGTCCAGAACCACAAACTTTGTTGATAGTTACGGCTCTTGATTCTTTTGATAGGCCAGCATAAATAGACGCTTGTCGTGCGGGTGCTTGACCAACCCCACTGGTTAGAACATTTCCGAAAATCACATCAGAAACCTGATCCTTTTCAACACTCGCTTCTTTAATTGCACTCTCGATAGCCACAGCACCTAATTTAGGTGCAGGTACAGAAGAGAGGCCTCCACTAAATTTTCCAATGGGAGTTCTTTTCGCAGATAATATATATGTAACCGTCATAACCACCTCCTTAATAAATGACGTATAATTCTCCTTTGACTGGGACATTATATGATTAAGGTAGGCTACTAAAAGAACGAACAAAAATCAATTCAAACCCGAAAGAAGTCTAATTTGGTTTAAAGGGAGTAATAATTGATGGGATCACTGCTCTTTAATTTGTTTTAAGAACTTCGTGTTGCCCCCCACATAGTATTTCGGATTATTCACCCGGTAGCTGTTGTAATCGAACAGTGTGATGCCTAACATCCAGTTTCGTTTACGGTCAAAACTGCCGATTATATTTACAGGCAGAAAAGGCAGAGGTGTTTTCACAATGAAGCTGACGCCATACTTTAAAAGCCCTTGATAATCATCTAATTCAGTTGCTAAATCACTCTTCCCTGCAGCCAAAAGCTCATAATATCGCTTATCCCAAAAGTGATATGGTTTCTCAGCTCCTTGTATGATGAGCCAGGGTTTAATTCCAAAATGGGGGGTGATTTGCAGAGAAATATGTGTTCCTACTTTGCCCATCATAAAAGAATGACTTTGAACCTCCTTAGCAAGGTAGATCTTGAGATCTTTGTCCGGATTTCCTACCGGAGAGGAAAGAGTGGTATTTTGGGCAAAAGAGAGTTGCAAATGAACAGCGGCATTCACAAATAGAAAAATACCACCAATTTCACTGTCCCGATGCCCTGGAAAGTAGTAGCTTAAAGAGCCTCCCACTGCTCGAAAACTATTTTTTACCTTATTAGAACTTTTTTTATTCTGCCAACTTTGATCATCTTCTTCCATAAGTAATTGCAGTCCGTAGGAATCCCTGAGCATTCCTAATGCAATTTCTTGATGTTTTTCAGTTAATTCTATAGAAGCCTCATCCAATGTGGTCTTTAAGTTTCTATTCTGCTGATGGTAGAATAAAGCAGAGTGATCGGGGATGATCAAAGGAGCTAAAGATGTTATATGAGCAGGGCTATCCAAAAACCGATAGCGTCCCAGGCGCACATCTTTACCAAAGAGCTGACTCCCTATGAGCACTCCCATCAAGATGCAGATTAATAGACTCCTAAAACTCATTAAACACCCTTTATTTAAACTCAAACGGGATAGATAAAGATAAATTAAAAAAGGTATAAGAATGGGGAGAGATCTGCTCTTCCTCTTCATCTGACACCTTTTTAAAACGAACTCCTCTTAACAGGTTTCTCACCTGAGAAGTGAGGGTGGTTTGTACCCCCAGACCATTAATATCTAAGTGCCCTTGCACATCGATTCCATATTTAAACCAAGAGTTGACAGAGGAAAACTGTCGGTCAATCTCATTGGAGGAACCAATATAGCCAGGAAAGTAAGCTCGGCTCCAAAAGCTAACATTTACTATCCTAAGAGCACTCCATTCTGCCACCAATCCCGTTTGTAAGGGAATAAATCCATATTGGTTATGGTAAGTCTCCACCAAACCAGCTCCAATTCCATTACTCACATCATTCCATAAATAACCTAATCCGAGCATAAAAGAGACATAACCTCTTCTAAAGTGGCTTACTATTGGTACTGACGATCCAAACATAACCCCAGAAGAACTCAGTATCCACCTCTCAATATATTTATTTCCAGATGAAATTTGCTGCTCAAAGACCTGGTCATTCTGATCATGTTTGAAATAGATATACCAGTTATATCTTCTGGTGAAATACTGAAACCCTATATTAATATGAATATCCTGCCCTTTCTGATAAACTTTAGCAGCTCCATCCTTCACTGCCAGTTCTTTTAAGACCTCAGAAAGATAGGGCATCTTTTCCAACTCTTCAGAACTAAGAACCTTCTCCCGCAAAAGCTTGCTATCCATGGTTACCATATAGTTATGCATCTTTCCTGCTTGATGGGACAAACTCATGGGAAGGATGTCAGTGGGCATAGGGATGAAGAAGGTCGAAGGGATATAAGGATTCAGACGATTATAGAAATCCTCATCCTCACCAGCTATGAGCAGGTGACTCCAACTATATAAGCAAATTATTATCAGCAAGTACTTCATATTACTTTTTAAAATCACCCTCTTTGACAGTCACAATCTGGATCTTATCTTTCTTAACTCCCACCTGGTACTCTGCTTTGAGCTTGGTTTTAGTGTTACAGGCAGCTTTATTTTTAGCCGGCCAAGCAGACACTTTATGAGAACCAATCATCATATTTACTAACCAGAGCTCTCGTTTGGGCGCCAAGTATTTAACCTCTTTCTTCCCGCTCTTAAGACCGCTGATATCAGAATATTCAGATGCTACACAGACTCCATTTTTTGAATTATTGAATACTTTCACATCAGAGCCATAACGAATACAGCCTACTTTAAGAATAAAGAGAGGAGTCAACCCGAGATAAAACCAGATATATTGTCGTAATTTCATAAAAATGCTCCCCGAATGCGGTACACCTCTGCTATACTTTTCATCGGCCTTAAACAGGAATTATTTAATGGAGACCCTATGCACCTCTTCCTTCACTTTAGAATTATTCTGATTTTTATTTTGTTTTCTTCTTATTCGGCTGTTTTGCAAGCCTCTACCTTTCAAAAACAGCTGCCTATCCTAAAAAAAATGGTAGTCAACTTTGAGGTGAGTAATTCCAAATACTTTGCAGTAAATAAAGCCGGAACCTTTCATGGTACCGGCTTTATCATAGATGAGAAACTTGGACTCGCTGTGACTAATGAACATGTAGTTTCAGCTTATCCTGCCCAGATCAAAATTACCTTTTTTGATGGGAATTCCACCTTTGGTAAGCTGGTTTATTATGACTCCACCCATGACTTCTCCATTGTTCAGTTTGATCCAAAGTCAATTAACACTCCTTTGCAGGCGGTGACCCTTGGTTCTTATTTTGATCTTAAAATTGGAGATGAGGTTTTACTTATTGGCAACAACGAGGGAGAAGAATTCACCTTTAAATATGGTGAAGTGGTGGAAGTGAAAAAAAATAAAGGGGATCGACACTCCCAAACTTTTCAGACCTCCTTTGATCGAACAGGCGGTAGCAGCGGAGCCCCGGTATGGGACAAAGACCTTAAAGTGGTAGGTATCCATTTTAAGGGAAGCAACACCTCTTCTTTTGAGCTCCCCATTGACTATGTTGCTGATGTTCTCCCTTTTGTCCAAAACTCCACCAAAGTACCTAAAGGAGAGATTGGAGTCCAACTCGATTATATTAAACTAGCAGATGCCATCAAATACCTCGCCTTGCCAACCAGTTTGGTGGAAGAAATCAAAAAAGAGAAGAGTGCACTTAAGTTTTTAGTGATGGTCAAGTCAACTCTCCGAGGTTACAGCGCCCACAACATATTGCAACCTGGTGATGTGATCTATCAAGTAAACGGACAAACTATTTTAGACAATCTCTTGCTG
>CAYFLR010000008.1:1147-5976 GCA_964343805.1 uncultured bacterium | reverse complement strand
ATCGGCTTTTAAACCAGCACATAGACCAGCCCGTACAAATCAGCCTCTACCGGCGAGGAGAAGCCAAGGAGATGGTTATAAAGGTACAAGACGCAGAACAGGCCAAAGTAAAGAAGTTTGTTCTTTTTGGGGGAGGAACCTTTCATGATATCACTCCCGCTCTCACTCTTTATTGGGATATTCATCACCAAGGAGTTTATCTCTCTCAAGCAGAAATCGGCTCTTCCTTTTCTAAAGTGGGTTATTCGAGTAAAACCGTCAAAGATCGAAAAGGGATCATTATTACCGCGATCAATGGTCACTCCACTAAGAATATTGAAGATTTTCTAAAGGTGATCAAGAAGCTAAACCATGCAGATCCAATAACCATTTCATTTAAAGATTATTATTTGGGGAATGTGCCAGCTCTCAAACTGCTGACCCTAGACCTTAAATTGACTCCCACTCAGGTGTTTACCTTAGATAGGAAAAAGGGAAACTGGATTAAATCCAAATTATAAAATTGTTGTCTATTTGCACTTTTCTTCCATTTCAGGCAGGTCTCTATTCACCTTACAATCGAGAGTTTTGATAAGTGTATTTATTCCCGAACGTTGACCTAAAATTCGACGAAATTGGCTGCGATAATTTGAGATCATACTCACTCCAGATACCACAATATCATACACTTTCCATTTTCCAGCCCTCTCCACCAAGCGATAGGAAATTTTGACTTTATTACTTCCAGCGATGGCTTCCGTCTCAACTTCTACTAATTGGGCAGAGCGACGAACCTCCTTTTTAAAAAGGATTTCCGGTTTTTCAGCTCCAGCTAATTGCTCCATTTTGTCAAAAAAGAGCCCTTTCATCATAGTGCCAAAGAGGTTTTGAAACTTGTGCTTTTGTTCCATACCGAACCGACGCCATTTTCGCCCCACCGCAGACCGAGACATGAGTTCAAAATCAAAGTAGATATAGATCTCATTATCTAACATTGCCTTAAGTTTTTCTGGATCTTTTTCAGTTTGCACTATTTCTAAGGCCTTATTTACTGCAGCTTTCACATATTCAGAGACTTGACTCACTTCTTGGGTGGTTCCGTTTGATTGAAGTTCTGAATGAGTTATGGGGGTCTTACATCCCACAACTGTTACTAAAATACTTAAGAAAAATAAGGATTTAAAATTCATTTTACACTCCTATTGGTTGATCTTTCCGGGTGGAAAACAACTTCAGTGTGCCTTATCGGCTCCAACCAATTTATACTTTAGGTAAATTTACTGCTCCAAGTTAAAAAGTATGGTAAACTATTAAGATCAAGGAGGATTATTTTAATGAAATGCCTGATCGTAGATGACAACATAGACATTCTCCATCTCATGGGAAAAATTCTTGGTCGTTATGGAGAAGTAACCACCTCCGACACTGGAGAAGAGGCTCTTTCTCTCTTTGAAAAAGCCATGCACAGTGAAGAACCCTTTGATCTGGTCTGCTTAGACATCTGGATGCCTATTATGGATGGACATGCCATTTTGGCCAAAATTAGAGAGTTAGAAGATATTGAAAATACTCCCAGACAAAATCTTACCAAAGTAATTATGATTACTGGCTTAGCGGATGACGATAATATGGCCCGCTCTTTTAAAAATCATTGTGATGGATATATTGTCAAACCCATCGACCCTGAACGACTTGTACAGCAACTAACAGCACTCAAACTTATAAATCCATAAAAAAAGGCAGGTCCCGAAAGACCCGCCCTTCCTTATATCTATTTCGATTATGTAATCGCTTTAAGAGCTAATTACATCATTCCGGGCATACCAGCTCCCATTCCGCCCATTCCAGCAGGTGCGCCAGCAGGCATCATGTCTTTTTTCTCTTCTGGCTTATCTGAAATCATAGCTTCAGTGGTAAGAAGAAGACCAGCAACGCTAGAAGCATTAATAAGAGCATTTACAGTTACCTTTGTGGGGTCAATAACACCAACTTTGATGAGATCTTCGTATTTTTCAGCAGCCGCATTAAAACCAAAGGCACCCTTTTCATTGATAACTTTTTCAATTACAACAGCGCCATCAACTCCAGCATTTTGAGAGATCTGACGGAGAGGCTCTTGTAAAGCTTTTTTAAGTACATTTAATCCAAACATTTTCTCTGGATCTAACTTCAGGGAATCGAGTTTATTGAGAGCACGTAAATAAGCTACGCCACCACCAGGAAGGATTCCTTCTTCAACGGCAGCTCTTGTTGCATGTAAAGCATCTTCAACTCTAGCTTTCTTCTCTTTCATTTCAGTTTCAGTAGCAGCACCTACGCTGATAACACCAACACCACCTTGAATCTTAGCGAGTCTTTCTTGAAGTTTTTCACGGTCATAATCAGAAGTGGTTTCTTCAATTTGAGCGCGAATTTGTTTTACGCGAGCTTTGATATCTTCTTCATTTCCAGCACCATCTACGACTGTTGTATTATCTTTATCACAAGTAACACGCTTAGCAGTACCTAAGTCTTCCATTGCTACATTCTCAAGTTTTAATCCGAGATCTTCGCTGATAACTTTACCACCAGTTAAAATAGCGATATCTTCGAGCATAGCTTTACGACGATCACCAAAACCTGGAGCTTTAACAGCTAAGCACTTAAGAGTTCCACGAAGTTTGTTTACAACTAAAGTAGCAAGGGCTTCCCCATCAATATCTTCAGCGATAATTAATAAAGGACGACCAGATTGAGCAATTTTTTCAAGTACAGGAAGGATATCTTTCATGCTGCTGATTTTTTTCTCGTTGATAAGGATGAGAGGGTTCTCTAAATCACCAATCATACGCTCAGAATCAGTTACAAAGTAAGGAGAAAGATAACCACGATCAAACTGCATACCTTCAACCACGTCTAAAGTAGTCTCTAAGGTTTTTGCTTCTTCAACTGTGATGACACCATCTTTACCAACACGATTCATAGCATCTGCGATGATTTTACCAATGTCAGGATCATTGTTAGCAGAAATAGTTCCCACTTGTGCAATTTCTTTCTCATCATTGGTTGGTTTAGACATATTGCGAAGTTCTTCAACAACAGTCTTTACACCAGCATCGATTCCTCTTTTGATTTCCATTGGATTGTGAGAAGCAGTTACTAATTTAACGCCTTCTCTGAAAATAGCTTGAGCAAGAATGGTAGCAGTTGTTGTACCGTCACCCGCATTATCACTGGTTTTAGAAGCAACTTCTTTAACCATCTGAGCGCCCATATTTTCAAACTTATCTTCTAGTTCAACTTCTTTGGCTACAGTTACACCATCTTTAGTTATAACTGGAGATCCATAGCTCTTATCAATAACTACATTTCTTCCCTTAGGACCTAAGGTAACTTTTACGGAGTCTGCCAATACATTAACGCCATCAAGAATCTTACGACGGGCATCATCTCCAAAACTAATAATCTTAGACATACTTTCTCCTTCTAAATTTCTGATATATAATCAACTTCACTTAGATAATTTATATAAGTGTTTAATTTACTGTACAATTCCTAAAATATCTTCTTCGCGCATGATGAGATGCTCAACGCCATCCAGCTTGATTTCTGTTCCAGAGTATTTGCTGAATAAAATGCGGTCATTTTCTTTTACTTCAGGCTCTCTTAAGCTACCATTGTCAAGAACTTTTCCTTTTCCAACAGCCACAACGACACCTTCCATAGGCTTTTCTTTAGCAGTCTCAGGAATATAGATTCCGCCTTTAGTTTTCTCAAGCTCATCCACTCGCTTCACAATAATTCGGTCCTGTAATGGTTTAATTTTCATTCTCTTCTCCTTAAAATTTATTTCCTGACACTTTTTTAATTTAATAGGCAGGGCACTCTGCTTACTGGAAATCCAGGTTCAGTCCCTCACTTTCAAATTTAAGATAAAATGTAACCTAATGCGGTTTGCAGAATTGTCAAGGGCACGACATATTTTTTTTTACATTTTATAGCGGCCAAAGCTTTCAATATGAATCTGATCTAATAACATTGCCAAATCAGCGCTCTCTTCAAGGTCATCAAGCTCTAATTCTCCATTCATGTCCCTTTGGTTTAAAAACTCAATCAAATGATCCGACAGAAAAATAGGAGAGGAACTTTTCAAAGCAATGATTAATCCTTCCACTAAACTCATTTGATAGGAAAAACTTTTTTGATAAACCTTACGTGGAAAGCTGATATAAAGACGGCTAATGAATTTATCTGCTGCAGCTGCCAAAAGTTCAATTTTTAAATACTGGATACTACCTTTGGCGTGTCCCACCATTTGGTGAAAGCAATTTTGAATTGAGAAATCATCCACTTGATTGGGATCCAACTGACGGACTAAACTCTTTATTATGTCATTGCCAACCTCAAGAACATATTTTCCCCCAAGCTCTTTTCCTTCCGACTCAAATACTAGGAGAGTTTCATGATCTTCGACAGCTTCTATAATCCCAACTAGTTGAACTTCGGTTAAACCTTTAAGTTTTTGTAATTTCTTGGTCATCAGATCTCCTCATCCAGATGTCTTTTGATAGCAGGTATGATAGATCTCACGGCCGGCTTCTTTCCATTTTTCTTCATAGGAAGAAACCGGATAACCTTGCGGAGTATCATTTGTTATAGCAATTGAAGGTGATAAATGCTTTAACTCCTTTAATTTATCCACTACATCTCTGATATAGCCTTCACAGTCTGTGACCATCCAGAATTCTCCATTTGATTTTAAAGACCGTTCAATCAGCTTAAGCATTTCTAAATTCAGAACACGCCTCTTATGGTGTTTCTTCTTGGGCCAAGGATCAGGGAAGTTGACATAGACTTTATCTATTCTTTCC
>CAYFLR010000008.1:0-1112 GCA_964343805.1 uncultured bacterium | reverse complement strand
TTTTGAACAATAAAATGACCATTTCCAGAGCCAATCTCTACTTCAATGGGCTTTACAGGGTCTTTAGTATGCCAAAGAGACCAGAGTTCATCAGGTGCAACTATTTGATGATCAACCACTTTTATAGGCAGTAAAAAGTTTTCTAGGGGAATCCAAGCATCTTTATCTAAATGTACTCTATCAGGTAATATCATGGACAACCTCCTATCAAATTTGACAGGCAAAATCAAGTTACAATGGGAAGAGAACCCTTTCCCGGTTAAAGAATTGAAAATAGCTGCCGATATAACCTCTAAGAAGCCATAAACAGGTAAACTAATAGCAAATTGGATTATTTTTATGCAACATATTGACGCGGTAAAGGACGCTCTCTCTCATCAACAATTAGACAAAGCCACTGAAATCATTGAACATCTTTTAGTACTTGCCCCTCGTAACACCACTTTATTGAAATTAAAGTCTTATATAGCCAGACTCAAGTGTCGCTTTGATGAAGAGCTGAGTCTCTGGCGAAAGATAGGGCAAATTGATAATCAAGATTTAGACGCTCAGGTCTATTTTGAAAATCGAGCCTTTGAAGAAAAAGAAAAGTACTTTTTCACTAAAAATACACCAGATCTAGGAAAAAAATTTATTGTCTTTCCCAATATTATTCTCTGGGCGGCCACCTTCGGTTTTTTTGGTTGTCTATTCTTTTTATTAGCCCAACAACCTATCATGAACTGGTTTAAACCGGATGAAGAGACTCAAAAGCTTTTGTTTTCATTAGGGTTTGGTCTATTTGTATGTCTTCCTTGGGTCTTAATTATTTACTCCTTCTTCACCTCACTCAGAGAGGTGGAAATGAATAAAAGCTCCATTTTTTTTCATACGCGCTGGAAACGCTATACTTATAATTGGGATAATTTAAGACAAGCTAAATTAGTTGTAAACAGTCAATTTGCAGAAGATACACTCTCCATCACTAAAAGATTACTCCTTCTACAAATTCCAGATGGCCGATGGATCAAAGTGGACCTCACACCAGAACAAAGTTCCATTCGAGTCAATAGGCATTTCATCATCTTATTTAATATATATTTTGGCGGGCATTTGGAAGTGATAACAGACAA
>CAYFLR010000007.1:156925-179949 GCA_964343805.1 uncultured bacterium | reverse complement strand
ATGGTAACGGCGGAGGAAACGGGAACTCCGGTAATAATGGTAACGGCGGAGGAAACGGGAACTCCGGTAATAATGGTAACGGCGGAGGAAAAGGAAAGTCCTAATCAATAAAATATGCTGCTTAAAAATGAGATAGAAAACAATAAGATTCGCCTCAAAGAAGATCGATCCCAATCCATCTTAGTTGTAGATGGACATAGAGAAGACCTCACTCACACCACCGAAATAATTAAATGCAGTGGTTTTAAACAGATCTTAACCGCCTCAAATATCTCTGAAGCAATTCAAAGTCTTCAGGTAAATAAAATCGATCTCGTTATATGTGAGTACTCCCTTCCCGATGATTCCAGTTTGAGTCTCCTTTACTATACTAAAATCATAGACTCTTTGATTCCCATTATAATGGTTGGTAAGGAGGTCTCCACCCTTAAAGTAGTTGAATCCATGCGAGAGGGAGCCCTTGATTTTATATTCAAACCCTTGGGCGATAAAAAACTGCTCTTTGCCATGACCCGAGCTTTATCGAAAAGGCAGTCTTGGATAAAAAATAGACAGACCGATGAGGATTTCCTCAAAGAAGTCGAGCAGCTCACAGAGATTAGGGACGAAAATCTAGATCATTTGAGCTCCCTTGGCGCAAGAGCTCAAGAGATTATGCACGACTTGCGCAATCCCTTAACCGTGGTAAAAATGTATGCTGATATGCTCCACGCCAATGCCAAAGTATTGGAAAGTGACAAAGTTGAAACCATGGGAAAAGGTATAATAAAAGCGGCCCTCCGAATTGAAGAATTATCCAAAAGTGTTCTTACCAAGAGAAAACATTCACGAGAAGTAAGTCAAGAAGTGGTGGATTTAAATAAAGCGGCTCAACGAAGTATCAAGGTTTGTAATTTGACTAAAAAGAACAGTGAAATTACTATCTCACTCACCCAACCAGAGAATTCTTTGCCAGTAAAATGCAATCAAGGAGCCCTCATGAGAATCCTGGTTAATTTAATTGAGAATGCGATCGATGCACAACACCCTTCAAAGCCAGGGGAAATAGAACTTACAGTAGGAACCTTTGAAGAAAAATCCAAAGTATATGGTAAAATCAGCGTTTCAGACAAAGGAGCTGGGATTTCTCCCGATATAAAGAAAAAGCTCTTTACCAGAGGAAGCACAACAAAAGAAAAGGGAAGTGGTATTGGTCTGCACACCAGTCGAAATAGAATGAGAGAGATGAGCGGGGATCTAGTTCTAGAAAATGATGCCAATCCTACTTTATTTAGTATCTATCTTCCTTTGTTTGAGAATTAGCTAAAACACTTGTATCTCATCTCAAAACGTTTTATCCTTTTCTTTATGAAAACATCCATGAAACTTTCAATACTCTTTTCAACCCTGATATGGGTCCTTCACACCCTTGCTTGCAGCTCCCCAGGAGCTACTCAAAAGCCGAGTCACCGTAAAGTGACTCCTCCTACTGCTAAAGAAGGTAAAAAGGCAGCGCAAGAAAAAGTGACTACCCAAAATAATTCCAATAGCAATACCTCGGAGAAAAACACCACCCAAAATAAAGAGGAAAAAAGTAAAGAAACCAGTTCTACAGAGATATCTTCTGACAAACCCTCATCGCAGAGTACGATTCAGACCGTAAATCAAAATGAAGACACTCGCCTCCTTTATTCGGGCGCTATTTTTGTACCTAAAAAACATGTTATAGACTTTAAAAATGTCACTCAAGCTTCCCCTAAGATTACCTCGGCCATCAGCCCTAAACTTGCTTTAATCAAAAATGAGGAAACAAAAATCATTTCTCCAGAAATTAATACCAATGGTGTGTATTTATCTGCGCCTCTCTTTCCAGATATAAAATATATGCAACAATGGGATGGAGGAGGCTATGATCATGCCAATAAAGAGGAGTGGATTTCCGAGAAAATTTATAGTTTCGACTTCATCAGAGATAGCTGTATTGAGTTGGACTATGATATAAAGGTTCAAGATAATAACAACAATAATCTTACTACTGATGAGCTTAATGATAACTACCTTCAGGTGGCCGACTGCGCTTATTCGAATTTCACCTCCAAACCCTATTTTGTACCTCAATTGATGGCAGATAAGGACATCTGCAAAGAAAAACTAGGGTCGGAGTGGCGACTCCCCACCGAGAATGATATCTATAATTTGTCGGATTATTTTTATCATGAGGTGGTCACCACCTTATACAATACCGCCGGGTCGAACCTCAGTCGATTTGCCAATGCCTATTTTAGTCTGGCCATTTTTGTAAAAGGAAATGACGACACTATTAAGGTGGCCAGTTTATATCCTGGCAAACCTGACAACATGGCCGATCGAGTGAATACCATTCTACTTGACAGTAACACCACTCAAAGTGGTTGTGGATCTAAATTCGGTACCAAATGCCTGCTTCTCTATAGCGATGTGTTCTTGGGAGAAGAAAAGTACTGTCTCACATCCAATGTGGTGGTGAGGTGTATCAAAGGCTTCGAAGTAGTAGAACCAGAAAACTCCCATGTGGACTTCACACGCAATCTGGATTCACTTTGCAAATCCAAAGGAACCACATCTTTATAAATCTACATCACAGGAGTATTTAATGAAGTTATCTTTGATTTGGTTAATCTTAGCACTTTTTTTAGCCTGTAACCCGAAAGAAGATGAAGAACAAGATGAGGATTCCTCCGAAAAACCCGCCATAAAAAATGAGACTTCTTCTAATAAGGATGGGGACAACAATAACCAAGGCGAAGAAACGGAGTCGAGTGATACTCTAGTACTTTCGATTGATATTCCCGTAGATGCCACTGAGATGTCTTTAGCCTCCCTCCCCTCTATCAATGAAGCGGGAAAAGAGAACCCTGATGAACTCAGCGCTTCCACTTTAGCCCTCCCATTGGTATCTAACCTTGTTGATATCAGCAATAATAATAGTAATGGCAATAGCAATGATAATCAAAGCAGTACAGAAAACTCTGACGACTACCTGCAGTCTTATATTGGAAAACCTATTTCCTACCCGGGTATTCAAAAAATGTTTGCCTTTCAGTGTTGGGGAAAAAGTGACTTTAAGAAAAAGGACAACACTTATGCCAACTACTGCCCAGATGCCATTAAAGACAAAATAGGAAGTGAATTCATCCCTCAAAAGAAAGCCAATGAAAAGTCAAATATCAGCAGTCGATTGGCTTACGAATTCACTAGCTACTCACTGCTGGGATTGATTTTTCAAGCTGAAACCACCGCTAAAGCAGGATTTAAGTTGGCTGATAAGGCCACCAAAATCGATCCCAAATCTATCGTGCTCAAAGCCGAAAGGGATTATGATTACAAACCCATTACGGCAGAAAAGCCGGGTAAATATGTTATCGACATGCTCACATCTTACGATCTTCATTATACCGATTTCAAAACCAGCAGAGGCTATCTACTTAATTCCAATGCGGAGGAAGAAGGGGAATATATGATTCTCCCTTGGAATTTACGAGATGGTAAGTGCAAAACTTGCGGAGCCAGTGTTTATCAAAGCTGGATGAAGTTAGATAAATCGAAAGAAAAGGCCAAGCTCTTTGCCATCAACCAATTTGTGGCTTCCAGTGAGAAACAAAATTATGGTTTTCGCCATATTCTTTTGATTAACTTCGAAACTGATCACTTTTTACTTAAGGCCGGGTGGAATGAATCCGGTCATAATTCCAAGGTGATCGCAGGAAAAGGGGGATTTGATTTCACCACCGGAACATGGAAAGAAGGGGCCTATTACACTTTTATCAAAGATCCCGGTTCTGGAGCCCCTGACTTAGGGTACTGTGTCGACAGTAAATCTCAGCTCTTACTCAGCTACGATGTCACTCATGAAAAATGCAGCTTTGTAGCCGACTTTTTTGAAAATGCCTCCTCTTTTGATCCAGCGACTTTTCTATCTCTCACTGAAGAGGAAGCAAAAAAACTCTCCCCCTTCTTAGAACTGTTTAAAAATTCTGATGGTCTCACTGCGGATCAAATCCCTAAAGGGAAAACCGATATTCCTAATTTGTTTGATGAAGTGGAATTCGATGCGGTAGGCCCGGTTAAACAGGAAAGTAGTAATGATATGGATACCTATGATAAATCGCAAAAATCCCCCTACTCTACTCCGAAACCTATGCCTAATAGTGGTCCGTCCTGCCCCATGGGCATGACCTGTGAATCCATTTGTGATGATGGAAAAGATAACGATGGAGATGGGTATGCCGACTGTGGTGATGCAGATTGTCTTTCCACTCCGGCATGCAAATGAAACATTTTCTGTTTATCAATTTAGTTCTATTTTTCTTTCTATTCACTGAGAAACTACCTGCTGGGAGTTGCTCTGAAACATTTTTAAGCGCTGTTGTTACCAAGGTAAATAATCCCCTGCTTTATGAAAAAACCAGCAAATTACAAGATGAAATGCGTCAAATTTTAGAAGCCCCCCCTTCGAGTCAAAGCAAAATCAGCCGACAGGCGTTGCAGCAAAAACTGACGGAACATAAAATACTGGCCCAGGTTCAATTACAGATCAATACATCCAATCAGGTATTTATTGTTTTATTAGAAGGAGGGGTGGTCGCCATATTCAAACCCTCTCTTAACGATGGATCCCAGGTAAGATCCGAAGTGGCTACCTATTTATTAGATCAAAGTCTCGGATTTTCCATCGTTCCCATCACCATCGAAAGAGCCCTCGATGGCAAAACTGGCTCCCTTCAGTTTTTCATAAAAGATGGTATTAGGGCGGATGAAAAAGGATCTCCGCCGCTATCTTTAGAGCTCAGTATACTTGACTTCTTAATTGCCAACACCGATCGCCATAATGAGAACTATCTGATTCTCCCTTCCGGTAAACAAATTGCCATCGATCATGGTTACTCTTTCGATTTTTCAAGTACTCTGCCCGAAGTGGGTGAAATCAAACCCCTCCAAGATCAAATCCGGGCAGCGAGCAACTCCTCTTTTTTTATAGAAAGATTAAAAGCCTTAAAAGAGAGTGAATTGAAGACATCTTTGTCTCCTTTAATTGGCGTTGAAAAAGTAGGAATTCTCCTACAACGGAGAGATTTACTTTTGAATGGGCTATCTACAGATTCTCCAGGAACTCTTCCACATTAAAATTGATATCGTCTTCCCCCACTCCATCAAATGGATTTTCGAGATGCTCTTGAATATTGGAAAGACTGACTAAGACCAGAGTGAACAAAGTGGGTAAAACATAGGTTACGTACCTAGAGTAATTAGTAGCTTCATTTGCAAAATAAGGTCCATAGAGGATCGGAAGTACGGTGATAAATATGGTACTAAAAGTTCTAAGGGTTCGAGGAGTTCGGTAGTAAAATATATTTTTAATACTTTCAAAAGAGTTGAGCATCTTACTAAAATATTGATTCGCTCTAGAAACTTCTCCTCCAGCCAGTCCAGCGGTTCTGATATCGTCACGAATGAAGCTTGAGAAATCTGCAAACTTCTCATACACCTTCTTCTCATTTTGTTTGGCCTCGGCCACAGTCCCAGATAACAGATCCCGACAAGAAAAGAGTATTTCCGCCAGTATGGTTTTCCCTTTGTTAATTGATTCCGGTTTTGGGTCAGGCCCCCAATGTTTGGCTGCCAGATAAATAGCCCGACCATGAGATTTTATAACCGCATAGTCTGAGAGGGCCTTCTCTCTTCTTTTATAAGCCCCATTGATAGAAAAAACAATGGGGAAAATGACGGCAGTAGCTACTAAGGCAAGTGGATAGTCTGCTTTAATATTGTACTTAATACATAGGTAAGTTGATAGGCAGGCTAAAACTGAAATAATAACTGTTTTAAAATTAATGATTTGAAAGATTCCCATTATCATCCCTTTATTAGATTAAATTCTTCACAGCTTTTTTCTATTCTTACAGAGAGGCCGGTAGGGGTCAATCACTATTCACATCACGAAACCTTCTATTTTTTAAAAAGAAAATGGTATTATCTGCAACTCTCAAATCATAGCGCATTCTGGTATGACTCACGGGCAATAAAAGAAAGTCCTTCATACCTTTCACTTTAGTCGACTCCACTCTAACCAGACCATCATCGGCTCCTGGTAGCACGTGTTCAAAACCCTCTCTCTCTTTATTACCCGCAATCACACCTAAGTTATAATAAGGAGGTTTGAGGGTTTGCAAAAAGGGTGATTCCTTAGAACCTAATTGTAAAGCAGTGGGACCCAAAAAAGAAAACCACCATCTGTCTTTTAGGTACTCCACCATTTCCGTTCCTTGATTAGGACTTCCCAGTAAAACAACATTTCCCAGGTGCATCACTTCATGGTCCCCTAAATAGGATCGGATTAACAAACCTCCTAAGGAGTGACCTACAAAATGAACTTTAGTGGAGAGATGAGCACAGCATTCATCGATTTGCTCAAAAACCTCTTTTTGGATTTCATTGATATTTTGAAAGAAAGAACCATAACCCACTCGCACCGTGTGATAATTAGCCATTTCCAGGCGAGAGGCGAGCTTTCTTAAAGCCCAATTACTGCGTCCAAAGCCATGAATCAGCACCACCACTTCTTTGCTGGCAGACAGATCTGAAGTTTTTCGAGCTGTGGTACACTTAAAAAACCCCGCTATCAAAAGAGATATACAGAGGGCCAAATTAAACACTTTTTTCATCTTCTCATCCTTAAACTGTAGTTCAGCCAGAGTAGCACACTCTAGCCCAACAACAAAAACTAGTTTCATTTACATAGGCATGCTCTAATTTCTTATTCCTGGGATCTTCCGATCTTTATTGCCAAAGTCTATTTTGCTGACGAAGAGCCATTTTCCACCTATAAAACATATAATACTCACACCTGGTAAGATGAGGCTGGGAGTGATCCACTTGATCCAAATCACACTGGTTCATCACATGATTTAAAAGGAAGTTATCTTCGACCCTTTTGCCTTTGATGAGTTGATTAATGTTCAAGTGAAATTCATGAACACCAAGGAGATTGGTATACTTAGAGCGATCTTCAAAAATACTTTGTCCCTCGAAAGAGTTAGCAACATTGATATCTAGTAGATGAAGTAAAGAGGGCAGTAAATCCACCTGACCAGACATAACTTTTTTGCGGCCCACCATCTCATGAAAGGGATTATAAATTATCAATGGAATACGATCATAATAGCGCATGGTGATATTTTGGCTTCGAGCGTTGGCATGTTCTTTACCCGGAAATAAAGTATGATCCGCCATAACCATCAAAATTGTATTTTCAAAGTAGGGAGATTCTTTAAAATACTTCCAGAACACGCCAAAGGCATGATCCGCATTGTAGACAGTATTGATGACTTTATTGGCATTTTTCTTATAGGCTTTTCCATCGGAAGGGAGACGAAAGGGAACATGGGTATCAACGGTGGTTAAACTCACCATAAAAGGCTCTTTAAAGTCCTTTCTTTTTAGTTTCTCAACTAAAAAACGAAAGTTCTGATGATCCGAATAACCCCACCAATGTTTGTGCTTTTCCTTCAAGAGTTTTTGAATGTCATGCATATCCAAAACAGTGGAAAATCCTATGTGGGACAACATTCTGTCCATACTGGCATACTTCTTGGAAATCTCCCTTATAAAGACGGTATCCCATCCTCTTTCCCCCATGATAGAAGGAAAACACATCAGCTTAGGAAGATTGGGAATGGCTTTACGGTCACTCAACCCATGCATAGTAGGATAGACAGAACAAAGGCTGCTTAAAATACCATTAAAGGTGGGGGTGGAAGAGTTGAAAAAATCCTCCACCACGTAAGAAATCTGACTCATTTCATCAAAATAAGGGGTGAGCTTGGGCAGTGGATGCCCGTATACATTCATTAAGTCTGCCGGCAGCGATTCGAAATAGAGGATGATAAAATTGGGTTTCCCCTCTTTGATCTTTTTAAAAGGGTGGGGTTTTGAAAAAACCTTCTCCTTTTTAAAAGGAAGCCGGGCTTTCTCATCGATTTGCAAGCCAAAGCTTTGCAGTTTCTTAGCAAGTATCGGAGGGAGATCACCCGCCTTGTAGTTTTTACTTTGAACTAAAAGTGGAGCTATGGCATTGGTCCAAACTTCAATTTCGGGAAAAATACTGACCGCCTCCCGTGTGGTGACAGTTTCAATCCAAAATTCACCTCGCCCATGAGGGGTTTTGATGGAGAGATTATGAAAATAATAAGCGGCGGTTCCGCTGCAAGTAAAAAGGACAGCTAGATGTACAAGAGATTGCTTAAATCGAAAAAACTTATTTAAAGTTTTAAAATAAAAATAGAGCAAGAAAGAACAGATCATAATGAGAAGGAACAGCCCTCCTAATGCAAAAGCTAGCCCCTTTGACACGTGGAAACTAGAGCCCGCAATATGTTGAAAGAGCATCAGGTCAAGATGTTTACCTGAGTAAAAGAAGTAAATTAAATCAGCAGCTCGAATGAATAAAAAGTAGATTAAAAATAAATAGCTGAATGTATAGAGACCGACCTTAAGCTTCTTCCTTAAGTCTTTATTAGCAACTTTGAATTTAATAAAGCTGAAAAGCAAAAAGAAAATCGGAATGATAGAGGCGATAATGAGAAGATCTTGCCAAAAAGAGTAAGAGGCAATGTGAATCCAGGTTTTCTGGGGAATAAGGCGCTTTGGCACATTGAGGAGGTAGGCGAGTCGCCAATAATACATGACCCCACTGAGCAAAAGATTAAATAACAGAGGAAGTGCGAACATCCAAATTTTATTATATAGCATAGAAAGACCTTTAGGGTTCTATTAAAGAGTTAAAATTACCGTGTGCATCCTATCAGGGATTCTTCCTTAAATAAAGAACTGTGCGCATTAAAAGTCGGATTACTTTTCTGGCGCACAGTTATCATTTCACATGACAGACAAGTTTTGACAGGATATACAACAATAGAAACATATAACAAAGCGAGAAAACATGTATTTTAGAATAACCCTACTCCTTTCTCTCATCTCAATCCCTATTTTAGCTAAGGAGAAAACGACTCCTCCTCTCATTTTGGAATGCAAAGGAAAGAGCAATTGCCTAATCATGTCCTTGGATCTCAACCCAAAAGCAAAAAGAGATAAGGTGGTAGTCACTTATCAGTCCATCGGTAAGGATATAGACAATGAAGTCTTAGTTCACCTTAAAGTCAAAGGTCAGCTATCTTCGAAGGATAAAACTAAACTAGCTCCTATGATTCTATCTTATCGAGGTCCACGAGATGAAGTTGGCCACACTCATGTAGGAGCTTTAATACATGGAGGAGTTTTAGGTTTTAATTCTAAAGGAAATCCCATTTTGAATTCCAGCGCTGGTCCGGTAGTAGTTGATAAAAATTACCTTATAGCAGGGTGCGCTCATTGTTTAACAGTTGAATCTAATAACTCTAAAAAGGTAGATAAGTTTAACTCGGATGACCCATGTTACCCGAGTTGGAACAATCTCTTGCGTCTCGGTGTAGATGGGCGAGTCTATCTTTACTTTAAGAAAAAAGATCGATGCATGCAAATCACTAATAATAAACTCTTTAGAGCGGTCCCATTATCGAAATGCCAAAAAGCCAATGGAATCAGTTCAGGAAGAGTTCATGAAGGCAACCCTGAAGCGGATACCAAAAGCTTTCTGGAAATACCAAACTCCCCATTTAAATTAAGGCTCAATTGGGACTTTGGTATTTGTATGAATTGAAGTTTGTTCCCATCCTCCCAATCTGATAAAATTATTAAAAATCAATAAAATATCTCACTTTCCCTACCTCTGAGGAGGTTCTATGAATTTCTATCTAAAAGTTATCCTAACCCTTATCGGCGTCGCCCTCATTGCCTATCTCGGTGATGAAATGGCTTTAAAAGAAAAGGTCTCCTCCCTCTTTAAGAAAGAGGAGCAGATGGCCAAAGAGATCAAAAAGGTGACAAAAGAAGATATAACCCCAGTGAAAACGGCGCGGGCTTTAGAGGGAAGTATAAAAAATTACTTTCACACCTACACCACTATTCAGCCCTGGAAACAGGTTAAGATTCTTCCGATGGAGAAAGCCAGAGTTAAAAAAGTTCACGTCTATGTGGGTGACGAAGTAAAACAAGGGCAGCTGCTAGTCAGCCTCCACTCTCGGCTGAAAAAACTAAAAAAAGAGTTGGCCGATTTGCAGTTCAAAATTACCAACAGCGACTTCTTACTCACCCAGAACCTCGCACGTAAAAACTTTGTCTCCAAAAGAGAGTTAGAGCAGAAAAAGCTTCAGCTCAGAGTCACCCAATTGCATCGTAAGATTGAGGCTTTGGAAAATGATAAAACAGAGATTCGAAGTCCTATTGCTGGGACGATAGCTGAGCAAAATCTTAAGTTGGGTGATTACATTTCCAAACCCGATAAGCAAAGTATTTTGGTGGTGGATTCATCCAAACTGCTCTGTGAAATTTATGTTCCTCAATCTTTAGCCTCTTCTTTGGATTATGAAACCGAAGTCTGGCTAATAAGACCCACGAAGGTAGGGGAAGAGAGAGCATTGGGGACAATTGATACCATTTCCCCTATCACCGATCCCAAAACCGGAACCATTAAAATCGGCATTTGGATCGATCAGCCCCCCGCCTCCTGGCAACCGGGTATGTATGCGAAAGTGCAGATAACAACAGTACAAAAAGATAAGATCACTTTGGTTCTAAACCATGCCTTTGTGGTGCAGGAAGAGATGAAGAGCCTTTTCTTGGTACAAGAAAAACTGGATGGATCTTCTGAGGTGGTGCAGGTATTTCCCTCTTTAGGGATCTCTGATGAAAACTACACCGAAGTCAAATCAGAAGTTTATCCTGAGGATCAAGTGGTGGTGAAGGGACAGCAAACCTTAAGAGACAACATGAAAGTAAAGGTTATAACTGAAAATGAGTGAATTTGCTGTTAGACGCCCAGTTACTGTATTAATGCTCTGCCTCGGTTTAACCGTGCTGGGCTTAATATCTATCTCAAAAATTAAGATGCGGCTATTACCTCCTTTGACCAGCCCCGAATTTTCTATTATCACCAAGTACAAGGGGGCTTCACCCTCTGAAGTGGAAGGAAAAATCACCACTCCGATCGAAGAGTCTGTGAGCACCCAGGCGGGACTTTACGATGTACAGTCAGTTTCGGAAGTGGGGCAATCCACCGTCTTTTTGAAATTCAGCTCCAACATTTCTATTCGCCAAACCATCTCCGAAATTAGAGAAAAATTGAATGATCTGGATTGGCCGGAAGGGGTGACTCGGCCAAGGATTGTCAGATTTAATCCCAGCAGTTTACCAATTTTTCAAGCGGCCATTACCCCCAATTCCAAAAGCAAAATGTCGGATTTAGAGCTGGCCTCCTATATCAGAGATACTCTAGTGGTTAAGCTAGAGTCGCAGGATGGAGTGGCGGTGGTGAACCTATTTGGCACCTCATCGGAAGAGATTATTGTGACTCCTGATCCCATCAAATGCGCCGCCTTGGGGGTGGATATAACCTCCCTTCCTGAAATGATTTTAGAGCAAAATAAGAGCGTCAACGCTGGAACTATCAGACATAATAAACGTTCTGTTTCTATCCGTTTTATCAAAAAACTCCGATCGGTTTCCGATATTGAAAATATTGTTTTGAAGGCAGAAAAGGGGAAACTGCGCTTAATGGATGTGGCAGAGGTCACCAAAGTTTTAAGAAAGAGTGCAGTAAGAACTCACCTGAATGGCAACAGCAGTTTGGTGTTAGAAGTTAAAAAAGAGGCAGAAGCCAATACGGTGGAGGTGATTGCAGGTATTAAGAAGGTCTTTGCAAATTTTATGTCCAATAATATGGATTTGGATCAAGCGGTTCTCATCAACCAAGGAGATGAGATTAAAAGTTCTATCGACAATGTGGTGAGCACCGTGATCAGTGGAGGAATACTCGCTTCCATCATCATCTATCTGTTTTTACAGAACATGGGACCCACCTTTATTGTGACCCTCTCCATCCCTATGTCCATTATGATCACCATGATTTTAATGTACTTCACCGGGGTCTCTTTTAATCTTATGTCCTTAGGAGGACTCGCTCTCGGAGTGGGAATGCTGGTGGACAACGCCATTGTCGTGCTGGAAAACATCAGCAAAATGAAGATGCAGATGAAGGATAAAACCCAGGCAGTGATTTGGGGAACGAAGACGGTATCATCGGCCATTGTGGCTTCCACCCTCACCACCGTGGCTGTATTTGCTCCGTTAATATTTGTAGAAGGAATGATTGGCCAACTCTTTAAAGATATTTCTCTTACGGTAGTTTACTCACTCACCTCCTCCCTGTTTGTGGCGCTACTTTTGATTCCCACCCTTTCCAGTATCACTGATCCAGATGATGTCATTGAAGAGGAAGGTTTTTTGAGTGCCTTTTTTCTCCCTGATGATCTGGTGGCTTCGTGTCTCAAAAAGTATAATTCCTCCCTATTGTGGTATCCACTGTACAGTATTTTATTTTCTTTAAAAGTAATGAAGTGGTGTTTAACGGCCGGTGTGAGCTTTCTCATGCAGGGGGTGGTTTGGCTTCTCAAAAGTTTAATTAATTTAGTGGTGTTAATGATCGAATGGTCTTCTCTCCCCATCATCAACTCGGTGAACCAAACTTTAGACAAAATGAAAACCTATTATCAGAGATTTTTAAATCGTTATTTAGAAAAGTACACCCTTCCTCTCACTCTGGTATTTGGTACTTTTTTTGCCACCTTAATTGGCTTTTACTACAAAGGAGCAGAACTCTTTCCCAGTGACCAAGTGAGTAAGCTGAACTACCAAATGGAGTTTCGAGCAGGAGTCACGGTCACCAGCAATGAAAGAGAGATCTCCCGTTTAGAGCAAAAATTAATGAAGTTAAAAGGGGTGAAAACCATCACATCCATCATTGGTCGAGGAGGAAGTCATCGCAGCTCACTCATGTGCCTATTACACGATGGACTCACACCATTAGAAATTAAACATACCGATAAGTCCATTCAATATTTGCTCTCCCAAATCCCCGGTCTCAAGAGCAGCCGGATTGTAGAAAGTATGATTTCCAGCAGTAAGCCCATTGTAATCGAAATATTTGCGGATGAGTTTAAAGTATTGCGCAAGATGTACCAGAAAGCTTTTACCTCTCTAGAGACTTTAAAATCACTACAAGGATTGGAAGGAAGTTTAAAGGGTGATTTTACCGAAGTTCTCATTACTTTTGATCCAGATAAATTAAGACAGTATGGACTCGATCACTCTATGTATCAGAGTCAATTGGCTCTTTTGATCATGGGGAAAAACTCTTCACAACTAAAAATTAAAAACAACATACTGCCCATAGCAGTCAATGGAACGTCATTTATGAACAGCCTACAAGCGGTTAAAAACTTTAGCATCGTGGGGGAAAGTGAAATCCCTATACCGCTATCACAGGTGGCAAAAATCGAACTGTCAACTTATATGGCTCAGATAAATCACAGTAATGGCCGCAGAGTGGCTGTTCTCACGGCAGATCTCCATAATACCTCATTAGACAAAGCTTCCACGGACATAAAAAATATTTTAGCTACGGCTCTCCCCAAAGATGCCAAATGGCAGATGGGAGGACAGGATCAAGAGCGACAAAAGAGCCAACAGAGTATGCTCTTTGCCTTAATTCTTTCCATTTTTCTGATCTATTTACTGCTGGCCAGTCAATTTGAAAACCTGGTGCAACCGCTCATTATCCTTATTGCAGTACCACTTTGTATCATTGGTGTTTACCTTATTTTAGGTCTTACCGGCACGGCGGTTTCGGCTTTGGTGTTGGTGGGTTTTGTGATTTTAGCTGGTATTAGTGTGAACACCTCCATTGTGTTAGTGGATAGTATTAATCAAAATATCCGGGAAGGAATGGAGTTTCAATTAGCGGTCACCAGTGCCGCCTGCAATCGACTTCGCCCCATTCTGATGACCGCTTTAACCACCATTATCGGTTTAATTCCCATGGCTATTTCCTTTGGCAGTGGCGCGGCGATGAGAGCCCCCCTGGCCATCACGGTGATCGGAGGATTAATTAGTTCTACTATATTGACCTTACTCGCCGTGCCTTTGATATACAGTCTTTTTACTAGGAAAAAAGATTATGCAAAATGATCAAAATTTTCTAGTGTGGCTCATCCGCCAAAAAGCTTTTTCACTGATGTTACTCCTGGTAGTGGTTTTAACCATTAGTATTATCTCTTACAGTAAAATACCGGTGGAGGTGATGCCCAAAGAGTCTGTTTCCCCCTTTCTCTATGTAAAAGTGAACGCCCCTGTCACAGCTGAGGTTTCCTACATTGAAACCAACCTCACCATTCCCCTGGAAAAAACCCTTCGCACCGTAAGCAATATCAAAGAGATCAAAACCACCACCTCCATGCAAGACTGCTCCTTCTTTGTCTCTTTCAAACCCGGCACCGAAATGGACACCGCTCACTTTCAAGTGACGGAAGCCCTGCAAGATTTTGGAGCAACGAGAGAAGATATTAAAACTCAAGATATGAGTGTTTATAAGTTCAATCCCGATGCGGCCCCCCTGATGGTTTTTGCTCTCACCCTCCCGCCCAAGAGTAATGCCAATGAACTCTCCAATCAGTTAAAAAGAGTTTTTCTCCAGCTCCCAGGCATCGCTAAAATTCAAATTCGGGGCATTCAGAACAGTC
Organism: uncultured bacterium; assembly: GCA_964343805.1. Classification (GTDB taxonomy): domain Bacteria; phylum Bdellovibrionota_B; class Oligoflexia; order CAYFLR01; family CAYFLR01; genus CAYFLR01. Next base: position 165,262 of record CAYFLR010000007.1, on the reverse strand, counting down.
AAATTGAGATGCAACTCACCAAAGAGATGTTGGATGCTCATCAGGTAAAAAGTGGTGAACTCACCGATATTTTTAATGCCACTTTTGATCAGAGTTCATTAGGGAGCACCAACTTAAGATCGGCTCTTTATAAAACACCAGTAAGGACTAAGATTACTGATAACAAGTGGAGCTCTCTCCTTAATAAAAATATTAAAAAGGGATCGGAAACTCGGCTAAGGCATATCTCCAAACACCAACTTTTAAAAGGAGAGCAGTTAGGGATTCTCCATAAAAATGGACAGCCCTCTATATTTTTAGAAGTTTTTAAGAAAGATGAAGCCAACCTTTTTGCGGTGAATGAGGCAGTAAGCAAACGAATTAGTTCTTTAAAAAAAGAGCCCACCCTCCTTTCCAAAGTGGAATTCGAGACCATTTTAAATCGATCCAAAACTCTCAAAAAGGCTATGGGAGGAGTCTTTGAATCTCTCTACTTAGCCATCATTATTACCTTTATGGTGGTGTATATCTTTCTTAGAAAGATGACTCCCACCTTGATTATTACATTAGCTATTCCAGTGAGTTTGTTGGTGGTGATCTCCCTGCTCCATATCACTGGTAAAACACTCAATATGATTACCCTATCTGGACTCATCCTAGCGATTGGACTCATTGTTGATAATGCGATTGTAGTGGTTGAAAGGATTTACCAGCGGATTAATCAGGGAGATGAAAAGTGGCTGGCCGCCTCCTTAGGGGCTAAGGATGTGGCCATGCCGCTTTTTATGTCCACCTGCACCACCATTATTATTTTTCTCCCTGCGGTCTTTTTGGAAGGGGCTGACACCTTCACCATGCTTTTAAAATCTTTTCAGATGCCAGTCGTATTTAGCCTCATCGCCTCTTATGTGGTGGCTCTTTTATTTGTTCCCATTGGCAGTACGGTGAATGTAAAAGCCCGCAAAGAAAATGAAAAGAGTGGACAATTCTTCTTCCCGCTTTTTAAATGGATCACCCGTCATAAAGCATCCACTTTTTTGGTGACCATCAGCCTGCTCTTTCTCCTTTTTACCAAGGTGAAAGACATCGAAGAGGTGGACATTGAATCCCCCCCTGAACCCTTTATCAATGTCTCCTTGCAATTTAACTCGGAGCTCAATGAATCAGAGAAAAGTCGAAGTTTCAAAAGGATGGAAAAGTTTTGGCTCACCCAAAGAGAGTCTTTGGGAATCAACTTTATCATTGCAGAATACAGTAAAAGTCAAGGCAACGCGTCCTTTCAGATCTATCCGAAATATTCCCCCAAAGAGAGCCGAAATCTGCAAAGACAAAAAGCCAAAGAGGCTATTAAAGAAGCTTTATTTAAAGCCAGTAAATCCCCAGGTGTGGGGGTGGAAGTGGATTATGAATCCGCTGGGGGTTTTTCCGCCAAAACACCTAAGAAAAGTTATGCATTCACCGGACCCAAAGTGAGTCATTTAGAAACCCTTCTGGCTCAAATCGGAGCCGAGATTGAACAGGTGGAGGGAGTGCTCTATGTGAACAGTATGGCCGAGGAGAGAGGGCGACTCACCTTCCAATTTGTTCCCGACGAAAATGCACTGCAAACCGCCGGCATCAAACTCGACGACTTAAGAAAAAACCTCTCAGGTCTCACCCGGAAGTATGGGGTACCGAATCTATCACATGAAAACAAGCAAATTGAATTAAACGCTCAAATCCTCCCCTCATTTCACAGTAAGGGTTGGGAATCGAGTCGACTGGCGGAGCTAAAAATCTCTATCGGCAATCAATTTTTCCCGCTCAATTCTCTGGGGGAATTGGTTCCGCAAAAAACCATTAACTCCATCAACAGGGAAAATAGTCTCTCTGAGATGAGACTCTTTGTCTATTTTGATGAGAGCTATTCTAAGCAAGATCTAAGATACACCCGAAGAGATATAAAAGATTTATTAGCAGATTACCCCTACCCCAAAGGTTACGGAGTTAAAAAAAGTGATATCCTCGCCAAAATCCTTGCCATGAAACAACGGGGACAGTTCGTTATTATTCTCGCTGTCTTTTTTATTTACCTCATCTTAGCCAGTTTATTTGAGTCTATCCTGCTTCCCTTTGCCATTTTATTTACCGTTCCTCTTGCTATTATTTTTGGAGTAACAGGTCTCTACGCTTTTGACTTTGATTTAGACCCAATGGCTCGATTGGGTCTTATTATTCTGGTGGGAGTGGTGGTGAATAACGCCATCATTTTAATCGATGTGATTATCAATTTAAGGTCGCAAGGATTAAAAATAAATGATGCCATTGCCTCCGGCTGCAGTCAACGCATCACCGCTGTATTTATGACTAGCTGCACCACCATTTGTGGACTCTTGCCAGTGGCCTTAGGTCAATCAACTATCATGGGTATTCCTTATGCTACCCTTGGTATCTGTATCATCAGCGGCATGCTCTTTTCCACTATCATTACTTTGATTTTAGTGCCAATTATGTTTTATCTCTTTGATCATCTAGAGGTGGGGTCGAAAAAGTTTCTTAATCAACTAGTCACTTAAGCGCTAAGGTTTAAGGGTTTTACCTTCCATAAGCAGTATCTGTGCATAGAGAGTATAGAGATTCACCATCCGGCTAGCCAATTCATTATGAGATTGAAAGAGTCGGTTACCTGCGGTTTGCAGCTCAAAGCGAGTGATTTTTCCAAGGCTATAAAGAGCCCGGTTAGACTCTAAATTGCGTTTGGATTTATTAACGATCATCTGGGTGATCTTAATACTCTGACGCAAGTTCTTTAAATTATTTACAAGATTTTTAGCTTCGAGTTTGAGATTAAAGGCCGTTTTTCTACTTTCTAAAGCACTCATCATTAAATTACGTCTTTTGATTTTTAGAGACCTTAAGTCTTTTCCCCAATCAAAAAATTTCCAACCGAGTCCTAAACTGGCCCCGAGGTCTTGGGTGGGGCCTTCACTCTCACCAATATAAGAAGATAAGTTAAGATCATAACTCACCCGCGCGGTGATCTCTGGCCAGAAATCACGCTCCGCTCCCGCTAGTGAGCTGGTAGCCACCCACTTCTGTAGTTGGCTCTGTCGTTCGGAGAGGTTATGAGTCAAATCCAACTCACCCGCTTTCTCGATCTTATCCATATGAGAGCGGTATCTTTTTACAAAGTAAGGTGTGTAATGCAAGATATTTTCTACCGGAATGCTTAACACCGAAGCATGAGGATCAAGCAGAAAAATATACTTAGATCTTTCCATACTCACTCTTTGAGCCATCTCCTCCTGATCTCGCTTGCTGGTGGCTAGTTCAATTTCTAAATCGGAAGTTTCTAAGGGGGTTTTTGCTCCGAGTTTCACTAGCTCCAAAGACTTATCATAGGTCCACTCTACATTTTGATGGTTTTGCTTCAAAATCTTCTGTTGGTTTAATAACAGCTGATATTGCATATAGGCATCAATGACTCGCATAACATAATTTTCTATGCGTTCATCGCTAGCTATTTGATCCATCTGCCGTTCCACCTTACCCTGTTTATAATCCCTCCATCTTCTACCATTATCATAGAGGGTCAGACTCGATGATACCCCCAAAGATTCGCTCCAAGTGGAGGTGGCTGGGGTATCAACTGAATGATCGACGCTGTAGGAAAAGTTCTTGCTGGCGGAAAGTTCCAAGGGTGGAAAAAAATTATAAAAGGCATTTTCTCCCTCATCATGTAGGTTCTGCCTTTTGTATTTTTCTGCCTGCATATCAAAGTTAGATTTTAGACCACGCTCGATATGATTTATAAGCGGATCCCCTCGAAGTGATGGTGCTATAATAGTAAGCATTAATAGTAATATTTTCATAAGTAGAATCTTAGCACATCCAAACCCTCTGGTAATTTATAAAATGTTCTTAGTATTATGGTTTTAGGTACCCCTCTTAATCAAAATCGGTTATTATTTTAAGATTAGAAATTCCCAGAATTAAAAAGGATTCTTCGTGTCTTACGTTATAAAAGAAGCCACCAGTAGCCGTGAAATGGAATACGCATTAGCGGTTCGTTATGATGCCTTAGTGGAGCAAGATCGTAAAGTCAACCGACTCTTTCGCCAAAGCAAAAAGGTCTCCAACCACTATGATGTTTTTCCCAACACCATTAATGTAGTTGCCCTGCAGCACGGAAAAGCAGTGGCCAACATCAGAGCCATTCACTATCAGCAAAATGATGATGGAATCAATTCCCTCTATGATTTTAGTGAAAGCGTCAAAAACGTTAAAGGCACTGTCTATCTGATCGACATGGTGGTGTTTCTCAAAGAGGTAGCGGGTAACTCCCTGCTAATGGAATCCCTGCTACGCAGTCTGCTGATTTCTATTTTTAATCGCAAGGGAAAATATGTTTTCCTCCTGGCCTCTCCTCCCTTATGGGACATTCTACCCAAGTTTTCTTTCTATGAAATTGGGGAGCAAATTTTTTCGGACATTTTTAACTCCGAAGTGAAACCCATGGCAGTGGATATTGAGAAGTTTTATGATGAGTACCTCTCCCTTTTTAAAGACCGAGAAATTCTCAGGTTTCAAGAAACCTTCTACCGAGTGATTTTTGAACCGGGCGAAGTGATCATCAGGGAAGGTGAAAAAGGGACCTCCGCCTTTATTGTTGAATCTGGCGAGGTGGAAGTAATTAAACTCACTGAAGACTCTTATGTGAGTATTGTCAGATTAGGAACCGGATCTTTACTGGGAGAGATGGGTCTTGTCACAAACGATGAAAGAACCGCCTCTATCATTGCGGTGAGTCCTTGTTCCTGTGTAGCTTTTGACCGCAGTAACTTTCTATCAGTGATGTACAAACATCCCACCCGGATGCATGATATGTTTCAGATTATCGCCCGAAGACTCACGGACACCACCAAGGCTTTAGCTAAATTGCAATCGAGCAAGGGATAAATCAATCATGGATAATGTTTTTAACATCCTCTATGTCTCTAATGATGAAAACAATGCGCCCAAAACCATTGCCAAAATAGAGAAGCACTTTCACCTGCTCAATGTAGATATTCAGTTTGCCAGTGATGGATCGAAAGCCCTTTACTGCCTGCACCAAGAGAACTTTCATCTTATAATCACCGACCTGGATATGCCGGTGATGGATGGTCTCACTCTGATTCGAGAAGTGAGGAAAAGTGATGGCGGAGTCGGAATCATCCTGCTGGTGCACAAAGGACAAACCATCGAAGAATCGAGCGTCTCCACCTTCACACTGCCCATTCTCGATTGGTCGGCTTTTTTTAATATGATCGCTGGGTCTATTCCCGAAGAGATCAAAAGTTTCTATGGATTTGTAGAAAGAGACGAGAAGACGGAAGCTCTTTACGCCCAAATAGCTGAAAAACTAGTAACTGAAACCGGCATTGTTAACAAACCAGCTGATAGCCCCGTCGTATTAATCCCAAGATGGTTTGATGAGGATGAGAATGAAGAAGAAGAGAATCGGTCTCAAACTACATCTATTCAAAATAAAGAAGTTGAAACTAAGCCTCCCGCTGCATCCTGGATTGGTCAATCCCTGGCAGAAATTATTATTCTAATAGCCCTCGGTTTAACTCTGGTATTTCTTTTAACTTGGCAAAATGAGCATTTCGAAGTTTGGATGAGACAGCTCTCTGCCATTTTTATAGGTTTATGTTTTCTTAGTTTTTTCATTGGAAAAACAGTGGAGAGATTTGTTCTTAATCGTAAGAAAGATTAGGAGCTTTCTACCTATCTGTTTTTATAAACCAAATTGACTTTTCTTAAGGATAAATAAAAGAGGTCGATGCAATGGGTTATGGGAAAAAATTAAGAATTAACTAATACCAATTTTTTCATTTTTATTAGGAGGTGTTATGAAGTTTTTTAAGTTGTTTCTTGTACTTAGTGTCTTTCTTGCCAGCAGTGTGGCCTTAAGCTTTCCCGCTAAACTGATTCCCAGACCCGGCGGCTTCAAAAATTGTAAATATAACACCTCTGAAGGGCGAGAGCTTATTAGAGAGGCGACTAAATGTTTGAATGAGTCTGAGTGTGATGAAAGTAAGCCACCAGAGTTTTTAAAGTGTCGGAATGCTGCTGCCGTGGCGTGTCGTGATAAGATCTGTGTCAAAGAGATTAAAAAGCCTCATAAGCCAGAAATGAAGCGACCTCATAAAGGTAAAAAGCCTCATAAGAGACCCCATAAAAGACCAAAGCATCCACCACGTAAAGGTGACAGGCATGAGCCACCCAAAGGTCCTGGCGGAAAATGTGAGCCTATCTTCCAAAAGTTTGCTCCAGAAGCTGATAAATGTATGCGTATCAAGGATGATGGCAAGAGAAAAGCTTGTTTCAATAAGCTTGGACAAAAAGCCACCGCTGAACATCCAGAATGTGCAAAAGAAATCGATGATAAGGTCAGAGAATCCATTGATGGTCAACCACCTAGACACCCAGAACGTAAAAGAAAGCATGTGGGACGTAGACATAAAAATAAAGACCCCAAAGGAGACAAAGGCATCAAACAACATGGTGAGTGCCGTAAAGTTTCTAAGCTGGTTCATAAAAAAGTTCGTGGTTGTAAGAAGTTTAAGCAGCCTGAAAAGAGATTTTCTTGTCTTGATAAAGTCAGCAATGAGATGATTGGGCAATTCCCTAAATGTGCTCCAGCCATCAACGATCAGATCAGACATATGAAAGACAATATGGGCAGAGCCATGCACCGGAAAGGGAAACATCAAAAAGCAGAGCGCAATGATAAAAATCAGCGCCATGAGAGAAACAACCGTCACCAAAGAAATGATAAGCATGCCAAGTGTGAAAGAATGCTGAATCCTTACAAAAAGGACTTTGATGGCTGTGTACGTAAACCTAAGAAAGAACAAAAAGAGAAGTGCCTGAAGAAATTAGAACAAAAACTGGTTTCCAAATATCCCGATTGCGCTGACTTTGTTCAAGAAAAAATGGAGGAAGCTCCTAAGTAATCATCCTTTGATATAGGATTTTTTAAGGCCTTCACCCCCTCGGGGTGAGGGCTTTTTTACTTTAAAAACCCATCTTCTGTTTTAACACTTGATCGATCCAAATATACTTCACAAAATAGTAAGGTCGTTGATAGCCCATAGACCATTCGCCCTTATAATTCTTAACCCAAGGCCACCATAAACGATAGGTGGTGGCTTTAGGTAACTGAATGGTATAGGCCTGCTCCAATAAATGAGGCATCAATTCTCGGTGAATCCCCATCATAGAGGGCTGATCAATATGCTGAAGGGCCATCTCTTTCACCGCCTTATTAGCCACTTCATCATTAATGTAACTGAGATTCCACGCATGGTTTTTGGAAAAGTTAAGACCCGCATCATAGGACCCTGCGGGAGCATACCAACCAAAGATCATATGATCGTAGTCTCTCGCCAAAACTTTTTTAGTATAGGTACTATAATCAAGCAGAGTTATTTTGAGAGTAACTCCAATCTCCTTCCACATCTCTTTGACTTTTTCCAATGATTCGGTGTAGAGAGGAGAATTAAGGGCCAAAATCTCTGTTTCAAATCGAATGCCACTGTCCTCTTTCTTATATCCGGCTTCATCCAAAAGCTCTTTGGCCTTCGCCTTATTATAACCAAAGAGTTCTTGTACTTTTTCTGGGAGATCCCCAAGTTCCATGTAGGCAAGACTGTGTTCAAACACCGGTCCTACCGGCCAATGGAGCAATTGCCCATCCCCATCATACATCTCTTTCAGCATAGTGGGTTGATCTATCGCTAAGGACAAGGCCTGCCTAACCTCTTTTTTGGAATAGGGTAAATCCTCTTTATCGGTTCGCATGTTTATTACTGCCGCCCCTATTTCATAGTGAAACTTGATGTAGGTGAGGTTAGGGTGTTTTAAAAAGTACTTGGCAGCAGGCTGAGCGAGAGTGATGATATCAATCTCTCCTTTGGTAAAAGCCTCCACTTGCTTCGTATAGTCATCGGTTATTTTTATTTTCACCTCATCCACATAGGGAAGCCGGTCTCCTTTTCCTGGGCCGATAGGATTGGTTTTCCAATAGTTTTCATGCTTACTGAAATGCATAAAACTTCCCGCCTCATAATCGGTGAGCATAAAAGGGCCAGTGCCAATAGAATTTTTCCAATCACTCATATTACCAAAAGTTTCCACCGCCTCTTTAGGAAAGATATGATTAACGCATTGGAGATAGATGAGGTAAGAAAACTGATCTTCCGGGGCTTTTAATATCACTGTGTGATCATCTGGAGTTGTCACTTCCAGGTTGGCCGCCAAATCAGGAAAGTAGTTTTTACCGTAACCGGTATCGAGCTTATAAATTCTTTTGATGGAATAAGCCACATC
>CAYFLR010000007.1:142150-156915 GCA_964343805.1 uncultured bacterium | reverse complement strand
CTCTCGACCATTCACCGGTTCCTTATCATGCCATTTCACCCCTTTGCGGATATTTAAAACCAGCGTCCCCCACACCGGCACTTCCCAGCTTTCCGCAATTTGCCCGTAATAAATAGTCAAAGGATCATTCCCTTCGGTGTACCATCTCGCCTCTTGCGAACCATGGCCTCCAGCCGCTCCCCGCGTCCAGTCCCCTTCCCACACATCCTCATTGGTGAGTTTCAAAGAGTAGGTGCCATAGTGCTCGACAATAGCGTCATCAAAACCTAAATTGTCAAAGGCAGAGACTAAATTGAGCGTCCCTCCATAAACCGGTTTCACAGTCGCCACAGTGTTGATGGTAGGAGTAGAACCAGGTATTTGAGTGATGGATTCTGACGATGTAATCTCATTATCATTGTCGCTTTCCTCTTCCGTAGATGGCAATGTGCAGCTTTTTATTAAAAACATGATAAAAAATACAAAGGTTGGTATTGTCATAAATCTCACAGGACTCCCTCCTGGTTAATGTGGCAGGTTTCATGGTTGTGTTGCACGCTGAATTTTTAGCCTAAATTTGATATAATATTACCTCTTCCAAAACATTTTTAAAGAGGTATTTTTATGCTCGATTTTAGCAGCTATAAATCTAGTAGTCTCACTATAAGACCGGCCGTCGCACGGATGTATTCGCTATTATTTATCTTATCCTTTATCATACCGACAAATTTCTGAAATTATGTCTGAGAGAGGCATCAAAATAAGCCATACAACAATTTTTCGTTGGGTGATAAAACTTGTTCCTTTCATAGAAAAAATGATTATAAAGGATAAGCATCCAGCGGGCGCATCGTGGCGCATGGATGAAACTTACATCAAGGTAAATAAAAGTTGGAGATACCTTTGGGGCGGCCATCCGCATCGAGCAGTGGATAAGAAAGGAAACACCATTGATTTTCTTCTCACGGCAAAAAGGGATACAAAAGCTGCTCTTGATAAAATGAATTCAAAGCGGGTAATGAAGGCTGAGATCAGACAATTAAAATATTTAAATAACATTATCGAGCAAGACCATCGCAATATTAAACGGATTATTTCTCCCATGCTTGGATTTAAAACATTCAGGACTGCGAAAATCACGATCACGGGCATTGAAATAGCAGCCATGTTCAGAAAAAAGCAAATATCCTTGATGGAACTATTTTCTCCAACTCCCGTTCAACATTGGCAGCTTTTAGCTGGAAATATAGTTTAACAGTTTTGTTTTGTATTTTTCAGCATGCAACAAAACCCCGTGGCACATGATCTCGCTGAAATTGACTCACCTACGGGTATTCAGTATACTTTCTTCTATGCGATCCATATCCCCAAAAATTCTTTTTGCTTTGCTGCTCATTATTCCTCATGTTGTTACGGCGAACCCTTGTTCCTTTTTAGATAAACGCGCATCCCTCGTTCATAAGGTGACCTCGATAGAAAAAACAGTGAGTCTCGCTTCCTATATTGAGAGTCTCTTAGAAACAAATATACTCAACGAAGGTCATATAAAAAAAATTGTAATGGATATAGAGAGTGGCTTAGGTTTTAAGAATCCAATTCCCTTAGCAGAGGCTTTAGCCGACCCCACTTTGATGGTTCACTATCGAGGGTTATCCAGTGATGCTAAAGCTAAAGATTTAGATCTGGGCTTTTTAAAAAAGCGACTAAAAGGCCAGCTACAAAGGGAAAAGCAAGAGAAAAAAGAAAAGAAGCAGGTGGGGACAAAAACCTTAGTCCCTTTTCAGAGAATGGAATTCGTGGTTATTAAAAAGGGATCTTTTAAAGAATCTCTCTCCTTTACTGATCCAAAAGATCGAAGAAAAATTAGATTTAAAAAAGCCTTTGGTTTCCAAAGTACTTTAGTGACCCAGTGGCAATGGTTTAAAATAATGGGTGAAAACCCTTCCCGTTTCAATGACGGTGCAGAAAGTACCACTCTAGGTGGCATAAAAATGCGACCTGATCATCCCGTGGAGCAAATTGATATTAAGTTGGTGGCCGACTTTATAGAGCGCCTCAATAGTCTCTCAAAAAACAATGACCCTTTAATCTATGAAGTCATTCCCGACCATCAGAAAAACAGGAAATACAGTATCACAACGAAACAGCAGTGGGAGTATGTGGCGCGCAACCGAGGAAGAAATAAAAAGAAGTTTTTCTTTGGTGACAAAGAGGCAGAGCTTGCAAACTATGCCTGGTTTGAAGCCAATTCTCGCGGTGAAACCCAAGCCGTTCAACTAAAACAGCCCTTAATCGTTGATGGCCAGAAAATCTATGACCTTTACGGAAATGTCTGGCATATGGTCACCTATAAACCTCTTATAAATATGGCCAGGGATGGATTTGGTTTTAGAAATTATCTCATGAGAGGAAAAGGGGGCAGCTTTATGAGCACTCCCATCCGGTGTCAAACGATAGCCGAATCAAATACTTTTAAGCCCATGGAAAATGATAGCTTCGGTATCAGGCTGGTCTATGAGCTCGATTAGCTGAATATCTTTAGTTAGTTTATTGCGCCTCTGGAGAAGGGTACATTCGTTCTTTCACATATTTATCCGCCCGATCATATATACTCTGGTAAACCTTATTCCACATGATCAGTTTGGAGTAAAGATCACAGCTGTTATTCTTAAGATCTTTGGAATCAGAGAACTCACACTGCTCTTTCGCCACCTGTTTAGCATAAACCATGCTCTTCCCTTTTATACTCTCCAAAAGTCGCTGTAAGAATAATTGAGGCTGGTACTTGGTCACGGTACTAAAGTCTGAAATCAGAGTTAAACCAGTGGGGATCTGTTTCCCATTTAATTGTAGTTTTCTAATACTCCATATATCTCCATTAGCTTCCTTAACTTTTCCCAACTCCTCAAAGGAGTGATTAAACGAGGACTGGCTGGTTTCATAAGCAGAGAATAAAATGGGACTATCTTCAATTTGAGTGAGAACCTGTTCGGCCAAGAAGCACTTTCTATCTTTAGGGAGTTTAAAAATTATCACATTTCTACTGATAAGATAGGCAGAAATATTTTCACAGAGCCTGTTAGCCAGGGGTTTTACTAGATTACCTTTATTTTCTTTGGTGAGGTTAAAGTGGGGAAGATGACTTTCGTATTGATAGAGTTCCCATTCTAACTGATCTCTTTGATGCTTAAGAACCTTTAAGACCTGCTCTTCAAGTTTGAGCTCATAGTGATCAGCCGCGGTACTTGCTAATCTCATTTTGAGAAGCTTATCTCTTTGTAAATGGATATCAGCTAAAGTTTGAGCCAGTTCTCTTTTGGCTGCTTTTTGTGCCTTTGCTATCTCTTCTGGGTTTTCAGGCAATATAACTTCTTCAGTGAGTCTTCCTGGATTTTTTACCAGTTGATGAGATGAGCTATCTGCCCTCACCAAATTAATAACAGGTTTAGGAGAAGGACTGGGTGGAGGAATATAACCCGGAACCGGTTTAGGGGATGTATTTGGTAAAGGATATGCATAAGTATACGAATCCGACTGAACACGTGTTTCTGTGCTCACACGGCTTGCTGGTTTTTCGCTAGCTGGAGCTTCTTCACTTATCCCACTATAGATATCATCGATAATATCACCAGCAGCATCCCTAATGGCTTGATCATATTTACCAGCTTTAAAATCAGCAGTTTCTTTTGCCTCTTTCTCTCTTAAGTATGATTGGTACCTATCCCATCGTTCCGCTTCCATTCTTGATCTCTCCGCCTCAATTTGCGGTCTATTTCTTTCATATTCAGCAGCCTCTGCAGCCTGCTCTCTTTCAGCGAGTTGCTCCATTTTTCCGCGCACCACTGCAGCCTCTTCTGTGCGGCCATCCTGTTTTAACTTATACTCTTCAGTAAAGAGCTCCATCATCTCAGGGCTGATTCCTTCATTAAGGCGCACCTCTATCCCCAGAGCATGTTCATCTTCTGGCTGCCAATTTCCTGATGCAGCCAAAGAGGTAGATCCGGTAGGAGATCCAGGCTTCGGAACTTCACTCAGATCTTGTTCTCCCTCAACATCGGTGGTTGATAGGGCAACCGCTGTTGCTGTTGATTGTCTATCTTGTCTCGGCAGTTCAATCTTCAAACTCCCCGATACAGCAACTGGAGGTGGCACACTTGGATCATATGTCAGATCGGTTTTCACTCGAACAGTCCCATCATATAAGCCGGTCTCAGCTTCTAAATGAACTCGTTTATCTCCTGTAAAAACTCCCATGGCCGTTTCACTCATTTGGGATCCACCAATTTGATCCACCGCTCCCAAAGCTCTCAATGAATCAGCAATCCCACCAAACTCGCCATCACCCCCCTGGACGTTGTCAATGATTGATTCACCGATACGAGTACCGGCCTCTTTATAACATTTTAACGCATCCGCTTTTGCCGCTTTCTCTTCATCGGTCCCGGAAGGCATGCTTAACACATCGGTCCCAATCTGGAGCAGCTCTTGATTAACTTGCTGCTGCTGATCTTGAACATCCTCAACATAGGATGCAGGATATCGGCTGCCAAAGGTGGCTAACCCATTTTTACTAGTAACAAACTTTTCGGATCTCTGAATGCTTTGCAGACGTTGAAACTCTTCTTCAGCAGCTAATATACGCGCATCCACTGGCTGTGACTTATCTCTACAGCTGTCCCCTGCCACTAAACAGCTGAGAGTACCACTATCCTCTTCAGCCATCATAGAATCAACCAGTAAGGCCTGATTGTGATAAAAACTAAGCCGTAAAAGAGTGGGAGCCTCCTTGTCAGATACATTTGGTGCTGTAACTTGCGGAGCATCCCCTTTTTCTTCTTTTTTAACAGGCGGTTGCGATTTATTCTTGCCACAGTTTTGATAATTAACTACTAAACTCAGTAAAAACAGCGCAATGAATGCTAAGCCGATTTTCTTACCCATTTGAATCCTCTTTTATGGAATTTCTTTAAATACAATATTCTTATCGGCTAGTGGAAGATAAACAGTGAGAAGTAGATACTTTTTGTTTAATATCTTCACCTTAGATACCCCGAATAATACCAATGAAGGATTCTAACAAAAAATAGATTGATTCAATGGTTATGGTAAGTGTAAATCCCTGTCTCACCGCCGCCTTCTGGACAAAAGTGGGGTTCTGAAAATGAGACTTTGAGTTCTGTCCGCTTTTTCCTCACTTTTTGTGACAATGCGACTGGTATGACCGTCAGAACCAGAGATTTGTCCACTTTTTGCCGCTTTTGGCGGACACAAGTACGTTTCTGAAAATGAGAACCTGGGTTCTGTCCGCTCAGGAAAATCAATACAATCCCAATTTAAACTTTCCTCCTCTTTTACCGATAAATAATATGAAGCATTGAAAAAAGTAGAAAGCGGAAGTTAGAGGCAATTTAATGAGCCGAGTGGATAATTATTTCTTTTATATTCTTATAGTTACAGCTATAGCTATTCTACCAGCTTGCGATCCTACTCAACTAGAAAAGCGAGAGGAATCCTTTAAAGAGCAAAATTCCAGCATTAAATCAGAGGAACTCAAAGGTCAAATAATAACCGATTCATTAATCAAAGTAGGAAATATTGAGTTTACAGATTTAAAGGATTTAGAAAGTTCTTTGATTAGCGATTTAATCAGCTCTCAAAATACCGTTCTGCTGGATGCGGATATAAAACTCAATCTAGATAACAAGGAAGCAGGCTCACTCCATTATGGAAAGGTTTTCTTAACAAATACAATTGATAAAAGCTATTTCTCTAGCCAGATACAAAAAAATGGAGCTTTCAAATTTGCACAACCCCAGAGAGTAGGAGGAAATGAATCTCTCATTGCCCTATTAAAAATCCCCCTGTCCATTGATTATGGAGGTGGATTGGAAGATCATGCCTGCTATCTTTTAGCGGCTAATAAACCTAACATCTCATCGAATTCAGAGGACATCATTATTAATGAGTTCGAAGGAAAGCTGGAACTCACTTCCTGTCATACCATTTTAGAAGAATCCTTCATTTCCATAGTTACAGAAAGCGAAGACCTTCCTACGACCTTAAGCACAAGCTCCTTTTCCTCTGTAAACAGTGATAAGTTGCAACAATATTACACCAAAGAGGAAGCCAATGAGATTCTGGCTGTTACAATGGAGAATATGAATAGCTCATTTGCCAGTGATTCTCACTCTCACCCCGAGATCACCCTACAGCTATCGACTTTAACCGAAAACCAAAAAGGTAAGGCAGATAACAACCACACTCATGGGGGAGTGACTCCCTTTTTAAAAACGGATGTAGAAGGGCTTAAAATTGGTACAACCCAAAGTCAACTTGCATTGTCAGGCGGAGAAAAAATCATCGATAATCTCATTATTGCAAATGGAGGCTGCACCGCGGGACAAGTTCAGTTAGCTGAAAACCCAGCACTTTCAGCGGTGAATTCCGGAGATCTTTTTATAGATGATAATGGGGATAAATTTATAATTACCGCCATCGACACTGCCAATTCGACTTTGTCATTCACTGGAACCTGCACTCAAAAGGACACCTCCACTTCTGCTATTTTCAAGACAGGCCACCTCAAAATCACCGGCAACCTAGGTATATCGAAACAACCCGGGGCCAAACTTGAAATCGCTGGAGATGATACCTCAACCCCGCTTTTTAAACTCTCCTCCAGTCCGGCAACGGATGGAGATGTGATCACCGTCACAAAGTCAGGTCTGGTTGGCATCGGAGTAACCAACCCGAGTAATCAACTGGAAGTATCAGGTATCGTGACTGCGACTGCCTTCGTTGGTGATGGATCTGGTTTAACCGGCCTTGGAAATACTGGTGGCTTGGTCAACAACGATACCACCACTATTGGAGCTGATGAAAACAACAGTGGCACCGGTGAAATTTCATTTCAAATTAACAGCCTAGCCAAAATGACCATTGATAATGAAGGTCAGGTGGGTATCGGGGTAGTAGATGCCGCCGAAGCTCTCGATGTGGTGGGAAATATAAAAGTAAGTGGCACAGTGGACGGAGTGGATATTGCGGCTTTAGATAGCTCTTCCCTCAAAAAAGATGGAACCGTTGCCTTAACGGGAGATTGGGACATCGGGGACACTCGAAAAATAAAAGCGGATGCCATTACCGCCCGAGATGGAGCGGGACTCTCATTGCAAGATGATGGCAGCAATGGAATCCTGATTGAAGATGGAGGAAATGTAGGCATTGGAACTGACAATCCCGCATCCCTCCTCCATATGGAAAGCACCTCTAATCCCACACTGAATATTAGAAAGGGTGCTCAAGGAACAACCGGCACTGAGTCAGGAAATATCCAATTCTGGGCGCAAGAGAGTGGTGGAGCCCCTGTGGTTGGGGCAAAAATAGCGGCCGTTTCAGAGGAAGACTGGGGAGTCTCTGCCCACCGTACCTCTCTTTATTTTTATACCGCCCAAGATATATTGAGTGACCCCGCCATGAGTATTAAGGCTGTTGGCAGGGTGGGTATTGGAACTTCCGATCCCAGCCATCTGCTGGATGTTAAGGGAGGAGATATTGGAGTCGATGGGAATAATTGGTTTGGAGCCAGAACCGGTAATATGGGATGGTATGGTTATACACCGGTAGGAGATAATCTAACTATTGATAATAATACTGCAACTCTCCAGGGAGGAGTTATATCCCATCATGGAGCCAGGAAGTTTTCTATTGTCAGTACGACTGACCCCACGGGAGTTGGCTATACGAGTGAAATGACTTTCTATAATTCTAATGTGGGAATCGGTATCTCCCCCGGTACAGGGGCCAAGCTAGAGGTCAATGGCTTTACTAAATTGGGTTCCGACTCGCCGGCTATCAAACTCAAAACCTTTACTGGCACCCTCAATGCCAGCGCCTGTGAAAATATCACCATCAATATCGCCGCAGAAAAAATCCTCATGGCCTATGCTCTGGTCAATGTTGCGGGTTCTCATTGGGTACCGCCAGGGTATGAAACAACTCCCTCCTATTACTACGACATCTCATTTGAGTCATCGGGAGCTCAAAATATGGGGTTTTGTTCCAAAGGGGCAAACACCTTTAACAATCTATACCGTGTGACCATCATGTATATTGAGTAGCCTATTTTTCACAAAACCGTGCAACGATTTTAGATGTTGCGTTAGATGGGCACTCAACCGAGCCTTTATTACTTTGAACGGGATTTCGATCCAACCAAAGCCTTTTAAGTCGGGTGGAATTTCGTAAGGGACGAAGATCCTCCACCAGGTTATCGTGAAGCCTTATTTCATGTAAAAGTGGGAGTTTTGCCAGCGGAGAAACATCCTTTATCTGATTTTGGTTAGCAACAAAAAGTCGCAGCTTTTGAAAAAGGGAAATTACGTGAATGTCCTGTACTTGGTTGTTACTAAAAGAGATACTAGACAGATTTTGCAAAGTGTACAGAGTTGAAATATCAGTGATTCTATTGTTTGATAAGCCGAGTTGTTTTAGGTTTACTAAGGAACCTAAAGGCTGAACATTATCTAGTTCGCAATGTTGACAGTAAAAGGATTTTAGTGAATGAACATTGGAAATAGGAGCCAAACTCTTCACTTTTCCATAGGATATATCTAAAATTTCAAGTCGTGTTACCTTGGCAAAAGGACTTAAATCAATATATTTAACGTCACTCATGCGCAATTCTTTTAACCAATAGAGGCTCTTGAAGGGAGTCAAATCGCTCCAGATATTTCGTTCACATTTCACCCGTCTTTTTTCATCAATCATTTTAAAACAGCGGAAATTAAAAATTTCTAAATTTTCTAGAAAGCGAATGGCATCAATATTAGTTAATTGTTCATTGCCTGATAGGTCTAATCGCTTGAGGTTTCCCATGGACATTAAGGGAGTAATACTTGTAATATCCTGGTTCTTAAGAAATAATTCTTGTAAGTAGAGAAGGGCAGAAAGAGGCTCTATATTGGTAATTGAAGGGAACTCCGGTGCTTTGGTACGAATGATGGAAAGAGTTTTAAGATCTACCAAAGAAGAAAATGGCTGTAAATCTACAATATGTGCATTGAACATGTCTATACTTCTAATGGTTGTCAATTGACGCAAAAAGGAAGCATCTTTTATAGGAATTCTCCATAAAGAGAGTCGTTTTAGTTTAGGCAAATTGAGGCCCTCTAAAGAGGACATGGGAGAATATTTAAGTTCTAAAGTTTTGAGGTTAGTGAATTTATTTATATCCTCAATGCTGATTTCTTTAAAGGTTTCAAGGGTCAAATACTCGATATGGGCGAATTCCATCAAAGGTGACAGATCGGGGGAAATGGAATCTTTAGGAAGGGATAAGCCCCGATAGGCTCGATCAAATCTAAGACGAATAAATTTTGCGCCCAATATTCCTTCTTGGGTTTTCTTACACCTAGGACCAAACTCTCTCATCAAGACATAGAGAGTCACCTGTCTTTCAACGGGTTGTTTGGTATAAGATTGACACATTTCCATAAAGGAAGATGCAAAAAGAGCAGAAGGGAATGCAAAGAAGTAGATGATAAACACCAATCTAAAATAGGGCGGGAGATTTTTCAATTTAATTCTCCATCAAACTAGGGAGCTGTACACTGAGCGGTGGTATCAATCTTACCCGTACTCACCCCCTCAATGGATCCCATGGTGGCTTTAATAATCACCGAATCCGCTGTGGTAGATAAACAGGCAGAGCGCATATAGAAGCTGGACATGCGCCCGCAATTGTTATTGGAACTCCACTCAGCTATATTTGATAGATCGTAGGTAGGCCCGCCAAAATTACCGGTGGCCACAAACTTAATTCCACACATGCCAAAGCGGCCATCAAAATAGGCGGTAAAGCTACTGGCAGGGTTCATGGTAATGGAAGCCAGATCCGTTGCAATATAAGCATCGCCTGTTTTTCCTGAGTAAGTGAGTGTCACCTTACTCACCCCCGTTCCCACATAGCTTACCTCTCCAGTTCCACTGTCAATGGTATTTCCAGGAGTTCCAAGAAAATTGGCAATGGACCAGGTTCCTCCAGTAATGGATTCGGTAGTTCCATCGGTCATCACTGCCGTGGCACTATAGCTTTGTGTTCCGCTATTGATATTAGCAGTAGCTGGGCTGATAATAATACTCGCCACGCTAGGAGACCCAATATTCAATGTTTCCGTAGCAGTTACTCCCTTGTAAGTAGCCGTAACCGTAACCGAACCATTGTCTTTAGCGAGAATATGAGAAGGGTATCTTTCGGTACCAACAGTCACCCATTTTTTAGTACCCACAAATTTGGTTTTGGTGTAGGCCTTGCCCGAACGTTTCCAGTTCCAATTAATTCCACTCACAGAAAGATCTTGCACCTCTTTCACCACGCCCACTCTTCTTAGTTCCCTAATATCCCTTTCGGTATAGATAATATTAGACTTAGTTTTATCATCTACCTCCCAGACCGCATTACGGGTCACATCCAAATTTCCACTGGAAGACCAATTGGCAATAACTTGAAGGGTCGTTTGCTCCCCTTTTCCTAAGGAAGTAGATCCTAAAGTAATAGTTAAACTATTGACCGTTTCCGCTGAAACGGTTACGGCCACCTGCTCACAGGTTTCTCCTTTAAGGCAAGCTTTAATAACGGTGCTTCCTTCAGCGACTGTGTAGACCCGACCTTTATTTAATTTGTCATTTGAAACTGCAGCAATGGTGAAATTGTTTGAATACCAAGATACTTCATCTGTGATGTCTAATGTACTGGCATCACTGTAAGTAGCAGTGGCTTTGAACTGACGATCGAGTCCCAAGGGAATATCAGAAAAGGATTGAGAAATAGTGTAACTCGATAAGGTGGCAGCCGTTGCCTGTACATTGGTGGAGGCAATAACTCCATCGAGAGAAGCTGTGATATTATTATTAGCTCCATCCGCACAGGAGTCACTACGAGCAGTTGCCACTCCAATAGAACCATCTGCCATACTGAGATGGGTACAATCTTGAGGACTGGACCAAGAAGTCTGGGCCGTTATATCCACCACCGAACCGTCGGTATATGTACCCGTTGCACTAAAGGCCTGCTTTCGGCCATCTGGCAGGGAAACATTATCAGGTGAGATATCAATACTTACTAAAGCAGCAGCGGTCACCGAGAGAGTAAATGAATCTGACAAAGCAGGTTGGTAAAGGTAAGCGGTAATATCAGCCGATCCAGCAGAAATGGCCTTAACCATTCCTCGAGTGGAATCCATTTGTGCCACCGCAGCATTAGAAGTTTTCCAAGAGACTTGGGAAGTTATGTCTCGTTTGTTACCGTTGGAGTAGTGACCTATGGCTGTAAAGGCTAAGGACAGACCTTCTGCCAGCGAAGTTTTAGAGGTGGTCACTTCAATGGAACTGAGCGTCTCTTCACTGATATTCAATTTAGCCACTCCCGCTGTTCCTGAGTCATTTTTATAGGTAGCTGTGATATCAATATCCCCGGCAGCTAAAGTGGTTACTAACCCTTTGCCATCAGGTTGATTACTCACCCTGGCTTTCGCATTATCTGACACCGTCCAAAGCACCTCATCCGTCAGATCTTTAGAGGTGTAATCAGAAAAAACCCCGGTGGCTTTAAACTGCTTTTTAAAACCTGCTACCAGCTGATGTGTTCCAGGAGTTATATAAATACTATTTAAAGTGGCATCAACAATATTAAGAGTCACTGAATCGTTGATATTCCAACAATTGACAGTCAATGTAACAGCTCCAGTACTGGTGGTACTCGCCCTAAAACGATTGTATGAACCCCAAAAGCGTAAACGTTGCAACTTACCATTATCGCTACTCACCCAACTACAGGCATTGGATCTATTTTGGGTGGTTCCATCAGAAAAGAAACCGGTGGCTTTAAATTCTACATCGGTTCCTTTGGGTATGTTGGGGTTATCCACATCGATCTTCACTGCGGTCATGATGGCTGAATTCACCCAAACCCCAATATCTGCTGTCTTAGTGGTCACCGCATCAGTAGTTTCATTCTTCACCGTAAAAGCAGCCGTCAATACGACCTTGTTATAGGGATCAGGTTTTTGTAAAGCCGTGGCTCGCCCTTTGGAAGAAGGATCATTGCTAATTGCAAGATCTGCACTATCGGCAGAGCTCCACAATACCTGATCTGTTACATCCACACTGGAGTTATCAGAATAAAATGCAGTGGCTTTAAATTGGGCACTGGTTCCAATAGGAAGCCGAATGGTTTGAGCATCAATCTGTAAATAACTGAGCGTCACTGGATCGGGTTCAGGAGTGGGTATAATGGGAGTACTCTCCACATCTGCGGTGGTGTCAACTTCAGCCTCAGATTTAGATCCTTCCATTCCACGAACCGTCACCGAGGATGTAAAAGAGGTTGTGTCTTTGAACTTCGCTTGAATGTTCACCACGCCACCAAAAACTCCGGTGACTAAACCTTTGCTCTCCGGATCATTAGAGATGGAAACGCCTTTAGAGTTAGATTTCCACTCCACCTCTAAAGTTAGATCTCGTGTCGTACCATTATCAAAATAACCGATGGCAGAGAGTTGATCTTGCTGGCCTTCCATCAGATCTAATACAGCAGGCTCAATTAGGATCTGGGTTAGGTTAGGCTCTTGCACCTCTATAGGAATACTATAGTCAGTCACCCCCGGATAACTGGCAGTGAGATTAATGGTACTTCCCGAAGTGGAAGCAAGAGCTGTGACCATCCCTTTGGTTGATTTATCATTACTGATCTTAGCTTTGTTGGTATCGCTGGATGAAAAGACCAGTTTATCATCATAGGTGATATAACGAGTGGAATTATCACTGTATACAGCCATCACCTTCACATAGGTTTTCTGACCAAATCCATCACCGGTGGTGCTCGCCGTGAGGACAGATTCATTACTGGTCATCTCGATACGTGAGATGGACACAGAGTTATCCTTAACCGTAATTTCTGCAGTAGCCGTTTTGGTCACATTCTCCTTTTCATATTCCGCCGTTATGGTAATGATACCATCGGATTTGGCTTCCACATGACCTTTGTAAGGTTCGAGGTTTTTTACAATAGCTACGGCGTCATCAGAACTCACCCAATGGGCCAACTCAGTTACATATTCGGTGCTATTATCATCGAAATGGGCAATGGCCATCAGCGGAGTAATGTTACTTGTGCCCAAAACTAAGGAAGCTTTTGGAGGGCTTACCTCTAGCTTAGTTAGCGTAGGAGCTTTCACCGTCAATCTGGTTTCAACCGTTTTTCTGGGCTGTCCACCAGCAAAGTAGCTTGCTTTAATTTTCGATTTGCCTGCATTCCGCCCTAGAAAAGTACCCAGTTGAACGGCAGGGACAGCTGTACTAAAATCAGAGGAACTAAATGAGGTCAATTTGGTAATATCTTTAAAAGTTCCATCTTCATATATGGCGGTAACTTTATAAGAAATGTTCTCTCCCTTTTTAATAAACGCATTAACCGGTTTAATCTCAATCCGATCCACGGGAGGAGCAATCACTCTAATACTTTCACTCGTGTTTACAGAGTCAGGACCTGCTATGTTAATAGAGGCCACTCCACTGGCTTTAGCGGTAACCAATCCCTCTTTTCCTGTTTCATTAGAGACTTCTACCACACTGGTATCAGTGGAGCTCCAAGTTACCAGATCAGTAATATCTAAATAGTCATTATTGCTATAATTCCCTACCGCCTTTAGTTGCAAGGTTAAGCCTTGCTGAACCTTCAAAATAGCTGGGGAGACCTCGATAGAAGAAAGAGTGGGTTTCACTTCAACCGTGGAGGTGGTGCTTTTTCCACCAACAGCCACTTGTACATCGGCAGAGCCTGAATTAGCGGTGGTGGCAATCTCTCCCTTAGAGGTGGAATTATCAACGGTGACACTATTTCCACTAGAGACAGACCAAGTGGCTGAAAGGGTTACATCAACAGGGGGTAAAGGGGCTCCTCCATTACTAAAACTGGCAGAGGCTTGAAACTTGGTTCCTTTTCCTTTGGGTAGGACTGTGCTGGATTGAGAGATATAAACCTTATCAGCAGTATAGGCATCAGTGTATATTCGTATGCGAAAGTTGCCTTGACTTAAGGCGTAGGGGTTGGAATTCATCTCATTACTGGGAAGTGCCGCATAGATATCTTCATAGGATCCTTCTGAAGCAGGATTGGTATGAACCGTGATAACTCCTTCATTTCCGGCTGTTTCATCAATAGAGATATAGGTATTATCATAGGTCCAAACTGCGGTATCTGTAATATCTCTGGTTATTCCATCACTGTAGACGGCATAAAGGGTCAGCTTTCCTTTATACCCTTTTACCAGGTACTCGTTAGAGGACTCAAGACTCAGATATTTCACTAGGGGTGGTGTGACGGTCACATCAAAGCTGGTAGTTAAAACCTTGCCAGAATCCCCACAATCCCAGGTCATAGTAAGAGTGGAAGTCCCCTCTTTTTTGGTAATATAAGTCCACCTGACATCTGAACCTCCTGGCTCTGTGGAAAGCCCTTCCGTAAATTCAATCACATCATTATTAGAACTGGCCGCCACTACCCCTGATCCCATATAGGTGGATATAAATTGATGCTGAGTGCCATTGGGAATGGCCCCTAAATAAAAAGAGCCTCCACCTGTGGTTCCATTATCTAAATGAGTTGTCACATCACTGATGGTTTTAAACCCCTCATACTTGTCGCAATCGTTTTGAGTATTATTGGTCGTATTACCTCCAGGACCAGGCCCTCCACTGCCACTGTTATTTACAACCACCGTTAAGGA
>CAYFLR010000007.1:138205-142140 GCA_964343805.1 uncultured bacterium | reverse complement strand
TAAAAATAGTAATAATGGCAGTTCCAGCAGAATAAAAAGTGACCCTTCCTCGATTGGCACTGGTGTTATCCACCATCAGTACTGAATCATTTGAGGAGGTCAAAGTGTATTCTTTCACACTGTTAAACATATGAATGGGACCAGAAAAAGAGCCCTCTCCTTCGCAGGAGATATTTAGGTAATCGGTGGAACTGTTGGCCATATCCACCGGAGAGTTGTTAAGAGAGAGAGTCACGGTTTTTACATTTTCATCAGTACCATCACTGCCATCTCCGCCCGAAGGGTTGTAATCAGATCCACCTTCATTTCCGTCATGGCCTGAACCATTTCCTCCATTTCCATCATGGCCAGATCCATTACCTCCATTTTGATCGTCTCCATCACCCCCATCTTTTTTATCCTCCCCATGAGAATCCCCCTCATTTTCCATCATCTCCGTCTCTTCATCCGTCAGAGCCGGATCCTCTTCATCATCTTTTGGTGGTTCGCAGGCAAAAAGAAATCCTAAGATCAAAATAATAAGCCATGCTTTCAACATGTTAACACCTCATAGTTAGGCTGATAAAAATAAAATAGTCTATTTACTATGATCGGTTTTTAAATATTTTTTTTTAGCGGATTAATTCTTTTTTTTCAACGAGATAGACTCCTATCCGGGGTAATAAAATCCCCTAAGAGAGAGCCTCTTCCATAACCAAAAGAAGATCTTTTAGTTGGATGGGTTTGGAAAGATAGGCATGGACTCCCACCTTCTCGGGGTTATCAAAGTTTTCCTTAGTGGTGTGACCGGATAGGAGAATAATAGGAAGATCAGGTTTTTGCTCTTTCACCTGGCTCACGACCTCGAGGCCACTTATATCAGGCATTTTCACATCAATAATGGCGAGATCGTAGTCATTTTCTAGGATCATAGGAATGGACTTTTTACCCTCCAGCACGGCATCCACCAAAAAATCTCTGAGCTCTAACCGTTCCTTTAATGGAAAAATAAGATGCTCTTCATCATCAACTAGGATGATTTTCTTGGGACTCATAGATCTCTCCCCGAGTTGGCTGCTTCAATGGGAGTTGCACGGTGAACACTGTCCACTCCCCTTCTTTACTGTTCACTGAAATGTGCCCCCCTAACTTTTCCACAATGCCATAGGTAATTGAAAGTCCTAAACCCTCATTATCTTGTCCTTTGGTAGAATAAAAAGGATCAAAAACATTGTTTAAACAGTGAGGGGGAATTCCTTCTCCATTATCTCTAATACGAACAGTGACGTATTCTACTTTTTGCCCAAAGGTAATATCAATTTGACCTTCGTTCTCCACCGCTGCAAAGGCATTATTTAAAAGGTTGAGAAAGACCTGTTGCAATCGACCGCGATCACTCTCAATGGGAGGAATTTTATCGCCTCCAATTAAATTCACTTGAAGACTTCTATTTCTGGCCTCTTTTTCTAAAAAGCCCAGCACCTCTTTGAGTAACCCCTCCATATTAATGGATTCAGAAACGATATCCATCTGCTTAGCAAAGCCAAGAAGCCTGCGGGTAATAGAAGAGCAGCGTTCAATGGACCCAATAATCACATCGGTAATACTGAGTAGTTTTTGATGATCCACCTGATCTTTTTTAATGGCAATCATATCCTGCATCAAACCAGCATTTTCATTGATAATCGCTAAGGGATTATTAATTTCATGAGCCACCCCAGCAGCGAGCCTCCCAATGGAAGCCATCTTATCCGTGTACTCCACCTTGTGGAGAATGTCTAACCTGCTTCTTTCTGCGAGCTTAATTCTCCGTGTCACAAAGTAAGAGCCCACCATCACAAAAATGATGATGGCAAATAATCCAAAGTTGAAAAACCATTTAAGACGTAATTCGAGACGTAACCAATCGCGCCCCACACTACTTCCAATGCCCAGAATGACCAAGGTAAAAGGAGAATCATTAATCGCTGAATAAGATAGGATTCTTCCAGCACCAATATGCTTTCCACGTTCAATTTTGCTAGTTTTTTGCTCTTGCAAAAGGTTGGGAACTTTAAATGGAATCCGATCCAATACCTTACCGAAATTGAATGAAGGAGTTTGTAGTTTCCCCTCCTGATCTACGATAAAGAGATCTAAATTGGACTCGAACTTACTAGGTGATGTAAGGAGAGGCTCTAATTTCTCACCATTCAAGGTGGCTTGTAAAAGATAGATCTCACCATCAATTTTTTGATTTTTTACCATAATGGCAAAACGATGATAAGGGCTTCCCTCTGCAAAAACCGGGCTAATAGACTTTCCCTTTACTAGGGTCTTTTCGATAGATGCCTTTATCCTTTTTAAGTCTTTGGGAAGATAGGGTCCCACATAGGAGAGAACCTCGCCATTACGGTTCAAAAGAGCAAGATCAATGATATCAGGATACTTTTCTGAAAGATGTTTAAAGATGTCCGAGAGTTATTGTTGATCAGCCAGCTCTTCATAGCGGAAGCTATTTATGAGTAAACTAACTACCGCTTTTCGATCTTGCAGATACTGATCAACCTTGGATTTCACATGATCAGCTTCCCCTGAAATTTTCCTTAAGAAACTCTGATCCAAAGTCTTGTCAAAATGATAATCACTCATCCAAAAAATGGTTATCAGTGGACCAAAGGCAATAAAGCCCATGATGACAATTTCAAATAACCACAGAGATCGAAATCTTAATCGCTTTTTGGAATCAAACAAATCGGACATGGAAATCCTGTTCAAAATGCCTGCTTAAAAGCAGACATCTCTTGGTTACCAAATAGAGGGGGTTATTCCTAGGAATGAAAACCATGTGAACCCAGCTAAAAGGAAGATAAGACCAATGATGAAGGTCATAATCAAACCATACTTGGCACATTCCACCGTGGTAAATGTCCCTGCAGAGTAGAGCAGTACATTTGGCTTTCCAGAAATAGGAAGAGAGATACAGTACAAAATGGTGAAAGTAGCTGGAAGAGCTAAAGCAATGGGTGAATAACCCAGAGTTTTTGCAAGGGTGATAAGAAAAGGAACAAAAATAAGTACCCTCATGGCCGTCGTGGTAAAAAATACATGACTAAAGAGAGTGACAAAAATCACAACAGCATAAACTACCCAAAAGTTAATTCCAGGTTGAAGACCAATAAACTCAAAGAAGGTTTGCACCGCCCATTGGTCCGCCCTGGTTTCGTTCAAACCAAAACCGCAGGCATAGGCACCGGCACTAAATAAGAAGAGATGCCATGGAATATTGGCTTGAGACCAATCAATGATTCCGATTCTTGGAGTCAGCATCAAAATAGCACCAATAAAGGCCGTGATTACTGGAGTCACCTGAAATCCAAACATAGGGAGATGATATCTGTCAGTTGCCCAAAAACAGAGGACCAGCAAAAAGATACCGATGGCTTTCTTTTCCATGAGAGAAAGAGGACCGAGCTTCTCTTTTTCTTGCTTTAATCTCTCCATTCCTCCTTCAAGTTGAGGGGTTTTCTCTTCACTTCTGAGCTTAAAGAGTCGGCTTCCTAAATGCCAGTCGATTAAAAAGACCGTAATGGCAATGGGTGCCGAAGCAATAAACCAATCACTATAAAAGACCGGTTCTCCTGTCATACTCATAATGAGTACCACCGCCAGAATATGAGCCGGTGCACCAGTTAAGTAACAAGAGGTCATTCCGTTCACCGCATGGACATTTTGAATAAAGAGAATTTTAGCAAAATTGTTTGGCTTTTCTCTGGTGGAACCATAGATAGCCGCCGACATCATCATCATGGGAAGCAAAATTGCTGCACGAGCTACCGTGGATGGTACCATGGCCGCCAATACAAAGTTTAAAAAGAGAAAAGACCCTAATACGCCTAAATAGGTATGACCAAACTTACTAATAATGGCAAGAGCCACCCTTTTAGCGAGTCCTGATTGCAACAATCCCGCACTCA
>CAYFLR010000007.1:114719-138195 GCA_964343805.1 uncultured bacterium | reverse complement strand
AGCCAGGACACCTCATTTCCGAGCATGGCCATTACATTTTTTTGATCCCAACCATCGAGCATCACCACCAGCACCAGCACAATAAATGAAGTGTAATAAAGGGGAATGGGTTCAGCAATCCAGAGAATTAATGATCCTGCAAAAATAGCTAAAATGGTTTGACCAGAAAGTGATAATCCCGCTGGTGTTGGCATATAATAAATGGCTAAAAAAACCACGATACCAAGTACCATTCCCAAATACTTCATCCATTTATCAGCTTTGGTGGGCTCCTGTTTTGGCAGGTCACTTAACTTAAACTGAGATAAGTCAAATGGATTAAATTTGGAGGTTTTAACTTCGCTCATTTTGTAACTCCCGTCTTATTACTTTTTTAAAATATATTATGCTGTCTAGGCAGCGAATGTTTAACTGTAAATACTAACTACTTCACCATGTGGCGGCCAAAATACAACCAACCAAAAATGATTAAAAGACATGCAATCAGTAGTAGATAATTACGTTTTCCTGGTCGCATGAAGAAAGAGACCCCCACTGACTTGCCAGTGGTTAACATAAAAGCTTGGGTATGATCATAAGCTTCATTTAGGGTGTAACCTACGTCGATTCCTCCCTTAACTAGCCTAAAACGATCCGGTGCAACTGGGTTGGGTTTGAGAGGATAGACTCTAATATTTCTACTTATTAAATAGCCCGCAGGAACTCGAACATTTAAAAGGTAGTTGTTAATTTTATGAACGCTGGTGTTGACAAATTGATACTTAACTTTAACGTTATCAAACTGTCCCTTATCGAGGTTGGGAAAACCGTAAACATCAAGACCCGCTCGCCAATTCAGATAACGATAAACATCAAATGAGAAGTGAAGTTTATCACTGCCATCGAGCTGCACTTGCATATACCAGACACCCATTTTCCTAACGGGTCTCACTTTCATATTACTTTTTACATTTAAGACTTCCACGAAGTTAATGGGCAGAAGAACGGTTTTCTTACTTTTCCCTTTAAAAAGAACATCCACATCCACATGAACACCACCAATGTTGTTCACACTCAGGGTCTCTTTGTAGCTCAAAATAGTGAGGGCAACATCAGATGCCAGAACCGCTGCACTGTCACAAAAACCACCGGCATGAGAGTAAAAAAGTAGCGTTTTAGACTCAGGATAAGGGTTAATCCACTCCGTCATCCCTTTAATCTTATTATAGAGGTTGTCAGCGTTTTGCAGCACATCCTTTCTATAATCTCCCTCACGATCTTTCAATTTCCAAGAGAGCTCCGCTCCTAATGGAGTCTCAACTCCAGGAAGATACCATAAGGTGAGCTCCATTCGTCTCACCATTCCCTTTTTAAACTTCTTACTTCGTTTTACATCTGGGTCAATGAATTTATTATCGTATTGGATTTTTCCTAAAGCGTAATTGTACTCGGTGGCGGTGTATCCCCCGACCTGCTCTAGTTTATGGTCACGGGTTAAACCCGCCCTTGAAAGAGTGGGGTAGATATCCAATGCTTGACTTTCAATTTCCACATCTTCTGGAATCTCAGTTTTGTTAGAGTGGGTATAGAGGCTGTCAATTCCAACAATGTCCTCTTCGAACTTTTGTTTACCAGCACGGTAAGAGTCATCCACCAGACGATCACCTGATTCTTCAATATCTCTACTTCGGTATTTAATATCAACGGTTCTAGAACCGATCTCATAGGAGACACGTTCCCTTAGATAGTAGCCATTGTTTGCTAAGATACAGGTTCCTCGTGTGTCATAAAAATAGACCTTTCGAGTTTTTCTTTTCATCCGCCCTTTACCCATATAAGAACGAACCAATTGCCCCTCTAATAAAATACTCTCAATGGCTTTTCTAAGGCGGTCTACTGATCTTTTGCCATCTGTAAAAAGATCTGCTTTCAGCTCAAGTTTATATTCCATGGAATTAAGTGGAATGGTATCAATGTAGGTCTCTTCATATTCATTATAGAAAATATTTTCAGACCTCTTCTTTTTAATTATTTCATTCTGCTCACCTACCCAGTCTCGCGGCCGTGGTTTTTTAGGTACGACTGGCTCAACAGAGTAAGCTTGTTCCAAGAAGATGGTGGTAGCTAACACTAAAACCATAAAGAAACATGTAAGGTTTTGTAACATCCTAATTCTTCCTTTTTTACTAACCAAATAAATTATTGCACCGTAGATATGATCTTAAGATCTAAAAAGCGGACCCTGATTTTTACTAAATTTTGGAATAAGTTGAAAGTATTTTTTTATAGGTTTAATAGTTTTTCTTTATAGGCAGGTAAAGTAGGGGCTATCTAGTTGGGTTTTGGCTCACATTGCGCCCAGAGAGAGATAATATTTTGATCTAAATCTGAAAAGTAGTAATGACAACCGTCCTCACCCTCATTAATGAGGACTTTTTCGCCAATTAACTTTCCTCCCAAACTTGTGACTCTCTCAGCGGTGGCGTCCATATCCTCTACGACAAAATAAAGAACAGGATAATCAGCTTCCACCCTTTTTTCTGCCTTCGCTTTCCGGAGTCCGCCTATCATTTTGTCTCCCACCTGAATCAGTCGGTAGTCATCCCCCATAGGGATAAAGGACCAATTAAAAATTTCACCATAAAATGAAATGGACTTTTCAAAGTTGCTAACAGGAATATCAAACCAACATAAATTGCCAGTGGTGGTTTCCATAATAATCTCCTTTAAAAACCGAGAGGTTGACCCCAAAAGACTGGGGAGGAGAAACTGTCATAGCATAGTTTTTTATATTTTACAAAAAATAAATATATTTTTACACAATTTCAAATATTTACAACACCCCGTCTTTTTCACCCACTTAGCTCTCTCTGTTAATTTCTCCTCTACTAAGATATAATAAAATTAGATTGCATAATATAATTAACCCCCAACGCCTGATCCAGATCGGTTTGCAGAGTGAGGAGCCAAACTCTATTTTAGAGGAGAACATGGAACAGATAGAGTAGAGCTTATGGTCTTTGATGGAACAAATTCTCCTACTGTAGTCAATGACATGATTGCAGGATCTGGAGGAGCTTTTCCGGGTTCAGATAGTTCTTCCCCCTCCGATTTTCTGGTTCATAACAACAAGCTTTACTTTCAAGCTGAGACTGAAAGTGCCGGTAAGGAACTCTGGGTCTATGATGGAACCAATGCCCCAGAACTTGCCTATGATTTTAGATTAGGGCCCGATTCTTCATCTCCTACACCTGTTTATTCATGGAATAGCCAGCTGTTAGTGGTAAGTGAAGGATACCATTTTGGCAGAGAGCTTTGGTTTATGGACAATAGTTTCTTAAGTCCATAAATAAGATTAGCGCTTACGAAAACCTTTGATTTTAAGATCTGATTTCTTCTTATGCTTAAATCTCGAATTTAATTGAGTATTTTTCTTAAAACGAAACTTCTTCATGCGATTTTGCATTTGAGTATTGACTAAATTGGCTTTTGCTGGAGCTTGAGCTTGTTGAATAGCTGCTGGCTGCCCAGGAGTTGTTGTGGTCACAGTCCTTCTCACCTGAGGTTTTGGCTGTGGTCTAGGTTGAGGCCTTGGTTGAACCCTAGGAATAACCCCACCACCACTCGCACCCAGAGCACTTTGAACCATTCCCTTACTAGGGCTACCTCCCGGCTTTTGCGATCCCCATGAATCATTACCTATGCGAGCGAATTGAGCAGACAAGCTAGGCGCAGACAAAAAAACGGAGAATAAAAACAAGACACCATATAAAAACTTCGAATTCATACATGCCTCCAAAATATTTCTCTTATTCCTTCTTATCGACATCTTCCCAAAAGCCTCAACCAACTCCACCAACACTCTAAAAGTATTAAGTAAATAGAAGTTCAGTCTCCCCCCTTTTTTCACTCCTTAACCATTTCCCCTATATGTAAAATTATAAAAAGCATCATACCCCGTTACATACTGAAAGCGATAAGATGATGACATGCTGAAAAAGGAAACCTGCTTCATAGTCTTTGTCACCCCTCGACTCTCTTTAATACATTTAATATAGATATGTGGACCTAAAAGATCTTTGAAATCTTCTAGAGCGGGTTTGATCACATTTTCCTTTAACTCCTTAATTTCATTACCTTTACCAGAAGGGAAAAGGGTATTATTAAAAACATCTACAATGAGATCATCGATCTCTAAAATAATGGCCTCACTCTTTACTAAAGAGCACCGGTGATCAAACTCCAAAGTAAATTTTTCATTAAATTCCAGCTGCCGGGGGGTATTCATTCCCCCCACTAACTCTAATACCGAAGAGAATAAATTATCCAGTTTCCGACTTTCGGTGTAACTACTGAGATTTGTATCCCTGGCAGACCCAATAGAAGGAATGAGAGAAAGTATAAAAATACTTATAAAAACGGCCCTACTTTGCATATAAACTCCTTAAAATAGGTTTGAAAATTAAACACCATTTTTCCGCGCACCAAGAAAACTACATCAATTATGATTAAAGCAGGATTAACTCTTCATTAGATTAATCTAATTAAAATTAGACTTGAAAAATTAACTAATAAAATCAATTTATTTTATATCAATATTAATTTTTTTAATATTGATATTGATTTTTTTAATACACATTGCTATAATATAAAATAAGAGGAGGGAGAAAATGAAAAGTAAACCAGCCCCAACCAAATGTCCGAGCTGCAGCAGTAGTTTAACAATCAAACAGCTCGGGTGCGATCATTGTCAAACCGGAATTCAGGGAGACTTCTATATGAATAGATTCTCTCAGTTTTCCAAAGATCAACTCTATTTCATCGAAACCTTTTTAAGGGTGGAAGGCAATATTAAGACCATGGAAAAGGAACTTGGTATCTCCTACCCTACAGTAAAGAATCGTCTTCAGAAAATTATTGGCATCCTAGGCTATCAGACCCCCAAACAAGAAAAGGAAGCCCTCACCAAGTTGGAACTGCTCGAAAAAATCGCAGAAGGCGAGATGGATGTGGATGAAGCCATCAAACACATGGGAGGTAAATTATGATTTTTTTAATCATCCTATTAAAAATTATATTGTTCGCACTATTCGCAATTTCACTTATTCTATACAGTCTCCTTTGCCTAATACAAGTGAGCCGCTTTCAAATGATTTTATGGCTCGGACTCGGGTTTATTACCAGCACACTGTTTTATTTCACCTTCAGTACCGGCTTTTTATTCATGTCACTGGTATTAGTGTTTGGAACCTACCTTTTCAGACAATGGTTTCAAAAAAAGAGAGAGGAGCACGAAGATCGCTTTGGCAGTCTGTTCTGCTCAATTCAACCAGAAAAAGGAGCTATTTCATTTAGTTTAGAAGTTCCGCTCTTTATCTTTCGCATCATCAAAAGTCCCTGGATCAGGTCCATGGTTAAGAAAAACCATAAACCAAAAGAGCATGACTCTTATGGGTGCAAAGAGAACTTTCTATCCAAACTGATTCAAGAAAACATGGATAAAGAGTCTGATGAAACCGAGCAGATCCTTTGGGTCATAGACCATGTAGATGAATTTATTCACTCATTAGAAGGTTTCTCTGCGACTTTCAGTCAAAAACAAGCAGCCATTCATATCAATGTAAAATAAAAAAGGAGACTAACATGTCTGAAGAAACCTTAAAAATATTAGAGATGGTAAAAAGTCAGAAAATTAGTGTGGAAGATGGAGAGAAGCTACTAGAAACCATTAATAAGAAAAGTAACTCCAGTGAAACCCATCCCAATAAAAAGTTCCTAAGAGTCAGAGTCTTAGAGGGCAGTGATAAAAAAGTAAATGTCAACATTCCCCTGGCTTTAGCCGAAGTTGGCCTCAGGATGATTCCTGAAGAAAAGCTCAAACTGAATAATCAACAAATTTCAGTCAATCAGCTTCTCGATCTTATTGAGGCCGGAACAGAAGGTGAGTTAGTCAATATTCAAGCCATGGAAGATGGGAAAGAGACCCGTATCAACATCACCATCGACTAACAACCTAACCATTTAATTGAAATCGACTTATCTCTTTTTTTCACTTTTTCAAAAAATAATTTCCCCCTAATGGCAACCTCTACTGGTAGATTTATTAAAACCCGGATAAACACCAGTAGAGGAGGCCACATGAAGATTCAACCCGCCCTATTAATTGTAATTCTTTTTATAGCTTTAGCAGCTTGCCGTAACGTCCCCCCTCCAACAGAATATATGGCCAGCTCAAAGAAGAGTATTCCCACCATGCATCCTGAAAAGGGGAAATATATAGAGGTGGGGGTGGAAGATTCTGAGGAGGTATTTGTAGAGGCTTTTAATGATGCATCTATAGATAATTCATTTGATAACAATAATTCCCTCGAAGATTCATTTAATGAAAATGTAAACGTGGAAACAGACCTATCAAATAACAACCTTCATGAAGAAGAATTCCTAGACGTGGATTATACTCTTTCAAAAGACTCAAAGGTTACAGCTAAAGAATATGTCGTAGGAGATCAGTTAGAAGGTCAAATTTTTATATGGGTTATGCTAGATAATTCTCAATTCCCAGAACTTTCAAAAGAAGATATATTAGGACAAATTCTATCCAGGGATATAGAGCGGATCATTATAGATATTTTCCCCCTAGAATCAGATGACAACTCGCCGATCTCTAGTATTGAAATTGAAGACATCTCAGCAAGTGATTCCCCTTCATTGACAGAAAATGAGTTATTGTATGAGATCAATCTAAATCAAATTCAATTACCTACTGACCTACCTGCAGGCAATTACTCACTCAAATGGAAACTGGAAAGAACAAATGGAGAAATCATACAAAAAGCGGATTGGATAAGTGATTTTGCAGCAGCTAAATCCTTAGGGTTTCAGATAAAGGAAGAGGATGCGGCCTCAACTATTGAGGATCAATCATCCAATGATTCTGATCCCATTTGAGAGGGAATATAAAGAAACAGCCAACCCAATATAATACAGATCCAAATGAGAGCGGAGATATAGTGATTCCCGCTTGAATCAGGAACAAAAAGAGGCATCAATGAGCTCAAAATGCGAATCAAAGCAACTAATTGAAAGCCAATGAATAGCAGGGCAAACCCCAATTGCCCTCCTCCCCCCAGTCCTTTGGGGTAGAGTAATCCCATTAGCAAGCTGATGATAATGGACCCAAAACATCCGATGGTCAAAGCATGAACTGCTGAACGATATATGGCCACCACATAGGTCCCCGACATAAAATCATAAAGAGCACTAAGAATAAAAATAAGTGAAGAAATTGCCATCCAGATCAGCCCTGCATTCAAATGTTTTTGCAACCAACTCTCCCCCTCGTTTTGCTTCTTTTTCAATTGGATGATTAGATATAGGAGTAACAGAATTTGCAAGCTATCAGTAAAAAGAAAGCCTTTATAAAATTCTTGCCAGGTTAAAACCACTTTAGTTGCAAGTATGAGAGCCATTATTATAAATAGTTTGGGGTATTTTAGGGTATTCACTTGAAATGCATTTCTATAACACAAAACTAAAACCAGCATAGGAATAGAAAAGTGAACGGCAATGCCATAGCTTAATTTATAAAATGAGTACCAGATCAAATGAAGGTAAACGAGATAAAGACCTCCACCTAAAACCGCAAAAAATAGACAACAAGCAATGATCCAAGAGAACAAAGTAGACTTCTCTCTGGAAGCCAATATGCCTTTTATCCAGAGGTAAAGAATAAAGCAAAGTCCACAGTTGATAAGAACAGCTCCCATCCCTATACTTGCATAACTCAAGTAATATCCTAGATGACTAAAAACTCCGCCAGCCACAAAAAGCAATACCAAAACCCGCTTTTGAATATAAGATATCAACTCTTTGGGAAACAAACAGGAAAAGTTCAACAGCGTGAAACTAAAAAAAACCGGAAAAATGAGACCATAGCAGAAGGTAAAAATATGATGGGCACTGGGCATGATATGGTAGTCCAGTGGGTAAATAGAGTACTTTTGATTTAAGATATGAAAGGACCAAAACAGGATCATTATCAAAGAAATCAAAAATCCGCCGACCGTGTAGGCTAAAAAGGTCCGTTTCTTTAGGTTATCCATACTCAATACCTATCTATCCACATTGGGCACAACTTTGAACCGTTCCAGAAATATCTTCTTCGGGAACATCAAAAGGAACCGTCTCCCATTTTAAGCATTTCTGTCCATCTGGACATGGACCATTACTAGGTGAAGCCTGACAACTACCTGCTCCCACGCAATTACATTTACGACTCTCATGAATTTTACAAACCCCTTCATAGGCGGCAATACATTTCACTCTTAAAGTAGTACTTTTACAAATTGCCTTACCTAAAAGTGAAGTATCAGCCGGTTCTTGGCAAAAACTATCATCTTTACAAAGCCCGGATTTACAGATCTTCCAATTTTTACAATTCTTAGTATCATCGGGAAGTTTTTTACATGAACGGTAATAGGGAATGCCATTATTAACTACACAGTCGTAAAGTTCAGGATCTAGATTAGAGGTGTCAGTTATGCCAGAGTCAGCTCCCCCCTCTTCCCCATCAGCTTTTTTTGATCCTGTAAAACTAGAATCAGTGGTATCAAAACTGGAATCCGTTAACAGCTGTGATGACCATGGCTGATCTTTACCTGAAATTAACTTATTCGGAGTTAAGCCTTGTTTTTTATAATCAGCTGCATCGGTTTTTCCCCAGCTAGGAAGATCGTTCTCTTTTTGCCATGAGGGAGTGTCTGTTTGATCTCCTAAATCCGTAGCCCAGCTGGGTGTTTCATTGGTATTATTGATTTCATTGTCGAGGAAATTATTCCCAAAGGGAAAGCCTGGCAAGTTATTACTTTCTACTAATTTGCTGGAATCCTCAGGGCGCCTCACATAACTACAACGAAAACGACACTTATTATTTTTTGTAAACTTAGAATTGGAGGAAGAGCAGGATTCTTGCTCAGTACTGGTAATCAGTTTAGATCCAGGGTCAAAGGTAGCATTCAAGGTTAAATTTATTTTCTTTAGGCTTAACTTTTCAGGCAGTCCCCCCAACATAAAACCCAACTCGCTCTCCTCTTTACCGGCATCCCGACAATAGTATTTACTCGCAAATTTAAGATCACTTTCACCGGTAGAAGTTGGCATACAGATAAGAGAGCACTTATCTTTTTCGCACTCCTCACTTTTAAAGGAAACGAATTTGGAGGTGGACCAATTAAAAATATGACCGTAGTTTAAATAGATACTTTCACTGGCCAACTCTTTAGGAAGAGAATCGGTAAAAAAACCTTGTAAGTCTTCAACTGCATAATCTACACAGAAGTACTTGGGCAATGGATTTATCTTGCTTTCCAATGATGAGACACTTTCATCCCCTTCCTTCTGTTCTTTGGTACTCTCACTGGTATTGTCTTGCTCTTCCTTTTTACTTTTCCCTTTTTTAGAAGAGGAAGGATTTCCATTATTATTGTTGTTTAAATTCGGAGATTGTTTTTTACTTGAAGCAGCAGGATCGCTGCACCCTAAATAATAAAAACCTATGAGTAGCCCCAGCAGTGTTAGAA
Organism: uncultured bacterium; assembly: GCA_964343805.1. Classification (GTDB taxonomy): domain Bacteria; phylum Bdellovibrionota_B; class Oligoflexia; order CAYFLR01; family CAYFLR01; genus CAYFLR01. The sequence goes on along the minus strand of CAYFLR010000007.1, from coordinate 128,638 downwards.
TTTTGGCAGACATGACCCCCTCCCCTCTTTAATCTTGGTTATTCGCATACAACTCTAATGAATTTAACTTCTTAAATCAAGCCATGGTTTAAACCGTCCCTCCCATATCTCTCTGATTTGAGTTGATTCTTTACTTTAATATTAAGGATTGCTGAACCATCTCCGAATAGCCTTCTAGATAGAAACCCTTCCAATGAGGTTAAAAATGGAAAAATTATTCATTGTGGTTGTGACAATATTATTAATAAACAGCTGTAAACCCTCTCAAATTTCAAAAACCAAGTCCTTCAATAATTTGAATGGGATGAAATATTGTCAACCAATGAAGTCTTCCTCTGCCAGCGGAACTGAATTCAAAGCCAACTATCAATTAATCTATAATAGAGCTAATTCTGATGTAAAAGCTGAATTAGAAGCTAGGGAGACAGTAACACGGACCTTAGTTGCTGCTTATAGTGATTTTAAAAGAAGTATTGTTTCCGATATCAACGGCAATGTTGACTCTAACTGGGAGATCACAGATGACAACTTTAAAAGATGGGCAACGATACTTCAAAGCATGCAAAAAAGATCATTTGAAGAGGGGGCTAAGGTATTAGAGTTAGATCATTTAAGTCAGAATAAGAAAAACCAGTACCTAAGTCGCTTTGCTTATTTAACAACTCATATGCTGGTCTCTAGCTGGGTTACAGCAAACTCTTTAGGTTATATTGCTCATGAGATTGGTCACCTCAATACAGCTGAGCATTTTGGCGCCACCACCTATGTCGGTGATATTTTAAGCAAGAAAAGACTTTCCATGTATGACCTCTATATTCGTTTAATGAAAGGAAAATATTTTGATCAAGCCGCCTGGCATTGGGGTCTTAAAACTGCGGAAGCTAAAGCAGCAACCGCCGGAGCAGGTATCAATGTCAATACCCAGGCGGCAGAAGATTGTTTTTTAAACCTAGTCCGAGGGGATAGCAAAGTGGCTAAACTTCCTCACTGTATGCTGAATAAGTTTTGGGGGGTTAAATACTTCTACCAAGATCAGGCAGGCCAAATGGGAGATGAAGCCGATCCTCATCAATATATTGATTACTTAAATCAACAAGGTTTAGATACCCAAATTGAAGATGTCACTCTATTACTTGCTGCCACTTCTTTGCTCTCCGGTTCCACTCTCTCCTATTTAAACGGGGTAATTCAATTTGTATCCACCGGCCGTTTTGATGTGACTCCTCTGCATTTTAAAATAGGGAAAGTGAAAGTCACTTTGCCAGAACTCTCCACTTACCTAAATAGCAATCATGTATCCACCAAGGTTCTGGGTGGAATAGAGCTTCATCAATACTTACTTCTTACTCTCGCATCAGAGCTTTCGGTCTATGGGAAAAAACTTCCCGCAGATTTCTATGTTGAGGTAGATTTTCAAAAAGGGGACTATACCTACAACTTGAATTTAAATCGAGCTGGTAGCGGAGAACTGGGCGGAGGAGGTTCTATCTCTTATGATACAGCCACCGGCAAATTCAGTATTGCTGCTAAATACCACTCCGGCACCACAAGAGCGGATAAGAGAAATCTCGACTCTCGTGGCATGGAATATACAGTGGGCTTCTCTAAAGGAAATATGGTTGGTGAATTGGCACTCAGCCCTAATGGAGAATTAAGCGAAGCCTTCTATTTAAACCTAGGGGGAGAGCTTGATTTTTGTAATCCAGAGTTTCTTTATCAAAACTTTGGCAACTGGGGAATTCCTAGTGCTTACCTATTAGAAATGGGGGATAAACTCGCAGGTCTTGCTCATAAAGGAATATTAACTTCCTTTCGCTATCGTCTGCTCGCGGGCTTAAGGAATAACAAAAATATTTCAACCCAGGCTTTGATGAGTCTGGGTATTCACACCACTTTAGTAGAGGGAAGCAAAGTATTACAGATTCCCTCAGGTCTTCTACCTAAAGGAATGCTCACAACCAATGACCAAGGAATAATTACAGATTACTCCTTAGGAGGCAGTCTCACCTTAGATCAACTCAAAAGCGCCCACTTTAGCCCAGAATTTATAGTAAAAAGTTACATTATGGGTCTTAAAACATCTATTCAAGTGGCCATTTCTATCACCGAAGCAGATGTCCAGATCCGATTTGGTCAAGGACCCATGGGATTAATACTGGGAGCCAATGCTTCTACCGAAGGTATTTCACCCGAAATTGGTGGAAGTATCAAAGAGAAGAGCGGTCTCGGTTCCTCACTGGTTATTGCCCCTTTAACCCTGGGATTTATTCTAATGGATAAAGAGTCCATGATTTACGGAGACAACGAAAGTGGAATCTCCTGCAAATTAGGAGTGGGCTGTCGCACTATTTCACGTAAAAACCCAGGGCACAAATGGATTATGTTTGATGGAACCGTGTTTGCTGAAAAACAGATCCATCGCGGAGATGGTTTACTAAGTCTGTTTCAGTACAATGACAAACCAGTAGAAGTGAAGCAAGAGATTGAGAAAGTCTATCATATCCTGAACCTCCTTTTACAAAATAATCGCTCTCTCTTCTTTAAGCAGAGTTTTCTTAAAGAGATTGCTGAACTAGATCATTTGAAAGAGTGGGCTACTTTCTTATTTAACCTGGAAACTACCTTTATAGAAGTAATGGAATCCGATTTTAATCTCAATTTCCGAGCTATTAACTTCGCCTCCTTGTATGGGGAAAAAGGAGTTGGATTTAGTAAAATGGGAGAAAATACGTTTGATCCGAGCACCGGAATTTTGACAATAAGTGACATTACAGCCCCTCTTCCCGATCTCTATCAACAGACAAGTAAAAGTGCCACCGCCATTATCGTTTCGCAAATTCAATCAAAAGCAGTGAAAAATTTATTGGAAGAGTTAAATGATGATGGTTTTGGTTTAAGGGTGGTTATTGAGGATAAGACCCTTCCTTTAACAGACAAGGCAGAGAAAGGGTTAGAAAAACTCTTATTCTATATGAAGCACTATCTTACTAAAGAGCAGTTTCATAATCGCTTACTTTATATTGAGCACGCCAGAGATTTAAGAGCACTGGTTGAGTTTATTGGATTTTCCAGGTTTCATAGCAAACAGGGTTCGGCTCTTATTCAGATATCGGATTACCTTTTAGAAGACCTAAGTAACTATCACCTCGGCGAACTCATCTATGATGCCAAATTGATCCCGGTTGAACAGGGAGACAAAGTGGCTCTTTTTATGGAATATATAGAAAAGGCAAACATCAATCATATTGGAATGGAAAGAGTGGTCTTCCTGTCAAACAGTGAGTTTATTAAAAAGGCAATTTCAGTGGATGCAGATTACTATCAAAAGATGAATCATGATCGAGAAAAACACTTTATAAGACAGGGAACCTTATTATACGTGAATATAGACCGAGTCGAGGAGCTCCATGGAGAAGGAGGTATCTTCGGTAAAGGAAATCATGCTCGCAGCCATTTACAGCTTATGTTAAGACCTGAAAGGATTAGAAACGATGTATTTAACTTTTTTCCATTTCTCAACCTTTTATCTGAGGAAGGGAAAAGGCTAAGAATACTAAAAGAAGCCAGTGGCCAATCGGAATTCTTACTCACCCAATTCTTACCTGAAAACTTACTCCCTGCCGTGTTCCATGCAGATGGCTCTATCTCTTTTACATATAAAATGAGGGATGCTTATCACCAGCCGATTCAGATTAAAAAGCAGGGTATAACCTATCAAGACTCATTTGAGATCTTAATTCATAGTGATTTTTCTACTGTAGAAGTCACCTTAAAAGAAGTGAATGGAAAATCACACTCTTTCAGTTTGATTAATCAAACTGATTTTAATAAACTATTTAAAATAAACGGAGGAATCGCCTTAATGGCTGTGAAACTTTTTATGGAAACCGGCCCAAGGGTTGGTAATCAAAGTAATGAAGTAGAGTTAGAAAAGGCCTTATCCCTTTACAACCAACAAAATAGGACCAACCAAATCCTCCTAAACTATCAGCAGCAAGCTCTAAAAATTAACAATGGTAATAAATAGTATGAATCAAAACATCTTACAAGGTGAGCCTATTGAGTCTTTTAAATTCGGTGAATTCACTATTGCTGGGGAAACCCACCGTAAAGGGCAAGGAGCAGGAAAAGATATTCTTGTTCATCAAAATAAGGTCTCGGCCTGGCCTCAAAGAAAAGGGCACGAAGCTAGCCTAGAAATGATCTTCCATCCGATTGAAACCTTAACAATTGAAATTTTGGTGATCGGTGCAGGTACCTATGGAGCCTTCATAGTTCCAGTAGAAGTTGTAAATCAACTCAGAGAGAAAGGAATCGGTACAGTAATTATTGAAAAAACTCCAAAGGCATGTCAAAGTTATAATAACTTGAACCGAGAGGGAAAAAATGTAGCTTTATTAGCTCATGCTACCTGCTAGGCCTCTTAAAAGGATACCATGCAAATCCTTCAATCCTTTTTTTACCTTATAATTTTTCTACTGCTAAATAGCTCATGTGTCACTGTTAACACTTATGACCAAAAAGCTGAGGGTTACTCACTTCCTTTGGAAGAGGACCCACTTTTTCAAAATCAAATTTGTCAAATTAAAGATCACAAAGGGAAACTTATAAAAAAGCTCCCATGCCCAAAAGCACTTCCCTTCCGTAATTCCTCTCATTCTTTTTGTGATTCATGGTTACAAAAAAAAGAGAGCCCGACTCTCCACTTTCCAGGAAAATCTCATCCTATGCAACTCTGCTTACCCATAGGTAACCCAAATCTAGCCCATAAAAGGGTTATTACGATTCTCTTGTTTGGAGACTCAGGTACGGGCAAAAAACCACAGTACCAATTGGGTCAAACCATGTATCGAGCTTGTCAACAGAGGGAGTGTGATTTTGCCCTCATGTTAGGTGACAACATTTATCCAGATGGAACACATCATGCTTTTGATTCACAATATCGCACTAAATTTGAGAATGCCTATGAACCCTTTGGTCGGTTTGACTTTTGGACTATCTTAGGAAACCATGATTACCGAGCGAACACCACATCTCAAATCGATTACACTTGGTTTAGCCCTCGTTGGCGAATGCCACAAAGATATTACTCCATACCCCATCTCCCCCCTTGGCTGCATATATTCGGGAGCGACACCAATACCCTAATTAAAAAGCAAGATAATACTCAAATTGAAGAGATGAAAAAAAGATTGTGTAAGAACGAAGGTTGGAAGTTTATTTTTGGGCATCACCCTATGTACTCAACCGGCTTCAGAGGGAGTGAACCTAAGCTCTGGAAGGTTATGGATCCACTTATTAAAAAGTGCCAATTACATGGACTCTTTAGCGGTCATGACCATCACCAAGAGCATATTAAGGTCAAGAATTTCGATCAGTTTATTCAAGGTGCCGCTGGAAAAGTCCCTGAGTGGTGGAGATACGCATTGGAATTCAATGTGACTCAAAGCAGAGATTTTGAAGAGAAATACCGGTTAAATGATCGCGGGTTTGCTATTATGAATATCACTCCCTATAAATACCAAATAGAGTTTTTTAATATGGAAGGGAAAGTGATTTATAAATATGAAAGGCAGAGTAAGTAAGGAGATAACAGTATCTTTGATTTAAAACACGAAATTCTCAATGGCTTCGAACTGATTAACCAGGATTCCTTTCCTCGCACTTGTCCAAAGTGTCAGAAAGAATTTGAAACATTTGAGGATTTAGTGGAAGTCACTTTAGCCGCCACCGGAAATCTCGGGCAACTTGCCAGCTATGAGGCTAACATTTTTTCTAAGGTTATTACTCCCACAGGGCAAGAGTTGGTACTCGCTAATTATATGAATTGTGAATGTGGCACCACTCTTTGCATCCTAGGCAAAGATAGGAGAGGAGAAGATAGAGAGTCCAAATACTATCGAAAACTTTTTAATCGGATTCTATCCAAATTAGTGGAAGAGGGCTTAGACAAAGAAAAAAGCAGCCTTTTCTTGAGAGACCTCTTTCGCAAACTCTTGCAAGGTGAAATCAATGAAGAGCAATTAGAGAGACTGACGAAAGAGTTTTATAAGATCTAAGCGGCAGGTAATTGTTTAGTGGAAGTGGAATTCATTTTTAAATTGATCCCTCTTAAAATACCAATTAAATAACCCACCACACTGTTCATATTTTTACCCTGAATTTGCAGCTCCTTAACCAAGGTCTGAGCATTATTTAGGTTCTGAAAATTATTTTGACTGAGGTGATTGATCTTAGCAATATTATCATTGATCAGTTTAATTCGCTCTTCTTGATCTCTCGATCCATTAGTTATATGTGACATTTGCTGAGCAATAATATTCACATTATTAATGATGGAATGAAATACCTTTTTACAGTTCTCTACATTGGCATTCCCATCTTGAACCGTCCGTTGAGAGTTTTTAATAATTCTTTCGGTTTTATCCAAAGACTCATCTAAAATCATGGAAATGCTCTGAGCAGAGTCACCACTCAGTTTAGCTAGTTTAGCCATTTCTTCTGCCACCACGGCAAACCCTCTTCCATGATGACCGGCTTTAGCTGCTTCAATGGAGGCGTTAAAGGAGAGAATCTTGGTTTCAAAAACGATATCATTAATGACTTTAGTTTTATCAGCAATTTGACGGATCACATCGGTTAAGTCGGTAATGCTGTTATATGATTGAGTGATCATATGCATTGAAACCACCAACTCTTGAATAGACTGCATTCCAATGTCCGCTTCCTGCTTACTGGATTCAGATTTATTATTGGCACTGATAGATTTTTCCGTATTGTTTTTTACGGTAGAAAAGAGCTCCGTCACGGTACAAGCCGCATCTCGCATTGCCACCACTTGCGTCTCCAAAGACTTGATAATATTAACCGTGTTGTCATTGAGGGTGTGGGCAGAACCTCGTAATTTTTCGGCCACTCCTCTCCCGGCTTCAATAATGACTGTTAACTGCCTGGAAAGAAGATTTCCAAAAAATAGAGCGATCACCACAGAGATAATAATGGAGAAAATAGCGGCAGCAGAAAAGATAGTCAAAATACGATCAATATTTTTTTGCAGATTGTCATAAGTCTCATTGGCATTGGCCCGCTTGATAGACAGTAATTTGAGAGCGGTGCCACTAAAAGTTTTAAAATTTTCTTCCGCACTTTCCACCGCCATGCTAGATAGATTCCGATCGATTTGAATCATATTCATCGCTTCGATATAGGTATCTAAATATTGCTTGTATTGTTTTTGCAATTTTAAATAGAGATCACGCTCCTTTTTACTCTGGAAACTTAGCTTTGCAGCACTATAGAGATTGGAGATCTTCCTTAGCTTTTCAATCATTCCATTAGAGTATTCTGCAATTTTTTCTGGCTCAACGGACATATAAGCCCAGTTCAACGCTTTATAAATACCAGAGTGATTGACCGTGGCATTTTCAAAAATCTTAGACAGGTCCGTATAAGCCCTAAAAGTATTATTATGATAATCGTGAATCAAAACCCTTTCAGTATTTAAGCCATAATAGGAGTAAAATGAGAGGCCAAGTAAAATGGTCAAAATAAAAAAAGGAACCGCCAAAAGCTTAAATAAAAAACTTCTGCGGAGAAACAGTTCAATCATCCATCACCCTTTTATTGGGGCAAAGTTCTTTTGCCCCCCGATGTTAAGTATTACTTACATTTCTTTTCAAAGGATAAGTTTTTCTTGGCTAGGTACTTTTTAAATTCGGATTCAGTTTTGCTATTGAGATAAATACCTGAGCCAGTCCAGTAATTTTCTGGTTTTCCTTTTGCTATAACTGGCTTTACAAAACCCAGCTTCATTAATATCTGAGAAGGTTTTTGAGGATGAGGCCAGTAGTAAAGGACGTAGCCTCCATTTTTATTTTCTGCGCATTTGGTGAGTGCTTGAATCAACAGTTTTCCACGCTTATCTTGTAATTTCCAAATATTTTTTCCCACTAAATGGGGTTTAGCTCCATGGGAAATTACCGTCCCTTTAAAGTCGTAAGTATAAAGATAGAGCTCACCTTGCTGAAAACGAGTGTTGGGAGTCTTATCCATAAATGTTTTTAAAGCCTTTTGTTTACCCTCTTTGGTGGCGTATTTAACGGCATCATCTACCATTGCCACCATCTTATCACTCATGTTGATAATTTTTTTAATTTCAGGATCTCCTGTTTGCCCTTTAATGAAATCTAGGAAGTGCTGTGAACAAAAATTCACTGGGGTGGATTCACACCCACCAGCAAATATATTACCACACCAAAATAAACCTATAATTCCAACTAGATATACAAGTCTTCTCACTTTACCCCTCCAGCTAATAGTTGTTTTAAAAGATGTGTCTTATAATTATGAATAAATTTTTCAATTAAAGCAATAACTTGATTATTAAAAAGTGATTAAAAGAGGGCAGATCATTTTGTCTCTGATAGGAAGATCGGGTAGAATAATTAAATGACCGCGCTTTCAAAAATCATCTATTTAATTTTGCTTTCCTTGTGGCTTGTCATCATTCCCACTCCTTTGCTCTTGGCTCATGAGGTAGGTTCCCTACCAACAGATCAATGGAGAACAGAAAGAAATTCAATCCAGGCTATGCTTAGCTCTTTTAAAGTTATTCGAGTTTGGGTAGATGCCACCCCTGGCATGGGTCACCAGTCGGGAAGCCTCCTGGTAATGAAAAGGCTACGCCATCTAGGGTTCAACGGAGAATTTGAAGTGGTTTTTGCAAGGGATCATCTCCATCATCAGCAAAAGAAAATGGAAATTCTTTTTCCTGGCTTTGATGCTACCATCCATGGAAAAACACCTTTTATTGACAAGTCTCAAAAAGTAACCGTCTATGGTGCCTCTAAATTTAAAACAAGGTACAATCAGAAGATGGTGGAGCGGCATGCACTTACAGTATGCGGTGGAACAGACTCTTACACTCCACCCTTCTTCTTAAATACCGACAACTTCCTATTACTTAATCCGGCGGGATGGAGCGTGGAGAGCGCTTTTGTAACCAAAGAGAGAACCAATTATCTCCCCGAACTATTTGAACTCGGACCGCTGGTTCAAGTTCCTGAGGTAACTCATTGGGATCGTTTGCTAGAACAAAAACTAGAACCTTCCGATTATAATCGGAGGGGAAAACAGCTTCATCAACTTTTTGAGCACCTTGCGGAGTTTGATAGTATGCCGTGGTATGGAGCTGATCGTATCGAATTCGGTGATAAGGGAAGAGAAATTCTGATGAGATCACTGATTGAAATCCAAAACAGGCAGCCCTCTCGCTTTCCTAAAGGACTCACAATTCCCCTTGTGGCCACTCTACAAGAGAATCAATTAGCCCAAATGAAAACCCTTATGGAAAGCCACCCCGACTTAAAAGGACGAGTGAGCTTTTTAGAGTTAAATGATCCAAATCTTGCTAATAAACTTAATAACACTGGGGGTCATGAGATTCGATTGGTAAACGTAGGACAAACCCCGCAAGATGTATTTAATCAATTCTTTCATCTGGCAACTCTTCCTCCCTTGATTTCGGGAAAAGGAACCAAACATTTAATGGAACTCCTGGGCCTCCCTTATATTTCAGCCATTAGTTTAAAGATGGAAATGAAAAACCAAGAGGCCCTGGCCGCAGAACTAAGACATCCCGAGTTAAAGAAACTTCACTACATAAGCGAAGCAATTAATTCTAACTTGCCTGAAACGATTCAGATTAAAGAAACGGTTAGATTTATAGAAGAGTCCTTAGATAAGGATTCCTCATTACGAATATTTTTTCAAAGCAGAAGCAGACAAATGCAAAGTCTAAAAAATGATTTGGTGTTTCAAGCCTTATTGAAAGTAACTTCTCACTTCAATCCCCCACCAGAGAAGAGGACTCCGCGCATGAGTATTTTTGGGCGAAAATGCGTAGAGATGAGTAAGAGGTGGAAAAGTAAAAATTAGTTACAATTAGGAAATACGGGATCTTGGGAAGACAAGCTGGTCCAAATGTAACCGCCATGCACCCAACCATTACTCACATCTGTATCATTGGAGTGAATTCGATACCAGAAAACCCCATCCACTTCTTGTCTGGCATCCACCATATAGTAGTAGCGATTTCGACCCTGAATGGTGGGTTTATACCCCACTGCTAGACGCCCCATTTTACTACTTGCAGTGGTAGGACGCTCCCTCACATTGAGCACACAAGCAGTGACTGCGGTCATTAATGGAGGATTCAAAGTAACGGTACCATCACCACTACTATCTGAATTATTGTCTGTGCCGGTAATAGGTTGCATATTCCACTTGGTCCGAGCAAAGTCCTGCATCCAAGCGGTCCCTTCCACGGAAAAATAGAAGTAGTAGTCCTTTATTTCAGGAGCTCTTCTCCAAATTATTTTTGAAACGTTAGGGACATCCATATAATGGAGTACATACTTGCTTAAAGCATGTTCAATACAGTGATCCTTTTCATGGTCTGGAGCTTTTAAACAAACCGCTCTATAAAAACTGGCTCCTAATAATTCCTTATCTAAGCACTTTAAGATGGCTTCCATTACTCTTGGGTTTTCTTTATTATAGGCGTCTGTTGGTATATTAGTCGGTTTTTCGCAAATCACTTCCTCTGGAATTTCAATGGGGGAGGTATCAACCGGTTTTTGATCAATTGTTGAAGTTTCAGTAGAAGTATCTGTTTCTATATCCGGATCTTGGTCATTTGTTTCCACTACTGGTTCCTGAGAATCTGGATCTACCTGTTTCGGCTGAGGAGTGGGAGTGGGTTCTCCAGGCAAACAACCTCCAGTGGCTTCTTCATAATAGTATCCAGAGATACACTCATCTAAACTCGTAATCTCTTTAGATACATAATATTTATAAAGCCAAACCATACCTGCTTTCTCATCCTCTCCTGGTTTTAAATTATTATAAGAATCATTCATCAATGAGAGGGGTTGACTGCCGACAGTTCTATCACTACCACCCGTAGAAACATTATGCTTAGATTGAGAAGAGGTAGGACTCCCATCACTGTCTAAAATATAAGTATCCCCAAGACCAAAAGCGTGTCCTAGTTCATGAAGTAGGGTACTCATGGAAAACTTTCCATCTAAAAATTCATTGCCGGCTGCATAATATTCGGTTTTACCGATATAGAGATGGATCCAAGGTGAGACTCCCACATCCAATCCCCCATGAAAAAAGGCTCTTCCCTCTTCACATTTTAGATAGAGTTCAAAATCCTCGGTGATACTCCAGTTCCCAACAAATTCAACTTCTCTCTTAATAGGCTCGGAAGGAGAGACTCTACCTTCATCAATGGCTTCTTGAAATAGATCCATCCAGGTGAAGATGGCGCGCTCCACAAAATCCTTGGCAGCATCCTCATCCACACAATCATCAAGGACTAACTGAACAGTGATTCCATCATCGAGGTCATGAATAAGAAAATTATCAGAGTCAAAGGCCACTAATTCCCTTTGAGTCTGATTCTTCCTCTTGTCTTGTTCTAGAGCCACAAATTTTACATCTGATTCCTTTTGGGCACAGTGAGTCAATACAAATAGAAAGGTAAAAAATATCATTATCTTAGATAAAAACATAATCATCTCCTATATAGCCTGAACATATATTCGCCTATCGGCAGGAAAGGTTTAGATTATTAACATCTCATCCAACTAACTAGAATAACTTACATATTTAAGAGTCCATTTGATGATAATTTCCTTGATTTAAACCAGATCCCTTTATATGTTTGTTGGAACTGTAATAATAACCGATGAATAGACCTATTATGATTCAATTTAATGCCGTATCTAAATACTATGGACCCGCTGAAAACCCTACTTATGCGATCAAAAACTTGTCGGTGGAGTTTCCCCTAGGGCAAACCACCTGTCTGATTGGTCCCAGTGGATCAGGAAAAACCACCTTATTAAAGCTGATCAATCGTTTGCTCTCACCCGATGAAGGTACAATCCTACTTCATAATAAGGAAACCGCTCTTTTACCAGTGACTATGTTAAGACGTCAAATGGGCTATGTAATTCAAGAAGGTGGGCTGTTTCCTCATTTAAGTATCGAAAAGAACATTGGGATTATGTGTCAGATTGAGGGTTGGCCATTAGAAAAAATTAACAAGACGGTTACAGAACTTTTGAACAAGGTTGATCTAGAACCAAATGAATTTGCACATCGTTATCCAGCTGAACTATCCGGTGGTCAGCGTCAACGAGTTGGTATTGCAAGATCTCTCGCATTAGACCCTCCTATTATCTTGATGGATGAGCCCTTTGGAGCACTCGATCCTCTCACTCGTCAAAAGTTACAAAACGAATTTAATGGTCTTAGGAAAACCATGGGCAAAACGATTGTCATTGTAACCCATGATATTAATGAGGCTTTTCTTTTAGGAGATCAGGTAGTGATTTTAAACCACGGTGAAATCGAGCAAATGGACAGTCCTGCCAACCTCCAAGCAAAACCCAAAAATTCCTTTGTCAAAGAGTTTTTACAGCAGCACCTTAGTTAAAAAAAGGCAGCCATAAAATATGTTAAAACAGTTTCTACTTTTCATCTTTTTTTCAAGTACCTTACCTTTACAGGCAGCAAGCAAGGACAGTATCACCATTGCATCGAAAAAATTTACAGAGAATAATATCCTCGCAGAAATGATGGCTCAACTCCTTGAGGAACACACTTCCCTCCAAGTAAAAAGAAAGATCAACTTGGGAGGGACACTTCTGGTTTTTAATGCATTAAAAGCAGGAGAAGTTGACCTGTACCCTGACTACACAGGAACCGGCTGGTACATCCACTTAAAGCTTCCCAAAAAAAGACTGGCCCCCCTTGAGACTTTTCTTACAGTAAAAAGACTGGCAGAAAAAAAGTGGAATCTTATCTGGCTCGATCCTTTTGGATTCAATAATAGTTATGCCTTAGCCATGCAGAAGAGCGAAGCGAAAAAGCATGGTTTTAATCGTATTTCAGATCTAGCCCAGGCCGGCAAAGAACTAAAAGCAGGTGTCACCTATGAGTTTTTAAATCGTCAAGATGGTTACCATGAACTCCTTAAAACATATGGATTTAAGCTGGCAGGGGTGAAAGGTCTTGAGCATGGACTCATCTATACTGCTCTATTAAGTGGACAGGTCCATCTGATCGACACCTGGACCACTGATGGAAAGCTAATCAAATATGACCTGCATGTATTAGAAGATGATCTATGGCACTTCCCCCCCTATTACGCTGCTCCTATTATTAGAAAAGAGATCTTAGACAAACATCCGGAAATTCGGCCGCTATTAGACCAACTGGCTTTTAGAATTGATAACCCCACCATGCAACAACTTAATTATCAAGTGGAAGAAGAGGGAAAAGGTTATGCTGAGGTAGCCAGATCCTTTCTCATTTCCCAGAAATTAATTGGAACAAATTCACAACTCACAAAAGGCCTAGAAAGCCGTGTAAAAGATCTCTCCTTTTTTAGCTTTTTATGGGAAAAAAGAGGGCATTTATCTAAATTAATTAAAGATCACCTGCTGCTCACTCTCTCTTCGGTATTATTGGCTATTCTTTTAGCTGTCCCTTTAGGAGTGATTCTGTCCAATAACCAAAAAGTGATCTCAATGCTGTTGGGTGTATCAGGAGTCATTCAAACCATTCCCAGCCTGGCTCTGCTCGCCTTCCTCATTCCTTGGTTTGGTTTAGGTATTAAACCGGCTATCTTCTGTCTTTTTCTATATGCCATTCTTCCCATCCTAAGAAACACCTACACAGGCATGAAGAACATCGATCCGGTGCTCTTGGAGGCGGCTAAAGGTTTAGGCATGACACCATCGCAAATACTATTTAAAATTCAACTCCCTTTGGCAGTTCCAACGATTATGGCAGGTGTGCGAACAGCTACCATTATTAGCATCGGTGTGGCCACACTGGCAGCA
>CAYFLR010000007.1:89655-114697 GCA_964343805.1 uncultured bacterium | reverse complement strand
GAGCCTATTATTACCGGGCTCCAATTAAACGATACCAACCTCATCTTGAGTGGAGCTTTTCCCGCAGCCCTTTTGGCACTGCTAGCAGATTGGTTTCTTTCTCGAATGGAAAAATGGGTCTTACCTAAATATTCACATAATGAATAGTTCAAACCGCTTTTTTAAATGAGTCTTCTTCCTCAGAAGAAGGTTCCTCTTCAGCTGGTAACTGCCCCCCTGTGATTTTTCCCGGCCAAAGTAATAAACCCAAAAAGAAAAGTGGTCCGATGGGGGTACTTAAAAGCACCGTACTTATTATATTATAGACTAAATTACTACTGTCTGTGCCTCTAATATCTCTCACTCTTTTATAGGTATTAGCTAGAAAGAAAAAGGTAGCAGGGATTCCCAACAGAAGAGGGACCACATCTGCGACAGTTTTCCGATCGACCCCTAACACTGCCAAAAAATAAGCAAGCCCCATGGAGAGCAAAATCGCTCCCATAAGAAGGGCAATTGAGCGAGTCAGATAGGTCAATCTTCCAATGACTCCACCTAATGAAAAAATATTCTTGTTGATACTTAAATTTGGGTTTGAAAACTGCATAGGAATCCCCTCTTTTTTATTAGAGAGTTACTCGGTGAAACAAAGAACTTTCTTTAGCGGTTTTAAGGGCTTTTTAGAGCCAAACTAAAAGTTAGGGAAATCTCCCAGAAGCCTCTCAAGTTTTTTCCATAAAGTGCGATCAAGTGATTATGGGCTTAAACTTGGAGGAACTATGAAAAAGCACCTAAAATATTCCTATCTCAGTGGGATAATCTGCATTTTATTTCTCTTTGCTTGTGAGGGAGAAAAGAGTGAGCTTACTGTCATCGCCGATCCCCCAGCAGAAGACGGGCCTTTTACAGCGGAGGTGGAAGTAACTCTGACGGCATCCATCGATTCAGCCACCATCTATTATACCGTTGATGGAACGGATCCTAGCTCCTCATCCGAAATCTATGAAGAAGCTATTGTGTTAAAAGAAAATACCAGCCTTAAGTTCTTTGCCTTAGGTCAGGTGAAAGAAGAGACCATGGGAGGAATGAGCGAAGAAAATAAAGAAATTGAATCAGCAGTTTATAGTGAAGAGTATGTTCTAGGAACTCTAGCCACCCAAGGAACTTCTACCATCACAATACCAAGCAGTTCCGCAAGTAACACTTCAAATGATAATAGCAACGACAACAACAACAGTAACTCCAATGATAATACGGCAGAAAGTATTGAAATTGAGGAAGATAATACTCCACCCTCAGCTTCTATGGCAGCGGCCAGTCAAAGTGTGGCAGAAAATGTGGGGAGTGTTTCATTTACTGTCAATCTTGATAAAAAGGCCAGCAGTGCCGTCTCCATCCCTTATACTTTAAGTGGTACAACTGGAGACGGAGAGCATGATCTGCAAGCAGGCAGCTTAACCATTGCCTCCGGGGCAAAAACTATAACCAAATCATTCAGCTTAGTGGATGATACTCTTTATGAAGGTAATGAAACCCTTATTATCACTTTAGGAGAGCCTACTGGAGCTACACTCAGTGCTAATAAGGTTCATACCATCACCATAGAAGATAATGAAACCCTACCTACAGCCTCTTTTTCAGCAGCTAGCCAAAGTGTAGCAGAAGATGATGGAACAGCCACGGTGAGTGTCAATCTCTCCCATGCGTCCACTAATACGGCATCAATCCCTTATACGGTAGGAGGAACTGCAGCGGTTTCAGACGATCATGATTTAGCAGCCGGAACCCTGAGCATTGCAGCAGGTTCCACCAGTGGAACCATCTCTTTTAGCCTGGAAGATAATTCGGTCTATGAAGTGAGTGAGACAGTGATCCTCACTTTTGGCAGCCTGACCGGAGCAACCACTGGAACCCATTCCACTCATACAGTAACCATCACCGATGATGACAGTGCTCCCAATGTTCAATTCAATACTGGAGATACCGCAGTGGAAGAAGATGAAGGCTCTTACAACATCTATGTCAAACTCTCCACTGCCAGTGAGGCCACCACCACCGTAGAGTATACTGTTGGCGGGACGGCAACAGCCGGAGGCACCGACCATAATTTATCAGCGGGAACAGTTACTTTTGTGCCGGGTGATACCCTCGAATACATAAGTATGACTTTCACCGATGATAATGACTCAGAGTCGGATGAGACTCTTGTCTTAACCCTACAAAACCCCGACAATGCCACCTTGGGTTCAACCTCCAGCAAAACCATCGCTATTTGGGACAACGAAAAGGTTCTTTATGCCACCTCAGGTGACAGCACTTGGGGATTTATGTATGGGCACGCTGTGGCCTCTGCGGGAGACTATAACAATGATGGCACCCCTGATTATGTGGTGGGAGATTATTGCTGGGGAGGAAATCCTTGGTGTTATGGAAAAGTCTACATCTACTCAGGTTCAAATGGAGCAGAGCTTCATAGTATCGAAGGAACTGGATCTTACCAGTATGTAGGTGTGAGTGTGGATGGAGTGGGTGATTATAACGGTGATGGTTATGATGATATTATCTATGGTGGTTATAACCTATCTTCCAAAGGACAAGCCTTCATTATCTCAGGCAACGACGACTCCATCCTGTGGACAGGGACGGGAGAGAATAGCTCTGACAATTATGGTTTTGTGGTCAAACGAATTGGTGATTTTGATAACAATGGAACCCGTGATTTTGCCGTATCAGCCCCCCGATTTGATGGCACTAGTAAAACCGATAATGGTAAAGTTTATGTTTACTCCGGAAGTAACGGATCCCTTCTCTCCTCTTTTGAAGGAGAAGCTTCAGAAGATCAATTTGGCTATGCCTTGGGTTCCAAGGGAGAGGTTAATGGCGACACCAAGGATGATTTACTCGTTTGTACCTACCAAAATGACGGAGCCGGTTCCAACTATGGTGAAATCTATGTCTACAGCGGAGAGGACGATTCTCTTCTTTGGTCAAAAGAAGGAGATTCTGCTAGCTTTTTTGGCTTTACCTGTGACTTTGTCACCGATCAAAATTCCGACAGTCGAAGCGATGTGATCGTCGGAGCCTTTCAACATGTGGGAGGCGGAGGAGCCAGTTCTCAAAGAGGGAAAGTTTTCGTTTACTCTGGTGCTAACGGCAGCGAACTTTATACCATTAATGGAGAAACCGATTACGACAACTTCGGTTACAGCGTCAGTGGCATTGGCGATTTTAATAACGACGGAACCAATGACATTGCGGTGGGCGCAAAAAATGCCGATGGTTTAGAGAACGTCTATGCCGGCAAGGTCTACATATATTCAGGCACTGATCATAGCCTGCTTCACTCTCGTATTGGAGCCGGATCTGGCAGTTTTGGTTCCAATATCCAAAATGCCGGCGATATGAACGGCGATAATTACGATGATATTATCATTGGGGACTTCGATAATGGCAAAGGCCGCATGTGGATCTACAAAGGTTTTGCTCCTTAAGCCTTAAGAGTAAATTGTGCGCGGGAAATAAGAATGAGCTAAGAAACTTTTAAATCCTTCCGATAGAATCTGGTAGACCCAGGTTAAACTATGAAAACTAGACTCAAATACATAAAGATCACTGCCCTTCTGTTAGCATTTTGCCTCACTCCGCTCTATGCTCAACCGAAATGCAGAGTCATAAAGGCGAAATTCCAAAGGCTGCAGGTGAACAGTGGGGAGATCCGCAACCAATGCAATTGGAGTTTTTGCTGGCTCCATGCCTCTATAAATAAGATCGAATTAGATATTAAAAAACAAACCGGAAAAAAGATTCGTCTTTCCACCTCTTTTTTAGCTGGTGTCTCTCTTCTTCGAAAAGCCAATTTGCGAATCCAAAGGTTAAGGAACAACCCCGACTTTAAACCCACCAAAGAGTGGTTTGAAATTAGTGAAGAATGGCATATGGAAGACACCTTAACTCTCATTGGTATTTTTGGTCTCGTGCCAGAGCAGGTAGTCCGCAGAGATGCCTTCAATCAAGAGGGAATTACCATCAGCAAGAGTAGAAAGCGATTACTTACCAACCAAGTTCAAGTGATGGTAGAAAGGTATGCCACAGAGCTGGCTGAGCTCCGAACCAAAGGGGCAACTTCCCAAGAAATTGGAAAATTAACCACTACCACAAGAACATCGATCCGCAAATTTATTGAAAGATCCATCGATTTCAAATTTTCAGCCTCCTTTGAATATGAGGGACAGACCTACACCCCCCTCAACTTTTCCAAAGAATTTTACCCCTCCGAGATGCGCCCTAAAATCTTCTCTCGTGTCCAATCCACCCTTTATCAAAGAGGCGAGAACCCCAATATCTACAAACTCCCAGGCACTCAAACTTCGTATAATCGAAACTTCGTTGAACTTCCCAAGCTTTGGCAAACAATTGTAGAAGAGCTAACAAAAGGAAAGGTGGTGATGGGAACCTTCATCAACTGGGGGATGACTCCCAGAAGCCCTGGAGGTATTGTTCAAATTCCACTTCAGAATATTCCTAAAGTGATCCAGCGCAATCAAACTCCCCAAGGTCGTCATGCCATGCTCATTGTAGGCTTTGAAGTGAATCAACAAAACCAGGTTATTAAATGGAAAGTAAAAAATAGCTACGGATTAGATCGAGGCGATGGAGGTTTTTTCTATATCGAGCACAATACCATGCGAGCGGTGCTTGAATCTGTTTCTATCTATAAATAATGATCATTCAACAGTTTGCTACTTCTTTTCAGCTTTGTAAAAAAGAAAGGATCCACTTTGTAAAGTGATATTCTGATCACCACTAGTTAGATTGCCTTTCTTGGGGTTCAAGACATTATTAAATTCCCATCCGGCTTTAATATTAACTTTCAGATCATCTATGGCAGACCGGCCCAGGTTCATGATAAAGAAAACCGTATTCTCTTGATGACTGCTATCCATTGGCTCATAGTATCTCCAGTAGAGGGAGTGTTGGGCTAGGGTTTCATTGTTATCGGTTAGGGTGAGAAGGTTATCTTTATGGGCCGATTTGACTTTTCTTAAGGCGAGTTCTCTGAGCCATTTTTTATCCTTTTCCTCTAAATTGACAGTGGTAAGGGTTATTACTTCAGCCCAGTCAGAATATGATTCTGTCCCTATCTTTAGAGGGACGGCACCATTAGTATTGTTTAAGATAAATTTTAAATCAATATCTCCTTTTAAGGCAGCTAACACTGTAAGGAGCTTCTCTTTCATCTCACGAACATGAGGTTTTAACGCTTCTTTCTCCACCACCGGCACTACCATCAACTTCATTTGCTTGATCCGATCCGTTTCAAAAGCTTTTTTAAAACCCCCAACATTGCGCGAATCAATATAATGCACATAAGAACCTGAAAGAGCGAGGTTCTCATGGATTGATCTAAGTAAGGGGAGGTAGTCTTTTGAGGCGAGTGCCATCTTATTATCATATACAATGGATACTATACGAGGAGACTTTTGCATCCTTTTAATTTTAAGTGCATGCTCATTGAGGGTTCTCATCACCCGGCTGTGACGATCAATAAGCCAGGGTTGAGTGAGAAGAGAAGCTCCCATCCATTCCAGTTTTTCCTTGGACCAATTATCTTTATTGGCCCAGATGGCTTCATTCCAATACCAGGTGAGATGACCTGCTAAGCCTTGAATATAGGCAAACCACAAGCCCCTTGCCATATGATTCATGGGCACCAAGGAGTTATCGATTTGTACTGTATCGACAATATGCAGTTCGCTGTCATAGATGGGTTTATCGAAGTCTAAGGATTTGGCCATATCGTAGGCTTGAGACATATCTCTCCACATAAAGGCGTAGTCTGGTGCAAATTCCTTGGCATCCTGTTTATTAAGATAAACTGGCCGGGTATCAAAGCCCATAAGATCCAGGTGTTTGGAAAGTTTTGGATAGTCGATTCCTTCGTTTTGTAGATTGCTGGCACCCCAACCTCCAGTTTTATTACGGTTTCTAAAAAAGGGTTTATTAGCCACTTTAATGTGAGTGTACAAAGAGTCAGAAATCAAAGGTTTTATATCATCGTGAATCATTTCACTGAAATCTTTGAATAGATTGGTGACCTTTTGTTGCCAATCCTCTCGTTCATCTACTGATTTTATGTCAAATGGGTTAAAAGGTTTGGTTCTAAAATGAGGTTCATTGGCTAACATCACCAGGCGAATTCTATCCCGATATTTTGTACTTTCAAAAATTCCTGAGACACCTGATTTCCCCTTCAAATGATCTTCCCAATAACGAACTAAGGGGAACTCGCCATCGCCATTTCGGTTCATTTTGAGATGTTCCTTTGTGTGATGAGAGATAACATCCAAAGGTTTGTAGGATGAAAGCTGAAGAGCTTTAATTTTAACATTGTCATTATCGAGTTGATCATCCCTGTCCTCTGAAAAGGAAAGATCCACAATGGGAACATAATTCCCCAATGCTCCTTTCTTCGAAAAAACAGTATTAATCAAACCCAGGACTTGATGTATCGAGGGTTCCTCCTCCAAAATAGATTCCGACTTAATACTTAAAGGCAAGGTATTCGCATCCAAGCTAGCCCATAATTTTAATAATTTGGCATTGGTGGCCTTATGAAACTTTGGTATTGAATGACCATTAAAACCCATCAAAAAGACAGGTTGACCAGCTAAATAAAAGTACCCGTTTTTTACTTCTATATCTTTTAAATCCTGTGGGTTGTTTTTGGTAAACTTTTTACCTTTTCTTTGACGGAGAAGTTCACTGACAGTACTTAGCCATCTTGTTGTGTAGCGGTACATGTCATAGAATTTTTCTTTTTCCCTCTCATTGACTTCATTATTATCATTATTCCACTCTAGTTTTTTATAAAAACCATTGTCCAGATTAATACAATCTTTGCTCTTGATTATCTTTCTTTCACCAACAACGTCTATAAATTGGACATGCTTGCTGAGAAATTTGTAATAGTACTTCCCAAGTACATAGGTATACCTTAGAGGGTGATTGAATTCTCCACTTACTAATTTATCTTCATAGTGATTAGGCAGGCTATTGGAGTTATCTTTATCCCAAAGATCTTCTATTTTATCCCAAGCGGCACGGCAAATTAAAGGCCGTTCATAATCATCTCCCTCACAAAGATTTGTTACTTTATTAACATTATAGAAGTTTTCAAAAGAGAGCGCTTTGTCCTCTTTACAACCATCGTAAAAGACCTTTACCACACTATCTTCACTAAAAACCTCTCCATCCTCATCCCCATTTTTAGTTTCAACAACACTCTCGTTGTCATTTTCACTTTCACTCTTAGAGCCACAACTAACAAAAAAAACTTTTGATAGAAAAATCCCGCCTAATAGAAGAAAAATACTGAGCCTCATGAGGTCCCTCCGCTGGTTGGATTAATCTAAAGCTTATTGTAACATAAGAAATTTGATAGTTTAAGAACTCTAATAGGAATGCCATTTTTTAGCGAGCACTAAAAGCCAAGGCCATCAACATGGATACCATCGATCTGGGATCAGAATAACAAGCCTCTTTAGCCTGCTTTTCCCTGGAAAACCCCAGTGCTTTGATAGTAAAGCCAATCAATTTTAATGGGAACCAACCTTTCTCTAATGGCATGATGGATAAATTGGGATCTTTTCGAGGGTTATAAAATACAGGAATGTTGAGTTTGGAAAGAGCTTTCTTGCGATTGAGTATAACGTAACGAAAACCTGATATTATTTCAGTGGTGGATTTAAGAGGCCGTTGAAAATAACGATCCTCAAAAAGTTTCCCACTACGCAGATACAGCCTGTTTACTCCTTTGGCAATAGTTGAGAAAAAACTGCGAAGAGCATTGCCAAACAGACGATCTACTGGGAGGTTACCGGGGTTAGTATTGGGATTATA
This sequence comes from uncultured bacterium, assembly GCA_964343805.1. Taxonomy (GTDB): domain Bacteria; phylum Bdellovibrionota_B; class Oligoflexia; order CAYFLR01; family CAYFLR01; genus CAYFLR01. The sequence goes on along the minus strand of CAYFLR010000007.1, from coordinate 106,819 downwards.
TTGAAGTAATAAATGAAGATGGTTGTGACAGATACAGTAGGAAGAAATGGCCACACCCTTCTTGTGGCTAAGGATTTTCAATTGTCTTAAAATAATACCTCTGGCTAATTTGTTATTAAAATTAACTCTCTTAATACCGGTACGTATTGTAATGTGCAATACTCTGTTATTGAATAATTTTCGTTGTCTATGTGAAACCGCCATATATCAGCCCTTACAACCCCGTTTTCACTTCTTTGTATTTACCAAAATGAATAATAAAAGCAAGAAAATTGCGCATGAAAACCAATTTAAAAACACTGAGTACCAAGGGCTACAAACATTTATAACTATTCTAATTTATAACCTTTTTTCCTCAGCCCCGCTGTCACCCCCTACAATGGCTACTTCTGGGAAGCTGTTTCTTCTTCACCATTAACTTCAATATCTTTGATTTTTATTCCGGTTAGAGTTTGCTTTAGAGTGCAACTGGGATCAGTGGCTTCTTTTAAGGTTTTTATGGAATCCTTCCTCATACTGCATCTGCTTGTAGATTGCTCAAATTCTTGATTTTGGATCTCTCTATCCAAATGGATGGTTCCATCTTCTAAAAAGGAGAGGCGCAGCTCTTTAAAACCGATTCGGTCTTTGCTAGTCTGTTTTAAAAGAGTCTCATTACTGTATGTATAAAAGCCATCTTTTTCTCCTCCTTTTGGATGATCAAACATGATAGCCCCCTTATATTTATCAAAATGATTCGATTGGGCCATGCAGTCCTCTTCACTTATACAGGTAGCAAAAAGATAGCTATTTAAAGTTATACCGCTTTCCACTCCCGCACCTTTAGTTTCTTTAGATCGAATTAAAACATATTTGGCAACATCCTGCTCTAATGCATCAATTTCAGATGGTTCACAACCATTTACTTCTGTTTGCAGGTCACTGGTTTTAAAGATCCCATCAATGCTTTTCTTGGACTCGGGCGAAAATTCTTTAGGACAGTTTTTTAGACATTGATACTCACCATTTAGGAGATCGCATTGGAATTTTCATCATTCAACACACCCAACTCATCCGGGGAAGATTCATTCACCTTCTTCTTAATAAAGTAAATGCCTCATTACCAATTGAGGTTTATTTACCTCTATTGAAGAAGATTTTGGTTGAACCTTTGAAGGAAAACCCCGCTTAATATCTTGCTTCACTCGATCTTTTAACTTAAAAGATGAACCACAATTTTGATAGGCTAGAGTTAAAACAGTGGTGGGTCGCTGAACAAATTGGAGTCAATCGCAAAACCATATCCAGATGGCTGCAAGGGGATGTTAAATCCAATAAAATATACAGCCATTATTTTATCAGCGGGGTCAGCTTTTTAAAAGCAGGATCATCACATCTTTCTAGCCATTCAAACAGCACCATTTCAGTGGTAATGAGTTGAATTCCATGATGCTCTAATCTAGATTTGGTGATCTCTAAACTGACAGGAGCTCTAGAGGAAACAGCATCCCAAACCACAAACACATCGTAGTCAAGCTCAGCAAGATCGATAGCAGACTCTAGCACACAGATATGTGCTTCTATACCCATAATAACAACCATCTTTCGATCATCTACCGCACCTTTGGCCAGCGCAGATTTTAATGCACTATCTTTGGCACAGGACATGGTGGATTTTTCTAAAGCGGGAGTAGGCAAAAGTTCTTTCAGGGCAGGCATGGTATACCCGAGACCCTTGGGGTATTGTTCAGAGCAAGTAATGGGGATAGAGAGTTCATTGGCCGCCTTCAGTAAGATCTCACAATTTTTTAGCATTTTAGGCGCCTCTTGCACCGCTTTCACCATCTTCTCTTGAATATCAATAACTAAAAGTTGAGATTTAGATCGTTGTAACAGCATGGAAAAAATTCCTTTCTACCAAAGTACTTAGGCAAATTTAGCTTTGATCATTTCAGCCAGTTTTTTCCCATCAAAAGGACCGGTTAACTCTCCTCGCACCGCTTTCATCACTTGCCCAAAGTTACCGAGTTCCATGTGCTTATCTATCAGGGCAATCACCTCATCTTCCGACATGGCTTTTGGCATAAACTCATCTAAAATATCCAACTCTTTTTTCAGTTCTGCTAGCTGCTCAGGACGGTCTTTGTAAAGATCGAGAGTTTTACCCAGCCGTTTTCGATGAGCGGCGATAACTTGTTCCACTGAGCGGGGATTGGCAGATTTGGCATCGGCTTGTATTTCAGATTTTAGTAACTTAATCACATTGAGGCGAAACTTATCTCCCGCCTTCATAGCTGCCACTACTTCTTTATTGATCTTATCCAACATAGTACACCTCAGTAAGAAATAAACTCCATTCCAATTATTCCAGAGCATCATAGCACATTCTTAGATTTTTTCTTGAATTAAACTCGGTTTTTTGGATCTTTTTAATTGGCCCGACTGAGAGACTTGTTTTTCAACTGCTCCTTCATAGCATATGTCAGATTTAAACCATACATATTCTCATCACAAACACTCATATAACTCATCCTAGATCTGGAAGGAGCAACTTTGATCGTTTGGAATAGAGTGAAAGAACCATCAGCAGAAAAACCCACAATTTTGATAACTGATTTATCTGGCAAAAAACAGACTGTGGTTTTTCCTTCGGCAACCAAAGAATCTTGCATAGCGTCATGGGTAATATAAAAATCATCGGAAGGATTCACTACCCACTCCTGACCTTTCACCAGCTTTCCCACTTCCGAAGGAGGCTCAACCTCAAAAGGATAGCCCTCTAAAATATTATCTGCCACTTGTTTAAAACCATTTTGCTCTAAACAGCTAAACTCCTTATCTTGGGGATGACACCCCCAGCGTTCTTGGTAAGAACGAGTGGGATCAAAGGGTTCATTGTTAAAAAAAGGCCTGGTCTGCACATTGAAAGCACGAACTATCCACATGGCAGAAGAGAAACTTCGGGCTATTATCCCAAATAAGGCCACCTCTTTTTCCAGTTCTTTCTCTTTCACATCCAGTTCTGGATGGAGGGTTAGCTGACACCTTCGGCTAAGGTAATCCTTCTCCAACTTCAGCTCCGATACCAACTGCTGCAGCATACTGGTCTTTGCTATTATTTTTCCATCTCGACTGGGAGTGGAATATTCACCATGAGGCTCTTTGGTACAAAGGGGGATCTGATTTTGATGGCACTTGGCAAACCCCTCATCCACCACAGACACTCGCTCTTGTAAATAGTCACAAAGGTCATCAAACATCTGAGCTGCAATCGCTTTAAAATCGACCTGGGGAGGCACTGGGTGACCGGGTTGGATATACTTCTTATCAACATGAACATTATGTGGACAAACTATGCCATCAGCCTCAAGAGCAGTTTGATTGTAGACGGGTTTCAAATTTTGTACCCGAACGAAGTTATAAATGTTCTTCCAAAAAGGTTTTTGATCTATTCGGTTACCATCTTCTTCAACATAATCTTTCATGACACAGTCATACCAGTCGCCTTTTGAACTCTGCTGAGCCGCAGGGTGGGCTTGATAACTGACTTTGTGATTAGCAATTAATTGCTTCCCTCGTCTCTCATAGGCAAAAAATCTTCTAAACCTCTGACCATCATTATGTTTCTCAAAGAAATTTCCTTGTCCTAAATCTTTTACCGTAATAGGAGGACCACTGGAAAGAGTTGTTAACAGGTTCAACTCATTAAGTCCATTGATCGTATAGCTATGTCCATCTTCTAAAACAAAACTTCCCCCTTGATAGTTCACCATCTCCCACATATCCACCAAATAGCTAAAGTCATCTATTTCTTGAGTTCCATAGCTAATAGTTGCCTTTCTCAACATGGCCATAGGATTATCCCAATAATCGGTGGAATTATACTTGCCAAACTTGATGGCTAAACCATGCTGTAGGGCAAAGATAAAACGAAGAGCCATCACCGAATCGGCACAATCAATAGGAATATCCCATTTTCTCAAAATGGAGGGAGAAACCTCGGCTATCCATTTATCATAAGCCAATTCATCCGCCACCAGCCAGCTTCGTCCCCCTTGATCGGCTCGCCACATTTTGGCACCGGACTGGCTCACCTGGGCATCCCATATAGCCTTTTCCCAATCGCTCAAATGAGAGGGAGTGACCCTTTTTTTACAACCCCCAAATAAGAGAATAGCCATTAGTAAAAACAGGCAGGGCATAATATATTTTTGGGCAAACAAAGCTAACCTCCTAAAGACACTCCATTTAAAAATCTTTTCGGAAAATCAACATCTTACTTAAGAACAGGAAGGTTAACTATCTGTTTTTCATAATAAAAAAGGCGATAGCCGCCACCCAACTGCGAGGAAACAGTCGAGATAAAAAAGCCGCGAAAGCGTTATGGAAGCCAGTTATTTTAAAGGGCTTTCTCTGAAATAGAGCCTCTAAACCCAGGGTGGCAACTTCATAACTCCCCATTACTCCAAGAGAATGACTTTTATGATGAGAGTCATTTGATCTAGCAAAAAATTCGGTGGCAGTTTCACCGGGACAAAGAGCAGAAACATGAATTGGAGTTCCCTTAAGCTCCTGGTAGAGAGCCTCTGCAAAATGCAGGACAAAACTCTTACTTGCACCATAAGTAGAATACCAAGGAACGGGTTGAAATGAGGTCACCGAAGCCACCTGCAGAATATATCCTTCACCCTTGGCTAACATCTCTTTAAGAAATATTTTGGTGAGTTGCACCAAGGTATTGATATTCAACTGCAGCATTTGCTGCTCTTTTTGTTCATCCAGCTTTGCAAAGTCCCCAAATAGACCAAAGCCTGCATTATTGATGAGCAGTGTGATAAAAATTCCTTTTTGATCAAGGTATTTTTTTACATCCAAGGCTGAATTCGGTTCTGAAAGATCTTTAACGAAGATCTCAATCTCAACCTGATGCAGTTCTTTTAACTCCTCTTTTAACTGCTTAAGAAGCTCCTCCCTACGAGCCACGATAACCAGATTTATTCCTTTAGCCGCTAGGATTCGAGCAAAGTCTCTTCCAATTCCACTGGATGCCCCGGTGATGAGAGCATATTTTTTTTCCAAAGAAGGCCACTCCGGTATATTTTTTTCCATATTCACTCCTTCATCCATTCAAAGAGAGAGTAATGATTCCCATTCATGCCGAGCTTAGTATATACTTTTTGGGCAGATTGGTTGGTTTTATCTACATAGAGTCGCAACCCCACCACTCCTTCATTATTTTGAACCCTGTTTTTTATCTCTTGATAGAGTTTTTTAAAAACTCCCTTCTTTCGATGGGCGGGATCAACATACACCGATTGAATCCACCAAACCGTTCCATTTCTCCAATCACTCCATTCGTAGGTGATAAGAAGAGAAGCCACACACTCTTCCTCTTTTTTTGCAATGAGGTAGTACCCAAGCTGCGGATCTTTGAAAACCGCAGCAACTCCATTGGCAACAGTATTTGAATCAAGAGATAGGTTCTCTGTCTCTCTCGCCATCTTTAATTGAGCATTAATAATAAATTCTTGATGAGCCTCACTGGCTGTTATAATTTGATACATAATCTATTACTAGGATTTATAAAGGGGCAGTTCAATAGTAAACTTGGTTCCCTCCCCTTCTTTAGTTGCTACAGCAATGGAGCCTTTTAATTTGGTTATTATTTCTTTAGTTACGGACATACCAAGCCCCGTCCCTTTTCCTGCTTTTTTAGTGGTATAAAAGGGATGAAACACTTTTTCCAAGGTTTCAGGCGAAAGACCACCGGCATTGTCCTGATAGATAATTCTAACCTTATCGTCAGCCTCTTTTTCTGTAGAAAATGTAATCAGCTTACTGGTGGTAATGCTGTTTTCTATATAGGCATCGATACTGTTAGATAAGAAATTGAAAAAAATGGTTTCTAGTTGCGAGAGTTCGCCCCAGATAGTGGCATCAGGTAGATTAAAATTCAGCTGAACCTCAATGTCTACCATTTGAGTTCGCTGTAGATTTAAAGCATTCTTGATGGGATCTTGTAAATTAATAGCTTTAAAATCTTCATCGGTGCTTTTACGGATAAAAGAGCGTAACTGCTTCACGACGGTTAAAATTCGGTTACTCGCTTGTTTCATATTTTCAAGGTACTCATCAGAAGTGGGAGATTTCTTAACATGAGAACCTAAGCGTTTTATAAACCCAGAGAGAACAGTAGAAGGAGTACTCAACTCATGGATGATCCCAGATATTATAGTTCCCACCGTGGCCAGTTTTGAAGATTGGATTAATTGAGATTGCAGACGATTTTTTTCTAACTCCGCATTTTTGCGCTGCAAAATATTAGAGAAGTTATGAGCTATGGCACTATAAATAGGGGGGTCAAGGGGGGGTGAAGCGGCCCCTTCTTTAAAAAGGACCACAACTCCAATGAGAGCTTCGTTAGCTAAAAGTTTTATCAATAAATGATTTTCAATAATATGCAAATCTTCCACTTTTTTTATGGTAAGGGGAGACCTGTCTCGGTCCTCCATATTGTGATTTGCAATGAGCGTAAATTCATTATTCTGACCATCAAATTCATAAATGAGGCCATGGTCTGAAACTGGTAATAGATTGGAAGAGGTTAACTTATTTAAAGCCTCTGCGAAGATACTGGCAAATGAGGAACTTTGTAATGGTAAATTAAGAATATCATTGATCACCTTGAGGAACTGATTTTGCCGGTCAATGATGACCAAATCTCGATAAGATCTGATGGAATTAACGACCGTAGTGTATAACTTCTCATAAACCAACTCATTCTTTTCTTTATAATCGTTAATATCATATTCGTTAACGATCCTCTCCTCTGGCATTTGACCTGGCTGCCCGGTTCTTAAGATAATCCTCACCATTTTGTTTTGCTGTTCATCGCGGATAAACTTTACGATCTGCAGACCTTGATCATCGGTTTCCATCACCACATCAAGTAAAATAAGAGCGATATCTTTGTTTTCACTCAAGAGCTGCCGAGCTTCCTTACCGGAATAGGCACTTATAAAGGAAAGGTTTTTATTCTCAAAACGACTTTTATTGAGAGCCATTTTGGTTACTTCGTGAACACTGGGTTCATCATCAACGATTAAAACCTTCCAACAGTCATCATCTGCCTCGCTCTGTTCATCATCATCTAAAAAATCTAATTCATCTGATTCCATGAGTGAAGGTTCCTTTCAAACCCTAATACTATTAGTTTAACGGAATAGTTATGGTAAATTTAACACCACGACCGATTGAACTCTCCCCGGTTATTGATCCATTATGCAATTCCAGAAAGTTTTTTACAATGGGCATTCCTAAACCGAGTCCTTTTTCAGTTCCTTTAGTAAAAAAAGGTTGAAACAAAAGTTCAAGATCCTCCTTTGATAAACCGGGTCCGTCATCTATATAAATGACTTCAATATAATTTTGTACCTGGCAAGTTTTCACCTTGATGGTTATCTCTTTTTCGAGTCCGGCAGCTGCTATGCTATTATTTATTAAATTTATAAATACACTCTCAAGCAGGTAAGAGACACCTCGAAAGGGAGGCAAATTATCCGCTAAATCGAGTTCATAGTGATGTTTTTTAAACACTGACATAGAGGCTAATAACTCAAAAGTTTTATTCAGTAATTGATTTAAAGAAAGCTGCTGCCAATCACTTTCCTTCAGATCTAAACTATAATTGCGGACCAATTTACTCAGATCCATCAGACGATTAGCCGAACTGTATATAGAATCGTTAAAGTCCTTTACTTGCTCCGGATTCAATTCTTTGTCTCTTATCCGTTTGGAAAAATGGCTAATGACTGTGACAGGTGTTTTTATTTCATGCATGATGCTCGATGTCAACATACCTAAATTAGCCAGAAGAGACGTCTTTTTAACAATGGTTTGGAACACTTGATTATCTTTTTCCATATACTCATAATTACGATAGAGCGCCACAGCAAACACCAGGGATTGACCTAAAGCTCCTCCCGCTATAAAGAACTGGGGATAGATAAAATCAATGAGTGCTGCATTATAAAGCCCTTGCAAGGTAAGCCCTACAAAGATAAATCCAACCGAAAGGCTAAAAACAAGAGCTTCCTCATCCCGTTCTCTCATCATATAAACGGCTAGAAAAAGAAGGAAAATGAAATAAATCCCCCCCTGCATATAAGTTAAAAACTCAATGAAAAAATGAGGCTGTAAACATACCAACACAAAGTCAAAGACAATGACCATGGCGATAAATCGCCGAAGGTTCTTTCGGAAAGAGAGATGGCGTTTGAAGAAGTTTAAATAACAGGTAAAAAAGAGAGTCAATAAAGGAGGCCCAAGAGAAGAGGAAAGCAGAAAAACTTTCTCAACGAAAAAGGAATAATGAGAGTGAGCAAAAATTTGGAGCCATCCAAAAACATGAATAAAGTAAAAAAGCATGACAAAAGTAAAAAGAAAATATAAAAGAAAGTTCTTATCTCTGCGAGTGAGATAAAGAAACCCCGCAAACACCATCAGCAGTAATATCATACCTACAAATAAAGCAGAAAGAGCATTCTCTTTGATGATGTACCTAAAAATTCCTCTCGCATCCCCAACATAAATTGAAATAGGGTAGTTCTTAATGGATCGTATGGCCACATAATAGGTTTGATAAGGCCAATCCTTAATCCCAATCAAATTAAAATAAGATCCGGTAAAGCTATAAGGACCCTGCCCTGGAGCTTGAACAGCCACTTCTGGAATGTCACGATTAAAAATAGGATTATAAGGAGGCCTCCCTTCATAGATAATAATTTCATCGGCCATCCGAGAATCCACATGGAGGTAGAGTTTCTTTTGGATAGAAATATTAGGAGAGAGGGTAATTTTAAACCAATGACGTGAATCTTGAAAAAAGCCAGGCAAGAAATGAATTTTCCCATTTATTTTCCATGACTCTTTGGAAAGTTCCGCAACTTCAGAAATGGTTTTAGAAAAAGTAGGATCTTCAAAAGTGAATGCCTTTGGAGTTAGGTTAACAAATGCACCTGATTTATTACCATATAACCTAGGACTGACTAGAAAGGAGCAGGCTAATAGGAGGAGTAAAAAATGATTCATAATAGTTATATTACCTATATAAAAATAGGGTTTATTTCCTTTACACATTATACCATTTGTGGGTGTATCAAAGCACACAAAATCTAAATCTTCTTGAATAATTTCCCTGGAATGACCATAATATTTTATTATTGCTTTAAGGAGTTGAAATGATTTTCAAAAAAAAGACGCTCACCCATCTAGCCAGAACCTGTGGGTGAGCTGCTAAAATAAGTCCGACAGGTCTGTCGGAAGCGTTAAAAGGGTTAAAAACACCCAGTGATCCTAATTTACTGGTGGGAATTGAAACCGCAGATGATGCGGCTGTATACAAACTCAGTGATAACCTCGCCATGATTAACACTGTAGATTTTATCACTCCCCCAGTTGATGACCCCTATTGGTTTGGTCAAATCGCTGCTGCCAACTCTATATCCGATGTTTATTCAATGGGGGGTAAACCCAATACCGCTCTCAATTTGGTTATGTTTCCTCAAAATCAGCTCGATTTAGGAGTACTCAGAGATATTTTAAATGGAGCAGCGGATAAAGTGGCAGAAGCTAAAGCCTGTTTGGTGGGAGGCCACTCGGTTGATGATGAAGAGCCTAAATTTGGTCTTTGTGTCAATGGAATCGTGCACCCTGACCGAGTGATTACCAATGCCGGTTCACTCCCTGGAGATGCTCTCATCCTTACCAAACCCCTTGGTACTGGAGTCATTTTCAATGCAGTGAGAGCTAAAAAAATCCCTTATAAAGAAGTAGAAAAAGAGGTGCTACCTATCGTAGCAAGCCTGAATGACCGAGCCATGGAAGTGGCTCTTAAATATGATGTAAACGCCTGCACCGATATTACAGGTTTCGGCATAGCGGGTCATTTAGCAGAAGTGGCACAAGGAAGTAAAGTGAGTATTAAGGTTGAATATAACCATCTTGCCTTTTACCCAGGAGCTTTCGAAATGTACCGTAAAGGAGTTTCTACCGGTAGTAATAAAGGAAACCGAGAGATGGTGAAGGGTTTGTTAAGCATAATGACATCCCTCACAAAAGCAGAAGAAGAGCTCCTTTTTGATCCTCAAACATCAGGGGGGTTACTCATCTCACTGCCCTATTCTGAAAAGGATAACTATCTGGAGGAGTTAAATAAAAAGGGCGTTCCCGCCTATTATATCGGCAGGGTAGAAAAGGGATCTCCAGAGGTTCATATTGTCTGATCCCTATTCCCTCTTGATCACTCTTTCTGTGATGGCTTTTATTACAGGTTTTTTTTCTGGGTTGCTCGGTATTGGTGGAGGCATTATTCTAGCTCCCCTCCTTCTAATTCTCCCACCTTTAATGAATCTTTCCCCACTTTCAATTAAGGACATTGCGGGCATAACCATTCTCCAAGGCCTATTTTCATGTCTCATAGGCCTTTTTATTCATAAAAAATACAAAACAGTTTCCTTTTCATTAATTAAAAAAATCGGCTTTCCTGTTTTTATTTTTGCTTTAATGGGAGGTGTCTTAACCGGTTTCATTGAGGAAAAAATCTTAACAATTATACTCGGCCTCTTAGCCCTTATTGCCACTTGGCTTATATTTTTACCTCAAAGTAAAAAAGAAGAGGAGTACCCCGATTTAGAGACTCTTAAAATAAACACCGGACGATCTTTTTTGACGGGAGCTTCCATTGGTTTTCTGGGGGGACTAGTGGGACAAGGGGGATCCTTCATTTTAATACCACTCATGACGAGCTTTGTAAAAGTACCCACTCGAGTTGCCATAGGCAGCAATCTCGGAATCGCCCTTTTAGCCACTCTGGCTGGAACAATTGGTAAAGGTTTTACCAATCATATCCCATGGAAAATGGCCTTACCGGTCCTGGTTTTTATTCTACCAGCAACCTACTTAGGAAGCATACTCAGCCATAAACTATCCGTTAGCTGGTTACGTTTTATTTTAGGAATCATTATTGGACTGTCTGCCATAAAGATTTTATGGTCTGTCACGTAATCAGAAAAAGGTAATTTCATTCATATCCACTGCCTCTGCGGGTTCGGTGGCATCGAAATCGGAAAAATAAAAGGAGTAAGCAGCCTTCTCAATCACGGTCACCAACTTTGATCCGATACCTTCTATAAGCTGTTCGATAGGAGTTTGTTCCTGCCACATGGATATTTCGAAAATACGATGTTCAAACAACTGAGATACTAAGTCATGAGCCATCATCACAGTCATGACTCTAGAAAAGTCCACCTCTAAATCATCAATGGTCTGCCTTACTAAATCAAATACTTTGACATCATTACTTTGCTGATCCCAACTGACAGCAGCTTCCCAAGAGTATTCCAAGTAATTTTTTTCTGAAAGTTCGATCTCGCCCTCGGCCACTTTCTGAGCAAATTGTGCCAGTTCACCACTGGCGACTTCAGATTGAAAAACATCATGAAATACCTGTAAAAGACTGACCCCTTTTCCATTAATGACTTGCTCATGTCTTTTTAAAATTTTAGCCAAGACTCCAAGACAAGCCATTGTCATGGCTAGCAGTTTTTCTTCTTCCAATGTTTCATTATAGGACTGTTCCAGTTGATCAATTTGACTCTCTTTAAGATCATTTCGCAGTTCTTCAAGAAACTTATCCTCTTCTCTTACAAGCAGCTTTTGAAAGTCATCTTTCAGCATAAAACGATCATCCATGGTTTTAACCCGAAGCCATTTCATAGTTAAAATACGAATCACTTCAGAAACCGAATCCACCAGCTGAATAATCCCTCCGTAGGTTCCGATGATTTTAGGGATAATATCTCTACGGGTAATTTCGGGAAAAGAAAATTCGAAAGGTAAAACCTTCGAAGCGGCAGTGAAACATGAAAAGCGGCCCACTATTTTGGATGATTGGTCCAGCACCGCTGTCTGGGTCATTTGCATTTCCATCAAAGCATTACGATTTACGCCGGCAAAATACTGCAAATAAGATATCCAGATATCAGGAGCAGTTCCTTCTTCTGCCGTCCCACCAAAGGATAGAAAACTGTCCAAATCACAACCAATTTCAAAATTGATATTCGCATTTTTTACTTCCGACTCTACCAATTTTTTCAAACTCCCACTAAAATCTTCTCCCACTTCAATAAGGCAGGTTTCATTTTCAAAGCTTTCGTGGTTATAAACAGGAACATGGAAACTCATTACCTGGGCCCGATAATGAAAAAAATCAGGCATCATATTTAGAAATTCAATCAATTGAACTGGACAATTGTGCAGATAGCAGATTGTTTCGGGTATTTTTTGGGCAAAATTACTCCACGCTTTGACCCCTTCAATATTGATGGATGTGACTTTGGCAAAATCAAAATGGATAATCGGTTCCTCTATATTGAAATCTAAAATCCGATCGAGCCAAGAGCCATCATCAAAGGTGCCTTCAAAAAAAACTTGGTTTTTTTCATGATTAATGACCAAGCGTCCCGGTTTTACATTAAAAGGAAGTTTTTCTCTGGGAGCTTGATAAAATTTCCCTTGCTCAATATCAGTTAAGAAAGAGATAAGAGTTTCTCGCTGAAGCGGTTTATCAACCCAGGCTGTCACCCCTATCTCTTTGGATACATCTCGCTGATTAGCATTGTATTCTCCACAAAAGAGACAGAATTGACTGGCTTGAAAATCCTGTGCCAATTGCTGTACTAATTGAAAGCAGTTCATTCCAGGCAGTTGATCATCTAACAAGAAGACATAATGCTTAGAGGGATCAAGAGTCTCTTTTTGGGACAGAAGAACTTCTGAGTCTTTGTAACAGTCTATTTTACATTCATAGTCTGCTATGAGTTCAGTACACTCTGTTTGAATTTCTGGTTTGGCAACTATAATCAAATGCATGAGGAGTCCTTTTTTCAGTTTTGCAGATCCAGGATATATAAACCTATTTTACCCAATTATGAGAGAAATGTCCCTCAAAAGGGGAGGTTTTTATCGCCCTCCTCCCCTTACACAACGAAAATAATTGGTGGTGTTAAATAATGCATGAGATGTGATGGTTCCATCATTGAGATTTCCTAACCAGTAATCATTGGTCGCATAGAGATTGCTGGTCCAGTAGGTATCAGCAACAACTCCATTAAAGGTCCCACTCCAACTATTAGATTCTCCGCCCGCTTGCCAAACCAACGAGAGTTCGTGAAATACAGAGCTTCTAGCAGTGGTTGCAAGACTCGGATTAAAACCTCCTATAATTCCGGCGTAAGGAAGTCTCCAGTCGGTCTTTCCTCCTGAACTCAAACCATTACAATAACTTTGGGCTGCTGAATAAATACTTTGAGAATCATTGCCTGCAGCCCTATATTGTAGGTAAATGTGATCTAGAGTTACCGGGCGGTCACTCTTCTTCTTAATGACAATTCCCCCATTACATAGATCTCCTACACTCACATCCTCCGGGCAAGCACAGGTGGCCTTATCAGTGCAACTGGCAGAAAAAGCGGTACCACCAGGATCCCCATCTGCCACACAGGAAAGACCGTCTTCCGACTTTCCGTATCCCGTATCACAGACCCATTCGCAAACTGAGCTGCGACTGCCTTTGGATTTGTAAGAAGCACCTGTTGGCAATGCATTACTGCAAGATTGAACCGAGGAACTATGATATTGATCGGTATAAGCTCCCTTATCCACCACTTCACAGCTATCACCTGAGACAACAGTTCCTTTTGAACAGCGGTAATCAGCCACAAACTCACCTCCGATACTAGCAAAGGAAAGAAACCCATCCACTTTATCCAAGTGACTTATGGGAGTTGTTAAAAGAGCATTCCCCCATATGGGTTTCCAAAGATCATCATCACTCATACGGTCGGTAGTATGTAAAATTTGTGAGTAACGATAGTTTTTTCTCACTCCCCCACCACCAAGAACATTGAATCGACTCACCAGGGCATAAAGCTCGTCGCTACTTTCATTAGGTTTAACAAAACGTGTGATGACCGTTTTCTTGCCATCATCCTCCAGACTGATATTATCTTTACTCGACTCCCATAAAACTGTTTGAGAAGAAAAAGTGGCCCAACTGTCTGCGGTCTTTAAACGGTAGATTCGTGATCCAAATCCCCGGGCTGAAGAATACCGGTCGGTAACAGCTGCAAGAATCTCATTGGAACTGATGGCATGTATGGCAGTCACCCGGTAATCATGACCTCCCGTATTACTAATCACAACTGGCCAATTAGAAGTCTCATTCTTACCTTCTAAATATCTTACATAGTAAAGGTAATTAGCTAAACCAGTAAAAACGTGTTTATCTTCACTTCCAGCTGAGATCACATCCATACCATATAGCTGAACCCAATCATTGGCGGTGTGATGGACCTTACTATAGTTAAAACTAGCAAAGTTACTCGCGTAGGTGGTGTCATGAGCATAGAGTCTCATGGTAGGATTTGGAGTGGTACAATTCCCAGTTCCATCCTTATTGCCCAGACCCACCATAAAAATAAAACGGTGGGTACCAATCGCTTTTACCCCCCATATTTTTGGAGAACAATAATTATCACTATTAATACTCCAGGAGGTGGGAGTTATATTGCTATAGCCGATTTTATTGCCATCATAGTACTCCAATTTAGGCATATCTATAACAGCTCGATAATCACCGCAGCCCACAGCAATTTTTGACAAATCATCTTGATAGATATCCATATGACAAATCCCCGGGTGAACCTCTTTTCGAATTCTCCCCACATCAAGGGGACCATAAAGGGGATACCAACTCGAGGTTCTTTCATTGAGCACGGCAAGAAATAACCCTACTTCAAAGGGAGAGAGGGGGTCAGGCATCTCTACCAGGGCAACATAAAAGTCATTTTGATTGGGGCTGGTTCTGCCTCTCACTACACCGTACATTTGAAATTCAAGACTGGTGTTCGCCTGATAATGAGGACTCTCTTTACTTGCAGAATAATCCACATAGGAGGTGGGATACTCACTGCTTCCTAAATAGGGCTCCTGCACGAATTTCTTAAGGTAGTTAAACTCTTGATACCGGAAGGACTTACTACTCAATATAGGCGAGAGCTGCCCTACACTGCTAATACCTCTCACATGAAAGCTGTACTCACTTCCTCCAATTAAGCCTTCATAAGGAATAAACTTTTCGTAAGACTTCACCTCTTCGTTGTCATCATTCTTAATGTCCCGTAAAGAAGATCTGTTTAAACTTTTTACTTCTGTAAACTCACTTTGACTCGGAGGGTTCGAGCTTTGATTTATGGCGTAAGCAAATCTTTTAACCGGAACAGATAGGTAGCTTGATAGATTTATGTTCGCATGTTCTTTTATGTGGTATTTTTCACAGGAGCTTTCATCACTGCAGTCATTGTCTGTGGCATAAAGATGCACTCCTCCCATACTCAGAAAATTCTCTGCTAACAACTTCGTTTCATCATTTTCATCCAGAGCTAGGCTCGGTTTTTTATTACTGAGTAACAACTCACTCATAGCAGATTTCATGCCAAAAATATTCATACCCAATGCCCGCAGTGCAACTCTACTAGCAGTGGTTACCGGAAAATAACGATATCCATCTAATGGCCTTAATGAAACCCCATCAAATCCAGTTTTATTTAACCAAGAAAGATCGGAAATCTCAAAACCATCTTTTAACCAACCAAGGCTATTGTCATCATTAGATAACTTCTGCCAACTACTGCTATCACTTCCGTCGTAGCTTACTTTAAAAAGGATTTCAGCTAACTGATTTTGTGAATCATCGAAATTAAAGAAGATTTGATGGGCTGGAAAATGAGCGGGAGAGATTAAGTTCCTAGCTAAGCTCCCTGTGGGAGAAGAGGAATCAAGGACCAGCTTTTGATCTACAAACACACCTAATTGATTTTTAGCTCGCACCAATATAGCCGTATTATCGTGACTTTGCTGTAACAGAGGAACTCCATCCAAAACTTTTGTAATATGGATGTTGTGATTGGTAAAAACCTCAAATGGTTTTACGTTACAATGACCTTGATCGGAATAAAGACAAAAGCTTAACTCTTGGATGGCAGGATTATCATCGGATATGTCCAAACTTATCCAAGGGTGCTGATAGGAGAGGGTTAAAGTGGGTAAAGTTGAAAACAATGGGACTGTTTGGAAAGAGCTCTCTTGCTCCATTTGATTCATAGCTTTAACCTTTAAATAAGGGAGAGAACTGGTCTTAAAATCAAAAAGGCCAAGGTTAATTTGAGCCAAATTTGAATCCTTGCAGGAGACAAACTCACCTTCATTATCGGCAGTTCCTATACAGTAATGATATTTTGCAACCGCTGTTTCCGGTTCGTCATACTCTAAAGTTAGAAGAGGATATTCTAATTTAAAGCCTTTATACAAAGGAGGGCTTTGCTCTATGATCACCTCGTCAGTATAAACTCCACTTTCTAAACCATTGGCATTGGTAAAACGAGCATAGAGTGTTTTTCGCCCCGAGCTTTCAAAAGTGAATGAGGTTTCTTTGGTATAAACTTGCCACTTGGCATCAATAAAGTCTTCACTTTCACTCAACTGATAAAGAGTGGCCCCTTCTGCATCTAGGCTAACAAGCACTTCCAAATCATCGACAATCTCATCTCCCTCTATAAAAATTTCCCCATTAATTCCCTTATCTATCATCATTTGCTTTTTAACGATCTCAGTTTTTTTATCACTGAGTATGTTGACATCAGATATGGTAAGAGGAATATAACCATCCTTTTCAGCCCTTAACACCGGCCAAATACCCCTAGGAATTCCTTTGATTAAATAATTTCCATCCCCATCAGTTTTAGCCATGAAAGGTGTTCCAGGAATATAAACATCAATTCCAGTATGATCTTTTTGACCCAACAGTTGGACAACGCCACTTATCTCTCCTGCCTTTTCAGCCCTCACTGTTTTTACTATGGTGGAAAGTGGGTTCTCCAGATCTGTAATATTATAATAATTTTCAATATCAATGGTGGTCCCAAACTCCTCATCGCTATAGAGTCCCGAGACGATAAGAGTTAAACCTTCCCTTATTTGATCACTGCTCATATTCACTAATCGAAGCTTCGGACTCGACTTCGGACTCGACTTCGGACTCGACTTCGGACTCGACTTCGGACTCGAC
>CAYFLR010000007.1:72246-89560 GCA_964343805.1 uncultured bacterium | reverse complement strand
CTCAACCTTTCCTTTCAGTTCCAGTTGGTCTTCCTCTGTTGTTTGTGCAATGGTTTCCTCTTCTTCCGCCTCCTCTTCTTTAAATAGCTCTTCACATGAGACCAGCGAAAAAATTAAGAAAAATAGCAAGAATGGGATCCAATTCGTCATATAGACCTCTCCTTATTATAGTAATGGGTTCTACTATCTGCTCGGTGGTTTTCAAACCTCCCTTTAATAATCGCCATAACAACTTATTATCTTTTACTTTATTATGGTTAAATCTCCCCAGTTTAAACCCTGCGTGGGGAAATGAGGAGATGAGAATTTCAAAATATTAAGACATGTTTACAATTACTTCATTTGGACTACTACAAACCTGTGATATAATTATAATATTGTTTAAACCGAATTTTTTATAGGGCAAGCAAACTAAATGAACAAAATTGAACAGCCCCATGTCTTAATCATAGACGATGAAAAAGGCATTTTACGGGTATTTGCAGAAATTCTTGCCATTGATGGCTACAAAACCACCACATTTACCTCCGGGCATTCCGCTTTAGATTTTTTGGAATCCGGTGAATCGGTCAATGTGATTCTTTCTGATATCAAAATGCCCTCGATGGATGGGATTGAGCTGACTCGCAAGATCAATTCTATTTGCCCTGAAATTCCTGTAATTCTCATGACAGGGCATATGCACGCCGCCTCCAAAGAAATAGAGGAGCTCAATGTGCAAAAAGTCATCTTTAAGCCTCTCGATTGGCAAGATCTCATCTCAGAAATAGAAAAGGCCATCACCAGTGCTGAAAACCAAGTTCTATCTTAAGAAATTCAACAAGCTCCATTTATCTAATTTTTAGATCCACAATAGCCAATCTATACATTGGACTTTCCAACCCATCCTGGTATTTTCTTTTCTAACCGAAAGGGAACATATTCAGGAGACAATCATGCTTAAGTCCATAATATTAATAATTACAACTCTTTTTATCAGCTTCAGCGCTGTAGCGAATACTCTAACCCCAGAGCAACTCATGGGAACCTATACCTACCAAGGGAACGAAGAAGATTTAAAAGAGGCATTCATTAAATATGGAGAGATAAAATACAATGAGCGCGGCCAAATGGAGGTTTCTCTTGGCTATGACGCCGATTATATGGGTTATACGGCTGGTCTCACCTTAGATGATGGTGATTGGTATTTCTCTGAGTATATAGAAGATGTTTGCGATGACTATGACTGCTCTTCTGTAACCTACATCTCTGGTGCAATGACTCTTAAAAACAATAAGCTGATCATAGATGTGGGTTACACTGTTTATCATGGTTATTCCTATGGAGAAGAGGGTTATGAAGGGGAAAAAGAATACAGCGTGGAACTCACTTTTGAAGCGCCACTGGCCCAGCCCACTCCACTCTACTTAGTACAAGATGAGACTGAAGAGATCCAAAGACTACGCAAGATCTGCCTGGAGAATGCTCATAAACTAAACACTAAACTCAGCTGTATCACCAGTCAGCGCTATCTCTTCTCACAGGCGATAACTCCTCCAGTTATGAAACAATTCAAAGAAAATGAATTGATCTGGTATGGAAAGATAATTCCTCTTACTAGAGAGCAACTGAAAAGCACTTGGTTAGGGAAGTTGGAGCTCAGCTTATCTTATCTTAAACTATTAAAGCAAGGGGAAGATGACCTTGCGGCCATTGCTGCACTCACCGATTACAAATCCCAGTTAGCAGAGCACCTCTCCAAGGATACAGAAGCTGAACTCTTACTTTTCCTCAACCACAGCTCCCGTCCCGAAGTAGAAAAAAGCAAAGTAATCATGATAAAAGGAAAAGAGATAACTCTCTTCTCCATCTAATCTCTTGCAAATAAAACTTAGCTATACTAGATTCCTTTTCATCAGATAACCCGAAAAGGAATCATTGTGTCCCCCATTCCAAAACCCACTGTCCAAGATCAAAACCCTCTTTTAAACTGGTACCTAAAAGAAAAGCGTAACCTTCCTTGGCGAAAAAATACCGATTTTTACCCGGTCTGGATTTCTGAAATTATGTTACAGCAAACCACTGTGCAAGCGGTGATTCCCTATTTCAATAAATTCTTAGATCGTTTTCCTGGGCTCTTAGAACTCGCCGAAGCCTCGATTGAAGAGGTGAATCAGTATTGGTCTGGCCTAGGGTATTACTCGCGCGCTCGCAATTTACACAGAGCAGCCAAGCAATTTGTGAAAGAGGGAGTTCCTACCACCTATGAAAAATTACTCGATTACCCGGGGCTTGGGCCATATACAGCAAGATCGGTAGCTAGTATAGCCTTCAATGAAGAAGTGGGAGTGTTAGACGGAAATGTGATTCGTATCCTCTGCCGCCGGTGGGGTCTGGCATGGGAACACTGGAAAATGGGACCTAAAAAACAGCTGCAACAGATGGCTGATCAAATGGTCAAGCAGGTTTCGCCAGCTGATATGAATCAGGCCATGATGGAACTGGGAGCAAAAATCTGCACCCCTCAAAATCCAAAATGTGAAGAATGCCCTTGGCAAAAGGATTGCAAGTCCAAGGAAAACAGCCTGCAGGAAAAACTACCCCTTAAAAAGACTCCTGCCAAAAAAGTCATGATAAAATGGACGGCCCATTTAATAAAACAGGATAATAAGTGGGCGGTAACTAAAAAACACCCCGCACCTTTTTTGAAAAACAGATGGTTTTTACCAGGGGAGATCGAAGAGATAAATTCGACTCCAAGTGCCTACCTATTTACTCATCATATAACTAAATACATAATCTATGTTTTGGTAAAATGTTTTGAGGAGACACCAAAGAAAGGGTATACCTATATGAGCAAAGAGGAGCTTAACAAGCAAAACCCCTCTTCTCTCATTAAAAAAACCTTAGATCATTTTAAAGTATAGTGCTTTTTATTAGTGATGTGCATCAGCAGCTCATCAGTTAAATCATCTTGTTCAAAGAAGTTGGAGATTTTACTTTTAATGGTATTATTCGCCTCCAAAGCAAAACTTCTATTCACCTGTGCTGCCTCAAGACACTTTTTGATACTCACCCGAACGGGAATATTCATACGAGTCACTTCTAGTTTTTGCAGATCAAAATCAAAATCAAAAATCTTAAAGGTGATATCCATTCCTTTGATGATTCGCTTTATCACCGGTGTATTGACCGCATTCGCCCCGAGTTTACCAATGAGCTGGGGGACCCATTCGCTTCTCACATCACACTCCAATTCACCATATCCTTGAAGAGATTCATAAATAATCATGTTGCCAATACTATGGCGATGGCCCCCACTAAATCCTCCAAAACGTCCAAACAGTACTTTCATTTTAGGATTAATAGGTTGATTCAACCTTTGCTTCATGGTCATAAGGACAGTGGGTCCCATATCTCCACGGGGGACAGCAGTCCTCATGTGAGTAAAGTCCACTTGCGGATTGGCTTTTATAAAAGGTTGCTCTTTAATTTTAAAACCACCATAGGTTTGGAGTTCAAAAGATACATCCCGATTGTCAATAATGAGATTAAAGACCGTACCTACAAAGAAGTAATCCTTCGGTGCCTGATAGCCCTTGGCTAGCACTTTATTGACACCTTCTTTGAGCAGGTAATAAAAATCGTAAGTGTGCCTTTTTCGCTCAAACTCAACCTCAGCAAACGTCATACCTTGATTTGGAATACCGGGCCAAAACTCCTCTAAACTTTTGCGGGTCACACTTTTTTGAGCGGCTTTTTGCCAAGGT
Source organism: uncultured bacterium (assembly GCA_964343805.1). Lineage (GTDB taxonomy): Bacteria > Bdellovibrionota_B > Oligoflexia > CAYFLR01 > CAYFLR01 > CAYFLR01. The sequence goes on along the minus strand of CAYFLR010000007.1, from coordinate 85,811 downwards.
AGAAAATAAAAAGTAAGCAAGAATTTCCCAGTAGGGCGTCTTCCCGATTCACTGGCCAGCAGGTTTTCTAAATCCAGCTTAACTTTTCCTAATGTATTATTGGTAAGCTCTGGCAGGTTGCCACCGGTCACAAAAAACTTGCCCACGGAAGCTACAATTTGTTGCATAGAAGAACGGACCACCTTCTCATATTGCATCAGGTAACTTTTTTGTGCCGGGGTTAAAGGGCCCTCTTCCGATCTCATCACCAACATCAAGGTGTAGGGATAATCAGGAACCGCAACACCAAAGGAAATGGCATGTATATTGGGCAGCAGGCTGAAAAATAATAGAAACATAATTAGGTAGTATTTTAAAAATCTTTTCATAGGTTTTGTCTCCTTATTTACCAAGTTTGATCCCATGGAAAAGGCTCTGGATTGCAGCCGGCAGTTTGTCCCTTAGGCACATTCAGAATATCGTGAAAACGCACTGTCAGCTGATTTCGATCACTTTGACAGTCTTTGGTTCTTAAATATTCCATGGCTAAGTCGATTTGATATTCTGTAAGAGTGTTACCGGTGGTATCCCGATAGGCTTTTTCTAAACGACGCATATGAGTAATAAATCCCGTATGTCGCAGAATTCTTCTCAAGATTTTTTCAAAATCTTTTTCCAATATACTCACATTGGGTAAACCCAAATCAGTGGCCATTTTTTTAAGTCTATTTATATCATTTTGTTCTATAACCAGATCGGCAAAATTCTCTCCCGGTCCGGTGTGTTCAATTAAAAAGAAGAGCAAGGCCACTCCGGTTAAAAAGCCACCTGGCATATCGTCGGGAATTTGATCTAGGTTTTTGATGATTTGATCTCCCCATTTGGAGGCCATTAAAACAGCTCCAGATCCACGGAACGAGTAGTGTCCGCTTTCCATCCACTGAAAAATCTTAGTCATGACCATGTCATAGAGCCTTACATCACGGACTAACTTAAAGTTTCTCCACTCTGCTAATAATTCCATGCGAGGATCAATCTCTACATCAGAGGGTGCAAAGGTCTCTTTGGCTTTGATAGAAAGCATTCGAATGAGTGGATTTTTATCGGTTTTTAATTGGGAATAAACCAGTGGAAAGTTGAAAAGTTCTGAGTGATCGTAATCGCCAAATTGATCACAACTATTTCCCCCCTGATTGCAAGAGTATCTGATACCCTCAGCCACCGCCTGAGAACAAAAATAACATTCACTGTCTTGCATATTCATACTGAAGTTATAACAAACTTTTTCAGTAAGGGCTCTTTTAGCTAAGTAACGGGCGGCATCAGCAGCAATTTTAGCCGAGGGGGTTGCTAAATTATCATCTACATTTCTATATCTGAAAATGGCAATTCGACTTTTGGCTTCCCTTAGGTATTTTTCCAAAGTGACCACTCGGAGACCTTCTTGCAGCACAGACTCCACCACATAGAGTTTTCCATTTTCTGTTCCAGGGAGAGACCCATCCCCTTTATAAACAATTGAAAGATGACTAAATTGATTGTCGATAGCACCAATTCGACTGATCACAGCGGTAGTGAAAATATTTACTCGACTGAGTAAAAAGTCCCCCGTCTGCAGTTGATTGAAAATGGAGCCGCCCTTATCAAGCTTTTCATTTACCATTAAATAGGGCCATTGCCTTTTAAGCTTGGCAGGTGAGACCTTTTCAATTTCCTTTCTAAGATGCCAAATGCCATAGTAGTCTTCATGAGTCCGGAGATTTCTCATGGTGATTCGAACTATATTTGAGCACTTTTGCAAATGATCTTTGGAGGTAAAAGTTTTGTTCTTTATCAGCTCACGGAAAAGAGAATGTATTTTGATTCGAGCTTTAAAGAATTGATCGATCACCTGCTTGGCCATAGCATCGGTTCCACCAAAGTAAGTGGGTAAAATTCGGTAGACACTGCGATTCACCTCTTCCAATGCCTTACAATTATTTTCATACCAAGGAGTTTGTTCTAAGAAGTGGTAAAATTTGTTCATGGTTCCCACCAGATTTTCATCCACTTGGAAATTGGTAGTGGATGAAACAGGTGAACTTTTTCGCTTTAAACAAGAGAAGGAACTCAAAAGTAATAAGATGAGTGATAAGCCAAAGAAATACTTCAACACAGGACCCCCTTTAGCAAGTTAATAATTAATTAGGAATTGGTATTTATATTTTACAGGCAAAAGAGGAGTCTGCCAAGTCAGCAGTCTGAGGTCTGAGGGTATTTGCTCATGGGAAACAAATTATTATGTCCGATTTTCCAAAGGCTGAAAACGGAGAGATAGCTGAGTATCACTCACAGAATCATCTTCCAAAGAAGAGCGTCCTGAATCCTTGGTAATGTGTTTGAATAGGTTGAGATCATCACTTTTTAAATCATCCCAAGAAAAACGCCAGGACCAGTTCCCATAGGTCGTTCCAGGTGTATTAAAACGAGCTTCTGATCCGAGCCCCATAATATCTTGAATGGGAGTGATGGCCGTATTAGCCCGTGAATAGAGAGCCATCCTGATTAAATCCCAATTCACCCAGTGAAGAGTTCCTGTTTGCAAATAATTATGAACAAACTGCTTCTCTAATGAGTTATCTAATTTCCAGAAGTAACCACGAGATGTGTCATTATCATGCGTGGCGGTATAAATAGCGCAATTCTCAGGGATATTATGAGGGAGGTTCACATCTTCATCACCGGAAGCAAAGGCCATTTGCAATACTTTCATTCCCGGTAGATCAAAACAATCTCTTAAATGATCCACTTCATGGGTTATAGTGCCCAAATCTTCTACAATCAACGGAAGATCACCAAATTCAGCTTCGAGTTTTTTAAATAGTTGATACCCAGAAGAGTAAGCCCACCAGCCACCAGTGGCATCAGGGTCAGAGGATCTCACCTCCCAGACCGCATGAAACCCGCGAAAATGATCCAGGCGAATTATATCAAAATATTTAAGCATGAAACGAAAGCGGCTGATCCACCATGAAAAGCCCTCTCGTTCCATCTCATGCCAATCATAATTGGGGTTGGCCCATTTTTGACCGATGGCACTGAAAACATCGGGGGCAGCTCCCACTTCCACATCATAATGGCCATTCTTATCTATCTTAAACCACTCAGGATGTTTCCACACATCCATGCTGTGGTGTGAAACAAAAATAGGTATATCACCCACCAGCTGGATCCCCTTGCTCCCCGCATAATCTTTTAAAGCCATCCACTGCTCGAAAAAGATAAACTGCATAAACTTGTAGTACTTCACTTCACTGTCAAATCTCTTAGCGAAGGTTGCCAGTTCTTTTAGATCTCTAGACTTAAAAGGAATTGGCCAATAAGCCCAGTTCATCCCATAATGATGTGAAAGGGTTTGAAAAAGGGCAAGGTCATGAACCCAATCTTTCTCATCATTAATAAATTTTCTATAACGCTTCTTTAAAGCCGGGTCATTTTGACTATTAAACTGTTTAAATGCCTCAAGAAATAATTCTCGTTTGTATTCACTCACCAGTTTAAAATCAGTGTACTGTTCATTAAATTGAGGCCGATCTTTATAATCATCGAGGGTTAAAAGTCCAACATCGCATAGGAGCTCAGGACTCACTAAGAGCTCATATCCACCAAAGGCAGAAAGGCTAGAATAAGGGCATCCCTTATCATCCGCCACCCCTATCGGTAATATTTGCCACATAGACTGCTCATTCTCTTCCAGCATATCTATAAAGTGATAGGCATTGGGACCCATATCCCCTACACCGAAAAGGGAGGGCAAGGCGGTTAAATGAACTAATAGTCCGGATTTACGAGGAAATCTCATACTCTCTCTTTCTCCAATTGTAGAATTTTGGCAACAAATAGACGATTATCGACCAATTCTGATTTTAGAATAAAAAAACACTTTTTTCTAGTTCAAAAAGGGAATAAATCGTTTAATCAAAGATGTGCCCAACATGCGGAGTGCATTCTTAGCGAGTGGTTTAAAAAGCTCTCCTTTGTAATAGCACTCTTTAATAGATAATTGATTAAGCTGATCTGTAGGTTGAGTCAAGGGGTTTTGTTCTAAAACGACAAAATCTGCGCGCTTACCTATTTCGAGGCTCCCTAACTCATCCTCTAAAAAGGAGAGTTTAGCATTCCATATGGTGTGCATTCGAAGAGCAGTAAGAATATCCACCCTCTGTCCAGCCACCGGATGGTTACAGCTCATATGGATTCCTTGTATGGGATCTGGAAGAGTGCAAGGAGCATCAGATCCATTCCCGAGCAGGATCCCCGCCTCAATAATGCTTTTAAGAGGAATGAGTTGATCTGCTCTCTTGCCTAAAATCTCATTCAAATAATGATCGGGTTCCAGTTCCCAGTTTAAAAATGGAGTTTGAGTAGCTATGGCAACTTGATGCTTTGCAATCTCGCTTATATGCCTCTCATTTAATAGGCAAGCATGGATCAAAATATGACGATGATCGGGTCGATCATGTTTCTTAATGGCCGAGCTATAGGCATGCAGAGCTTGATCCACCGCCGCATCACCAATGGCATGAAGAGCCACCTGCAAGCTCTGCCGATGGGCCTCCTCTACGAAATGATTGACTTTAGGTGAAGGGTGAAACAAGATTCCCGAATTCTCACTTTGGTTTTGATAAGGGGAAGTCAGCGCGGCATCCAGAGAACCAAAACAGCCATCTAAAGCGGTGGAAAAGCAACCTCCAATGCGCGGCATTTTACGTTTAAGGACCTTTTTTACATCCATGGTTTGCATATATACTAGATACTCACCAATAAATTCATCAGCGATCCATCGTAATAAATCCACATCCAAATCAAAGGGAAAGCCCACTCCTTCACAGGCATGCACAAAACCAATCCCACGACCCGCTAAATAATTCATTCCCTCCACCATATTTTGTAAGACCTTAGGGAGAGAGATGGTCTTGGTTACATGGTCGATCATATTGTAAAAAGAGTTATGATAAAAATGACCCTTAGAACAATCAAAGCCATCTTTTAAAAGCCTGGAAGGTAAGCTATTTATAAAAGCTGTATTAGCAATGGCCGCATGACCATCATACTTTACTATAAGTAAGGGGCGCTCTGTCATTTTATCGAGTTCAGCAGCAGTAGGTAATCGTTGCTCTTTCAGTGTATGAGAGGAGGTACCAAAACCAATAATCCTTTTCTCATCGGGATGACTTTTAGCAAAGTCTTGCACTAAGTTAGACAGCTCAGAAAAACCATGAGCACCTCGGGTATCAAGACCTGCAAGGAGAAGAAAAGTGAATATGAGTGTCACCAAAAGCGGGGATAACAGACCCCCCTTTGAGATCGGTGGTGTCTTCTTGGTTATACTGGGGAGGAACTTCATCTCCTAGATAGGCAATGCGACCCTGGTCCACTCCCAATACTGAATAGACGTGATCACTTTCATCTAAGGAAATAAAATGACCATTTTTAAAAATTCGCACAGAGAATCCGGTTTAGGCTTTCAGTTTCAATACTTTATCAGTTCCACCAATCTCATCATCAGATTTGAGAGCCTCTTGCAATCGAGCCACCAACTCATCGGGATCGGTGAATGGTTTGGCTAGGATACCCCACACTCCCTTCTCTTTCAAGTGGACAATTTCTTCTTCGTCTTCAGCCATTCCAGTCATAATAAAAACCGGTGTGCTAGCTTGAAATTCCTTCACTTTAAAGAGAATCTGTAAACCGGTCACCCGGGGCATCTTATAATCAGAAACAATGAGGTCGAATTTTTCTAGCTCAATTTTTTCTAGGGCTAGCACAGGATTATTTACAATTTGGATAGAAAAATAATCCTCTACGAAGTCGGCAAATATTTCAGACACATCTTCTTCATCGTCAATAATTAATAGAGTTGGTTTATCTCCCTGGGCTACCTTTTGTAAATTGATGGTTTCAGAGCTATCAACTCCTTTATCCAGCCTTTTGCCCGCCCTTCGATCACTGGGAAAATTAAACACAAAGGTGGTTCCCACTCCCTCTTCAGAGTCCAAAGTGAGTGTCGCCCGGTGATTTCCTAGAATCTCCTTCGTGATGGACATACCCAAGCCTGTTCCCTTTCCCGATTCTTTAGTAGTAAAAAAAGGAAGAAAGATTTTATCTTGCACCTCGGAAGGAATTCCCCCTGCATTATCTTTATATACTAGGGTGATTCCGTTGTCTTCATTTTGCACGGTATGAATACTGATATGCCTTTCGCGATTGTCGGTCAACTCTTCAAAGGCATCGATACTATTTACCAGAAAATTCTGCAGGGCACTGTTTAATTGGGTGCTGTCCCCCCATATCAAAGGTAAGTTATCCTGCAGCATCACCTTCAAGTTTACATTGGCATATTTTAACTGCATCTCTAAGAAGAGCAGTGACTCATTGACCACCCCATTAAAATCCAGCTGCTTCCAATCCTCATCCTTGCTATCTCGGGCAAAGACTCTTAAGTGATCCACAATAGATTTCATTCTCATTGAACTCAGTCTAATTTTTTCTGAGCGGTCCTCCACTTTAGCTACATCTTCACTATGCTTGGTTAGCATAACTGCATGGCCGAGCACCGCAGTGAGGGGATTTTTTAATTCATGAGCCACACTGGAGGCCATGGTGCCTAGACTGGCCAATTTCACAGATTGAATCAGTTGGGCCTGCATTTCTGCCTTTTCCTCTTCAATTCTTTTTTGTACGCTTATATCTCGATCAAAGGAGAGAATATAACGCTTTCCTTCGTACTCAATTAACTGAGCTCTCACCTCCATCTGAATTTTTTGGCCCCCTTTAGTAAGGTGCTCTAATTCCACATGTAAGTTTTCCCCTCTTTTCAAATGTTCAATTCTAGAGGATGAGAGTTTCACATCAGACTCACCATCTAAATCTTGGATATTCAGCTTTAAAAGCTCATCATATTCATAACCGTGAATGGTAGCGGCGGCCCGATTGGCTGCAACAATTTTCCCCGCATTTTCCCCATCCACTTCCAGCATAAAGATGGCATCATGAGCATTGTCAAATAGATGCTGATAAATTCGATGACTCTCATCCAAGGATTGCTGCATTTTCATCCTTTCAGACACATCCCTAATGATCGCAGTCAAAAAAAGCTCTCCTTGGCTCACCCATGGGGAGAGCGAGATTTCTAAGGGAAAGAGGGAACCATCTTGCTTTTGACCAATAATCTCAATAAAACGACCTGAGGTGCTGTTTAGCTCCCTTCTGACTCTAGTAAGGGCCTTATGCCATTTAGGGAGATAATCCTTTTCAATCAGTCGTTCAAAACCGAGGCCTAATATCTCCTCGGTATCGTATTCAAAAGTAAACTCAGCTCCCCGATTCCAAGAGGTCACCTCTCCATTTTTATTGAGAGTAATGATGGCATCCTGGGCATTACCCACCAAGGATCGGTATCTTTCCTCACTCTCTTTTAATAGTCCCATCGCCTGATGACGCATATAACTGGTGCTGATAAGATCCCCAAATGCAGAGGCAAGTTTCACATCCTCTAGATCAAACTCACCATACTTAGCAAAGAGCCCCATGATTCCCACCACTTCTTTATCCAGCAGCAAGGGAACCAATAATAAATTGTCGCTTGGAACTTGGCCCTCTGGCATAATTTTTTGCCAATCCTCGTCGGTAATATGATTTTTAAAAAGGGGTTTTTTCGTTTTATAAACCTCCTCTTGTAAGCCCATAATAGGCAAAGGGAGGGAAAAGGAATCATCAAATGTAGCTGCATCGAAGCAAACGGGACTGTGCCCCCTATCATTTTCACTCTTTAAAGTCACATAACCCATTCTCACTCTTAAAAGACCTTTCACTTTGTTTAAAACCGATTCACAGACTTCTTTAAATACCGGGTTGGTTAAAACTTCTTGATTGGCTTCCAGCAAAGCTTGCTTTTGTACATTTAATTGCTTCTGCTGTTTAAGGTACTTGAGGTTGTTAAAATTAGCCTTTTTCTCTTGCGTCACGTCTTGAAAAATCACCACAAAGTGCATTTTCATTGGACTGTAGGCAGAACAGCGAAAGTATTTATCAAGAGCTTGAGCATACTCTTCAAAAACCATCGGATTTCCAGTGATAGCCACATGGCCATAACGTTCAATCCACACAGCTTCTGTGGTAGGAAATAGTTCTAGCACCGTTTTTCCAATCACATCCCCCTCAGTGGTAGAGGTCATTTCACAAAAAGACTTATTCACAGAAAGGAAACGGTAGTCTATGGGCTTTCCATTATCATCAGTGATAATTTGATGGAGAGCAAAACCACTGAGCATCTCTTGGATCATCAGACGATATCGATTCTCACTTCGCTGGAGCATCTCGTTAGTTCGATTGAGCATTTTCATTCGCACGTCCACCCGATTTTCCAACTCATCATGCCAGTTAACGATCTCATTGTGAGAAGAGGTTAAAGAACGAATCAACTGCTCCACATTTCGAGCCAGTTCTCCCACCTCATCCTCAGATTGAAAAGGAATGACCACATTAGTTTTAGTTTGAGTGACTTTCTCCGTCGCAGTTTTTAACATCCTAACAGGACTAAGAATCCAACGCTCTATGGCAAAGTACAAGGTGACAAAAAGAAGCAAGAACCCGGCAAAGAGAGAGAGAGAGGTGATCTTATCAATACGGGAAATTATTTCTGCTTCATTTTTTAATGGCCAGAGAAAGAAAACACGCCATTTCCAAGGGGCAAAATATTGCTCTAGAACCGCCATTTGGCTATTCTCAGGTCAAATAAATCGAATGTTATAAAGATGGTCTGTTTCTCCATTGCTATGATCTATTAAGTCAAGCTGGGGAACAATTTTACTCTCAATGTTGTGGGGTAATTCATTGAGCCACTTATTTTGATCATTTTGAATCAGGATAAAACCTTTTTGATAGGACATGATCCGACCAGCAGCCACCAAAGCTTCCTGTTGCTGCCTTTGCTTAAATAGTTGATCCTTTTCTTTGGATAGTTCTGTAGTCACCTGAATTCGCGCCACCAAATGTTCTTGGTAGTAACTCTTCAAAGCCGATTGCATAAACTTTTCGGTGGCCACCTTCATACCTTGATAAGACTCTTTGACGATCCAATAGCGCAAGAAGAGCGCGGGCAATAAAAGTAGCCCCAACAAAAGCAATAATACTTTTTTACGTAAAGACATACACCTCGCCAAAGTGGAATAAGTTTAACAAAAAATATACGGATAACTATTTAATTATACCATATATAGTTATAGTAATGAGGGTAGAGCAGTAATTATTAAGATAAATTTATCATAGGAATAATTATATGGGGGTAAAGAGGGGGTACTATCTCTTGTTTAGCAACTAATTCAGTTTGAGTTTGAGTCCATAGGGAAGAATAGCAGATCTTAATTAAATCGCCGAGACCGTCAAAAGAGAGCCCGAAAAGCCTCTCTTTGTTTGGTAATTGCAACTTTATTTTTTCTAGCTTTTTAAAGGCTTTCAAGCTCTGACCTTTAACTCCTACCAGGTTCCCAATTCGCCATTTATAAGCAGCAATGGCTAAGTGAATCAGCATCTGAACAAACTCTTTAGAAGGTTTACTTTTGTTCTGCTTCATCCAAACACTCTCCCAGGCTTCGTGAGCCTCAAAGAGATAACCAAAATTATAAAGGTCAAATCCATAAAGATAAGCCTCACATTCTTGCCAATTATGATCCTCTAAATGGCACTTACAGTCAGGAAAGGACATCTGGTGAGGCCAGTGAAATGAAGGTTCTTTGTCTGGATGAGGAGTGTCCCCCTCAATATAAGTATAACCAGGCCAGGGCAATAGAGGCAATAATCTCTCTGGATTTTCTGAAAGAGCTTTAGGTTTTTTACCCATATCATTAGACCACATAGAGATCATACCTCACAGCTCTCCCCTTAAACTGGTGAGTTACCTGTTCTAAAAGAGGTGGAGTGCGCACAGAGTTTTTGACAATCACCCTATATTTGGCCACTTTCTTTGCCAGTTTGAGCAGTTTAAGATTATTGGCTGAATCCAGCTCGGGTTGCATATACTGAAGTATCTGCATTTCTTTATTGCTTAATCCCTTCTTTTTGGGAGTAATAAACATCGGGTCTAAATAGACGATATCCGGCTTCTCACCATCAGCGTTCTCTATTTCTGCTAGGTAATCCAAGGCATCCACATGATGGAATTTAAACTGCTTTGCCACTCGCTCACCAAATTCATCATCAGCTTTGGCTACTTTAAGCGCTCTCTCCATTAAAAGTGCAATCAAAGGTGATTTTTCCAAAGCCGTCACTTGATAGCCAAGAGATAAAAAGAGCATTGAGTCCTTAGCCCAACCGCAGGTGGTATCTAAAATAGTCTTAGCCTTGTTTTTTTTCCCTAGGGCTTGAACAAGCGGAAGCTTATAAATAGCGGAGGCCATCCCTCTGTTTTTTTGCAACTTACCGAGTATGTCTAGATAAAAGGGCTTGGTGTTTTTTTCTCTAGGGAAAATAATCCCATATCCATGCTCCAAACTCTTAAGCCACATATTGAATTGATTGGCTTTCGGCTCATGCTCTAAGTAGGGAATCCACAACCTGCGAGCTAATTGCTCACAGTCTGCGCCTTCTTTTTCTTCCACAAGAACCAATTGATCGGTTGAGTATAGAAAGGTGGAGAGTTGACCTATTAGATCTTGCCAAAAGGAGCGGGTTAAAACCTGATCATCCACTATAATCCCATTCCAACCTAAGAGATCAATATCAATGACTCGAGAATTATAGCCTTTCATATCGGATGTGCGTCCGAGCTGATCTTCAAACTCCTGTAAAGCAATTTTAAATTGATCTAAATCGAGAGGTGTCTCTATTAAAAGGGCACAATTATGAAAATCTCCTCCATTGAAAAGACCAATCGCTTTGGTGACAACAGCAGCAGAGCTGGCCATGAGAGAAGTTTCCTTTGCTAGCAATGCTTTAGCTTTTCCAATATTTACTTCAGGTTCTAGGTTGGAGCCCAATCCAATAACAGCTTGATGAGAACTCATCTTTCCATTTCCATCTGCAGCGAAACTGAATCTGCAAATCTGAGGGCAGCTGGTTTATCAATTTCCACCTGGGCTTTCTCCACTAAAGGCTCCTCCATAATGAGAAGAAGAACCTGCGCACAGAGCTTTTCCAAAAGAAAAAAAGAGGAACTCTCTACAAAAGAGATTACTTTTTTAGTCAGGGTACGATAATTGAGAGCCTCCTCTATTTGATCAGACTCCATAGGTCCTTGAGGGTCATACCACAAGTTAAGGTTGATAATTATATCTTGCAGATTCTCTCGCTCCGAATCATTACAGCCAATAATCGTACGCAGCCTTAAGTTTTTAACCTGTATTCTCGCCAAACTCATTTCCATTCTCCTTTCCCAAAGGACTGTTCATGCTCTGTTCATATCTTTTTTAAACTACTTGTTCAACCCCCGGTTATAAAAGCTATAATAATTTATAAGTTCCCCTTTGTGAGTTTTTACTGATCGCTTGTGACCAAGTCATTAAGTTATACCGGTAGCACCAGCGCTCCCCACAATATCACTTAAGCTATTTTCCCTTATCACCGATAGGAATTAATAACCCAGAGAACTCTAAAGATTGGAATGAATCACATGATCAAGACAATGACCCTGGTATTGTTAGCCCCTATTTTATTTTCTCTTTTAATTTCATGCAGTCAGCAAGATGAAGGAGAGGTTAAATCCTATCAAGATCAAGAAAAGGATGTAGCCACCATCCATCGCTATTTGGAGAATAAATATAATATTAACAAAGACTTTACTTGGGATTCGGGATGGTGGACCCATCTCGCGAGTCTTAACAAATCTCATATCAGTGACCAAACGAATGAAGTTCTCAATCGATTTATCCTTAAACAAGAAGAAATAACAGCATTGCAAGAAACTCGCAGAGATCTTCAAAAACAGCGAGAGCAACTTGGTAATGACATCAAAGCCAACATTCAGACCACCCAAGATAAAAACTCATTTTGGCGCCATTTTTTTATGCCAGACCGCACAGCGACTCAATTAGAAGCCCTCAATGCCAAAAGTAAACAACTCATCTCTAGTTTAGAAGAGACCATCAAGGAGCTGGATCGGAATAAAGGAGAGATTGATGCCAAACAAATAGAACTCACCGATATTGAAGCTGAGTTATCAGCATTAAAGACCGATCTTCAACAAAATAAAGTGGATTACCATTATCTAGCCATGCATTTGGTGTTGGATCAATCCTGCTTTATGTGTGATGAAGATCCTTTTATTTCCCATGCCGCTCTTCCACTTATAGAGTCAGCCACCAGTTTCAAAGATTTTTTGATTAAGGCTTTTGATGACTATGAAGTGGGTTTACGTATTGCCTATATTTTTGCCCGCTTTGGCTACAACGCCTCCTATTATCGTAATACCAAAGTCTATCGTAAATGGACTCTGGAAGAGGTTAAGTTGATTGAAAGTATGTTTCACTCGATCCCCACCTTTTTAGCTCAAATGCACCGCAAAAATGACAAACAATTTACTCATAACAAAAACCCTAAACCCGGTTCGCTTGAGTCTTATTCAAGTACTATCGGCAACGCCACCATTAACTTTTTTGCCCTCCTAGATAAGTACGGAGACCAAGAAAAAAAGGAATTTTTCCTTCATGAAGTGGCTCATAATATCAGCAGTGATCTAGGGAGAGTAAATATTGATGAATCTTCTTTGTGGTTAGCCTTGAGCGATTGGCAAATGAAAGAACAAACTAAGGACATAATAAAATCTAGGTATAACTGGGAATATAATCCCGCCACACCTTTTATTACTAGATACGCCGAAACAAACCCGGCAGAGGATTTCGCTGAATCAGTGAGATTCTATCGTTTTCATGGGACTAAGTTGCTAGAGACAGCACCTACTAAGTATGAATTTTTAAAGAAGTTCGTTTTTGATGGAGTGGAATTTCAAAATGAAGAGATGATCAATACTCATCAGGTCCCGCATCATCAAAAAATAATTGATAAATTAGGGCCAGAGCGCCTTTTAGAGATAGTAAATTCCTGCCGAGGTCAAATTATTGATTGGTCAGCGGATTCTATCTCTATCAAAGGAGTCGACTCTGATAACTTCCCCTCTTCTCATTTCTGGTCTCTCTATGAAACCAACGTTTCCTATTTAGGAGACACACGGCAAAAATGGGTAAACTGCCTATTCGAGCAAACAGAGCTCCTTATATCACTAGAAGAAAATTCTCCGTTCATTAGTTTTACAGGAGAAGAAAGAGAACTCTATAGCAAAATTTTTGGTGAAATTATCCTCTCAGGAGATCGCCTCAAAGGACAGATAGAAAGTGTCATAACCGAGGTGCAGACTGCCTTAAATAAGGATCAAGAAGCACTCGAAAATGAAATCGCTGAAGAGTGCCCAACGGAAGAGTTGGATTATCTTTTTTGCTCATGTGCGGAGCGATTATCTACACTCAAAGTAGATCAATTACAAGAAGAACAAGGGTTTAGTAATAGATCTGCTTATAAATTTCTAAAAATTCTTAGGAAAGCCAGCACCAATGAGC
>CAYFLR010000007.1:67753-72236 GCA_964343805.1 uncultured bacterium | reverse complement strand
GCTGTAATTAACTATTAGGTAGAGTAAAGGTAAAACAAGTTCCTTTTTGGGATTGGGAGCTCACTCTCAATTCTTCACCCTGCTGGTCTAGAAAATCTTTCACCACCCATAACCCAAGGCCACTTCCTTTCTCCCCTCTTGTTCCCTCTTGGCTTGGTTGAGAAGATATTTTAGCAATATCTTTCAACTGCTCTTCATCCATTCCAATACCATAATCTTGTATCGAGCAGAGAATTTTTCCCCTCTGTTTATCCTCTTTTACATCCCATCTGATTTCGCTATCTGGATGACTAAATTTAATGGCATTGGAGCTTAAATTACGGATAACAGTCGCTAAAGCGCGTCTATCGGTATATACCTGTAAATCGGTTGGAACCTGACTCTTCAAAGTGAGCTTTTTCCCCTCCAGCTGATGACCTAAAATCGTTTTTTGATTTTCAATAATTTCTGCTAAATTCACCTCTTCCTTGGCAAATTGGATACGATTTGATTGGTTTCCAGTCCACAAAAGCAGATCTTCTAACATCCCATAGATCCCTTTGGAATTATGATAGAGTTGATAGAGTTGTTCCTTTATAAAATCAGGTTTCCACTGACTCACATTGTCAGCAATGGCTTTGGTTAAATTAATTAAGCCATTGAAAGGAGATCTCAAATCATGGGCAATAATTGAATAAAGGTGATCCCGATCCGCCATCACCTCTTGGAGCTCTTGCTTCCCGAAATAAAGTTCTAAATGGTTTTTAATACGTACCTTTAATTCTGCTCCTTCAAAGGGTTTATTAATGTAATCATTACCCCCCGCATTAAAACCTTCAACCAGACTCTGATGACCAGTTTTGGCGGTAATAAAAATTATGGGGACATCACGATAGTCAGTCATGGTTCTCAAAATTTTACAGATCTCAATGCCATCAGTTTCAGGCAACATAATATCAAGTAAAATAAGATCAAAGTGATGTTGATTCACTAAATTGTAGGTCTCTTGAGCATTCATGGCATAAGAGAGTTTATATCCCTCTTGCTGGAGTATTCCTAAAATTAACTCTAGGTTTTGGGGATTGTCATCCACTACCAATAATTCTGCATCAACTAATGTTTTTTTCATTCTTGCTACCTTTCCCATTTAACTGCAAATGAGCTTCGACTATCTCCGGAAAAAGGGAAATGAGGTTTTTAGTTTTAGCAATATTAAATTGTTTGAAACTGGTCTGCAACTCCTTTGCATACTTATTCAGTTTTTTAGATTGATGTTTTTCACTCACTTGATCTAAATCGCCTATAAACTGTTTCATATCTTCCACCCGAACCCCCTGTTCAAGCTGTTTCCACATGGGAGTTAGATCATTTCGCAAAGCAGTTTGAAGTTCAATTAAACCGACTATTTCCCCCATAGAGCTGCTTTGAACCGGTTTAGGAGAATATGAATAGGTTATCCATTTTCCCAACTCAATACTGAGAGCATCTAAAGATATGGGTTTAAAAAGAAAACCATTAAATAAGGAGGTGTGTTTAAAATTACTTTTTCCTGTGACAGATGCAGTAGCTGCTATAATGGGTGGGGTTTGGTTTCCTAATAATTTTCTGATTTTTTCAGTCGCCACATCACCCGACATAATCGGCATGCGAATGTCCATCAAAATAACATCAGGAACTTGCCTTTTCACACTATGAATCGCTTCTTCCCCACTGCGAGCTAAAATAACTTCACACTTTAAGTAATCCAGGTAGGACTCTAAGAGTCTTAAGTTGGTCTCTCGATCATCTACCACCAAGACTCTAGCTCCGGCAAAACTGCGAGCTTTGTGGATTTCTACTGAGGGAAAGCTAATACTATCAACCCTTCGCATTTCCACTTCCCTAAAGTGCAATAAAAAGATGGAACCATTTCCAGGAATGCTATTCACATCAATTTCGCCTCCCATCATGGATACCAGCCTTTGACAGATAGCTAAACCCAGTCCAGTTCCTCCATATTGGCGTACATTTTGTCCATCTTGTTGAGTGAACGCATCAAATATAATATCGATTTGATCGGCCGGTATGCCCACCCCAGTATCTTGCACTGCAATAGTGAGAGAGCCAGTCAAAGCATCCACATCCTCAAGATGATACTCTGCTTTCAGAACCACTTCTCCCTGTTTGGTAAATTTTATGGCATTTCCAATTAAGTTGATCAAAACTTGTCGTAGGCGGATCTCATCAAGCACCAGAGAATCGGGGAAATCCAAAGGTAGATCGATACTGAAAGTGAGATTTTTTTCCTTCACATTAGGAGCAAAAAAACTGTGCATATCATTAAGCAAAGTGGGAATGGATGTGGGTTGAGCATCAATTGTCAACTGTCCTGATTCTATTTTGGATAGGTCTAAAATATCATTAATAATCACTAATAAATTTTCACCTGCTTGCTTAATGGAATGGATATTCCTTAAGGAAGAAGAATCAGATATTGTTTTTTCTAACATTTCAGTAAAGCCTAAAACGGCATTCATGGGTGTGCGAATTTCATGGCTCATATTTGCTAAGAATTCACTTTTTGCTCGGTTCGCAGACTCAGCCTGCTCTTTAGCTATCTGTAGCTGACGCTCGTTGTATTTCCATTCGGAAACATCTTCAATTATTAAAACAAATATAGACTCCCCCTCCACCATAGTTTTATTTCCATAAACGGCTGCCCAAAATGAGATTCTATTTTTCTTAAAGGCTTTAAGTTCTTGGCGGTACTCTAGGCTCTCAATAATCTTTGCCTGCGGGGATGTGGTGGTTTCATGATGATCCGCTGAACATAACATTAGCCCTGGTAAGAGGTCTGACAGATTCATTTCTTTTAATTCTTTAGATGAATAACCAAAGATTAAATTGGCAGCTGGATTAGAAGAAATAATTTTTCCATCCTCTCTGGATAGGATGTGAGCATTAGGTGAAATTAAGGAAATAGACCTTTCCAAGGCCATTTGTCGATGTAATTTTTTCCTAGTTCGAGCTAGCTGATGAGACATAGAGTTAAAAGTCTTTCCTATTACTCCCAATTCATTAAAAAAGGAGGTAGGCACTTCTTTTCCATATTGTCCCTGTCGCACATGAATCATTCCCCTCACCAAAGCCGCTAAAGGTTTAAATAGCCGATGGGTAAATATGAGAAACAGCAAAAGGCCTGCAGCCAAAACTAATATTAAGTAAAAGATTCCATTTTTTACTTGGTAATACCAAGGGTCAAAAACAGCATAATCAGGAAGTCTTTCTATAAAAATCCAGAAGCCTGCTAATGAAAATGATGGGTCAAATTGAACTTTTCGCCAAGCCAGGTATTCACTTTTTTGCTCGTCATAAAGGATTTTAAAGTTATTGCTTAAAAATTTATCTGCTAACTTTCCTTCTGGTCCATAAGAATAATCTTCAGTTATAGTTCGATTGGGGTTAACCTTCAGACCGTCTGTGTCTAACAACACGAGCTGATTACCAAAATGATCTAAAATGGAAAATTGAGATTCTTGAGAATGCATTAGTGATTGAAAAAGAAAGGTAGAATCAATATGGATATTTAGGATACCCACCAATTTACCATTTAAATAGAGCCTTTTCCCTAAAGGGAGTGTAAGACTGTTAATAGCTCTTGTTGTCCCCCTCTCTTTTTCGGTAGATAAATAATGCACGTGGACATCATTGACTGGATCAGACAAAAAGTGTTGAAAATAAGAACGGTCAAAAGCATTTGAGAGCTGTTCAATACTTACAAACTCAAATCCATTTTGAGTTCGCAGACCATGAACTAATTCTCGCCCGTCAGGTAGATAAAGTCGCAGTGTGGAATAATAAGACCGAAGCTCCATATGATGGGCAAAGTCTTTTACAATTTCTTTATAAAGTGAGCTCGCTGCAAAAGAGGTGGGAGAATTTAAAATAGATTCCCCTTCTTTTTCTACACGGTCTCTAATATCTGTTTCAATTTTTTTAGCCATATACTCCGCTTCTAAACGGAGCACCTGGAGCAATGTTTTAACTTTGGCCTCTTTAAAAGAGACCTGTTTAGCTACTTTTTTTAGGGTGACCTCTTTCAAGTTATCTTGCAGATTGAAGGCAAACCAAAGAAAGGTGAGGCTCACTGGTAGAGCAATCACAATGAGCATAATTACTGAAACTTGAATGCTGAGTTTCTTAATAAAATTGGGAGCAGTTATCATTTTCCCCATCCAGAAGTTTCTAAACCCCAGTTTTCCACCTTTATGCCTGGTTTTGCCCAAAATGTCGATGGGAATTTTCCTATACCCCATCGTGAATTAAGTGGGGGTGAAGAAAGGAGGGGGGTGGCAATCGATACAAAAGCGCATAATAGTGGGATCGATCGCCACCACCAAAGGGCAGAAAAAAGAGATGAATACGGACAATAAATTGAATTGAAAAAAACCCCAGAATCTCTGGGCTAAATCATGGGATTAGTTAGAGTACTTTCTAAGTAGACCAACCACGATCCCCTGAATTT
>CAYFLR010000007.1:67385-67724 GCA_964343805.1 uncultured bacterium | reverse complement strand
AAAATGGGTTTCATGCTGCTGTTGGCAGGATGAAGCTCCACAGTCTGGTTTTTACGGTAGAAGCGCTTCACCGTGGCCTCATTATCAATGAGCGCCACCACAGTGTCCCCCTGATTGGCAGTGATTTGCTTTCTCACAATGATCGTATCCCCATCAAAGATACCATCTTCAATCATAGAGTGACCCTGCACCTTCAAAGCAAAGTGATCTTCAGGGGAGGCCATATCTTGAGGGACCATCACAATATGATTATCTGAAATAGCCTCAATAGGACGGCCTGCAGCAACTTTTCCAAGTAGTGGAAGCTCTAAAGACGGTTCAGGCTGTTTAATAGGAACG
>CAYFLR010000007.1:62689-67375 GCA_964343805.1 uncultured bacterium | reverse complement strand
CCCTCTGCGTGCATTCCATTCTCTCTGAAGAAGCCCTGCATCCATTAGGTAGCGAAGATACCGCTGAACGGAGCCAAAGGATTTAAAACCAAAGTGGTCGAGTATCTCTTGCTGAGTGGGAGCCACTCCTTGCTCTTTGAGATAACCACAAATAAAATCATAAACTGCTTTTTGTTTTTTTGTTAAGCCCATATGCGTACTTTATGCGCAGGTTAAACGTAAGTAAAGCGTAAATTTTTAACTTACTGATTTTTCATTAATTTTTATTTTAAGCACCCAGATTGTTAATATAATCAAGAGAGAATAAATAAGCAGTAAAAGCCCGCTGTTGCCTTTCGGTTCATCATCTCCTAGATCTAAACCAAGGCCAAAGCAGCCATTCATATTTTTAAAAACAGGCTCCTCACGAGCTACTTTACGGGCTGCTTCGGTGTAGGGATGGAGGGCATGACCCGCATTAATAAGACCGGCTCCTAAATATTGCTCGCCATCTGCTAATTGTCCAGGGCTATAGCTCTTAGAAGATTGATAAGGTTCATTGTGACCATGCAAAATAACATTTCCATTGGCTGTTCGTATTAAACGATACATTAAATTCACTGCATAACCGGGCTGACCATAGAGGTAGGTGGCATCAGTCTCACTGTTTCTAAGAACCGGGAGAATTAAAGCGGCTATACCGGCTACAAAAGGAGAAGCCTGACTGGTTCCATTAGCATAAGCATACTTTTTAGTTTCTGCCTCTAGGGAATCTTTCAAGGTGATGGTACTATATATACTCACCCCCGGGGCCAATATGTCTATATGGTTACCAAAATTAGAGAAGAAGGCTTTTTGTGAATAGTAATCATGATTAAATTCATACTCAGAAATATGACTGTGCAGAGAGCCCTTCATTTTTACCGTTTTGGCAGCTACTTGACCCGCTGGGGTTTCACCAATACCTCCAATGGCCCCAACAGACATGACTGAAGGCACCGCTGCTGGATAAGATAACCGATCAGAATCCTCGTTACTGGCAGCTGCTACCACCAATCGCTCTCTGGCCACTCTCTCAATTCCGATAATATAGGCTCTGGAAAAGCGGTACATGCCGATAGATAAATTAACGATATCGATGTCTTTATATCGATAATTTTGGATATAACGTAAACCTTTCAGGATCATATTATCAGGTAAAATCGCCTCCCATTGCCCACTGGCATTTGGGGAAGCTTGAGAGGCATTGATAGGTAGTACCTGACAACTGATACAGACTCCGGCAATGCCGATCCCATTATTATGCTTAGCAGCAATGATACCCGCCACATGTGTTCCATGCTCTCTTCTTGGTATATTAGGATGAGGTTCAGGAAAAACCCCCATCGGACTACTGGTATCAACATTGTATCCTAAGATATCTCCTGGGTACCCATTCAAATCATTGTCTTGATAATTATGGCAATCCTTGAAGTCTTTAACCACATTGGTGTCGGTATCATAGGAACATGAAGCTGTTTCATATTCATTCACTGTCCACTTTCCTTGCATGTCAGGATGAGTTAGCTCAAACCCATTATCAATCACCGCCACATTGACCGGTTTTTGGTTAAAATAATCAATATTGTCGCTCTTGGCTCCCCGGACAATAACACCATAATCATCTTCTTTAACCGGTTTTTCTAGCTCACCCCCTCCATGATAGATTGCATACCAGGTCTTAGTGACCCCCGTGAGGTACATATAAAAAAGCTGACGGCTTTCGAAATAGGGATCTTTAGGAAAGTAAAGTGGAAGATTGGTAAAATCCTCATCAAACTTAGTGATAGGGGTCAATTTCAACTTGCTCTCATCGGCGGATGGATTTTCAGTGGCAGGCTTATTGGTATTTTCATTTTCCGCGGGCAAAAGAGCCAAGTCCCCTCGACTTTGAATTCGATGAATCCAATTGTAATCCACCGCTTCCACCTCGGGCTTTTGCAGCAGCTGACTTTTAACCTGCTCCATATTACTGCCTGGAGGCAGAGAAAGTCTTAAGAGAGTATAACTTTCATTTTCATCTGGATCAGCAATATTTTCCCACAGCACCTCACTGTAGCGGTTAGGAGGATTTGATGAAGGCAATTGTAGCAGCTGGCCTGATACCTGATTCATGATCCCGGTTTTACGAAGACCCTCATTAAAAGCTTGGGCTTTAACAGTAACAATCAATTCTCCCGGTACATAGGCGGGTTGATTTTTAAACTTAGAAAAGTCAGGTCCACAACTGATGGTAACAAAGAAGAGATAAACCAGAATAATAATAATCACCCCTTTTACCTTTATGGCAAACGGGAGTTCTTTTTTAGAAAAGACCAAAAAAGCCATAACGTGCCTTTCGACGAATTAAATCGGGGTTAGGGAGAGTGCAGTGGTAAACCATTCCTGCTCCAATCTCCAAATAATCATAATCAGATAAAGTGTTTCCTTCCACATTGTTCACAAAGGCGGCCAAACGGATTTGATGAATATCGGCAAAGGTCACGGCAATGTTCAATTCCGCACTGTAATTAAAGAGGGTGAGTCGATACTCTTCATGCATGAGGTATGGATCTTTGAAATCTTTATCTGGATCCTTACCATCCAACATTATGGCATTGGGGCCAAAGTCTTTAAAACGGATAAACTGGTCAATGTACTGTTCTGCAAAAAAACCAAGTATGAGACGAAAGTACCAGCGCTCTCCAAGTAATATATCCCCTGCTAAAGTCCCTCCCCAGGTATGATGGTTACGCAAAGTGGCTTCAAAAAGCCAGTTCTCATAATACCCCTCTAAATAAAGGTTAGCCTCAGCCGAGGGAAAAAAGATATCTTGGCTTAAATGAACCGACCACAGTCGGTTGGTTTCTAAGAGGGTCAACCAATTGGGATGAAACTCAAAGCGACTGAACACCCTTGTTCGAAAATCGTCTAGGTACTGAATGGAAACCCAGGGAAGAATTCGGTTAGTGCCTCGGTCCTTTTGATATTTGATGTTGTAACTGTAATCTTTAAAATATGAAAAGGTACGATCCCATAGGAACTGATAACCGATAGAAAAACCGGAATAAGTGATATATTGGTCCACTATAAATTGAGGCATCATATACCAGCGATCCACCGAAAAAAAGAACTCTCCTCCATCTTGAAAGTATTCCATGATCAGACGCTCTTCAGTGTACCATTCACTTTTGAGATTGGATTCCAGTCGGGTGACAAACCCTTCATAATCGAGGGGGCCCACTCCAAAAGCGAGTTTGGTTCCCGCATATTCATCCATGGACCAGCTGTCTTTGAATTCATAGGCTCCGGCGGTGGGCTCCTTCTCTTTTTTCCAGTCGCCTTCGGCCATCAAACTCCCCGATAGGTAAATATAATCCCAGACAGGAGAAGCCTTCTCCTCTTTGACCACCGGAGCATTCACCTTCCACTGTTTCTCTTTAACGCTGCGTTTTTTCTTTTTGGGCTTTAAGTATTTTTTGGCTTTTTTCACCATTTTTTTACGATGTTTAAGCCCCAACTCGGGAACATCTAACTTCTTACCTTTCTTTTTTCTCCTTTTTTTGACCTTGGATAAAAAGGCTTTAAAAGATTTCTTGGCTTTTCGTTTGTTGCCCAGCTCTTTGTAATACTCACCCAGGTAATAAAAGCCTAACGGAGCAAAGCGCCCTCTTTTTTTGATCACCTTTTTTATGGAACGAAAGGCCGCATCCATCTTTCCTTCCTTAATAAAGGCATGAGCTCGATAGAGGTGTATGAGGTCTCGGTATTTTTTTTCACTCTCAAACTTCCAAAGTTGGATCAGTGCCGCCTCATACTTATGGAGTAATATCTGGCAAATTCCGATCTGAATGCCAATTTTTGCATTCCATTTGGCATCTACCTTTTTTTGCAACTTACGAAGCTTTTTACGACAGTTCTTTTTGGTGAGCTTTTTAATCTTTACAGCTTGCAGTTCATGGACTGGACCAATGGCAACAAAACATAAAGCACAAAAGAGTATGAAGTTTCGAAAAAATGGATTCATTAGCCGAGGAATTTATCATTCCTAAGGGCTAAAATCTAGTGAAAGTATTCATCCGGTTACTTAGAGAGGAGAATTAATAAGGGCATTGGCTAAATCTAAAGCGGCCGACTTCTTTTGTTTCTTTTTAACTTTAATTACGGCGGAAAGTAACTTAGATAACCAACTCATATTGCTAGTCAGCCAGTTATTAAAAAGGCTGCTAGCCAACCCCATTTTAGTTCCAGCCACCATGTTCGCCAATTTTCCAGCCACTCCCATATTACTCAGGACAAAAGAGGCGATTCCTAAAAAGTCCGGCACCAGTTGGGCATATTTTATCTCGGCAATGAGGGCTTTTCGAGCTGCCGCCCTAGCAGAAGGAGATGCTTTTATATTACGAACTGTAGCTGCATAGCCCTTTCTTTCTTTCATCTCATTCGCCGCATCTGGATCTTTTTGCTCGTTATAAAGAGCGATCATATGATCGAAAAACTCATCAATGAGACTGTCATAAAATTTGGCCCTGGCTATCTGATCTCCGCCATTATCCAGTTTTTTGGCCTCTTCCAATAAAGTGTTAAATTTAATCTCACAATCTGGATTGTAACAGTAGTTGGAATTGGAAAAGAAATCATATACATAGCCGGAAACGTCTCCCCCTTGTGCATTATTTGAAGCCATTT
>CAYFLR010000007.1:45490-62679 GCA_964343805.1 uncultured bacterium | reverse complement strand
TGTAACAATAGGGAACCATCCTCCCCCAGAGACTCCTCTTTCTTATCCAGGGTAGTTTTTCTAATACCTGACATGGCCTCATCAAAGCTACTTCCATTTCTATCCACTTTATGTTCTTCATTGATTTCTTCTATGTACTTATTGATTTTTTCCGCTTCCTTATCATCTGCATTGACCAGGCCATTCCATTCTTTTGCCGTAAAACCACTCTCCACCAGCCCTAACAACACTTGGTAACGATTTTCAGCTAAAGTCTCAACCGTGGCATCTTTCTTCTTGGTATCGGTTGTTAATTCCTTGCTCTCTTCTCCATTATCCCGAACACTGATATATACATCTGCGCCATTGACAACCACCGCATCAGGTATTTTACTCAAACCTTCAGGTCCTTTGGACATTTTAGCCACCAAAGCGGTGACATACTCTTTATATATGCTGGCTTGCAGCTCATTTATATCCTGAGGATATTCCGCAAAAACTTTAGCTCCTTTAGGAAGTATTGGCACCAAGACCTTGGCCACCACTTCCCCTTCTGCATTAAAATAAGAGAGGATAGGCCAGCGAAGCATCTTCATCTGCTCAATCTCACATTTATTATTTTTTAGTTTTACAGTACCTTCAACCACCTTCTCCTTGCCTGTTTCACGTTCCATATAAGAGAGTTGGCAGTAAACAGCCTTTTTGGAGGCATCCAAGGTTCCCACCAATTTCGATTGAGTCGACTTTGGCTTATCCGCTGTTGCCCCCTTGGGTAGAGATAAACTGGTATTATTGTTTCCATTGCTATTATCATTTTTCGCTTTAGTTTTAGCGGTGGGATCATCGTCACAACTGTATAGAAAAGCAAGCAGCGCAGTTAAAATAAGCAGACCTTTCAACATAATTCCCCCTTTAAAATGGCACGAAGATGGCTACCTTCTCTATCTATCTTATCGGATTTTAAATATTTTTTCTAAAGGTATGACAAAAAAAGCCCCCCTTTTCATGACCTTAATGGTCAAAAAAGGGGGGCAATAAGAGATGGAGTTCGGGTCCGATTATTATGAGAGTTTTTGTTATTTACAAGAGTTTTTGAGCTGCTCTGCCTCTTTACAGGAAAAATTCTCTAGTTCATAGCATCCATATTTTAATGATTCTCTTGTCCAACTAGCAGAGGCTTCTTGACTGCATAAATAATCAGAAACACCTGAACCTACATCAGAAGCCAATTGACTGGCACTGCATGCTCCACTGTCAGAAGATTCACCACTGCAAAGAAAAGTAGTAAAAAGATCACCTGCGATATCTGTGGCAGCAGAGTACTGATTCATTTTACTTACTTCTTCCTGGATATTTAGAACAAACTGAGAACAGGCTTTTTTACATTCATTGCGCAACTGCTCTTTATCTTCAACTCGGATATTTGTCTTTTTTAATTCATAAACGTCGGTGGCTTTTTCAGAGGAAACAGCTACCACATCATTATCTACCGGACCATTATCTTGCGCAGATTGAGTATAGGCATGTAATTTAATGTTTAAAGAATAGACAGCATCCGATCCTAATGAATTTATAATGGTACAGTAATAGTCTGAACCTTCAGCCTTAAGATAACCATCTTCCACATTGGGTTTACTACAAGGCTGATCACCGGTTAACTCAATACTTTCAATTTTGGCCACGTTATTACAATCCTGTTCAAAATTGTATTTAACTCGGATTTTTCCTTCCACCGTGATGGGGGCAGCAAAACTGATTCCAAAGTCATCCTTTTCACAGAACATTCCTTTTTTGGCAGCATCACCCTCGGTCTCTCCAGTCTTGCCCTTTTTATCAGCGTCAGAGGTACTAGGTAATACAGCTCTATCAGCATTATTTGCCGGATTGGTAGGTGTCGTGGGCTGCTGAGAAACTTGACCTTTATTTGGTGGTACAGGTCTATGAACGGTCTTCTCTCCACAGTTTTGATACCCTAAGGTGATGACAAGCATCAAACTAAAAACAGAGGTAACTATTATTGTTCTTTTATTCATTTTAATCTCCCATTCCCCATTTTTTTATCTCTGGTCTTAAGATAACTCCTTATCGGTGGTGCTCATTTCAAACCTAAAAAAATCTTAATTACCCTTTATTATCTATATGTTAAATAAGTCCATTTTCTATAAGTATTGTTACAGTGGTGTTACAGTGGCTGTAACAGATGCTCTAGCATCGGCCTCTTATAAAAAACAATATAAGCCATCAATATTTTTAACCCGTTTCTCATTTAATATGATAAAATAATGCTATGAAAAAAATATTAGTATGTGATGATGAATTGTTTATAGTAAAGATGACTGGCATGTCCCTAAAAAAGGCTGGGTATGAAGTTATTGAAGCCATGGATGGAAAAGATGGTCTCGATAAAGCCAATGTCAACGATTTAGATGGGGCGGTTCTAGATATAAACATGCCTAACATGACAGGCATCGAGCTCACCAGAGAATTGCGTCAGATTGATAAATACAAGAATATTCCCATTGTTATTGTTACCACTGAATCATCTAAAGAAATGGTAGATCAAGGCAAAGAAGCAGGCACCACCGCATGGCTTAACAAGCCCCTGGATGTTCCTTCCTTGCTTAAAATATTCAGTCAATACTTAGATACTTAAATCCAACAATTTAGTAGATGTAACAGATTGGACAAAACAATGAAGAGGTGGATTACTTCCTTCATATGGGCAAATGACCGTCAGTGCCATCAAGTCTTGAATCTCTTTAGATTCTTTAAGTTTGAGTTCATTCAGAATTTGCCGGTTGCCCCCATCAGGAGAGAGTCCTAACATTACCCGATACCGAAAGGATCTGGATTGTCCCACTTTAACCTTTCTAGCGGGTTCTACTTTCATTGCTAATAAATTATTAGTCCGTAAATGATCTAATAATTTTAATGAAAAGAGTAACCTAAAGAACTGATCTTGGTTAGAAATAAGTGGTGATTCCAACACATTATGAGTGAAGTAATTTAGAAATTGATAGATATATTGACGAAGCTGATTAGAATCACCGCTCCCTGTCACCATTAAAATTAAGACTGAAAGAGAGGTTTCTAACACCTCAGCCACTGTATCTTGAACTTTTTGTACAGCCATATCTCGATCAGTCAGGTCTGACACTTGCGTTACAGGTAATTTAATTATAGAGTCACTTTCAGATAGGCTTTTTGAAGGATTGTATGCGCCTACCAAGCATAAACTAAGCAATATTAATGCAATAATTCTCAACTAAATCACTTAAACCTTTCATAGCAAGTTAAGACTTCCTAAAACTATTAATTTATAATAGACAGCAAAGCCCTATACTATATATGATCGGTCAATTGGCAGAATTATTAAATTTTCACCTTATCTGACTGTATCTAATAGGGTTTAAAAGGTTTGTTTCTAAGGATAAATCTTTGTTTTTAAGGAGTAAGTCGAGGATTATTTTTCCATCTCTTCTGTGAGTTTCTTGGTAGCATCCACCTTTTTATGGCCTGAAATGGATTCTAACATTCCCATAATTCCTCCTTTCCCACCTCCTGCTTCTTTTTGTACATTAGCTACAGATTGTGCCTTCACTAATTCTTCATCCCCATACTGTTTGATCCACTTCCCCAGCGTAACTAATCCAGTATTCCCACAGTTATCCACTACCCGAGTAAAGAACTCAGAGATAGACATAACATCTTCTTGAAAATGATGGTGACAGAGTAAAGAGGCCAATCCAGTGGAGTCATCATACCGTTTAAATGGGTAGAGGGGATACTTACAGTCCACCTGCTCCAATTTTTTTTCCAACATCATATCAGCAAAAGATTGGAAGTTTTTCACCTCAGAACAGAGCATAGCGGGACAAATCTTATACCCCTTTTGGTACCTGCCAATTCCACCTTGACACATTTCCTTAATGCGATTCTCATTGCTAATCAGACGATCAATTTTCTTACGATGAGTGAGTCTGGATTCATAGAGTAGAAATGTATTGATAATCTGATCAGGGGGAAAACTAATATAGTTATCTTGGGCTAGATAAAGCTGTAACAAAGTATCTAGATAAGCCCGGCTTTTTTGCTTAGTAACTAAAAAAGGGAGAAGAATGTTGGGATTGATGTACAAAACTTTAAGTTGCTTATTAGCATTTTTTCTTTTTATCAAGCGGGTAAAAAAAGGAGTAAGACCTGCGCTAACTCCAATGGGGAGGAGAAACTTAAGATCTTCCATTGAAGTCATATTATTAAAATCTTTAGGTTCTCCATAAAAGTAGGTTTTAAGAATAAAGTTACTCAAATGAATCATAGTGACCAAAGCTTTCAAACCATCCTTTGAATAGACTTTCTTCTTCTTACCTTTTTTCCTTTTAGATTTTTTTTCATCCTTTACTTCTTCTTTTTGACTGGCGACCTGAGTTATATTGCCTGCTTTTTTTAACCGTTTAAATAGATCTAAGTAGAGACTATAAATGGAATTCTTAAGTTCCACATCAAAACCACCAGCAGGAGAAAAAACACTGGAGATCACCTCCGTCTTATAGTTTTCTTCTATTTTTGCAATATCTTGTCTAAAGGTTTTCCACTCTTCTTTGTCTTTTGTGTATCGGCATTTGATCATAGACAAGAGATTTTGCTTGCTCGGTCTGGCATAAAACTTATCAAAAACATCCGGCAATTTACAGGCGGGACGGCGCAAAACTCGCAGATAGTATTTTTTTTGATTGATAGGATATTGAGCAAGATTGAGGTCTACACTACCTATATAGTCTCGCACATAAGAAAAGACACTTCTCTTAGAACCTTCTACCTTTTCAGACAGGGAAGAGATGTTATAGCAAGATTCAACATTGCCAATATTGCACTCATTCTGGTATTTCTGCCTGATCTCTACGGTGTCTACTTGTTGAATCTTATTCTCTTGTTTATTCTTACCAGTCTTTTTTTTGAAAGTGGTAAAATAGAGAACCACTCCAATGGTTAAAGCAACTGATAAATAGAGTAAGGGAGTACGCATTCTACACCACCTCGAAAATAATTTATCCATATTTATGAGTATTCAATTATATAACACTTCTTAATACATGTATTCAGAATTTCTAGCAAAAGTTAAAAAAGTAAAGTAGAATGGGTCTATGAATAAAGTACTTATATGTGATGATGATCTGTTTGTTTTAAAAATGATCGGCACCTATCTTAAAAAAGAGGGCTTTGAAGTAGTTGAAGCCCAAGATGGAAAACAAGGATTAGAGCAGGCCCAAAAAGTCAAAATTGATGTGGCCATACTAGATGTCAATATGCCGGATATGACAGGGCTAGAGCTCTGCGCTGCTCTCCGAAAAATTAAAGGATATGAGAAAATCCCAATTGTAATAGCGACCACTGAAAGCAAAGGCCCCATGGTTACCAAAGGAAAAAGAGCAGGTGCCACTGCCTGGATGGTCAAACCTTTAACAGGCAGTAGTGTTAAAGATGTAATTGAAAAAACTATTCAACCTCATCTTGATAGTCTGGAAGAAGCAGCAGAAGAAGACTAATGGTTACTAAATTCTAAGCCATCTCTCTTCTCAGAAGTTGCTCCCGCTAAATACTCAATCTTATCTTTCATAAACTTAATATCAGGATACTGTTCATTGAAATTGAGTGCACCTAGGTAAGCTCTCTTGAGATAATCTACTAACATCCGATGGGAGCTAAAAAAGGAGAGGTTAGAAATCATACTCTCTTTGGCGATTTCCAACCAACGGTCTGATCCACCGGATACCCCTGGAAGGCCATCGTAGTATGCTGAGATAATTTGTTGCTCCATAACTTGGTAAAGATCATTAGCATCACTTCGATCATGCATTTTGGAATCAGAGTAATAACTGTCATTGCCAATGATCCAACCATTTTTGGAATTGTATCCCTCTTGCCACCAACCATCAAGCACGCTGCAATTAATACCTAAGTTTAAGCAGACTTTTTGACCACTGGTTCCACAGGCCTCCATGGGTCTTCTTGGTGTGTTTAACCAAACATCCACCCCTGATATCAGCTGCTTTGCAATGTGCATATCATAATTCTCTAATATAACAATCCGTCCCATAAATTCTGGCTGCAAGGAAAGATTATAAATTTCCTGAATGAGCTGTTGACCTTCCTTGTCAGCAGGATGTGATTTACCGGCAAACACAATCTGCACCGGGCATTTTTTATTGGTAACCAGTTTCTTCAATCTTTCTATATCAAACAGCAGAAGGTTGGCTCTTTTGTAGGTAGCAAACCGTCTGGCAAATCCAATAGTGAGGTGTTCAGGTTTAAAGCGCTCACAGGCCACCATGACCATTTCTTCAGGAGTGTTATTGCGATCTAACTGGATTTGGTATTGCTTTTTAACTAATCCAATCATTTTCTCTTTAAGAGATTTTCTAAGATCTCTAATTCGATTATTAGGCAGATAACGCAACTGCTCAAAGTAGTCTTGATTGAGAATTTTATCTTGCCAGTTTAAGCCGAGATGCTGACTCAGAAAGCTTTTTACTTGCGGGTTCATCCAGGTTCCTACATGGACTCCATTGGTGATAGATGTTATAGGCTCCACTTCACCTTCTGCTTCAGGCCAGAGGTGACACCACATTTTAGAAGCCGTTTGACCATGAAGCTGGCTCACTCCATTTTGAAATTTGGAGAAGTTAATAGCCAAAGCAGTTAAATTAAATTGTTTCTTACTCTCCTCTTTATCAGCAAAGGCAAGCTGGGAAAAATTTCTCCAAGAGATTCCAAAATCATTGGCGTAGTGTCCCAGATATTTATAGACTAAATGGAGAGAAAAGCTTTCATTACCGGCAGGGACTGGAGTATGAGTTGTAAAGATACAATTCATGGAGCAAAGATGATGAGCTTCTGCAAAAGTTAAATTCTGCTCTCTCATCACATCACGCACTCTCTCTAACTGAAAGAGAACGGAATGTCCTTCATTAATATGAAAGACATCAGGAAAGATTCCACACATTTTAATAGCTTTGTACCCGCCAATACCAAGAACAATTTCTTGAGCCAGACGTTGCTCTCTATTTCCAGCATATAGCTTAGAAGTGATCAAACGATCTGAAGGAGTATTTTTATCAATGTCAGTATCTAATAAGTAGAGAGAACAGCGCCCTACATTTGCTTTCCAAATACGAGCGTATACTGTGCGTTTTGGAAAGTCGATACTCACTAAACGCTCATTATTTAATATATCTCGAACTAATTCAAAAGGTTGATCTGCAGGATTTACTTCCGGAAAACGGGCTATCTGCTGACCTTGTTTATCAATTTCTTGAGTGAAATAACCATTTTTGTAGAACAGCCCTACAAACACCATAGGTATTCCTAAATCACTGGCTGACTTCACATGATCTCCAGCCAAAATACCTAAGCCGCCACTGTATATAGGAAGCGATTCATGAATACCGTATTCAGCACAAAAGTAGGCTACCTTTTTATCTTGATGCTCTGGATAATTTTTGTAAAACCAAGTGTTGTTCTCATGAAGATAGTTATCTAGTTCACTGTTCACCCTTTCCAGTCGAATTAAAAAAGAGTTATCAGTGAGATGTTTTAAAATCTCATCTTTAGGTGTTTGCTTAAGAGTCAAAACCGGGTTGTGACTCTGTTGCCAAAGCTTTGGGTTGATGGTTTGAAATAAATCGGCAGCTCCATGATTCCATGACCACCAGAAATTTCGTGCAATGGTATCTAGTTTGTTAAGAGACTCAAGGGAATTATTCATAGCTTTTCTCGTATTAAAATAATTGGTTAGAGTTTAAGAACAACGTATTTAAAAGTGTTGATATTAAAAATAAATTTATAAGTGCCCGGCTTAAAAGAGATGATAAAGTTGGGCTGAAAGGGACGATAGCTGAGAACTCCTCGACTATGCTCTGGCTGATGATGGTGGGATAAACCTATATCCACTTCCCAATCCTTGGTTCCCAGTTTAAAGGCAAATTCACCACGACTATGCACATCAAACTGAACAGAGTAGATATCTCCTTTATCAGAAGATTTTAAAAGTTTCATATGAGGTAAAGCTTTCCAATCGGTAATGTCTCCTCTTAAGTAGAGTGGGCTATTAATTTCTGCTATTTTTTGCTCTTCAAAAATGAGCAAACTGCCCTCGTCCACTCGAACTAAGTTTTGACGCCCTCCCAAATTAGAAATTATGTTTTGGAAGCGATCACTGTTACCCCCCCATCGGGTTTCCGAAGTGTTAACCACTTCTTTCCACCAAGTGTGGTTACCGGCAGGAAAGTTAACCCAGGCGGCCTCTTTGGAAGGGCCAAAGTTGGCAACCACAAAGAAACGCTTTTCTTCACTCTGAATACGATAGGTCAGAAGATTTTGATCATAGTAGATATGAACATGAGAGGCGTTCTTCTCGTTGATAAAAGGATAGTCTCTCCTAAACTGAATCATCCGTTTAAAAAACCTGTAAGTCCCATGAAAGAGATTATGCTCTTTAGGAGTTAAAAAATTAAGAGTCGGTTCATTTTCCGGATGAAGGTATTCCCAGGTCATGCGGTGGGAAGAGATATAACGATGAAGATCAATATTTTTACTGGGAAATGCATTATTTTTTATAGCATCTAAGTAAGACCACTCATTTTCAATATTCAGATCTTGACCTAATTCTTCCCCTTGATAGAACAGCAAGGGACCTGGTTTAGAAAATAAAATACCATAAGCCAAACGGGTCATCCCATGAGTGAAGGGATTATGAACCTTTCTAAATTGACCCTTTAAATCAGGGTCTTCTAATGGACGAACCCGATAAAAATTATTTTTGCCATCCCATTCATATCCTTCATAATCAGAAATGATACGGATGAAAGGGTTCTTATTTCCAATAAAATCATGACTTCCTAAGTAATTAACTGTTTTTTGGGGAACTCCAAAATGCAGCTCATTTCCATGTGAAAAATGATCACTATAGCCTTCCAAAGAAGCTTTGAGAGGTTCTAGTTTTACATGTCGGTGATAGGGATTGTAGTCATCAAACTCTAATTCAAAAAAGTTTTTAAATTTATCATTCCATTGAGAATCAAACCCCATCCCACCTTCAGGAACTGTCTTGGTGGCCCAAACATTATCGGGCAATTCCTCAGCCATGGTAAATAAAGTAGGATGAACAATTTTAATTAAAGAGTTCAGTTCCTGTAAGAATTCGTAACCTCCATTGCCTTGATTATAAATGGCAGCAATCATATCAAAGCGAAGACCATCTATGTGATAATCTCGAATGACGGATATAACCGCATCGGCAATCCATTTTTTTACAATACGATTTGCAAAGCGAGGTTTTGGTCCCCAAACAGTATTGCCGGAATAAAACTTGGATTCATGAATGTGTTCATTAAGTAAGTCTCTGATTAGATTGTTATTGATATGATTGAGCACCATATCAAACACTACTTTCATGCCTCTACTGTGCATTTGATCTACCAGATAGCGCAGATCATCGGGTGTACCTAGGGTTTTTTCTACCAGAACCAAAGAGTCCATAGCATAACCCCAAGAAGCGTTAAAACGAGTTTCATAATGAGGGAGTAATTCCACCGCTGTAACACCCAAACCACTAATGTAATCAAGTTTTTCAACAATATCTAGAAAGGTTCCCTGCACATACTTCCCGTTCTCTTTTTGGGGATTAAAAGTGAGAGGCCACAACTGGTATATGAGCCAATTATTTTTTTGTCGTTCCGGGATTTCCCCAATCTTATGGTCAAACTTCCACTCATATTTCGAAGAGGGAGTTACAACCGCTCTAATATTCCAATAACCATTAATCTTTCCGCCTTTAATATCATAGCGAACTGCCTTACCATAAGGATCAAATTTGAAAGCCGTTTGCTGATTCAAGTTGATCATATTGATGGTTTCCAATTGACCATTTTTTACAAATTGTATGGAGTAATCATCATCGGCTTTCACATGTCCCAAAAACATCACATGATTAAGTTCAGGATGTTTATAACCTTTATCCACATGCATTACGTATTGGTTATTGTGAGTATCTTGATTAATGGTCAAAATAACCTTTTCTGCATCCGGCTCCCAAATTTTAAAGAAAGTACCACCAGCCTCTAAGGGAGTGGCACCATAACGACCTAAGTCAATCCAGTTAATTTGCGACTCATCGGTAGTAAAACGTTGAGAGGGAAGAATAGATGTGGGATGATTGTGAAAATAGTAATTCTTTCCGTCTTGACGAAAACGAAGATTAATCACATAGCGATTAGCATTGGGTCGATTAAGATCCAGTCCGGTGGCACTGACTTTGTACCAGCAGTAATCATTTTCATCGATCCCATAAAGAACTCCCCACCTGGTCTGTTCACTGCGGTTCATTTTACTGAAGTGAGTCTGATAATTATGATCTTTCTCTTGAAAGTGGATCGTGGCGTAATCCAATTGATCACAGTACTTTTTGTGCAGACGAAAACGCTGCACAAACCCATCTGGCAGAAGTTTTAAATAGTAGGAAGAATCATCAGTAAAAAATTGGTGAGCCCATCCAGGGGGAACCTCTGAGCCGTTAGCATAAAGAGGGACTACAAAAAAAATCGCACCAATGAAGCACAAAATGTTTTGCTTACTCAAGATATCACTCCTTGTTAAAAGCCTTTCGCCACTCTTCATTACACCAAATCGGGAGAAGAGTCCAGAAATATTTAATCAATATAAACCGTTTGGGTTTATTAGTTATAATATCGTTTACTTACTATTATCCTTTAACGGCACCTGCCGCTAACCCTGATATAATGTACCTATGAATACTAAAGAAGAATAAGGAGATGGGAACCGCTCCCAGAATACAAGCTGCGGCAAAAGGTCCCCATTTGCCAGAGAAACCCTCTGAAATAAAAAGCTGAATACCCACAGCAAAGGTCAATTGTTCCTGAGATTTTAGCAAAATAGAGGGGAGAATATAATCAGCAAAGGTGGCGATAAAAGTGAGTAAAGCCACAACACACAAAATGGGAGCGGAAAGAGGTAATACAATACGTGTGAATGCCTGCCATCTATTACAGCCATCTATAATAGCCGCCTCTTCAATATCTCTTGGAATCGTATCAAAATAGCCTTTGATCAACCATATGTTAAAGGGGGTGCCCCCTAAATAGACTAATATTAAACCACCATGAGTATCAACTCCCAAAAATGGGAAAACCTCGCCAATGGAGGTGAGCATCAGATAAAAGGCAATCATTGCCATCATACTTGGAAACATTTGCACCACCATTAGGGTGACAAGTGAAAACTGCCTTCCAGCAAACTTCATACGAGACAAAGCATAGGCAGCTGTAGTAGCTAAAAATAGCATTAAAAAAGAAGAAATCATTGAAACTTTTATACTATTTACTAACCAGGTCAAAATAGGAAAAGCCGACACTATCTGTTCGCCACTGGCATTAACATAAGGGATGCCAAGGACATACTTCCAATGATCCAGCGACCATTTGGGAGCAATAAGACCAGATCCTAAACTAGCGGTAGGATTAAAGGAGATGGAGATGATATAGAATACGGGAAATAAAATGATTAAAATGCAGCACCAAATAGCCAGATGCTTGGCTAAGGAGATCATTTGAGAACGAGGATCTTGTTTTTTCATCTATTTACCCTCCTCAGCAGGTTTAAAAGCACCCATCAAATAAAAATTAGCAAAAGCAAGTAATGCAATAATACTAAAAATAATGATGGTAATTGAGCTGGCTAAACCAAAATCTTGCCCCTGCCCACCTTCAAAGGACAGACGATAGGTGTAAGAAATTAATATATCCGTTTCACCTACTGGGTACATAGTATCTTCCATGGGAGGTAAACCTTTGGTTAAAAGATAAATTCCAACAAAGTTATTAAAGTTAAAAGCAAAGGTTCCTACCAACAAAGGACCGGTGGCAGAGAATATCAAAGGAAGAGTGATATTTTTTAAAGAGTCTAAAGGCCCTGCTCCATCCATCTCTGCAGCTTCGTATCAAGTGGAAGGAATGGATTGAAGAACGCCGGTTATGACAAGTAACATATAGGGAAAACCCAGCCACATATTGACTAATAAACAACTCACTTTGGCCCAAAAAGCGTGACTGAGCCAGGGTATTTTTAATGCAAAGTAGGAGTCTAAAAGACTATTGATAATCCCAAAATCTTTGTTCAATAGCCCCTGAAAAATAAGCACACTAATAAAAAACGGGATAGAATATGGAATGATCAATAGCATACGATAGACAACTCTAAAGCGCAGTTTCTTTTGATTGAGAACCAAAGACCAGATAAGGCCCAAAGTAAAGCAAAGGAATACGGACATAAAAGCCCAAATAACAGTCCAAACAAAAACCCGAAGAAAGGGCTTGGAAAGCCCCGGGTCATTGTAAAGTCGTTTAAAATTATTAAGTCCAATGATTGCTACAAAGCCGGGAGACAGGAGATCTTTTCGATTCTCTTTGTTCACAAAGTAACCCTTATCAAAGTCAGCCACATAGACAACTTTGGTTAGATTGTCTTTAATTTGATCGTTACCTAAACTTTGATACCTGGCCTGTAACTCGGAAAAGACCGAAATTCTATGTTGTTTTAATTTCACACCCGAAGGTAGGACAACCTCCAACTTGTGCAATAGTTTGTATAATTGATAGATCTGCCCTTTGGAGAGCAGTTGAAAATTATTCTGCAGATAATCCAAATAGGGTTCAGCTAAAACTAGCTTCTTGAGACTTAAAGAGGAAGCAGATGAAACCTCGGTAGGCAAAGTGCCATAATAAATTCGATCGCCCTGTGTTTCATGTCGTAGAAAAATATGATGTTGCCCTTGTTTTTTACCGATTTGAATATGGTAGGAGGAGGCTCCCGGAGCAATATAAGTCTCATTTAACAGGAGCTCTCGCACGGTACTGTATCGGAGCATATGTCCTGTGCTTAGATTAGTAAAGCCCACCAATATAGTAAAAACCATTGGCAGAACCAGAAATGTAAAAAAACAGATCAACCCTGGAGTCAAAAACCGATAGGGGGTTGGAAACCACTTTATATTGTTAGTTTTCATGCGAGCCATTTCTTTCAGTTAAATTTATAAGTTCTTTCAATCTGGTTAGCCTTTCTTCAGTAAGATCTTTCCAAGAGAAACGCCAGACCCAGTTACCATCCTTGGTTCCTGGATAATTGAATCTGGCTATTCCATTCATATCTAGAATATCTTGGAGTGGAAAAATCGCCATGATAGCCGCTGACTTCAAGGCAGCTGTCATCATATCCCAATTAATATGAGCCTCTTTGCCCTTTAGATATTTCAAGGCAAAATCCTTTTGCCTATGGGTGGCTTCTTCTTCCCAAAAACCTAGACATGTATTGTTATCGTGAGTCCCTGTATAAACCACTTGATTTTTTTCATAATGATGAGGAAGATTTTTATTTGCCCGACTGGGCGGATCAAAACCAAACTGCAATATCCTCATCCCTAGAAAATTATAACGATCTCGTAGTTTAATGACAGGAGGTGTTATAACTCCAAGATCTTCTGCAATTATAGGCATTTCACCCATTTCCTTTTGCATTAGATCAAAGACCTCACGACCACAAGCTTGTCTCCACTTTCCTTTAATGGCGGTTTTATTTTTTGCCGGAATTTCAAAATAGGCCACAAACCCTCTAAAATGATCAATTCGGATATAATCAAAAAGGCTAAAGGCTTGGCGAAATCGGCGAATCCACCAATTAAATTTTTCTTTACGCATATTAACCCAATTAAAAACTGGATTTTGATCCCAAAGTTGTCCACTGGAAGAGAATTTCTCAGGTGGCACTCCAGCCCTGAATTGCGCCTTACATCGACTGTTTAATTTGAAAAGATGGGGATGCCCCCATACGTCAGCACTTGAATGAGATATATAAATAGGCACATCTCCAACTATCTGAACCTTATTTTGCATGGCGTAATTTCTCAGTTTTTCCCATTGATGAAAAAAGAGAAATTGTACAAAACTGTGATATTCCATCACCCCAGGATGCTTCTCAACAAATTTATTGATAGCCACTTGGGAATGATTTTTAAGCTCCTCCTCCCAAAAAAGCCAATTTTCATGACCAAAATGGCTCGATAAGGCAGCAAAGAGGCTCCAATCGGCTAACCAGCCCATTTGTCTATTTTTAAAGGTGCGAAACTTTTCATTCCATTTGGCACTGTCAATCTTCTTAAAAAGCAAAAAGACCTGCTGGAGAGCCTGCTTTTTCCGCTCAGAAACGAGAGGGTAGTCCACCTCTAAAAGATCACTA
Source organism: uncultured bacterium (assembly GCA_964343805.1). GTDB lineage: Bacteria > Bdellovibrionota_B > Oligoflexia > CAYFLR01 > CAYFLR01 > CAYFLR01. The sequence continues at coordinate 48,396 of CAYFLR010000007.1, read as the reverse complement.
TTTCCCTGATGAAACCCGGCTTGCATATGAGTAATCGAGTCGCTCACCTTTTTATCAATATCCACTTCTTTTAGAAAATTAAAAGCCTCATGGACATTTATTAATAAAGGGTTTCCTGCAAAAGCAGACATGGCTGAATAAGGAGAGCCATCACTTCTTGTGGGATTGATTGGAAGAATTTGCCAGAGAGAGATATGATTCTCTTTTAATACATCAATAAAACGATAGGCGGCCGGTCCTAAATCACCGATTCCTTCGAGTGATGGTAAACTACTTATAGGGAGTAAGAGCCCTGCTGAGCGTTTAGCTTTCATGAAATATCCGGGTCAATCTCGGTTGATGGTTTTAAGTATTTTATCCTTAGCCATGGAGAGGGCCGCTTCCGGTTTCTTATTTCCTTTTATAATAAGCTTTATTGCATGAGCCATAGTCCCCCATACAGCACCCATTTCAGGAACATTAGGCATAGGTATTCCATTACTTGCACTGGCTAAGAACCCTTGAAAACTTGGCTCTTTATCTATGATATGGGCAATATTTTTGAGGGGAGGAATACGAGGATCCATCTTAAATATCATGGCCAATCCCTTATCACTCACTAAATAATTTTCGATTAATTCTTTAGCGAGGAGTTTATTGGAGCTGGACCTCCTAATCATAAATCCATGTATTCCAACAAAGGGTTTGGGCTTACCTCCATTCAAAGGAGGGATCGGAGCAACTCCAAAGTCCACCCCACTGTTTCTTAAATCTTTGATTGACCAAGGACCATCTATGGTCATTGCTAGCTTCTGGTTTTTCATTTTTTCAATAGCGATATTTCGGTTTGTAGACTCGGGTATTACTTGGTCACTGACCAGTTGGTAGAGTAACTTACCTGCATTCACAGCACCTTCATTGGCCAGGCCAATATCATTGACATTGATTCCACTTTTTCCGTCATAGAAAATATACCCTCCCCCAGCGGTAAAAAAGGGAAAGGAAAAAAAGAAATTGGAATAATCATAGAGAAAACCATAACTATCACCTGGAGCTTTTTTATTGAAGTTAGTGGCAAATTCAATCAATGACTCCATATTTTTTGGAACTTCATAAACCAGGGCTTTGTTATAAATAAGAGCCACGGCTTCAATATCATAAGGATAACCATATAGTTTATTTTTATAAGTGAAGCCATTGATAGCGACGGGTAAGAAACGCTCCTTGAATGCATTGGACAACGTAATGGATTCTAATAATCCGGAAGTTACTAGTTCTCCAACCATATCATGGGCCCAGGCAAAAATATCGGGACCTTTGCCTGCCAAAGCCGCTGTTTTAAATTGGGTGGTTAAATCTTTTGTGAGGATCTCAATTTGGAGCTTAACTTTAAACTCCTTCTCAAAAGGACGAGCTGCCGCCTCGACGGCTTTCTTTACATTCTCACTGGATGTCCACAAACTAAGGGAAGAAACTTGAGCCATAATGGGTAATGAAGTCAATAATACTAGTGTACTAAAAAGAACCCGAATACCCAACATACTCACCTCTTACATAAAGAAAGGAGCAGACTCGGCTTTTGCTTAATTATTTCTTATTGCTAATCCCGAAGTAAAAGCAGTCATTAAGATCTTTAGTCAAGTCAGCATAATTAGTATATAGCTTGCGAACTCTTGGATCGCTTGCCAAATCATTTGTATGATCAAGTAAAGCAATAATAAATTCAGACTTAAGGTCTGATCTAATAGCGCCTTGCTCTTGGCCTTCCTGTATAAACTGGAAGAACTTTTGATAGTTTTCAGCTGTTTTCTCTTTAATAAAGGAAGCCAGCTCATCGGAAGCTTGATAAAACTCATCAATAAAGTGTTTACTCATCTGTTCAGTAACCACTCTTTTATAATCAATCCACCTTGCAATTTTCTGTTCGTAAGGAATGTCCAATGCTCTGATTGAATCAATCATTTTTAAATAGGCATCTGAAGAAATTGTCAGAATGTACTTTATCAATTCAGTTTTATTGGAAAAGTACTTATAAAAGGTGGCCTTACTCACCTTAGCGGTTTGGCAAATTTCCTCAATAGGAACTCGCTTTATCCCAAATTTATGGAATAGATCGGAAGCAGTTATAACAATCTGCTTCTGTTTGTTAGGAATCGTCATAGAATTTACAATTTCTTCAATCACTTTATGCCCTTTCACATAAAAATTAATTAAGTTTTCTTAACCAGTCATTCATAATACGTTTTTGTAATAAAAAAAAGGGCAAAACTTAACTAGAACTATATTAATTCACAGTATTTAACCAGTTTTTTAAGCATTAAAGTTTAATTCTACGATTTACGTCTAATAATCAATCCACCGTTCGAATATCAGAAAGTGCCCCTGGCTGTCAAGTTTTCCGTGCACAAAGAAATATCCAACTGAGGTTGTTTTCGCATATCTAGGGTCAATATGTTAAAATCAACGGATATCACAACAGCCATTTATGAATATTTTTCCAAATGGAGGAAGTCTCATGAAATTGAAATTTTGGTCCCTTTTGTTATTCCAATTCCTATTAATTAGTTTCTATCTCTCTTGTAATAAAGAAGAAGATGAAGAGTTTTCGGAAGGAAGTGATGAGAAACAACAAGAACAAGACAAAAAGGTGGATCTCGATGATCCAGGTAATAAGGAATACGATCAAGCCTCTGCTGGAACGCTGGCTTTACAACCTCCTACCGACCTTGAAGTAGGAGAACTGGTTCCAGATGGCTTTAATGATGATAGCTTGGGAGATTTAGGTTTTGGGACGGTTGATAGTGCAGGGCAATTGAATATTTCGGTACCTGAAATGTCTAAAGGAATAGATGGAGTCATAGGAACCACTACAGCCAGTTTAGTTAAATCGGATCTATCCAATGTAGATTGTTCCTCGGCCATTAATG
>CAYFLR010000007.1:41104-45480 GCA_964343805.1 uncultured bacterium | reverse complement strand
TGCAAAATACCTTGCTCATCGACTCTACTGTCAAAGGTTGAATGAATCAGGTACCGCTTTTACTATGAGAGCCTATGTCCGTGAGTTGGACGATCGAGTCAAATTCATGAGTAAGAAAATTAATGATGATGAACACAGTAAACCCCTGTGCATGCTAAAAGATCCTATTAATTTAGCAGACCAACTTCCAACAAAAATCAAAGACTTAGTAAGCTACCAAAGTCATCAATCCTGTTTAGATGGACGTTGGGAAGCGGAAGACAAAGATGATACCTCTTGGATAGGATTGGGTAAAAAGGATGATACTTGGCATATATCCGAAGGAATGGATGGCGGCGGAGTCATGTTTGGCAGTATTGATAAAGATGAAAACACCAACCTATTACAAGTAAACTACGAAACCATTGATTCCAATACCAGATACAATATCAGAACCCTCAAAGCAGTTAAAAGCAGTAACTTATTCTTTATGTCAGAATCGGGCTCAGGAAGTGATATGTATAACCATCAAGTCTGTGGTTATCGAGCGGCCATCTCTGCCACCCATATCTATGCAGAGTCTTGGGAACCAGTTGTCACTACCGATTTAACTTTTGACCCAGCCACGAGATCAAATTGCACTCCCTTAACAGAAGTGGCCACCTATAAAACCTGCCGAGCCTTTTCAGATATGACCTCAGCGAATACAGTCTCAACGACTCCCATGACAGAGTGTGATGACTTAGCCACCGCAGTGGCTGACATAAAAGTCTACGACATCAGTGCGGTGTCAGAAGATGATTTTAAAAAAGTGGCCACCATGAGGGATGATGGGAAACTTTCCGGTCTCACCAATTGGAGGATTAATGACCCTGTGTTTATATTAAAAACCAGGGTTTTTAAAAAAGGCAGTGGAGACGACAAGGTTAACAATATCCAAAGAATGGTGGAAAAAGTCATTGCACCCATTCCAAAAGAAAATGTCGATCAATATGATTGTTTGGATCTTGAGCCAACTGTTCAAAACTTAAAAGACCGCTTTGATATTGATTTCCAGGTCTATCTTCAGTGCAATAAAAAAGAAGAGTCGGGACTAAAAGCCTTTGGCCATTATAATGACAATTGGTACAGCTATGTAAAAGATGCAGATGGAGAGTATGTCACCATTGCCGAAATCAATGGTAATATGGTGGAGGCTTGGTGGGCCGATCATAAGGAAGATAAACAAAATAATCAGAACTCCCAAATCGGGTTAAGGCATCTCATCACCGATTTGGGAACTGGCAATATTGAATACACTCAAGCCGGAACCGGATTTATGTTGGATATGGGTTGTGGAATCCATGTAAAAATGAACTCCTCTCTCATTTATGCCAAAGGTGTCTTTGCCTCCATCAACTGCGATATAGTTCCAGTAGAAGAAAACTGCATTGATGGAAAAACCCTTAAACGTACCGACTTAGAAAAGTGTTTTGAAGCAGGACTTGCCACCTTCTCTACTCCCACCTTAAAAAATGGCACCGGAGAAAATGGAGAAGTTCATTATTTTAAAGCGGAAGAAACAAAGGGATTTGGTGAAGATCTCAACTCTGAAACCTTAGGGGACGAGGAGGAAGAGTCTAAGGAAGCTGAAAACCAAGAAGAGGAAAAAGAGGGCGAAGAAAAAGAAGATAAGAAAACTATCACTGAACCCAAATTCAAACTAAAATTCGCTGGGGATAAAGACCTTCTCTCTACCGCCATTCACTGTCGCTTCCCCTCCTACAATACTGAAGATAAATTGGAGCTTTATAAAGAATTCAAGGTCAGTGATATGGACGAGGCACTCAAAAAAGCACTTGAGATTGCCATTAAGGAAGGATCCGTTAACGTCGGATGGACCACCAGTTCCAAAACTATGGATATTGGAAGTAAAGCCAAAACCACCGTGACTGATTTAGAAGCCTCGGTTTCCATCAAACAAGGGGCAGCCGAATCTATCATCAAATCGGTTCCTCTTGATCACACAGAAAAAAGTACTGGGCATATGGTAGAGGATATATTTAAAGGCGTGGAGCTAACAGAAGATACTATCATCGTATTTCAAGCAACCGGAGATGCAAAATCAACCTGCAGTGAAGAGGGATCAGGCTCTCAAAGTTTAGTAAGGTTTGGGATTTTAGAACCTAAATTGATCTTCTAATCAAAACGTTCGGAATTAAAAACCTTGCATCCATGGCTCATGGGCTACCTCAAAATGGCCTTGGGGGTGGATGCAGGCAGGGCATAATTCAGGTGCACCTTTACCTTCATGAATATAGCCACAGTTTCGACAGCGCCAGATCACGCTATCCTCTAGTTCAAAAACCTTATTTTCTTGTAAGCTTTTGAAAAGTGTTCTAAACCTGATTTCATGATGCTTCTCCGCCACAGCAATGTTTTCAAAAGAGGTGGCCACCTCTTCAAATCCTTCTTCACGAGCCACTTTCGCAAATTCAGGATACATCACTGTCCACTCATGGTTTTCACCATTGGCAGCGGCCTCTAAATTCTGGGTTGTATGACCTAAAACTCCTGCAGGAAAAGATTCGGTTATTTCCAGGTTGGTGCCTGACTTAAAATATTTAAAAAAGGTTATCGCATGCTGCTTTTCTTGATTGGCAGTTTCTTCAAATATGGCTGCCATTTGCACCAAACCCTCTTTCCTTGCTATGCTACTATAATATGTGTACCGATTCCGTGCTTGGGATTCACCAGCAAAAGCCTTCATTAGATTCTTCTCTGTTTGACTTCCCTGTAAATCCATAACGACCTCCCCAAAATTTAATTCACTTTTTTACGAAATTTTAGGATAGCGAAAACCTCTTTTAAATCCAAGTGAAAAAGAGTTCTATGCTATAATAGATGAAATAACAACCGACTTTAAAGCCCATTTGTAAACAGAGGAAATCATGAATATATTTAAATTTTTAATAATCTCCATCTTCTTTTCGACGCTTCTTTCTTGCAAAAATCGAGAGGGAGAGAGCAGTTCAGAAAAAGCCATCTACTCCCGGGGAGCGGATGGAACTCTCACCCTACTTTTTGCCCTCCCTGATGAAAGTAAGGAATCCTATTGTTTCTATCAAAGCACCCTCAAAGATGGGAGTAAGTATGATGAGTACAGCAAGTTGCCACTGCCTGAATTGATTAATAATGCCCAGGGGGTTCATCGTCAGTATATCTCCTATAATGAGCTGAAAGAAAAGTTTGATCAGGCCTCCAAATGGAAAAAGTTAACCCGCACCTTGCAAGCTTTTAATATGGAAGATGCAAAAGAGGTACTCAAAGATCCTACCACTTATGTCAGTGGATTTTATATCTCTTTAGGTGGGGTGGCTCTCTATTTTGGCACTGCTTCCGTCCTTGCTCCAGTTCCAGAACTATCTCATAAAGCCTATGGACTGGCCATGATAGCAGCAGGGGGAGTTTTTGTAGAAAGAGGAGCAAGTACTTTTCCAGTCAAGCTAGATAACGAACTCAATCAAAATGCACCAAAGTATTACCTGGATTGGCATCAATTAGATCAAAATATCAAAGGAAACGTACTCAGGCAGATCGTGAGCACTATTAAAGAGATGCCAAGAAATCAAAATGCTTCCTGTCCGGCACCTCAATATCTTTTGCAATAGCGTTGGTTAATGTTGCCAATGATTCATGCTGGGGATGATATCTGCTTCGGGAAATGTCACCTCTTTTGGCACCGAGGTGGTAGTTAGAAATGCATCTAATTCCATTAAAGACCTTTCCATAGTTTGAAGTAATGCCGCACTCTCGACCTCATTAAATGGATAAGCAGATTGAATCATGCAGGAAAGGTAAGAAGGACGATAAACTTTAACTAAATCCACATAAGACCCTTGAAACACACCCAGTTCAAAAGGGTTAAAGACATCGGAGGGAAGAACTAATGAATGAGCGTCCTGTTTAACCCGCTTAAATAGATCGAATCCTGCCCTGTTTTTTAAAGTGAGAGTCAGTTCAACCTTCTCGCCTGCTGATACAGCCACATCAGGCAGTTTCAAAAAGTCATATCTGTATGTGTTTTCTTGATACTGCACCGGCAGTTCTGTCAAAATAAAATCATTTTCTTCAAAAGTTCTTTCACCCATACTTATGGATTGAATAGTGGCTATTAGTCTTTGATTTAAATTTAAAGAAGGGCCTGGTAGCAAAAGTAATTGATCGAGAGAGGATTGAATAGGGAACTGATAGGTGACCTGCAATGACTCTTCATTGAACTCCGGGACTCCGGCAGGGTAATTTATCCCAATAACTTTTGAATCATCCGTCAAAAAATCGCTCCATTTAACCTCATAAGTATTTCCCTTTTTAGAAACATTGGGAGCCAGTTTGTCCTCTTCTTCATAGAAGGAATT
>CAYFLR010000007.1:28476-41094 GCA_964343805.1 uncultured bacterium | reverse complement strand
CCCCAATGATTTCCTTTTTTAACAGCTCGACTCCCCAAATGGGAATCTTTACACTGATGAGCACTGGTTTTATCAGAGAAATAATAATAGCTGTCAGCCAGCATACCTAGAGTGTGCCCTAGCTCATGAACCAATATATTAAAGGCCCACTTATTAAGAGAAAAAGTGGGTATATCTCCTCCCTGACCACCGTAAACAGTGCTGTTTACCATCATAATAGGAAGATCAAAAGGAACTTCCATAGCCACCTTCAAAGCAGTGGCTTGATCTTTTATGGTTAAGGCCCGTCGATGACAGTAAGTATCGAAGGTGGTATCAAATGTAGTATTTTTATAAATGTTTTCGCTGGGCAGATCAGCACCAGACTCTTCTGAAGGAGATCCTACAATCCAGACATTAATTCGATCTTTCAATGAATCAAAGGGAGGTTTATTAAGCAGTTGCTCCATATACTTGCGCGCATGAATCCCAAACTTACTGGCTAAAAGAGCTGATTCAGAGCTAATATCCATCTCCTCCTTAGTAAAACCATCACCCAATAACACAATATCAAAAGCCTCATCGGATGGAGCAGAATGGATGAGTTCAACGGCTAAAGTTTCGCCTTCATAAGGTTGAGGATCTTGATAATGAGCAGGTAAAGTAAAAGGACCCTTTAAAAGGCCCATCTCTTTATCTTCAAGATCTGAAAACTGAATTTGATCAATCTCCTCAATGTCCACAAATTCAGGAACGTTCAGCTTAAGAGTAAAACTATAATTGTACAAACTGTAGTCTTTATGAGGGCTTCTGCCATATATGGCGTGAGGTAATACGATCTCCATTTTAGGCAGAAAACCTAAAAAGGTGATAGTTGCTTTAAGGTACATATGCTCGTAACCCTCAGGGACATCTTCTAGTTCAATTTCTGGATTATCCATCACATCTCGATATCCAAGATATTTTAGCGATTTCCATTGATAATTTTTTACAGAGAAAAGGAGCTGTTGCTGCTCCATAAGTTGAGGATTTTCATCAGCAAAGATAGGAACAAACCAAACAAGAGATAAAAGACTAATAATTAAAGGGAATTTTCTCATAGAACCTCCTTTTTCGGGCTCTAACATACTCTTTTTTTGTTATTTTGTCAAATTTTTCTATATTTTTAACCAATTCTTTTTAAGTAGTTTCTCTAGGAATAATAGTGATTGCAAAGTCTATTTGACTGGTTTAGGGTATTTTAAACCTGGATCCTCAGAACTTTTTGAATGGTAGGTGTCAATCATTGTACTCCAAAGTTTACACAAAAATCCTCGAATTACCCCGGTAAATCTGCGGTTTTTGTGTAAACTTTGAAGCACAAGCATCACCACCTTCCAGATCCAAAAGTTCTGAGGATCCAGGTTTTAAAATTTGTTTCAATTTTTCACATCTGTACCTGGGGGGGAAGCGATGCGTTATCTATGGTTAGCTCTATCTTTTTTCGGTCTATTGACACCCACACTTTCGGCGAATAACTATATTTGGTTAGCAGCAAGTAACCAATACTACCATTCCTGTGTAATTCCTGTTCATAAAGAAACTTTAGAGGTAAAAAAGGTTATCTGCGATAACTTATGGCACATTGTCAATCTCTATCCTCATCCTAAAAAGGACAGTGTCGCTATTATAGACAAAAACCAAAAGTCTCTCATTCATCTCTCTGCAGAAGGTAAGATCATTTTTAAGCAAGGCAATGATGAGAGTAGTCTATTTTCCTCTCCTTGGAGTGTGGCCATTGACTATCGGAATGATTACTTCTATGTCCTCGACTCCTACCATAATCACATTGTTAAACTCGGACCTAAAGGCCAAGTTTTGGATCTATTTCGTGGGTTTAATTTCAAACAGGGAGGGCTTTTAAATGAAGAGATGATTATGGATTATGTCAACGGATACATTTGGGTGGCCAATCGCTTTGGTCCTCATTACCAAATTGGCATCCTGAATAGCTATGGGCTATGGTATTCTCAAATTTCCGGTTTAACTAACCCTTTTGGCCTCGCCATTAATCAAAGAAATGGTTATGTGGCTGTGAGCGATAAGAAAACCAGCATGGTATTCACCGATTTTAAAGACCTGCAGGGACAGTTTAATGTGGATAAATGTTTAGATGATAGCTGCCTTGTAAGTAAAGAGAGTAAAACCTTCTTTTCTCGTATCACTGCCAATGAAGAGAATAATAGTTTTTGGGTCATTGAAGGCGGGAATAAAATAGTAGAAATTGATTATCGAGGTGAAAAGCTCCGTACCATCACCGGCCTAGAAAATGTGAATGATATCTCCTACAATAATGATAAAAAGCAGCTATGGGTGGCCAGCAGCTCTATCTATAATGCAGAATACCGAAAGTTTATGATCCTTGAGGAAGACGCTCCCGATGGATACAAACTCACTCCGGAAAATGGTGACTTTCATAAAATATTTGATCTCACTCTCAATCAACCGGCCAATGCCAATTATCCCTACCAACCCATAAGAATTGCAATGACTTCGCCTGAAATTAGCAAGCAACAGCCTTTAAAAATCAAAGGGCAAGTGACCCTTGATAATGTAATTCCATTGGAACAAGTCAGAGTTCAAATTGCAGAGTTTCCAGAATATCAAACACAGTTAGATAGTGAAGGTCATTTTACTTTGACAGTAGAAACTCCAGGTTTCTATGTAGTTGAAGTCACAGCTCCCTGCTATCAAACTAAGCGCTTCAGCGTGGCTCTCAGTAAAGAGCAATCAGAAAAACAACTCCCTCTTATCCAACTAGAAAAAGGGAATCCGGTGGTGGACTTTGAACACTATCGAAGTGGTTATAGCATGATTGCTGATTTTGAGTGGGGACAACCAAAAGGACCTATGGGTTGTCATTCGGGAATTCGCTGTATGGGAACCGGGATCAAACGAAGCTATTCTCCCCGCAGTAATTCGAGCCTTTTTACTCCAGGTCTTAATATTAGTGAAATGGAATCGCCCCATATGTCCCTGTGGACCTGGCATAACACTGAGAAAAATGATGGTGGTCAGGTGAATATTGTCATCCTTGGAACCTTGGTCCCCATTGAACCTATAGAAAAGTATCCCGCATCGACAGTGAAAGCACTGGGCAACCGTCCAGGTTTTGCAGGAGTTTCAAATGGTTGGAAAAAATACACTTTTGACCTCACGAACTTTAAACCTTTTGCCCCTGTCTCCTTAGTATTTAATTTTCAGTCAGATGATAATGTGCAAAATTGGGGTTGGTATGTGGATGATATTTCGATCTATGATGCCAAAGGACAATGTAGGTAAAAAAAGCCAGGTGGTTAGATGAAACCACCTGGAGTTGTATTTCTACTTAGTAATAACTCGATTAATGTAGCAGGTCTCAGCTGCTTTTAAGCCTTCATAACCCTCTTTCATTTCATTATAAAGAGTGATGGCAGCCACTTGGCCTTTGAGATTTTTCTCAATAGTCAGGCTATTTAATAACCCTTCTGTTCTTGAAGTAAAAGATAACTCATCATTTACTACTGACATTTGCTCTAAAACCGCGACTCCCCCATCCATAATGGCGAAAAAATATTGGGTGGAAGGATTTTGAACATACATACTCACAATTTGATGATCTTGCTCTATGTAATCAGGCTCCATAAAAGTATCTACAACACAAAAGAAACCATCTTCAGTTTCACCTTGATACACAGCAGTTAAAGTATTTCGTAACGAATTTAGCGCCTCTTTCTCACTGGGAAGAATGGAACCTGCCCAAATGGTTAAAGGGAGGCTCATTAAAATAATGGCTGCAACGAATTTTCTGGTTAGTTGGAACATGACTTTTCTCCTATAAAAATTTTTTTTGGATTCCCACCCCCTTTACCATAGCTGTCCGGTGAGGTCAAAATTTTTTTTCTGCCCACCTTTTGGGCACTTTCCCACTTGGTAGATGCCAATTCAAGTTGGCATTCCGCCTCTCCAATAATAAAAACCCATTAAAAATCTGTATCTTAAGCAACTGGCACACATATTGCTTTAAAAAAGAGTAAGCGCAACACCATGGTGTTAAAAACAACTAAATAGCGATCGTTGTTTTACGACAATTAGAGGAGAAAGTCATGAACAACCTAGTTAACCGCAGCATGTACTGCATGCTCGTGATGTTATTAGTCTACCTTTTAACTGGCTGCAACCAGCTGCCAATGAATGGGAATGACAATAATCAAGGTCAACCTTATCCCCCCATGAATGGCGGAACTCCAAATAATACTTACAGCAGTGGCGGTGGTCATTCCCCTTCGACTATGTATCCAGCAGGATCCAATTACACCCCAGAACAAGGCCCCATAAGTAGCCATGAAATCAAAATGGTCTTCAAAGAGTTCTTTACTCAAAAAGTGAATAGTGCGACCAAATCCCTCGATTACCTGAACCGCCTTCAATCCTTTAAAGATGAGAAGTGGTATAAAAAAGGTATTATAGATAAAAAACCGGTTGAACAAGCCATGAGAGAAGTGGAACAGTTTCTTATCAGCAAAGTTCTTTTAGATCGAAACATAGTAGAGCAAGAATTTGATGCCGTTACCTACCAACTCAATGCAGGAACTCTTTGCCGCAGAAAAGTACAACCCAAACCCAAATACCATTTAGTGTCTGCTCAAGAACAGACTACCACTGTACATACTGAGTTTGGCGTGATAGTGAAAATACCGGGAGAAGGTGAAGTCCGAGTGAATGGCTCAGTTGATGTGGAACATAAAACTTCCAGTAATAGTAACAGCACCCCGAGTCAAAAAAAATATCCTGCTAAAAAATCAAAACAGAAAAAGCAGCCAAGCCCCAAAAAGCAGCCCGTTCAATATGAAATGGACAGAAAGTGTCAATACCTGGTTGAACAAGGTGAAATCCAAATCCGCTTTACTAGAGAAGAAGAAAACTCTTATGTAGCGACCTTAATTGTCGGAGCAACAGGAGAAGAGCCTTTTACTCTCTTTTTATCTGAAGAAGAAGTTTCCTTCTATGCTGATGCCGAACAACTGGCTAGTTTTGTAGAATTTGCTTTTAATGAAAATGATAAGGAAAGCTATGTAAAAGCGACCAACGACTGGAAAGGAATTATTGCTCTCCATCTCTTCTCAAAAGAAAATGGCATTTATGAATTAAAAGCAGAAATACCAGAAGCTCTCTCTTTAACCGTCTCCAGTTCCAAAGGAGATTTTAAAATATCTCTCCCTGCAACGGCTGAACTCATAGTCATTTCCAGTGCGAAAGATCAAACACTTGAATTAAAGGCAAAGCTCGATGAACTCAAGACTCTCATTGCAAAGAATTATTTAGAAGATGATAAGAAAAAAACCTACCTCACACACGAAGATCCAAATATCGAATTAGAGGCTGGCGGTATGGATGCTCGTTTGGTATTGGATGCTCGTAGTGAAACCCTCAGTCTTACAGGTAATTTTGCAAAAGAGATCCCCTTTAGGTTAAGTTATGGAGAACAAGATATTATTGTTCTCACTCAACTGATTCCTGAAATTGAAATTCTCCTCACATATGAAAATGAGACCTTGAAAATCGATAATAGAACCGGAATTGATGCCCAACTTCTGTTGAATTTAGAGCCTTTCGCTAAAAATAAAATAGAGGCTGAAAAAGAAAAAGAGATGGAAATTATATTAAAAGCAGCCGAACAAACCCAACTTGAAGTCAGTTTTAAGGAAGACTATCTCAAAGTATTAAAAGGTGAATTGTATCTCATGTCTTCAAATGACGATTTTGAACTAAGTTTAACTGAAGGACAATGTCACGATTTTGAACCGGAAAAACCCGTCTACAAATACTACGATAAATCAAAGGGAGACGCTGCAGTAGTTAAAACCATCGAAGGTTGCAAGTAATCCCCTCGCCCTCTTTATCCCCTTTTTGGCAAGGAGCCATTAAGGGGTTTTTCTATTCATGAGCAACTTTACTTAAATAGAGCCAAATAGAATTCCCACGATTATTTAAAATGGCAATGTCCAAAACCTCATCTTGGTTAAAGTCTTCTAAGATCAGATCCCGTGGATTATCCCCTGTTTTAAGCATCGTTGTTTGACTGGGATCAAATTCTTTGCCCTGATCACTAGGATAAATAAACAACCAAGGCTGATTGAAAGAGACTGTTAACAAATCATTGAAGCCGTCATTGTTCATATCTCCAATAGCCAATTTGACCGTTCGATTATGACTTGAGATTTGCATTTTTGAAGAGTGAGGCCATGCATAAGTTTGTCCCCAGAAGATATCTAGATGCTCACCCATAAAGTTTCCCACCACTATTTCAGGAGCGTTATCATTATTAAGATCTTGGATTTTAAAAGTATAGGGATAAACTCCCGTTTTTAATTGAAGGGGAATAGGGGTAAATTGCCCCAAACTATCACCGGCATAGATCAACACCTGATGAGCTTCAGAGTCCACCATCACAATATCAAGATGACCATCTTGGTTTACATCGGCAATCCTGATAGCACTCAAATCTTGGAGCTGTTCATGGTTTGCAAAGTAGAGTGGGTCTGAGTCAAAGTTCTGATCTTTGTTTCCCGGATAAACCGCAAATTCAGATATTCCCATAGCGATGAGATCAGGGATAAAGTCCCCGTTTAGATCTACCACCCCAAAGTCGTACAGATCAAAGGGAACCACAAAGTAGTCTTCTGTGGTAAATTGATAATCTGATTTTACATGATGAATGGTAATGGCATTATGTAAGAAGTGTCCCATTAAAAAGGTAGCAGGGGATTCAGCTGAAAAGGAGATCTGCTTTAGATCTGAGGGATCAGGCAAGTAATAAGTACTTTCAGGAGCCTTCAAAGAAGAACTATAGGGAGTCTTAAGGGAAAATAAAGAAGGTGCATTCATCTGCCCCAAAAAGGTTTGCATACTTTGACTTTTATTATTGATCACCACCAGATCTAAAAGTCGGTCGTTATTTATATCAAGAGCCACCATAGCCTCTGGATGGCTTCCGGTATCATATTTAGACAGAGTGTAACTTTCATCTAAAGCCAAAAGGGGTGATGCCAAATTCCAAATAAAAAGTGCTGTGAATAATAGTTTCATAAAAAAGACTCCTTAACTCCAAATGATCACTCACACAAACGGTCTAAAATCAGACCAAAAAATTCATCATCCTTATCGCTTGTAAAGTACCAACCCAAATGTTGACAACACTCTCCGCAGAGAGCTAAACTCCATAGAAACCCATTAAACCAAGAATACTCATACTGTGGCTCTCCATATATATCACAGCCATTGGCTTTTTCAAAACAACCAATATGATAAATAACTCCATGGGGATTGATAAATACATGCTCCTCTTTATTGTCTTTCGTAAAGAGATGCTCTATGGAGGTAATGGGATGACGGCAATGTTTACATTTCAATGAAGATTTTTTCTTAGCCTTCGAATCAAGAGAAGAAGTACTTTCCGGTTTATCGAAAAACTCCTCTTTTCCTTGAAACACAATCTCTCCTTTTGACTTTTTTGAACTCCTAAAATAGGTATAGTAAAATTTATGCAGCTTGGCAAACCCACACAAACCGCAGGGTTATGGTAAGTTTTGCCCAGGTGAGTCTGTCATATAGGGCATTAATAAATTATTAACAACCTCAATGTCAGCTCTTGCCCCTAAAACACTGCCATATAACAAAGTAACGCCTTATTAATTGCCTCAATGACAGCTCCTTTGCCAAAAACCCTGCCATATAAAGCATTAATAATTTGTTAACAGCCTCAATGTCAGCTGTGATTCGTAAGAAAAAATGCCCCCATCTAAAGCTACATACTTAACTATTTAATACAACAAAGGTTTCCGTCGAATCGTCATGCAATTCCAGCAATTTACCGATAAGTAAATTAGAGCCAGATGCAAGCAGGAGAAAATTATGTCGGCACATAAAACCATCGTTATTGAAACATCCCCTACACTTCCCTCTTCCAAAGAAGTTCGCATGATTGTGAATAGGTCCAAGCAGATCTTTAAGTCGGCAAAACCCGTTATTCAATTTGCGACCTTAAGACCTAGGCTCAATGCTTTTCTTTTTGATTCCATCTTGAGCCTTCTCATGGTCACATCGGTGGGGCAGATTCTCATTGGGAAACTCTCCCCTCTTATTGAGACCATAATCCTTTTATCACTCTTTGTTATCTATTATGTAGCTCCACAGATATCCAGTTGGCAAGGAACCCTAGGCCAGAAGATTCATGGAATCAAGGTTGTCAACCAAAGTTATGGAAAGCTATCTATACTGCAATCACTTATACGTCCCATCATTTTTGGTGTGATTTTTCTCATTCCGGCGGTGGGAATAAAAATCGCTGTTTTTATCGTTTTGATTCTTTTGTTCAAATACTCTCCCACCAGCAGGCTGCATCATGATTATCTAACTGGCAGTTATGTCATACAAGATCGAAGATGTTCAAATTTAAAATTATCCATGCTCACTGGATTAATTATTATAATGATGATTCCTTTGTACAAAATGGAAAGGCAAACCGAGAAAGTTCAAGCATTAATAAATTCAACTTATACAGCCAAGCAACCGGCAGCAGAACAAGATCAATGGATCTCCTATGAAATAGAAAATGAACTCTCTCTCTATATTCCCCAAGGTCTAGAACATTATTCGCTCGGAGTAAAAGCGGCAGAACATACAAGAGTGCAGCAAGGAGGAGAAAAAGGAGGCGTATCTAAAGTTCTTGATGTGCTTTATAGAGCCGAACCTAAGCTTACTTTTGTGGTAACCACCATCATTCCAGAAGCAAAGACTGAATTAATAGATCAACTTTATGACCGATCTCTCTATCAATACTCTAGCTCAAATATCCTGAAGGATGAAGATATAGAAGAACATTTGCTAAAAGGAACCACTCTTAAAAATAAGCAGGGAGTAAAAATCAGACACGATATCATTTATGATAAAGATACTAATATCTTCTGGTACTATATGGAACAGCCGGTAGACAAGCCTAATAAGTATAATTTAAATGCTTATATTACCACCCATGAATCGGCTTATCAATTCTCCACAGTGGTCCGATCACCAAAGGAGATAAAAGATTTTATTAAAATTGTAAATTCTGTCAGTATTAATCCAGGTAAAGAAGTATATAGTTGGGATCAAATTAACAAATAATACCATTCAGAGTTTTTATCTCACCATTCAGGCTTCCATTTCTTGTCAAAATCAAAGAACTCATTTACCTCCAGGGGAGTTATTGAGAACCCCCATTTGGAGTACAAAATGAAATACTTAATTTTAAACTTTATTTTCCTACTATCCCTTCCCCTCACAGGGCAAGAAATTAAAAACTATGATGGCTTAGATATAAGATTGGTTTCTGCCTTTGTCACGGAGAAAAAGGTGGCTTTATCAGATGAAGTCGAAGCGGATTACTTAATAGATCCTTACAGTTGCCCTATTATTAGCAATGAGCAGAGCCCTTATAACTACCATCAGAGAAGAGTAAAAATTGATTGTAAACAAAGAGCAGAACAGCTCATTGAATCCCCCATCCTCAACAGCTACCGCTGGGAAGGCATGATGGAAAATGGACAGTTTATTACAGATCAATACAACTCATACACGTTTAAAAATAGAACCTGCTATTTGGCAGAAATTATTTTGGCAGCGAGGGAAAAAGCACTAGAACATGCACAAGGTGTGGGTATTTATCACACGGGAACAGAATCCAATTCTTATCGTACAGTTCCATTAAACTATATTGAAAACATTGGTTCAGCCCAACTAGCCAACGGAGAAGAGGTTCGGTTGATTCGTTTTTTAGCCATTGCAACATGTGCTCGTCCTAACTGGCAAGAAACTATCACATTCAAGCCCTATATGGATTTTAAAAATGATAAAACCGTAAGCCGAGTTTGGGAAAAAGTAGGTGCTGAAAGTGGGAGTTTCACTGGTATACCAGGCATTGCGGGCTCAGGTAATTACTCTTTAAATTTAAGAAAGGGATCTGGATTTGCCACCGGTCTCAAGCTTTATCAAGAGACTTATACCAAAAATCTATTTGGTAAATCCAGTCAAGCCAGTTCTTATACGGTAAAGCTAGTAGAAAAGAAAACCGACATTCTAACCGTATCTCATTTTGATAATAAACATAGCTATGAAATGGATATGGCTCCCTATGCCTCCAGCAATAGCTACCTTCTAGATAAAAACTCAGCTCAACCTCAGGCGGGAGGACAGGTCTGGGTTCGGTTTTATACCAGTGAAAAACCAGTAGATACCGATAAGCAAAAAATCGCGCTCAAATACCAAATCGACGGAGGAGAGGTGGAACAAGCAGGTCCCATGTATGGTGGAAATTGTTATGCTTATAAATTAGATCGTTGTTTTAAAATAAGGATCCCAGAGACAGCCGAAAATCTCCTGAGCTATTGGTTTGAAGTGCAAACTCCCTCAGGAGAAATCCTCACTTTCAATGATCAGGGATCTCCCTACCAGCTCACCTTAACTGGAAAAACTAAGGCCACAATAAGAATGAATGAAGATGGAGAATTTAAAACAGAGGGTGACTTAACCGCAGGTTCCACGGCAATGCTTGATTATCACCCCCAAAATGCCATTACAGAGGCGTTTCGAATTTTAGAAAAATTAGATTATCTGATGGTTTATGCAAATATCTCTTCTTCGGAAAAACCAGATTATAAAGTGCGACTCCCCATAGGAGTAATGGAAAATAGATTAGATATTAATGCTCAAACACTTTTCATGGCGAAGAAAAATCTATTTACCTTTAAGATCCCCATGGATGTGAATAGTTTAACCATCCAGTTCTCTATTGCCAATCGGCAGTATGGACAGCTGCAGAAAGAATGGGTGGCCCATGAATATGAAGTTGAGCTTGATTAATCATTTGGCAGTTGCAGAGACGGCACGAATCACCCCCACTCGAAAATGGTCTGGGACCGAGTGTTTAAAGACTTTCTCGCCTAAATAGGGATCACCATCGGGAAGTTTGCGAAGAAGCGTAAGAGGGATATCATAAACCACTACGGCTTTAGCATAAATACTCGCAGCTTCCAATTTGGTGCTCACCGAAACACCATCAGGATGAAACCCCTGTGCATGATTGATATGATCTAAAGCTTGCTTCTGAGTTAAGAACTCAAATTCACCGGATGGAATTTGATCAGCAGGCTTTCCCCTTAAAGCATTGGATACCTGAATTTCCTTAGGGTGCTTAGATCCTCGATAAATGCGAACATGATCTTTTTTAACCTTGGTATAAATTATCCGAAAGTTTTCTAGACTGCGAGGAAGTTTTCCCATCACCCTTCTTCCACCCTCCTGATGGATCTCTACTTTATCCAGTTGATGAAAGATAAAACTTATCTTGGGGTTTTGGGTTAATATTTCTTTGATGTCGCGAGCTTCTTTTAGCAGAGCTCGGTTTACAAATATCATTGCCCAGGCGGCAGGAGAATTGAGTCCTAAGGAGGAGAGAGAAACCTCTGTTTCATACATAGCTCTTAACAGTTTAATGTGAGATCGAGGCTGTTTCTCGACATTGGAAAAGTTGTTTTTAGCTAAATCCTGAGCCAAAGCTCTGAGTTTTTTAAGAATGAGAGCGGCATCTTTCCCAACAACTCGAGCTTTTTTCAAGTTCCTCTTGAGGGCTTCACCCGAAAGCCTTTGCTGCCTTGAATATTTTAATTGGTTCTCTCGTTTTACTTGCTTTCTTAACAAAGTGATACAGTTTGCCGCTGAAGGGTTCGGGCCCGCTATAGCCTGAGTGGGATAGAGATGAATTAGTAGAACAATAACAACGAGGATATTTTTTACTGTGGTTAGTTTAAGATCCATTCTTATACTTTAACAAAAGTGCGCAAAAAATTAAAATTCATTCTATTGTAACTTTTCAGTTGCTAGATCGTATTATAAATTGAATATAATTCTTGATGGAAAGGAGAAATGTGTATGAGACTCCCCACTTTCTTTTTAATTTGGCTGAGTACCAGTTCCTTAGCCTGTGCAGAGGAAACAAATAAAACCCATCTCAAATCAAAACTCACCCCGTTACAATATGAAGTGACACAAAATGATGGAACTGAGCCCGCTTTTAAAAATAAATACTGGGATAACAAAGAACCAGGCATTTATGTGGATATTGTAGACGGCACCCCCCTCTTTAGCTCACTGGATAAATATAAATCAGGCACCGGTTGGCCCAGCTTTACAAAACCCATAGCCAAAGAGGTGGTTAAATACAAAAAAGATCATTCCCTTTTTCTAGGAACCAGAACCGAGGTAAGGAGTAAAAAAGCCGATTCCCATTTAGGGCATGTGTTTAATGATGGGCCGGCTCCTACTGGAAAACGCTACTGTATGAACTCTGCCGCCCTTCGATTTATTCCCGTAAAGGAATTAGAGAAGCAAGGGTATGCTCAATATGTAAAACTCTTTCCCACTCAAACAAAGGACAAAGCTATGAACCTTGTAAATACAACCTCTTCTCATGAAACGGCTATCTTAGCAGGTGGATGCTTTTGGGGTATGGAAGAACTTATACGGAAACAGCCCGGTGTAATATCTACAGATGTAGGATATGCCGGTGGTGATGAGTCCGATGCC
>CAYFLR010000007.1:21563-28466 GCA_964343805.1 uncultured bacterium | reverse complement strand
TACGATAAGGTAAAGATGGGTACCACCGCCCATGCTGAGTCTGTTTTGGTTACTTTTGATCCTAAGAAGACCTCTTTTGAACAAATTATCCAGTTCTTTTTTAAAATCCATGATCCCACAACCCAGAATCGCCAAGGAAATGACAGGGGCCCCCAATATCGATCAGCTATATTTTATCAAAATGAGAAGCAACAACAGACAGCTCAAGAGGTTATAAAACAGGTGGAAAAGTCAGGAGTGTGGGGGAAAAAAGTTGTGACCGAAATTACCCCCGCCAATGGCTTTTATAAGGCGGAAGATTATCACCAAGACTATCTCCAGAAAAAACCAAATGGCTATACATGTCACTATGTTAGAGATATTTCCTTTGACTAAATAGGGTTTTTGTTCATTTTCCTATTAATATAATCTCTTATTTTCCGAATAGAAGGGTGATGAAAACCACCCGAATGAGATACTTTAATAGCTTAGTCCTTGGAATTTGTGCTCTTTTGCTCTTTTTGGGGTTCATGGGTTGCAAAAAAAGAAGTCACTCTCAGATAAAAAATGGAGAACAAACAGGATTTCCCGTTAATGCCAGCCCCATTGTAGGGCAAAAACAACAGTACCCCTATACCTATATTACTGATTTAGAAGGATTTAAAGAAGGACTCACCCATGAAATAGAACAAAAAGGCCTCACATTTAACGAAAAGGGTGAGCTGGATTTCACTCGATCTCATTTCGAATTGGTGGTGGGGGGTGATATTGGAGATCGAGGACCCGATTCTATCAAAGTACGAAGGTGGCTGCTCCAGCTAAAAAAGAAATATCCCGACCGGGTCAAACTCATCATTGGCAACCGGGATATTAATAAACTCATACTTCTAGATAGATGGCATCATCAAAGCAGAGAATCCACCTCTTTACTCGAATTCCTACAACATAACTTAACAGAACTAGGATGTAAAAATTGTCTTGAATTACATCGAGTTGAGCTTGAAGAACTCCGATCCAAAAGGGTCACCTTGGAAGAGGCTGCCAAAGATTATTTCAAACAACTGGAACCAGGGGGAGAATACTTTGAATATGTCAAACAAGGTGAGTTCATCACCCGCAAAGGTGAAGTTCTCATAGTGCACGGAATGGTAAGCACCGCCAACTACGGTGTGGTGCCCTCTCAAAAAGAGATTCATACGAATGTGGACCAGTGGGTTTTGGCGCTAGAAAACTGGGGGCGCTCCCAAGTTAAGGAAATAGAGACCAATTATGGGAAGCAGGGTAAGGAGAAATCTCCTGCCTGGCAAGCCATTAATCAACTCGTTGCCTATGGAGACTCCAAATTTGATGTCCAATCAAATACCAATTATGCAAACTCTAAGAGTGTAGTCTACAGTATGAGGCAGAAAGAGGATGGTAACTTTCGTTTACCGAGCGCTGGACTAATAGAAAGGTTTAAACTCAATGGGGTGAATACTCTTATTTCCGGTCACTCCCCTGCGGGCAATATCCCTCTCTGTTTGAAAGGAAACAACTTTATTCAAGTGATGGCTGATGTTTCTTATAGTTCAAACAAGAAATACTCTCAGCTGCATTTCTCTGCAACTGGAGATTTGTTTTTACAAGGACGATCAGGAAATGGTCAAACGGTAGTCGGTCAAACATCCCCAAGATCCAATGACTTTATCGGCAAACTCAACAATGGATCGGTGGTGGTAGGACAAAATTACTTCACCGGCGGCTACTTATCGACACGTTATCAAAATGACACTGAGATCATAGAGACTTGGCAGGCCAGACAAAATATGGAAATTGCAGAATTGAGTACTCCCCATGCCTCATCCAACCAAGAGCTTGAATATCATACGGAGCAGATGAAAGAGGGATTGAAACAACGGGGGGTAAAAACCCATCACCTAAACCATATGGAGCCACTCCTAAAAGCAGAGGGAAAAACCATGGTCTATTTCTCTACCTCTCATTTAGCTAGCTCTTCTTTAAATGAAGGGGGAGTGAACCAGATGATTAGTGAAGCAAAAGCTTTGCTTGAAAGTTTGAGCCCCGAAAAATTTCTGATCATCACCGGTGGCACCAAAGGCTCTGTGGACTCGTTACTCACAAAAGAAGCTCTAAATAGGGGGTTTCGTGTCATAGCAACCGTTCCCCAAACTATCACCCCCAGTGAAGTGGCACCCCATATTAAAGAGGTCGTCATAGTGGGTGAAACATGGCATGATAGGGGAATTGAAATACTTTCCTACCAAAAGTCTCATGGAGGGTTATCCCTTTTTCTGGGAGATGGACCAATTGTCAGACAAGAGATTGATCTGGCCATCCGACAAAATTTGAATTTCCAAGTGGCAATTGAAACCGCTAAAACACTCCCCTCCTCCTGGGAAAACCTTCCCCTCTTTAAATCTGGAAATCAATTAGCAGAAAAACTAAATGGAACTCCCCTTTTCCGTCCTATTTCTGCCACTGGAGCGGAACAAAAGATTCTCAGTTTTGAACAGTTTCGTCAAAACCTACAGCAAAAAGGGAAGGAAGTTATCACCTTTACCTCAGAACAAAACAAAAAGGTTTCCAGGTCAGAGATGATGAAACATGCGCAAAAATTACTTGGAACATTGGATCCTCATAAACACTATATCCATATTGATCCAAATCTAAATGGTGCCAGCGCTCTCCAGAGAGAAGCAAAGAGCATGCGCTTCAACACCATAGAAATTCGCCCCTCCGATACGACTCCACGGTCTCTATATAGTAATGTTAAGCAAATATTTATTATTGAAGATCGTGGTTTAGAAGAAGCTCTGAGAACGAGTAAAGAACACCCCGCTTTTGGAACAATTCATTATCTCGGCAGCCCGAACAAAAAAGCAGTAGATTCTCGCCGAGTGACCATAAAATCAAACCCTGTCCCAGGAATGGACGTGACCATCAAAGGAAGGCAAATGGATGTTATGGATATGCTCCCTCCCTGTGTTCGACTCTCTATAAAAGCTCAAAATTTCTAACCATATATTAATAATTGCCACTACCTCACATGCAGGTGTATACTGCTAGAATTATAGAAATACTGTCTTGAGATTAATACTTCACATTAGGATTGAGATATGAGCGACCCCATATTAGAGCAATTTTCCACCAAGAAAAAAGAATACATTCTGCTGATGAAAAAAGTTTCCTTTAAAATGTTTGGGCTCGTACAGGAGACTATCCAGGAGTCAATAAGTACCGTTATGAACACTTCAAAACAATTTATAGGAGAGGATGGACAGGATTTAAAAGCTCAGTTCGATGATCTCTATGAAGATGATGCCCATGTCAAGCAAATGGCTGAAGAGGTGAATGCCGACATGGATGACCTGATCGACAGTCTGCAAAACCAATTGAAAAATGATGAAGAACTGGTCATTGAAGAGACCGAAGAGGATGAGAAAAAGCGTCTCGGTGTGAGTGGATTACAAAAACATGTGGAAACTCTCACCCGTTTAGATGAGGGAGTGAAAGAAAAAATTGAACCTCTTTTTAAACAACTTCAATGTGGAGATACCCTAATCAATACCGTGAATAATCTAAGAAAAACCTTCGGCTTTTTTTCTAAATTTGTTGCAGGCAAAAATCTAGAAGAGGAGTACGATTTCAGTAAGTTTTTTCTTAGCACCGCCAGAATCTTATCTGATGAGGAAGAGGGGGAGATCTTTTATAGAACCATCTGGGACAATGGTGAACTTAAGGAAGTCCCCCAAGAGAGATGCAGCCTTTCTTTAGAAGTCTTCATTCTTAAATATATGGAATACTACGGGGCTTTACTGCAAAGAAACAATGAAATCTCAGAACAAGCCACCGTACATATTGGTGAGATGATGGAGGTCTTGCTGGCAGAAGCAGAAAGGATCGGCAATCTTTCTGCCAAATCGGTTGATTCTATAAATAAAGTAAAAAGCTTTTTGATCGGTTCCTATGAAGAGCTGATCGAGAACTCTGTTCCCCCTGAGCTCATTGAACAAAGAAAAAAAGGTCAATTAGGAATTTTTGTAAAAGCTCTTAAACAATTGACTACCAAAGATGATGATGTGGGGAGATTCTTCACACCCACCATCGAATCTCTGCAATTCCAAGATCGAACTAAACAAAACTTCATGAACCTCTCAGCTTATCTCCAAAGCTGGACGGTGGGACTCATTGCCAAATCAGGCGAAGAAGTTCTATCGGTCTATGATCCAGAACAGGATAACTTTCAACCCCTTGGAAAGCTGTTTTTTGATCAGGCCACCATGGAGGAGGAACGAGTTTTATTGGAGCCCTTTTTTAATACGGCCGAATATGTCAGTGAAGATAATGGTGATGACCAGATGGATGGTGACGGTGTGGCTTTCTTTTTTTAAACCAGAACGATAGCTCCCTCTTCCAGTTTAATTAACCTTTTCTTATAGAGAATACCCACCGCACTTTTAAAAGATTTTTTACTCATACCCAGTGCTTTTTTAATCTCTTCCGGAGATGATTTATCCCAAAGTTCCAAACGCCCTCCCGCCTTTTGGAGTGCACTTAGTAAAATCTGGCTATTGTCTTTCGCCGCCTCAAATCCCACCTTACTGATGAGAGTATCCACGAGGCCATCCTCCCTTACCCACTTTACTGTTCCTTGATATTCTTTACCAAGCTCAACCTCAGAAAATATCTCATTATGATAAATCATGCCCAGATACTTGCTTTCCACCAGAACCTTATAACCTAAATCGGTTTTGCGAAAAGGAACTAAACGCACGGATTGCTTGGTTCTTAAGGGAACGGACATGGATTCAATATGAGGACCAATTTTCTCGGTTCCGTATATTTTATTCGAATTCTCTTCTTTTAAAATTTTTACTAGGCGAATCTCCCCCACCTGCATTCTACTTTTTTGCATTTTGGAGGGGACCAGTAAATCTTTGGGTAAGCCCCAATCAAGAAAGGCCCCAAAGTGAGTGACCTCTTTGACTTTAAGGCAGGCAAAATCATCCACTTCTGCTAAGGGCATATGAGATGTAGCAATTTCATCTCCTTTACTATCAATAAAGACAAAAACCTCAATAGACTCTCCAACCTTTAACCCTTTGGGAGCCAATGTACCCGGCATAAAGGCCTCAAAGTTCTCTTCGCAAAGCAGATAAAATCCGGAAGAGTCAGTGCTATCAACTTTTAGAATCTGTTTTTTTCCAACTTGAATCAAAGAGAACTCCTATTAGTTGGTATCCTTAATGACTGGGTAATTAACCCCTTCTTCTATGATCCAGGTGTCCACAAAATCCCACCCCGCGAAAGTAGATTGAGACATCAATTGGGAGGTGGTTTTTCCTTTAATACCCACCTTAGAATAGCTATCTCCCACCACTTGTTCCACCTCTGTTACATCTGTGTTCCAATAATTAGTTTGGTATTCACCGGAAATATCTAAGCCCACAAATCCCCGGCCGGGATCATTTATTTTAGTCACGGCATAATTATCTTCCAAGGACCCTCCACTAGAAGCATTATTAAAGACACCTATAAAACCTCCCACTGGAGCCTCAACTCCTATCACCGAGGAAATGGATAGATTGTTTTGAATTACTCCCTCCTCATTATAGCCCAAAAAACCTCCCACATTAGTATTTCCACTCACATAGGCCTTAACCGTATTTTCTTTTATGGAACCTTCCTTAACATAACCCGCCAAACCACCTACATTTTGGGTTCCAAAAATAGCACCTGAAACCATTATTTCGTTCAGTAATTCAGCCCGATAGCTACTTTGAAAATTTCCCACAAGGCCACCCACATTATTTCTGCCAGTAATGCTGACCTGATCTAGCTTCAACCCACTGATATTGGAACCGTTGGTCACTCCAAATAAGCCCACACTGTCTTGATCTTTTAAGGAGATCACCAGATTGGCTAAGGTATGACCAAAACCTTGAAAAGTACCGGTAAATGGGACAGTTGCATTACCAATGGGGGATAGGGAGAAGCCCTCAAAATTAATATCCGTATACAATTGATAGTATTTATCACAGGCATTGCCCGCCCCCTCCACACAGTTCTCGGCCAAATGCTGAAGCTGCTCTTTGGTACATATGACGTAAGAACTGCCAATAGTTCCAGATCCTTGGGCATTATAGGTGGTATACCCCTCTTTCCCTTCGCAATAACTATCAAGCGCAATCACTTTAATAGAGAAGAGAGCGGAACCGTTTTCAGCCGCACTGGGTACGGAAAATTGAAAAGTATTCTCAAAGGTATTAGCCTGGAGGTGCTGAAAGGATAATCTCTTTTGTTCCAAGTCATCTTGAGTAAAGGTACTTCCCACCGAGAGAGCACTGCTGTTTAATCTTAACTCTCCATATTGGGGCAGGGTTTCAACCTTATAGACAATATTTGCCAGAACCCCACTCTCATTTTGGTATTTCAAAATACGAGAAGAGATAGTGGCCGATCCCATTTGATCCACGGAAGCACCAAAGTTATATACAAAAGATGTAACCCCATCATCTACAGTGGAAGATGGAGTATTATCTGTGGCAACTGGTGTGCTCGTATAGTCTATGGTGATTTGAAAGGTCTTTTCAGGAAGTGGATTTTCTCCATCGCTCACGATAAAGTTAAAACCATCAAATTCCCGATCCGATTCAGAATCAGAGCCATCATGCACATAACGAATCGAACCGGCGGCAATATCCCTTTGATTAAAAGAACTGTTCTCAGAGAGAATAGCTCCGTTATTACTAAGAACCCCGAGGGTCACCGAACGAGTAATCGTATAGGATAAAGCGGAATTAGAAGTGTCTTGATCAGTCACCTTCAAACTCCCCTGACCGATTGTTACCGCTTCTCCCTTTTTCAATGTCACACCTGCATTGGTAATTAATTCCGGTGGCATATTCAGAGATCCGGTAGGTC
>CAYFLR010000007.1:0-21553 GCA_964343805.1 uncultured bacterium | reverse complement strand
TTCAATGGTGTTGACTCTTTGCTGTTGGAATTGCGACATAACAGAAGCCAGAGAATCATTTTTCACCACTTGAGAAATCTGTGCTTCCAAGTATGAATTCATCTCGATCTGCACGGTCATAAGTTCAATTTGATTCGACATATTGGTGAGCAGGGTTTGCTCCAATTGAAAAGATTCGTCTTCTGTTTTCAAATTCTCTTGTTTAGATAGAGAGGCTCCAATAGCTTTTACTTTGGAGTAAACTTCTTTTTGCAGTTCTTCATCGGAGGTCAATTCATTTTTAAGATAGAGATCTACAATACCTAAAAATTCTTGAGCAGAGGCTTCCACTTCATCGGCTATCTCAGCGAGAATCTCTTGCTCTATGGCTGAAGCCTTAGTTACAATCTCTTTATAATCTTCCAAAGTATCTTCTGAGATAAAAATAACATCATCCTGCTTGATCAGTTCAGTGGCTATCGTGGTGGCACTATTTATATGAACTTCCGATTCTTCTTCAGACATATCAGTGAGAGTGGAAAGCGGCTTATTAAGGACATCCACCCCTTCACTCACATCTAACTCCACATGAAACAGAGGATGAGTTTCATCTTTTCTGTACTCGATTTCAATATCGAGTATACCTGCTAAAAAGTCTTGGAAGCTGATTTCCACCTCTCCCTCCCCCACTCTCCTTTCATCCCCGATTAACACGGTAAATCTAACCGGAGTCCTCTGTTGATCAAACTTCCCCCCTTTATCCACACTGGTATAGTGAATTTGGTAGATCCGTAGACTGACCAAATAGCCGGTATTTTCAACTTCCTCACTGGAGTGAAAAGAGGGTACTAATTTAGGGGAGGACTTGGGTGAAGATTTGGGTGAGGATTTAGGCGAGCTTTTAGTGGAAATCTTCGTCACCTTTCCTTCGGCCTGTTTTAAAGGGTCGATAACCAGCTTTACAGGTTTTTTCACCGTTTTTACCGAAGTTTTTTTGGTCACTTTGGTGGCTTTTTCCTCTTCTTCCTCCTCCTCTTCTTTCTTTTCACAGCTCAAAGTCAAAAAAGCACAAAGCATTAAATAGATCAAATCTAAATACAGACGTTTTTTTAAATACATATGTCTACCTCAAGTTCTTTTGATTATATCTAATAGACCATAGCAAATTATTCTCTAAATGAAATCAAATAATTCGAATTAGCCTCGAGCTTTTAATAGACTCACAAGAGGCACAGTCACTAAAGAAGAAATCATTCCGATGGTCCCTGCCTCAGGAGAAGAAAACCCCCATGTGTAAAGCAAAATACAAACCAACAGCGAGAGCATTGAGCCTGATATTGCCCCCAATCGATTGACCTTTTTAGAATAGAGCCCCCAAATAAACGGCCCTAAGAAAACCGAACCGATCGCTCCCCAGGATATGCCTAAAATGGACACAATTCCGGCAGGTTTAAAATAGGCCAATAGGACCGATAGAAAGACAAAAAATACACTAGATATCCTCATAAGAAGAGTTAACTTTTCATCAGAAACTTCTCTATTAATGAAACCCGCATAGAGATCTTTGCTAATGGAAGAACTCGAAATTAACACCAAGGCAGCCAAAGTCGACATGGAGGCTGAAAGAATGAGAATCAAAATAACTACCGACAAAGTATCTGGTACCACTTGAGTCAAGAGGGTGGGCATCAGAGCATCAAAAATAGGTTTTCCTTCTTTGAAAATGGCTGGAGAGGTAGTTGGATTTAAAAATACCCGAGTGGAAGCACCAATAAAATAAGCCACCGTGGTAATAAGTAGAGCAAAACTGGTAGAGGCATACATACCTATACGAATGGCTTGCTTATCTTTAATAGCATAAAACTTTTGCACCAATTGAGGCATGGCAAAGGGAGCAATACTGGTTAAAAAAACCAGCGAGAAGAGTGGCCAAACTCCCGGAGGACCCACAACTGACGTCAAACTACCATTTATTTCATTCAGTTGAGAGGTGATTTCAGAAAGTCCTCCCGCCTTAGAAAGGGAACTAAAAAGTAAAACAGACACCCCCACACACATAATGATACCAAAAATCACATCAATGCGAGTCATGGATTTATATCCACCTAAACTTAAGTAGAGGGCGGTAAAAAAGCCCATAAAAGTAAGCGCCAAGGAGTAAGGAATGGCAAAGTTAGAAGTGAAAAGATAGGAGAGCCCCATAAAAACCGCGGCAGAATAAGGTATAAAGAATATAAAAATACAAAGTGCGGCAAAGAGTTTCAAAAAGCGACTCTCATAACGTTTTTCCAGAAACTCGTTCATGGTGCTTACCTGATATTGCAGCGACATATTTTTTATTCGTTCACCTAATAACCACCAAACCGCAAACACCCCGATGAGAGAATTTCCAAGGGCAATCCAAAAACTAGAATAACCAAAAGCCCATCCAATTTTTCCTGCAAAACCAATAAATAAAACGGCAGAAAAATAGGCCGTCCCATAGGTAAAGGCAGACATTATTGGTCCGACCTGCCCTCCTCCTAAGAAAAAATCGGTAAAAGATTTGGTTTTTCTTAAGGAAGACACTCCAATCCAAACGATCATCAAGGTATAGATAGCTAATACAATCAGTTTAAGAGTCATTTTCACTCCTTAATCCATGTTAATATTGGTAACAGGTTAAGAAGCGTGTTGCTATATAATTATTATTTCGTTAAGCGACAGCTACCTTTTAATAGGAGCTCACCATAAGGTAAGTCTCCCATTAAGAAGTAACCTTTATAAGGATTCATTTTGGAGGGGGTTTGAATACACACTAATTCTCGGGGGTTCTCACAATCATCATACCTTAATAAGGTTTCTCCAATGTACCAACCAGAGGAGTCACCTAATTTTTGACATGATGGTTTAGGTAGGAAAATAGGCTCAGAAGCTTCATCCTGGAGGTCATCTTGAGGGACTTCATTTTCTTCATCTACAGGGTCTTCTACTTGTTGCTCTTCTGGTTCATCAGTCTCAGAATCCGGACCAATAGCTTCTTGGGATGGTGACTGATCTTCGTAACTACTACCTCCTTCATTTTGGGAAATTTCATTCAAATTGGAATCAAGAGTGGAAGGGACTTCATAAATATTCAATTCGTGACTGCAATTAACAAAAAAAACAAAACCACTAAAACAAATTAAGGATCTGATTAATTTAGCGATGTTATTTTTCATGTTGTTTTCCTCCGTTTTGTTAAACAACCAAGCCTAATATACTCTTCGGAGTATTTTTTAGATACTTTAGAATTTATATTTTTTCATTTAATATCAATGTATTATAAATAGCAAAATAAAGTATGAAGTATTTTTTAGCAAATATAAGAGGCGAAATATTAGGGAAGCAAAAACCGGGCAAAAACTCCGGGGTGATCGGTCACTGTCTTTGTGGAATTCCACTCATTTTCCGGGTAAATGATGAATGAATTTTCAAGGGTCCACAGAGTATCAGAAAAGATAAAATCAATCCTTTCATCAATCTCACAAGATCCAGGTAAATAATTGAAAGGACGGCATTTCTCTTGATGGGAGGCCTGATAAACCGACTCTTGCATAAGAGGCGAATGCCCATAGATCCGATAAAAGTTCTTTTGAAAAGACAAAAGGTTAGCTATTGATTCAGACAATCTTCGGTTAAACTCTTCTTTATCCTTAATAGTGGCCCACGGCTTGTAATGACTGCTGAAATTAAGACGATAGAGCAAACGAGCAAGCTCTCTTTGTTTACTGCTATGGATAAGAGCCGGATAAGTATAGTCAAAGTGAGGAGAAACCCTCATTTCCCAGGGGATCGTACTTACTTCATCAAAACTCGATCTCTCCCTAGGGCGATAAAGTTGAGCATTAAAATCTCCGGCAACCAGAGTTCCTCCGAAGGTTTTATTAAAGCTAGCTTTTTGACTATATGAGAGAGCATGCTTTCTAATAGCAATAGCCTGTTCAAAGTGATTGAATTTATGACCTGCATGCAGATTAATTATTAAATACCAGGGAGAGTTAGAGGGAGAATTAAGAGAAATTGCTGCTGTTTGAATAAAGAGAGAGTGCCCTTTACTATTGTAAGAAATATTTAAAGCCTGATGCTCCAACACCCGCCATTTTTTACCCACTAACATCCCAAAACCCTCTATCACGATTCCATCAGGGTAAGGATTTTCGGCAAAATCAAAAACCACCTCTTTTATGCCATTTTTGAGGGTAACAATCCGTCTATCACGATAGGTATGAGGATTGGTGATCCATCCGGTATTGCCTCGACAAGCCAGCAATGGCTGATAGGTTAAACCTTTATCCGCCAAACTCTGCTGCAATTGCAGAGCTGAATTTAAAGTGGATTTTTCGCTAGGATTGTCATTTTGAAACTGGTGGCAGTTTTTAGGCGTTTCGGGCCCGCCGGCCACCACTTCCTGGAGAAATAAAAGATCGATCGGGTGCTTTTGAAGATCGGAAGTCAATTTACCAATACGAGCGGCATGCCCCTTTTTAATTTCCTCCCAACTAAAATAAAACAGATGGGCTGGTGCCCTTTCCACCTCCCCCTCTTTAGACTCATAATAACGAGGA
This sequence comes from uncultured bacterium, assembly GCA_964343805.1. GTDB lineage: Bacteria > Bdellovibrionota_B > Oligoflexia > CAYFLR01 > CAYFLR01 > CAYFLR01. Next base: position 16,988 of record CAYFLR010000007.1, on the reverse strand, counting down.
GCCGCCCCCATAGGATGATAAGCATGGAGATTTAAGGACATAACCGAAAGAGAAGAGGGCTTAATATCTAGCATAGGCAAAGAGAAGAGATATTGTGAACAAAATAAGCAGCAGAAAAGAATTCCCCACAGTTTTGCTCGCATATTAACAATCGTTTTAATCATGGAGGCTTTATAGCGGATCCTCTTTAAATAGACAAGATAAATCCTAATGGGCTTGATAATTAGAGTTCATTTGAGGGCAACCATGGTTTTGAACCTGATTCCATGATGCGATCTGCCCTTGATAGTTCCACTTCCCATCTTTAAACCAGACTTCAGGTTTAGAACTGTCTGGATGCTTATAGTGAAAGGCAAAAGAAACCTGAGATGAGGAATACTCCCTTGGTATACTTGCCTCATAAAGATAATACCCAACTTTACTTCGACCAATCCGATGGGGCACAAAAACCATATCTGGAGCCTGGTCCTTTTGACTCTCCCAATTATTCATGGAGTATTTTATTTTTAAATCAACATGATTAAAACCGACGGTCACCGGAGATCCCTTGATAGGAGGCAGCTCCGTTTTTGGCTTAATCAAATACCCCCGATTTGCCAGTATTAATTTAGTTTGCTGATTCGAGGCTACCTGGACAGCAATATTCCCCCCGATAAGATCAATATTGAAAATACGCCAATGTCCTTCTAATACTTTTCGCCAATGATCTAAATAGGCTGCGGTTTCTAAAAGTTGATCGTGGGCATCGAGCAGGAGACTGTATTCCGTATTGCCAAACTTCTGCTGAAAAAAGTAATTCTCTAAAGAAACCTTTTCTCTAGTGAGCAAAGGAGGGAGATCAGATCTAAGAAGCAAGAGTTGCTTAGCCACTTCAGCAATTCGCCCATTGGAATCACCTAAAGGGTGATAATGCAGGAACTCTGAGTAGCGATGCATCGCATCTATAGCCCCAGTAGAACCAGCAACTCTCTGCTCCCAAGCCTTGAGAAAATGATAGACATGGACGGGCTCGCCCTTTTCATTTTTAAAATGGATATCGTTTATTTTTCCCGGTTGGGAATTCACATGAGCAGCTTTGCCCAATAGATGCTTATGGAATTCCAATAGAGTCCCTATATCAATGGGATGTGCTTTCCAATCAATGGTATTCATTAAATGGATCACCCTTTTAACCCCTGCAATGGCCGAAGATTGAATATCAAATTTTGAAGCCGGATCGTGATCTCCAATTGATCCCGCGGTGATAGTTTCACTCCGAGCAAGAGCTAAATATTGAAGAACTTCTTTTAACCGAGGATGCCTCTCAAACAAGGACAGAACATCTTTTTTAATCATACTCTCTTCAGCTTGCACCTGCTCTCTTAAACTATCTATTACTGATTGATAGACCGCATGATCTGGCTCAAAACTCCACTTCTTCTTTAGACTATCCAGTTGAGGGAGATAAGATTGATTGAGTTTTTCCAAAAACGGATGATTGTAGGCGGCTCCCATTTTTTGAGTGGCTAAAATAGTTTTCCATCGGTCTACCGTATCATAGTAAAACACGGTAAAACTTTCCCTATCCTGCGGACTAGGAGATTCAAGTTGGTGAAAATACTGAAAGCGATTATGAAAATACTTATAGACATCTTTTAACACATACTCTTCGTGCTGAGCCTGTAACTTACCCCAACTGAGGACCAGAACAATGAGTATTTGCAGAAAATAATAACCCCAATTTCTATGAGAAAAGGGGGATAAACATTTCATAGATATGCCTTTCAAAAAGTTCCGAGGATATAGATAAAAATATACACCACTTTTTTCGCTGGGTAAATCACCCATCTATGATATCTACACGACATCACTTAATATTTACTTTTTTAGTTCATTATTAAATAAAAAGTATAGACAAAGAGTGAGGAGTAGAGTAGAAAGAGCTACGAATAATAAAACCTGGATACAAAATGCTTGGGGAGAATTTTATGAAATTAGCTATTTTAATCACCTGCCTCTTTTTGACCTCATTTGGCATGGCCAATGAGGAACCTGTTCCCATCTTGGAAAAACATGTTTCCATTTTTCCTATGAATTCTGGTTCAACTCCTTTCGTAGTGAGCCGGGAGATGACCTGCCGGTTCTTATCTGATGGAACAGTAAAGATCGAAAAATATACCACGGCGGGAATGATTATGATTGGTGGAACCCCTCTTCATCCCCCTCTCAAATATACTAAAACGTTTAGCTCTAAAGAAGAAGATATCAAAGAGATTACAGCAAATATCCAAGAATCCATCGATGGCCTGATGGAAGCGGAGAAAACCTGGGATCAGAGACTATTATTTTATATGGTAAGAAAAAGCTATATGGGATTGATCCCAGAAGGCGCTTATCACCGAATAATTTCCCTCAGAGAGGGGGATCAAATAAATCAGCAACCGGCGGCTAAAAAACTCATTCGTTTAATGGATCGTCATTGCAACTGGTTTTTATACTAGAGTAAAACCTTCCTTAGGTTGAGATTCATGTTATAATTATAATATGAACCTTGCTAAACTCTTATATCTTATCTTTATTCTAGTCCTTGGAGCTTATCCTGTAGCTTGTACTGATTTGTTCAATTTCTCCGATGAGGAGGAATCTTCTTCTGATAATGAATCGGTGGAAGAAGAGGAAGATGATGGCACCTTTACCCCCTATACAGGTCCCATTGAGAGAACTGGAAGCTATAGCTCGTCCGACCCGAAAGACATTCCCCTACCAGCAAATTTAAAATACTATGATGCCAAAACCTATGCTTTAGATAGTGGATTCAGTGACGCCACTGGCATCAGTTATGAACCCGCTGCCAGCTTTGATAACAGCAACAATGCGGACGGTGGCAACCATAATAGTAATTACACCGCCGACTGTAAAAAAATAGAGTGGCAACTGCTGCCCACCGTTATTGATGAAGCTAAAAAATACCACGACGAATACAAGGTTTTTAACCAAGGACGAGTGAGTGTCATTTTAAACTTCCGTTCTCATGATATGGGAGCAAAAGAGGTGGCTATGACCGCCACTGTCTTCGATAAAATCTTAGCCTATTTAGGAGTAGAATTTCCCTACGACTGTGTGGTCTTTGAAGCCACCCCCTACACCATCACCCGCAAAAAATTCAAACTCTATGGAGAGCCTGCAGAGGGACTTTTTCAGAGTGTTGAAAGTAGCAAACTTAAAACTCCTAATTATGAATCCAACTATGATCGAATCTTAGAAGCGGGAAATGTATTAGATAGAACCTTTATGGTGGAAGCCATTTTCCACGACACACTCCTCCCTAGAGATTTTACGTTGGGTTTGATTCGCTACCTGCAAGACGAAAAGCGTATTCCCATCACGGGGAAAGATTTTGAGCGAAACATTCAATGCCTGGGAGATCGTTTCGGATATAGCAGTGACAAAGATCAGCTCATGAGCATGCATATTGAAAAGGTTCCCAGCTGGTACGCTCAAATTGCCGGAGCCTGTTTCTGGTATTGGATTGAAAAGAGATATGGGCATAAAGCCTTTCAAAAAATCATGCACAATCTCCTTACCACCAAATCAGATCCCAAGGCCGGATTTATCAAAGATGTGATCAATCCGGCGGTGGGAGAAGATGTGGGTGAGATTATTAAAAACACCTGGGGATCCTATTACACACCCGAGCTAAACCGAGCTGACTCTTTTGACAATGAGCAAATAGCTGAGGGTGTCACTCTCACAGGAGATGCCAGCCAAGAACGAAAATGTAAGGCTTCTAATTTTGTCAAAATGAAATTAGGAGAAAAAACCGCTTACTATGGACGGATGGTGGCCACCGGTCCTGCCGTAATGGAAGATTTACTCCCCGCCTTTGCAGAGGGGAATGCCACTTCATTTAATGGTGTGAGTCACTATTTAGGAATTGATTTGGATGCTCCTTGCGTATTGCAAATTTTGAGTGTGAGCTCTACGAGTCGGGGAGGCAGCGCTGGATCCTCTCTAGGCAAGCCACCTCAAGTGGTCTTTATGAACGTATCTAATAGCTTATCGGGTTGGCAAAGGAGTGCAAGTGAATTTGATGAAGAGGAGAATAAGATTTTCCGTACCGATCTGGGGGGTAACAACCATGAGATGACTCATGTGCTGGTACATAATTTACCTCTGCCTCTCATGCTTAATGAAGGGCTCGCCACCTATATGGAAAGCAGTAGGAGGGCCAATGATAAAAAAGAGATAAGTAATGATCTCTACTGCTTTGATAAAACCATGCGCATTCCCTCTTTTTCGGGAGGTCCTGTGGTCATGGATCTACTCCCATTACAGCACTTTAAAATTGGAGGAGACACTCCGGAAATCTATTTTTACTATAGTGCCTACTGCTTTTGGGACTACCTAGAACGAACCTATGGACATGCGATACTTCAGAAAGTCATTGAAAAACTCGTTGAGAATCGATGTAAAAAGGGTGTTCATTTTGTTAAGGACATTTTAAATCCCGTGGTGGGAGAGGATATTTCTGCCTACCTGTATGAGCGCTGGGGTGAAGAGGGAATTAATATGAAACCCTCTTCCGGTTCACTCTGCTTCTGATCAATTAAAAAGGTTTTTATTATGCTAAGAAGCTTCTTAACATTTTGCTTAATAGTTATTTTCCTCTTTGAATCACTCTCCTATGCCAATACAGTGAGTCCCACTCCTCCCATTTGCAAAAATATGCAACACCGCCAGAGACAAGCTTGGAAGCAATATTCGGTTCCTAAAGACACCACTAAGGATTTTATTTCCTATCTTGACACTTTAGTCCAAAAGGGAGTTTTAAAAGAGCCTCAACTTGAAAGACTTTTGGAGAGTTTGACCGAACCGAAAATAAAAAATCCCCTTAGTTTAACCGAGGCGGCCAGCAGCTCCGAAGGGACTTTACATTACTATGGTATTGAGAAGTTTTTACAACATCCCCACTTTGATCGGCAAAAGGTTTCGGAATGGATTTTGATTAAATTAAAGCGAAAAAAAGTAGAGACAGTCGAACGCAAAAAAGCCTTTATTAAAACCCTCAATCTCTATCAAAAAATTTCCATGGTCATGATAGAGAAAGGACATTATTTTTACACCTACGCCCAAAAGGAAATAAAGGAAGTTATAGAACGTCCTTTTGCCTTCCAAACCACAGAAGTGACCCAATTGCAATATGCCATGGTGATGGGGGTGAACCCTTCAGGCTTTGTAGAGGGTGCCAAAACTCAGTTTGTGGAAGGGCAAGGACATAAAGTCAGAGTCCAACCAGATCATCCTGTAGATACGGTAGGATGGAAAGACGGAGTAGCTTTTGCAAATAGAATAAATGAATTAGTGATGGAAGATAGCCCACTCATTCCCTATCTCTTGCCCGAACATAAAAAAGGGATGGTCTACCGCCTTCCCACTGAAGCCGAGTGGGAGTATGTAGCTAGACTCTTAGGAAATCAAAAAGAGGTTTTCTCTTTTGGTGGGGATTGGGCTAAGATTACTGAATATGCCTGGATGGGAGAAAATGCCAATAAGAGAACCCATGCGGTGGCTCAATTAAAACCAGTGGTTGTAAATGGCAAACCCATTTTTGATCTCCATGGGAATGTGGCTGAATGGGTGCTTTCACATAAAGATGGAAAGTCAGACTGGGTACAAAAAGGGGGCAGTTGGTCCGATTTAGCCTGGACCTGCCAAACCGCTAACAGCAGTCCTGATCATGGAGGCGGCTACCGCAGTGATGTGACAGGAATTAGATTGGTGGCAGAGTTGAATCCATGATAAGTGGAGTGGATTCTTGGGTATGGGCAATCAGATGGGAATCAATGAGTTGCCCATTTTCATAATAAAAACTCCCTGAGCAAAATCCCTCTTGGCTGAGTTGCTGCAAAAAGACTCGATCCCCTTCCCATAAATTAAGGTCTAATATTTTATCCCGGTGGATCCACTTTAACTCCCCCTCGGAGGAACTGTTCAGTTCACCGGTAAATTCATCAGCTACAAATAAAAATACATACCAGTCTTCGTCATTCATGAAACGAGGAAAAGATAAGAAGGATCTCATTTTAGGTTTGGAAATTTTTAAACCACTCTCTTCATAAACCTCTCTTATCACACATTGCTCAGGGGATTCTCCCGGTTCAAATTTCCCTCCCAACCCGTTCCATTTTCCTTCATGAAAATCGTTTTTCTTTTTAGTTCGGTGAATCATAAGAACTTGATCGTCCTTAATAATGTAGCAGAGAGTAGATAGTTTCATAGAGAGTCTCACTATTTATTTTCTAAAGAGGCTTTTCTCATATCAAATTGTTTGGCTGATTAATATAGCTTAATTACATTTTCTAAAATTCATGAAGATAGTAGCTTAATGAGATTGACGATCCTTAAAAAACGGCTGGATTGGTGCATCTTCCGGTCCACAATTAATCAATTGACTTTCACTTAGTTCAATCTGATTTAAATTATGAGACAAATGATCTCTTATCTGATCAAGGTAACCAGGATCCGCAGGCATTCCACTCATAGAATGATGAACAATACCATTTTTTAACAAACTCATCTGCTCATAGATACTGCTTCCAATTTGATCCACAAAGGGCATTAATCCCATTTGAATCATTTTGGAACTGAATTGCTTTTGAAACAAGGATGCTTGAGACTCAAAATAGTCAGACTGACGGATATCTTCTTCCTGATATAAGATAGATGAAATTTGATTTTCACCCTTTTGAGCAAATGGGAAGTAAACTAAAGTCCCCACGTGGTAAAACTTATTTTTTACTCCAGTGGGAATGCGAGTCACAAGATCAGTCCCGTTTCTAAATCTATAAAAGGGAATATTAAAGCGTTTAACAGTTTGGGCAAATTTGTCCCGATAAGTAATATCACCAACCCTAGGCGATCCAAAGGTATATACTCCAGCTAAATTATAATGAATTGTCTCCCCCTCCATGTCCTCAAGAATTTTAGAGGCCATCAAAGTGGCTAAGGCTCCCCCCAGCGAGTGACCTGTAATCCATAGGTCTAGGCCTTTATACTTTTCCTTGTGTAACTCTTTCTCTATAAAGGGACGAATTGAGTCCAAGGAATTCATAAAACCTTTATGAACTTTTCCCCAATTATCATTAAGATGCTTCTTTTTAATCATAACATCCACTTTAATATCCATCTTTTCATCTGGTTCTGTCCCCCTGAAAGCTAAAATTCCCACATTCTTTTTTCGATGAATGGCTAGGACCGCCTGAGCGCTGCCTTTTTTAAAAATGAGTCTTTCCCTGTCTATATGACCCGCAGAATAGAAATGAAGGTTCTCGCTCCCAGAATTCCCTTGCAGGGTTGATTGCTCAAAGGAAAGTGCGGCTAATTGATCTTCTTTCTCACAGGGCTTTGCATCCTCATAGGGTTTGTATAGGGGATCGTCTTCATCTCTTATGCAACCTCTGAGTCGATAATCAGCCATCTTATATGCGGCATTTTGAAAAAATTTACCTTCTCCTGGTTTTGCAAAGCCAATTCTTTCCAGTTCAGGAGCCACAATTTTAAAATGAGAGTATTGATTTTCTGCAAAAATGGCTAACCAATAGGCGTTAACTAAATTGAGAGCTTTAGCCCGAGGACAAAAAGGTAAATCATTTTGCTGTCCATTAAATAAAGTGGTTCGCGCACTATGAGCTCTGAGGTAACGTGTGGAACTAGAAACTTGAGAATCATTAGTATCTGCTTTCCTCTTTTTGCAAGCATAGGATCCAAAAGAAAGGACTAAAAGAGTCAGAACCAGCGTTAAGGAAATTGTTAGCTTCTTCATACTAAAACCCTTGTACCTATATTAATGCTATGTTTTAACCCTTCGGAAAGTTACACCAACCCCTTTAGATATACACCTAAACAGTTGATATAATTAAGAAATACGAGGATAAATATTAACTTGTTCGAATACTATCGATTCGACCTTCAAAAATACTGGCGAGCATTTTGTGATCATACTCATCTGCAGACAAATCTTGAATTTTTGACAGGAAGGAAGAGAAATCTTTCTGACTCTCGTTAAAGACACTGCGAATTTCATCATCCCGGGTAAAAAAGAGCGCTTTACGATAAAGGGAAAGAGTTTTGAGCCAGGTGCCTGTTTTATTTTGCACATTTTCATGAAACTTAAAGAACTCTAATATGGGACTAATTTTGTCATGAAAATCTTTATTTTGTTGAGCCACATCCCTCAAATCACTCGCCATCTGTTTAGTTAATTTACTTTTCTTGGCGTTGGAACTGATATTTTTATCCATCACTTCGCCCACCTTGGCCATACTTTTTATGGAATCTTCCGAGAACACTTCCAATCGATCGGACTCGGCCATTAAGTATTTTATGCGAGCCGCCAGGATATTCACCGCTTTTTCGGTGAACACGGAAGTAGAGCTTAAAATATTTTTTACAAAGGCAAAGTAGTGTTTGGTAAAAAAATTGAATGTGAGCATCAGCTTTGCTGGTGGTTTTTTAACCTGCTTGGCAGAGGGTTTGGTTTCTAACAGTTGGTTGAGAAAATGATAAAAAACCTTGCGCTCTTTGGAGGAAATAAAACGAGAATTCATATCCTGCAAAAAGGGCGAAAAGTCAAACTGATCAACCGCACGAACCTTTTCGATATTTTTCATTAAGAGCTGGCTGAGTAGTCTAAAGTTTTCATGGACATTTTCAAACATCTGCCGGATCAAATCGTGAAACTGCAAATGCTCCACAAACTCTTCCAAACTCTCTTCGAGATTTTTTTGAGAGACATGTTTGCCCTCTAAATGCTTTTGATAACCGGCTAGAGAGAGGCGAGCTTGCTTTTTACTTTCATCCTCAACCACTTCTATTTCAGCATCATCTCCTTCTTCCATTTGGGCTTGAACTTGACTGATAAGATCGTCAATATCATCGTTAATATCTTGTTGAGCACTGGCGACCTCCTCATCCCCATCCTGATAGAGCCCCATAAAGCTCTCTAAGTGAGTTTTTTCACTTCCTTCCACTAGAGAGAAGAAGAATTCGATAATGCTTTGAACAGTCTCTTGCAGAATATCCAGCACCCTCTTACAGTACATTTCATCCACTAGATCTAAATTCTTAATCAATTGGGGAATATTGAGCAGATATTGATCCACCAGCTTTCCTCCTTTTGCCTGTTCCTTTAGCTTTAAAATAGCCTGTTGAACATCTTTTTGCTGGAGATTAGCATTGACAGTTTCCTGCACTTGGACATTATAAGCTCGGGCAATACGAACACCTGAAAAATAATCATAGTGTACACTCAGGGAAGAACCTTTTATATCACGAACTTTGGCTTTGTAATTGCGATCTAGAATGGCCAAACTCACCACTTCATCTCGATCTAACACCAGGTGATGCTTGGTAGTAATTGCCATATTTTGGATAGAAAAGGTCTTAATCAAACCTTTGAACTTTTCTCCTTCTTTAGTATTTATAAAGCAGGATTGAGGTGTTTTAAATTCATGCACAGCAGTGAGCTGTTTACTATCTTTTGGCAAGTCACCGATGATTTGGACATCTTCCGCTTGCTCAAACATAAGAATATGACGGGTGATGGGTTGAACACAGATCAACTTATCCCGCGTCATGGTAACTGGGACAATGTTTTCAAAAAGGACCCCATGTTTATTCCGCAGACGAATGACTTTTTGCTGCTTAAAAGCATTCAGTAGGGTATCAAAATCCTTCTTGTTACTTGTAATCATTTATGCACACTCATTTTCAGGTTTAAGCTCTATTAAACAGAATCATTTTGATTTACAACCCTTCTAGAATATCAAATATTGCTGAATTATTCACGTGTTAATCTAGTTCGGTCGGTTCTATTGACCGTTATTATTATTGTTATTACTGTTATTGCTACTGCTTAGTACCCCCTGGTTATTATTATCTAGGGTGGGGAAAGAATCCTTCCTTAATCGAAAAGAATCATCATAACACTCTAACCAGAGAGAGGAGTTGGCCTCTAGTATATAAGCTGTAGTAAGACCGATTAAGGGCCCATCTTTGTTCTTACGTCTTGTCACAGTTGCTAAATAGGTGGATGCATTAACGCTGATCTTATTTATGTTACCCGGAGAAAGGGGTTGAGTAATTTTGGATTCTTGATTGAGATAAGTCTGATCTGGAGGATAGAGAAAAATATGATGAATATCAAACTGACTCTTATTTTCAAAAGTGATGGTTATTATTCGACTGGGTGCATCATGATAGCTCTCATTGGAACCGCAGTGAAAGGATCCAATACAAATGGCAATTGCAAGAATAATAAAAAACCTTTGTAAACTTGATAGCGAGTGAATTTTCATTAGCCTATCTTCCCATGATTTAAAATTTATATCCCACCGTCACAGAATAAACCTGACTGCTAAACTCGATCATATTCACTAAAATTCTTGATCTTTTAAAAATATTATTACTCTGGTCATATATAATAGGACCTTGAAATTCCACATTATCAGGGAGCTGCATTTCTGGTGAAAAAAACCATAGATAGCCCACATCGAGGGTCATCTTCACTTTAGGAAAACGGAGACCAGAGTTTATTCCATAGCCGAGGGATTGCCAAAAATTAAAACGATACCCATCAAAACGCTCCTTCCCCACATCAACCATCATCCAAGTGGAATCCAGCAGGTGAGAAGCGAGGCGTCCCTCCAAATAAAAGCAAATCATCCGTGATTTACATCGAGTGGAATAGAGGTAGCCCACAGCGGCAACCAAGTGAAGGGAGAAAAAATCCAAATCGTAAACATTTTGCAAGTCAGAATCCATCTTATGACCGGATGCAAAGTCGGTGATTACCGCAGGTATACTGTCCTTTCCTGGTTCATGGGTTATGGGGACATCTTTCGCAAAGTCACTTATGGAAATTCTTTGAGTGATGAACGAGGGATAAAAAGAGAGGTAAAAACCTCTCTTTGGATTATAAATACTGGCAGAGAAACCACTTATTTTCTGATCCCCACTAGCAACCACTTCTTCATTACCACCGTCTCCAATATGGGACAATGCTTTGGTTGATCCAGCATAATAGCTCACTTCGACACCAGTCAATTGATCAATCATCATTTGGGAAAACCGAGGCCAAAAGCCTTCTTTTTTAATGGTTTTTGATTTTTTTGCCCTTTTAGCTCCCCTTTTAGACTTTTTCATGCGCTTTTGGGCATAAAGTTCATAGTGAGAGCATAATAAACACATGAGTATGAGGGTAAGAGCGGCTTTCAACATAGTCCAAATTATACGCTGAAATAAGAGCTAAGTACATGATATTATATTGACTTCCCAACATTGTAAAAAGAGTATCTAACTCGCAACTAAAATGTCCATTTTTTAAACAGTCCCTCGGGACTTTAAAAGTCTAGGTAAGAATTTCTTCTTAATTATCAACGATTTTGACAGTCATCCTCATATCCCATCCGTTGGCCCATTAATTGCATTTCATTCTACTTGGGTCTAGGAGTTATCTATTTTCACTTCAAAGGGAGATAAAATAATGAGAGTTACTATTTACATCGTATTAATCGCTTTTTTTAGTCTTGTGGTATCCAATTGTAAAGAAGTAAGAGATGAACCAAAAAGTGAAACCAAAACGTTACTCGAAGGACAACTAGGCTGTCTAGGACCCTATGCATGGGAAAAAGATCCTCACATTTGCCCCATTGTCATTACCACATCTTTACCAACTATTATTATCGGAGATAGTGAAGTTGAACTCAACCAAGAGGAAACTTTGGCAGTGTTAACCACTCAAGCTGAAAACTATCTGGAAGATGAAAAAGCAGGAAAAATCTCTGAAACGGGTTATGAATTATTAAATGCTGCAGCTAAAAAAGCCGGAGTTTCAATATCAAAATTAGCTCAATCATTGACCGAAGGAAAAGTAAAGCTTTCAGTTGAAAAACCTGAAGTTAAATAGACACCGAAACTAATTATGAGTTTATCTAAATTAACTTTCCTTATTTTATTTCAAACTCTTATTGCAAGTGTTGGATTGTCAAATGACCATCTAACACTGCAAAAGGGTGAGTACCGTCAATTATCTCTGACCGTGGCAGCACCTTTTAATAGAGCTCAGTCTTCTTTTGGACATGCCTATCTCAGATTTAGTAAAAACAGTTTAAGTCAAGAGGATGTGGTCTTAGAATTCGTTGCGGATGTACTGCCTCATGAAATAAGCTACTTTAGGGGTGTTGGTTTAGGTTCCAGTTATAAATTAAAAACCGTACTAGAAAGAGTCAGGGTGATCTCCTACCAGCATCGGGAGCTAGAAAATAGAGATCTTACAAATTATGAGTTAGATGTATCCCAAATAGAGATTGACTCGGTCATTGAAAATATATCCTTGATGCAAAATCAAGATATTGATTACAACTTCTTCTTTAATAATTGCTCCAGCAATGTGGGCCAGATTTTAGAAAGATCTCTGAAGATCGAATTAGGTAGTTTTAAATCAAATATCCCCATCGAACTTCCCACCCTTTTGCAAAAGCAGGGCTTAATCAAGAAGACCACCATAGAACACGGTTATAAAACGATACGAGATAAGATAGTTAGAAAATACATTCCCCTATTAGAGCCATTTCAGGGTCAAATAAATACAACAGATCTAAAATCTTTATTGTTAAAAATTCAATTTAATCGAAGAGCCGTGGGATATCTCAAGCTGGCTAAACTCTATAAAGAAGCAGACAACTCTAAGCTAAACAAAGCCATCAGAAGATTGATCTATTCTCTCATTCCTTACGAGTTAAGAAAAAAAAGAAGTTCACTATTTCAGTTATTCAAAAAAGATCATAAGCAAATTAAAATTAAAAATTTGGCGAGTAACCCCAAGGGACTATTAATCGGCGGTTTAAGAGATCTGGAAACAAATAAGGTGTTAGACGATGTTTTCCCTCTCGCCTACGAAAGCGGGAAATTAATAACCCGAAGTAACAAAGTATTTTTTGAATTAGAATTTGTTTTAAAATCGGTGACCGGAGCAGAATTTCCAGTCTCCTTCTCTCATCCAATCAAAGAAATCAGCTATGGAAACAACGAAAATGTTTTCTTATGGGATGGGGTACCGATTAGCTTTAAACGGCAATCAAAGTCTGCACTTAGGCTTTCCAAGATCAGTATTCTCTATATAGATCAAATTATCAAAGGTGATTTATATTTAACTCCGTATCTCGTTTATGAAGAGGATGATGAATTCGATTTAACTCAGTTTAAATCCACTGACACTCTATCATTTATCAACGGGCAAAAAATTAATGAAGGTGAAAGTACCGCAGGTGTTTGTTATGGACTAGTAAGAGTTCAAGAACAGTTAATGAGATATGTTAAGTTTAAACCCCATCGCCCTAAAAAAAGTGCCTCCTTCAATCTCTACCTATTTCAAAGAGCGGTCCGTGGAGAATCGGTCACAGTACCTGGCTTTGCTAATATCAAAGAATTTACCAAGAGCATTGATGAGCAAGATCTCTACCGCACCTTATTAATTGAAAATCAAAGGATGAACGGAGTGCAGAGTCTCATTACAGCTTACTTTGTGAGAGACAAACTCGATGCCAAAACCCTCCTCAATATGAAAAATCAACTCTCTCTGAATCGTCCGGTAAAGATGATTTTTAGGCCTTCAGCTAGGAGAGCGGAGCATGCTATTCTCATTGTAGGTTTTGTCGAAGATCAAAACTTTATTAAACTCAAGGTCTATGATCCCAACTTAGGTTTTAATCAAAACATTGATGAGATTAGATATTGGATCGATAAGAGTGATTTCAGCCTTGATTCAACCTTATATGGGGTGATTGATACGGTTAATCTTTATCAGCCCTAGTTCTCAGTTATTATGATTTAGAAAGAACCCCCAAAGAAAATGTCATTGGTGATTTTTATCAAAAGTTGTATATAAATCTTTATAACCAATTAGCCCTATCTTAATACTAAGGTGTTACCCTTCTATTCGACGGAAATAAAAATTTTGGAAAATGACAATGAATAATAAGAAAGTATTACTGGTTGGAGGAAGCGGATTTATTGGAAACTACCTGGGACCAATGCTAGTCAATGCAGGTTATGAGATCCATTTACTGACACGCAAGATGAAAAAAGATAGCACGCTTTCGTTTCCAGCAGTTCAGTTTGAGTGGAATGCACAAGATGATATACCGGATAGTGCATTAGAAGGTGTCTCATCCATTATTAATCTGGCAGGCGAATCTATTGGACAAGGACGATGGACAGCCGCTAAGCAGAAAAGAATTTTAGAATCTAGAGTCAAGGTTACTGACAAGGTGGTATTCGCAGCCAACAAATTTCAGATATCTAACCTTTTACAGGCTTCAGCCATTGGTTACTATGGAGACAGAGATTCAGAAGTCATCAATGAACAATTAGATTCAGGTGAAGGTTTCTTAGCCAGAACCAGCAAGCAATGGGAAGCGGGTCTTTCAAATCTCTCCCAAAAAACTCGCTCAGTGGTTATGCGAATCGGAGTGGTATTAGGAAACTCTGGGGGGGCATTAAATGAAATCCTGATGCCGTATCATATGGGAGTAGGTGCCACTGTTGGAAGTGGCAAGCAGTATTTCAGCTGGATTCATATTGAGGATTTATCCCGATTTATATTAGCAGCCCTCGATCAAAATAAGTATTTAGGCACCTATAATCTCACCGCTCCCGAACCCATAACATATGGGCAACTCCATAAAGCTCTTTTAAATCACTTTTCAGGAATAGAGGCAGCTAAGGTGCCCTCGTTCCTGTTAAAGTTGGTTTTGGGAAAAAAGGCTGAACTGATCCTTATGAGTCAAAGAGTTGTTCCAGAACGACTTCAAAAAGATGGATTTAAATTAAAATTTAACACTATTGATCTCGCCTTGAGAGATTTATTAGAGTCCCCCAAAAAAGATTCCACTACGATCGAGTACACCCAGTGGGTTCCCCAGGATATACAGAAGGTGTGGAAGTTTTTCTCCACTGAAAAAAACTTAGAGAAAATAACCCCTCCCTTTCTTCATTTTAAAGTTGAGTCCATGTCGACTCCCACCATTCAAAAAGACAGCATCATAGATTACCGGCTGAGACTTCACGGTCTCCCCCTCCTATGGCGTTCAAAAATTATTGATTTTCAGCCAGAAAAATCATTCATAGATTTTCAGCTCAAAGGTCCCTATAAGATATGGCACCATACCCATGATTTTCTTCCACTTGGGGAAGGAACTTTAATCCGGGATAAGATCCATTTTAAAATCCCCATGGGTATGCTTGGGCGGTTGGTTGCGTTCCTTTTTATCAAAAGAGATATTGAAAAAATATTCTCCTACCGTAAAAAAGTGGTCTCAGATATTTTCGCATAAAGGGTGTTTAGATATGATGCATGAAAAAGACAAAATACCAATAGGAATTTCATCTTGCCTGCTGGGTGAAAGTGTACGATTTAATGGCGGTCATAAGCATGATAAATATATTACTGGAACCTTAGGGCAATACTTTGAATGGATTCCTGTTTGTCCAGAAGTTGAATTAGGTCTGGGCACTCCCAGACCAACACTTCGCCTTGAATTAAGAGATAAAAATCCTCATTTAATCCAACCCAAAACGGAAGCTGACATCACCTCACAAATGGAAAAGTATGCTAGCAAGCGTATTAAAAAGATTCAAAAACAATCCATCTATGGTTATATTCTGAAGTCGAAATCTCCTTCCTGTGGCATGGGCAAAGTTAAAATTTATCGCGGACATGGGGTAAGTCCCTTACATAGTGGAATCGGTCTGTTCGCTAAACATCTCATGGAGGCAATTCCCAATCTACCCGTCGAAGAAGAAGGAAGGCTTTGCGATCCAGCTCTGCGAGAGAATTGGGTGAGTCGAGTTTTTGCTTACTATGTCTTTCAAACACAAGTAGTAAATCGCCCCACCGTTGGGAAGTTAGTAGAGTTTCACAGCACACATAAATTCTCTATCTTGAGTCATTGTGAAGTCACCTATAGAAAGCTGGGAGTAATAGTGGCTGAGGCTAAAAAGCGTCCGATTAAAACCGTGGTGAGTGAGTATGAAAACCTCTTTATGACTGCTTTAAAGAAGCGATCCACCATTGCCAAAAATGTCAATGTGATGCAACATATGGTTGGATTTTTTAAGAAAAAACTGAACTCGCTTACTAAACAGCAAATAGCTGCTGTTATCCTGGATTACCGAAATGGTATTGTGCCCATCATTGTACCGATTACCTTGATTAAACACTATTCAACTATTCTAGATATTGAATACTTATTACAACAATCCTATTTAGGACCCCACCCTAAAGAATTAGCTTTGATGACGAGAATATAAGAGCTTTTGCAACTCAGTTTTGGCTATGGTTTTGGCCTGAAAAGCCGTTAATAAAATATTAACGAGTTTTCTGGCCGCTTTTCCTTACCAAAACGGTCTCAGACTTCATTAATAAGCTATTAAAAGGTTTTCTGGCCGTTTTTCGAGTTAAAAATGGCCTGAGAATGCATTAATATTTTATTAACGAGTTTTCTGGCCGTTCTGTTATTATTCAACTAGAAATGCAGGGGCACGCCAAATGAAACACTTTGACCATTGAAAAGATCTGGAGAACCAGCAAGCAGAGTGGCTCTCTTAACCGTATATATAATTCCCGACCTGACAAAGAAGGCAGTAGTGGAAGATCCCCTAAAGTCTGCAGAATAATGCTTTTGGATAGGAAACTCTATAGTCATGGCGAGCTCTGGCCCACTGAGGGTCTTTGATTTACTAAGTCTTTCATCCACAAAAATAAATTGTTGGGCAAACTCCAACAAGAAATTGAAAGCTCCATCATTAAAGACATTCAGCCAGTAGGCTCCAATCTTCATTGATGAAGAAAAGGTGGTTTTAAAATTTCCCTTATTATCCACGTAATGATTGGGAGAGGCTCTTCATCAAAAAAAGGGGCATGAAAGATTCTGCTAAAATATTGTTACCAC
>CAYFLR010000006.1:196054-196763 GCA_964343805.1 uncultured bacterium | reverse complement strand
CTGATTGCGAGCAATCAAGAAATTCATTGGGTTCCAGAGCATATTAAGAATGGCCGGTTTGGTAAATGGCTGGAGGATGTGAGGGACTGGGCTATTTCTAGGAATCGATACTGGGGTTGTCCTCTTCCAGTTTGGCGATGTGATACTTGTGGTAAAACCCATTGTATCGGTAATAAAGATGAGCTGGAAGAGCGGGCTGGTGTCAAAGTGGATGACCTTCATCGTCACTTTATTGATCCTCATACCTTTAGTTGTGTGGATGATTCCTGCTCTGGAACAATGACTCGTATTCCAGAAGTGTTTGATTGTTGGTTTGAGTCAGGTTCTATGCCCTATGCCCAACATCATTATCCTAAAGAGAACCAAAATTACTTTGAACAGAATTTTCCTGCGGACTTTATCGCCGAAGGTTTGGATCAAACTAGAGGATGGTTCTATACTCTCAATGTATTATCAACAGCTCTCTTTGGAAAAGCTCCATTTAAGAATGTGATTGTCAACGGTATCATACTTGCCGAAGATGGTCGTAAAATGAGTAAGAGTCTTAAAAACTATCCGGATCCTGTTCATGTTCTCAATCAATATGGAGCAGATGCTCTAAGACTGTATCTTATAAATTCTCCTCTTTTAAGGGCGGAAGACCTCTGTTTTTCAGAGGCAGGGGTTAAAGATACCGTACGGTCAGTCATTCTCCCATTTTGGAATGCTT
>CAYFLR010000006.1:154748-196044 GCA_964343805.1 uncultured bacterium | reverse complement strand
CTATGCGAACATAGATAGCTGGAAACCAGGGAGTGGAGCCGCTGCGGAACAAAGTGAGCTAGACCTTTGGATTTTATCTAAGCTACAGACCCTGATTAAAAAAGTGAACGCCGAAATGGAAAACTATCATCTCTATGCGGTGGTTCCTGCTCTCATTGATTTTCTAGACCAATTGACCAACTGGTATATCAGAAGAAGCCGAAGGCGATTTTGGGCTTCTGAAGCTACCCCCGATAAAGAGGCAGCCTATCAAACTCTCTACCATGTTCTTAATACTTATATCCGTTTAACTGCACCCATTATTCCATTTATTTCTGAAGAGATTTATCAGAACATCGTGGTTGAGCTGATGAAGGGAGCAGAGTCAGGAAGTGAACAAGAGAGTGTTCATCTTTGTGATTATCCTCTACATGATCAGTCACAGATCAAAGAGAAGCTGGAACGGGATATGAAGTTGATTCAAGATGTGGTTGCTCTTGGACGCAATTTAAGACAGACCAATAATTTAAAAGTGCGACAGCCGCTGGCCGATCTCACTGTGATTACCTCTCATACCGAAGATGAAGCTGTAATTAAGCACCTAGAAGGAATTATTAAAGAAGAACTGAACTTTAAGAATATTCATTTCAGCACCAAGGAAGAGGATTTTGTAACCTTTTCAGCAAAGCCTAATATGAAAATCCTCGGACCAAAATTAGGTAAACAAGCGAGAGAGGTTATGCAGTGGGCAGGCAAATTATCCAATAGTGAAATATGCGCCATCATGAATGGAGAACCTGCTAATTGTGGAGATATACCCATTGCAAAAGAGGAACTGCTACTTTACCGAACTCCTAAAGAGGGAATGGTCGTGGACACTGATTTTGGTGTAACAGTAGTATTAGATACCCGTCTTACCCCAGAACTCATATCAGAAGGATATGCAAGAGAGCTGGTCAGTCGGGTTCAAAAGGCACGAAAATCAGCTGATTTCCAAGTGGAAGATCATATCCATCTCTTTATTTCAGGAGAAGATGAACTGAAAGAAGTGGTGAACTCTCATCAAGACTATTTAATGAAAGAGACATTGACGGATGAGGTGGTTTTCAATGAGTTTGACTCCTCCCAAGTGGACTTTACAGAAGACTTAAAAATCAATGAACTCCCATGTAAAATTGGCCTTCGCAGAGTAACTTAATGGAAGATCCTTTTAAAGGCATCCCTTCAAAAGAAAACTATTCTCTCGCTGAGCTAACCACTATTAAGATCGGTGGCAGGGCTCGGCGTGTTTATTTTCCTCATCAGCAGGCTCAATTGATTGTGTTGATGCAAGAATTCAATCGAGCACAGCAACCCTTTTTCTTGGTAGGTGGAGGCAGTAATCTTTTAATTCAAGATGAGACTATAATAAGACCCGTGATTTCTTTGAGAGATTTTAATGGAATGTCCTTTGATGATAAACAAATGCAGTTAACTTGTTTAGCAGGAACACCTTCGATAAAGGCTTCATTAGAGTCCTATAAACAGGGAATGAAGACGCTTGTTTTTATGCACCAACTGCCTGGAACTGTGGGTGGTGCTTGTTTTATGAATGCACGAGCTTTTGGCTTTTCACAAGAGGATGTCATTCATCGAATTGATGTAGTGATGAAGAACGGCGATCTGCAAAGTTTCACCTCCAATCAGTGCCAATTTGATTATAAAAAATCCATCTTTCAAAAACTAGATGGGGTGATTAGCCAAGTGATTTATCAGCTAGAAAGAGGTGAGCCAGAAGTAATCAAACAAGAGATGGATCGCATCTATGCCCATCGTGAACAGAGCAAACAATTTACTAGTAATACATTTGGCTGTACCTTTTTAAATGATTACTCCATAGGTAAATCCAGTGGGCAAATTATTGATGAGTGCAATCTAAAAGGTCTTCGAATTGGAGACGCAGAGGTTTCCTTATCACATGCTAACTTTATTGAAAATAAAGGGCAAGCCACAGCTGGTGATGTTCTTAAACTGATCTCATTGATTAAAGAAAAAGTCTGGCAAAAAAAGCAGATTAAACTCCAGTTAGAAGTGCAATATTTTCAAGAAAAAACTAATTAGGTAAAAAATTATGTACAGCTCATGAGCCTTCGACTTTGGCTGGGAAGATTAAGAAAGATAGTGGAACCATTGCCGGGTTCACTTTTAATTCTAATTGATCCACCATGTTCAGTAATGATCTTATTACAAATATAAAGCCCTAAGCCAGTTCCCTGTTCGGCGTCTTTGGTGGTGAAAAAGGGTTCGAATGCATGATCCACTTCTGATGGGGTCATGCCTTGTCCATTATCTTCAATGGATATTTCAATTTCTTTTTGAGAGCCATCTTTAAATTTGGTGTTAATAAAGATCTCTCCAGCATCTCCCACTGCATGAATCGAGTTATTGATGCAGTTCAGAATGACCTGAAATAGCTCCGATTGATGACCTAGCAGAGGCAGTGGTCTTTTATATAAATTGGTATGTATTTTTATTTCATCTTTTTTGTTATTAAGGAGTTTAACCCAATCCACACATTCCGTGATGACTCTGTTGCTATCTATGACCCTTTTTTCTGGTTGGTCATTTTTACGTACATAATCGAGTAGGGATTTATTTATAAGATGACATTTCTCTGCGGCACTCAAAATGATCTTCATATCCTTCACCATCGGTGAATTCTTTGGCTGACCTTGCAATAGCATTTGGGTGTAAGTCATGATGGATCCAATGGGATTATTTAATTCATGAGCTACACTTCCAGCCAACAGAGCGATGGTATTCATTTTGTCTAGATGAAGCAAGGTGGCATTGGATTGTATATGAACCCTCTCAACACATTGACAAAGAAAATAAGGAGAATCCGCATCGGTATACTTCTGAAGCAGCACTTGCCATGTTTGATCCTCAATTTCAAATTCCACCTGTTGACTTTTTGCTTTAGAGACTTTGAGCTTACTTTTAATCTCGCTTTTAAACACCTCTTGGGAGGCAGAAGATATTGACTGAAAGTATTCGTTGGCAAAAAGCTCCCTGCCACTTAATGTAACAATCAGGATAGGAATTTGAACTCGATTGTAGTTATCTGCCCAAGTAGTAAGGGATTTGTTTTTTTTCTTCATATCCTTCTTTACTGGATAGAGTGGACTGGTTCAGATACTGCATCAGGCTGATACATCAGATGCGCCTCTTTTATCTTTTTATAAAAAGAGTCTCGATCTTGAAGATTGAGTGCATTAATAAGCACCTCATCCATATGCTCAGCAAAAGTAAAAGTAAAGGCATTTACAATACGCTTTGGAACATCATGCAGATCTTTTTCATTTTGCTTAGGGATGATGAGCTGTTTGATACCACCTCGATGAGCAGCGAGTACTTTTTCTTTAAGACCACCAATAGGTAAGACTCTCCCGCGCAATGTGATTTCGCCTGTCATGGCAATGGTCTTAGAAATTGGGACTTTGATTAAAGAAGAAGTAATAGCTGTGGCCATTGCAATACCAGCTGAAGGTCCATCTTTGGGAATCGCTCCTTCTGGCACATGAATATGAATATCGATAGTTTGATAAAAATCTTTTTTAAGTCCAATATACACGGCTCGTGATCTTACATAGCTTAAGGCGGCCTGTGCCGATTCCTGCATCACTTCACCGAGTTTACCCGTGATTCGAAGGTTTCCTTTGCCGGGCAGGACGGTGACTTCGATTCCCATGAGCTCTCCACCCAGTTGAGTCCAGGCTAAACCGGTAACCACACCAATTTCATCATGTTGCATAGATTTTCCGTAGTCAAATCTTCTTGGACCCAGATACTTGTTTATCAACTTCGGGGTGACTTGGTACTTCTTCGAAGCATTTTTCTTCTTATCACTTTTACTCTTTACGATTTCATGAGCAACTTTTCTAGCAATGGATGCCACTTCCCTTTCTAAATTACGAACTCCTGCTTCTTTAGTATAGAAACGAATGAGCTCTTCGAGGGATTTTTGAGAATAATTTACATTGTAGTCTTGAATTCCATTGGCTTCCAACTGTTTAGGAACTAGAAATCCTTTGGCTATATGAATCTTTTCAATTTCCGTATAACTGGATAATTGAATCAGTTCCATTCGATCAGTTAATGGACCTGGAATATTCTGTAAAAAGTTAGCTGTTGCTAAAAAGAGTACTTTAGACAGATCAAATTCAATATCTAAATAGTGGTCTGTGAAAGTATGGTTTTGCTCGGGGTCTAAAACTTCCAATAGAGCAGAGGAGGGGTCTCCTCGATGATCGGAAGCCAGTTTATCCACCTCGTCCAAAAGAATAACTGGATTTGAGGATCCCGCTTTTTTAATGGCTAAGATGATTTTGCCCGGCATAGCTCCAATATAGGTTCGTCGGTGTCCTCTAATCTCAGCTTCATCTTTGACACCACCCAAAGCAATTCGAGAAAACTTACGACCTGTTGCGCGGGCCACCGATTTTGCTAGGGAAGTTTTACCAACTCCTGGAGGTCCAACTAGACAAAGAATAGGACCTTTCATGTGATCAACTAAGGATTGCACAGAAAGGTATTCAATAATTCTCTGTTTAACTTTTTGGAGACCATAATGGTCTTCGTCTAAGATTTTCTCAGACTCTTTTATATCTTCACTGTCTTCTGTAAATTTATTCCAAGGCAGATTAATCAAGTGATCGATATAATTTCTAACTACCGTTGCCTCGGCAGACATGGGAGACATCATTTTGAGCTTAGAAAGCTCTTTTTTGATCTTGTCATGAACATCTTGTGGTAGCTTGTTCTTTTTTAACTTCTGTTCAATCTCATGAAATTCATTTTTTAAGTCATCTCGATCCCCCAACTCTCGTTGGATCGCCTGCATTTGCTCATTCAGATAATAATCTTTCTGAGTTTTTTCCATCTGCTTTTTGACGCGAGCTCGAATTTTCTTTTCTACTTTTAAGATTTGGATTTCAGACTGCATGTATCCATAAATCTTTTCAAGTCGCTTTAATAAATTCGAAGTTTCCAACAGCAGTTGTTTGTCTTCTAATTTTAAGTTAACAAGATGAGCTAAAATGGTGTCTGCTAATTTTGATCCATCCTCTATGGAACTGATAGACAGTAGCATTTCAGGCGGTATGCGGCGATTAAGTTTGACATATTGGTCGAATGTTTCTTTCACCGTTCTCATCATGGCGGATGTCTCAACTAATTCTCCCGCCTCCTCTTTCAGCTCTTCATACTCTACTCGAAAATGAGGCTCTGACTGAAGGTAGCTCACCACCTTGGCTCTCTGCTTTCCTTCTACCAATACTTTGACTGTCCCATCGGGTAGCTTTAAAAGCTGAAGAATCGAACTAATGGTCCCTACTTCGTAAATATCTTCTGGCATGGGATCATTCGTTTTAGCTTTCTTTTGAGTGGACAAAAAGATCTCTTTATTGGTGGACATGGCGTCTTCGAGTGCATGAATAGACTTTTCTCGTCCTACAAAGAAAGGGATGACGGTATAGGGAAAAATTATTGTATCACGTAATGGAAGTAATGGGATTTGACCTTTGTTACTGGAATCATCACTCATAAAATCTCCTACAAAAGGTTTGACCTATAAAATAAGGGTCAGACAACTATTTAGTTGTGGAGGTCGCATAATCCTGTGGTGTTTTATAAACCACAATAGGATCTGCATGGTGCATAATGGTTTCTTCCGTTAAGATGACCTCCTTGATGTTTTTGTTTGAGGGAATCTCGTACATAATATTGAGCATTGATTGTTCAATAATAGAACGCAATCCCCTGGCTCCTGTTTTTCTTTTTATTGCTTCTTTCACCAGGGAGCGTAGGGCTCCGTCAGTGTACTTTAGATTTACATTTTCTAATTCAAACAGCCTCTTATACTGTTTGAGAATGGCATTTTTCGGTGTTTTTAAAATTTCTAAAAGAGTATCTTCATCGAGTTCAGCTAAGGTAACTACCACAGGAAGACGACCGATAAACTCAGGAATAAGACCAAATTTGAGTAAATCTTCGGTTCTCACATCCTTTAAGAGTTCACCAATTGTTCGTTGAGACTTTCCTTTGACAGGGGAACCAAAACCAAAATTACTTTCATCTCTTCTCGATTTAATAATCTCCTCTAGGCCTGCAAAGGCTCCGCCACATATGAATAAGATATTTGCAGTATCAACTTGCAGGAGTTCTTGTTGTGGATGTTTACGACCGCCTCTTGGAGGTACACTTGCCACAGTTCCTTCAACCAGCTTTAATAATGCCTGCTGAACGCCCTCTCCAGAAACATCTCTAGTAATGGAGGTATTCTCTCCTTTGCGAGAGATTTTATCTATTTCATCTATATATATGATCCCTTTTTGAGCGCTATCAATATCGAAGTCGGCAGCCTGTAAAATATTAAGAATGATATTCTCAACATCTTCACCTACATAACCTGCCTCTGTGAGAGTAGTCGCATCTGTAATGGTAAAAGGGACATTTAAAATACGAGCCAAAGATTGAGCCAGTAGAGTTTTACCAGAACCCGTTGGTCCTATTAAGAGAATGTTACTTTTTTGGAGCTCTACATCATTTGTACTGGCTGATTTAGAATTGATCCGTTTGTAATGGTTATATACTGCAACAGCCAGAGTTTTCTTGGCCCGTTCTTGACCTATTACATACTCGTCCAGGATATTTTTAATATCTACCGGGGTTGGAAGATCTCCCGAGTGCTGGAGCGAGTCTTCTTTTTGGGATTCTTCCACTAGGATGTCATTGCATAGATTTATACATTCGTTACAAATCCAAACGGAAGGCCCCTCAATAAGTTTTTTGACTTCGTGTTGACTCTTTCCACAAAATGAGCAACTCAGGTTTTGAAAGTTAGGTCCTCGACTTCGGTTTCTGGACATATTTTAATCTCCAAATAGCAGTAATTAGTCTTCATTCTTCGTAGATGGTTCAACAATGAGATCTACTATTCCATAAGCCTTAGCGTCTTCAGCGGTCATAAAATAATCTCTTTCAATATCTGCTGCTATGGCCTCTTCATCCTTCTCGGTGTGTTTTGAAAGAATTTGAATCATTTTTTTCTTAATATTGATTATTTCTTGGGCTTGAATTCGAATGTCTGAAGCCTGCCCAGTAGCACCCCCTATTGGTTGGTGTATCATAACCCTAGCGTTTGGTAGGATAGACCTCTTACCCTTTGTGCCGGCAGCAAGTAACCATGTAGCCATACTGCAAGCCTGTCCAAGACAAAAGGTTCTAATGTCATTGTGAATTAGATTCATCGTATCATAAATTGCCAATCCAGCTGTGATGGAACCACCTGGAGAATTAATATAGATTTGCACATCTCGATCGGGATCGACTGATTGTAAAAATAAAAGCTGAGCCACCACTGCATTTGACACATCATCAGTGATGGGGGTTCCAATCAAGACAATAAAATCTTTCAATAGCCTCGAATAGATATCGTATTGTCTTTCTCCTTTACTGGTTTGTTCGATGACAAATGGTATAACGGCCATAACTACCTTCCTTGCGATGAGTTTTAGTTTCTAACCCGGGCTCATCCAGCTAGAGTGTACTTTCACAAACAATTCCCTTGGATGATTAATCTGTCGAATTTCCAGGGATTCAGGATTTAATTAATTTTATCGGAAAGATGGGGAAAAAACAACTTTGATTTCCTTGGGTCCTTATAAGGAGGCATTTTTTCGTATTTTACCTGCCCCCTAAATTGAGAGATATTTGGTGCTGTCTTTCACTTGACCTCATATGCTGATTCTGTTAATAGAGCATATGCTCGACGTATGTGCATAGTAATATTAAACTGGAGGGTGTTGGTGGAGACTAAATTAGAGACCGTTTCAAGTGTTACACAGAAGCTTACCGTTGAAATTCCAGCGGAACAAGTCACCAAGGAAATTAATGACTATGTTTCTCACTTGAAAAAAACAATTACAATGAAGGGGTTTAGAAAAGGCAAAATTCCTGTAACCATTTTGAAAAATAAGTTTAAGAATGAAATAAATCAAGAGGTTTATAAGCGTTTGGTTACGGGGTCGTTTTCTAAATCATTAGAAGAGGAAAAGCTCACTCCAGTGACAGTTCCTAAAATTGAACAATTTGGAGATATTGAAGAGGGAAAAGATTTCTTTTATGTGGCCATGGTTGATAGCGATCCTAAGGTTGAGCTTAAAAGTTATAAGGGGCTAAAAATAGAAGTTGCTAAGCGTCCCCCAATAGAAGAGCAAGTTAACAGTGAATTAGATAAAATGGCGAATAACTCAGCTCAGTATGAAGTTGTTAAAGAAGAGAGAGCTGTGAAAGTGGGCGATTTTGTAGAAATAGATGCCTCTGCTGAGGTGGAAGGTAAATCTTCAGGAGATCTCTCTTTTAAAGGGCGTTTATTTGAGGTTGGGAAGAAAGAAATCTTCGAGCAAGTTGATGAAGCTATGGTTGGAATGACTAAGGGTGAGTCTAAGTCTGTTTCAATTGAGTTACCAGATGATTTCAGTGTAGAAGAGCTTCGCGGGAAGCAGGCTGAACTAAAACTTGATATTCTTGAACTAAAAGAAAGGCATGTTCCTGGTTTGGATGATGAATTTGCTAAGAGATATGGCTTTGATTCATTTGATAAACTAAAAGAAGATGTGAAAGGAAGAATTGCCAAAGAAGACGATTTTGCCCATCAGCAAACCAAGCAAGAGAAAATCTTAAAGCAGATAATCGATGAGAATCCATTCGAGATTCCTCCTTCCCTAGTGGATCAGATGTTAGAAAACTTTCTTTATCAGTCTTCCGGTCGACCATCCTATGAAGATTTTCAAAGAATGAAACCTCAAATAGAGCGTTTGAAAAATGATGAAAAGATTCGTGGTGAAGTCTTACCGCTGATTGAATTCCAATTAAAATCTGACTACGTAATCAAAGAAGTTGCTGATCAAGAGAAAATCAAAGTAGAAGATGCTGATTTAGAAAAGGTTTATGATGAGATGGCTGAAAGAATGCAGTTATCTAAAGATGAGCTAATGAAAAAGGTCACTGCTGAGGTGAAGCAAGATATTGATAGAAGAATTATTAGAGATAAAACTCTGGAAGTGCTTTTAGAAAATGCTGAGGTAGCTGAGTCTAAATAAGTAGATAAGAGCGGTAAGTAGCTCTTACTTGCCGCTTTGACGCTCGTTTCTTTCTTGAGATTCTTTACATGCAATACACATGGTCGTAACCGGTCGTGCTTGAAGCCGTTTTAAAGAAATCAAAGCTCCACACTCTTCACACTCAAAATAAGTTCTATTATCTATTCTCGCGAGGGCTTTCTGTATTTTATTTATGAGAATCCGTTCGCGGCCTTTGAGCCTCAAATTGAGATGCTGGTTTTCTTCAAAAGTAGCGATGTCAGATTCATCACTTAAGTCTTCTTGGCTGATGGTGATTTTTTCATCTTCGAGAGATAGAGCTTCATCAATAAGTTTCTTTCTTTCTTCTAAAAGAATCTCTTTGAATCGTTCATATTCAGCTGGGTTTACAGTATCAGACATGTTGCTCTCCTTCTAAGCGTATAACTACATCGTTGATCAAACATTTTATCATTAATTTGAAATAAGGGGAAGGAGAAAGTTGGGTAGAGATATTAGGGAGTCTTAATAAATGATTAACAATGAATTAATCCCAAAAGGATAAACTAAAAAAATCATTGATTATGTAGGTAATTGTACTTACGTCAATACCAGTGTTATGCTGGCTGGGAGTCGACTTTATGGAATTAAAGCCCCCTCATGAAACTAAAATCCTAATTACAGATGATGGTCCTATTAATATTGTATTGCTTCAAAGTTTGTTAGAGGCATTTGAATATCAGACTGCGGAAGCAATTGATGGATATGATTGTATCTATAAAACTTTATCCTGGTCCCCAGATTTAATCCTTTTAGATATTGAGATGCCTGGTATGGATGGGATAGAAGCTTGTAAGTTTATCAAATCTCTCTCCTTTGGAAAACAAATCCCCATCATTTTTATAAGCGGCACATTAGATCCTCTGGCCAGATATCGTTGTCTGGAAGCCGGTGGGAGTGCCTTTTTTGCTAAACCTTTTGACATTGAAGAGCTTATTGAGCAAGTTGAAAAGTGTTTAGCTGAACCTATTCCTATAGAAAGTAAACATCATGGCTTTAATCAGGTTTATTGCCAACCTTTAAATATGTCTACTGTCACCAATTCTTCGCATCCGTTTCCGGACGGAATCTAGTTATATTTTTCAAACGTCAAAACTTTGACGAATATCTGAATTTTGACGATAAACTGGGTAAAAAATACCTTGTCATTTCCTTGACTCTTTTTCTCTTTAGTCCACATTATCCGGTGAAATCAACAGAGATAACTATTTAAACCCTACTTCTAGTTATTCGGCATAGTTATTGCAATAAACCTTTTAATCACACAATTTTGAATTATGGTTACTTGGTTGGAGGAAATGAAATGGCTGAAAATGATAAGGAAGAAGTAATTGAAGGGGAAGGAACGAAAAAGAAACTCTTTATCATAATTGGTGTTGTGGTGGTGGTATTGGGAGCGGGTGGTTTTTTCGGGTATACCATGTTTTTCGGGAAAAAGGCTCCAGAAGAAAAAAAGGAAGAAATTTCAGAGGAAGCCAAGTCTATCTTGAAGGATGAAGAACATAAAGAAGGAGAAGAGGCGGCTAAGAAGGCTGAGGAAGAAAAGCTGGCGGATATTACCAAGAAGGATCCTCTTACAGAGGGTAAAATTGGAAATGTCTTTGCATTGGCGCCGTTCCAGGTAAATTTAGCGGATGCTTATCAGGATAGATACATCCAAATGACTATTGCCTTAGAGTACGAGCCAACTAACAAGTTTAAAGAAGAGCTTGAACAAAGGCGGGCCAAAATTAGGGATACCATAATTTCCATGACTTCAACCAAGACGAAGAAGTCCATAATGAATCCAGAAGGGAAAATGAAATTTCGAGTTTCCATAATGAATACTATAAACTCCTTCCTCCAAAGAGGAAGTATAAAACAACTCTACTTTACAGAGTTTATAATTGACTAAACACCATTACCACTAACAAAAGGGAGAATTAAATGGCAGATGGTATGGATAAAAATGAATTATTAAGTGCTGAAGATTTTGGATTGACTGATTTAGGCGAAGAAGACGATGGCGGTCAATCAGATGTGGATAGTTTGCTCGCCGATTTGGAAGGTGGAGGCGACGATGGAGATGGTGACGGTAGTGACGATGAAAGTCATGAGGAGATTGTTGCCAAAGCTGCCGCTAAAGCCGCTGTAAGTGATGTTGGTGGAGCCAATATCAAAATGATCCTGGATGTTCCATTGAATGTATCGGTGGAACTAGGGCGTACTCGGATGTTGGTTAATGATCTCTTACAGTTAGGTCAAGGTTCAGTAATTGAGTTAGATAAAATGGCAGGTGAACCAATGGAAATCCTGGTGAACGATAAGCTCGTTGCCTTAGGAGAGGTAGTTGTGATCAACGAACGATTTGGTGTTCGTTTAACTGATGTTGTCAGTAATATTGGATTAGAAAATGCTGAACAAGGGGCAGCTTAACCACTCTTGGTATTATAAAAAGGTGTTCTTATGATTAAGAGTCTAAATTTATTTTGTAGATTAACCATGATCGCCTGCTTTTGTGCTGTCTTAGTTCCAGTTCAAGCGAGTGATAGTCCTAATCTCTTACAATCATACAAAATTCTAGAAGAAAGGGAGGGGCAGGTTCGCCTTTCATTTGATTTTGAAAGAAATATTTCAAAGGATAATGTGGAAGTAAAATATATCGATAACTACATCCAACTTAAGTTTAAGAATAGTTACACTTTAGAAACCAGCAAATTTGTAGATGGAGTGGGACCTGATATTAATAAACTCTTTATCCTGCAGGCAACTCCCGATATTTTAATTGCTCGAGTGATACTAAAAGGAGGAAAGGCAGAGAAGTTTTCCACCGGAGCCGTGTTAACTACAGAGAATAATCATTTGGAATACCTAATGAAAAGTAATGTGGTGGCGGCTCCTTTAGAGAAAGCTTTGTCTCTAGATGAGAAGGTTCCTGTTAAAAATGTTGCCACCGCTGGAGTTAATTCATTATTTTCAGAGGTTTATATGAAAAAGCTAACCGTAATCTCGGTTTTTTTAATGCTTTTTCTAGTTATCGCCTTTGGTGTCAAAAAACTGGCGTTTAAACGTAAGTCGTTGTTTACTAAGGATAAAGTCCTGAGGCATCTCTCGACATATAACCTAGATTCTAAGAAATCTTTAGTGCTGATGGAAGTTCATGGAGAGGAAATTCTGATCGGTGTGACCCCTGAGAACATTACCATGATCAAGGTGGTTTCAGAGAAAAAAACCACGGTAAGTCCTCAGCCGGTTATTGAAAACAAAGTGGCTAAAAATGAAAAGATCAGTGAAGCCGAGTTGGCAAACAATAAATTGGCCATTCAAAAACTCACTGAGGAACCTGAAAAGATTAAAAAAGTTGGGTCGTCCAATACAGTCAATCAGAATACAACCATCGCTTCACCGGTTCCTATTTCATTAGAAGCTCAAAAAGCATCTGTCTCCAAGATTTTGAACCTCATCAAATCAAAAGCTAATATTGGAGAAGAAACAGAGAGTAACGAAGAGCAGATAGCGGAGCCTGTGCCCGTAAAAACAAAATTAGTATCTTCTCCCTCTGGTACCAAAGTCAATCCCTATGCCAAATTTGATGAATATGTAAACAAACAAGATCAAAAAGAATCTACGGTTAAAGAGAAAACAGAGAATTTGGATAACACCATTTCGGATGTAACAGAGATGATCAGAGATAAACTTCAAACTATGCAAACCATTCAAAAGGATGTTGTGTGACCAATCGAAAACTTACATTTGATGTTATTATTGCCTTTGGAATTGGTGCTATTATTGCGTTGTTCTTTGGAACAGAGCTAAATGCACAAGGTCTTGGCTTTCCAACTGTTAAGTTTTCCGTCACTGAGACAGATGATCCTACAGAAGTAGTATCAGCCATTAAAATTGTACTCATTCTCACAGTTTTAACCATGGCACCAGCTATTCTTCTTTTAATGACATCTTTTACTAGATTGATCATCGTCTTTAGTTTTGTGAGACATGCGTTGGGAACTCAAACCATGCCTCCTAACCAAGTGCTGATTGGTCTCAGTTTATTTCTCACCTTTTTTATTATGTCTCCGGTTTTGAAGCAGATCAATGATCAAGCTTTGCAGCCCTATATTTCAAAACAGATTAATCAATCACAGGCCATAGATGCTTTGGAAGCTCCAATAAGAACCTGGATGCTGAATCAAACTAAAGAGGCAGAGCTTAAGCTCTTTCTCGAAATGGCTAAGATAGACAAGCCAAAGAATGCCAAAGAAGTTCCAACTCTTGTATTAATTCCTAGTTTTGTTTTATCAGAGCTCAAAACGGCTTTTATGATTGGGTTTTTAATCTATGTACCATTTTTAATTATAGATATGGTGGTGTCTTCGGTTCTGATGGCAATGGGTATGTTGATGTTGCCTCCTACAGTTGTAAGCCTTCCTTTTAAACTAGTTCTCTTTGTTCTGATAGATGGTTGGGAATTGATCGTTGGTTCATTGGTAAAAAGCTTTGCTTAAATTTCAAACTGGAAGATTTAACTTTCAGGAAGAGGAGTGAGAGAATGGGTCCTGAATTGGTCAGCGAAATAGCTAGGAATGCAATTATCCTCTCCATAAAAATGGGAGGTCCTATGTTAGTCGCTGGATTGGTGATTGGTCTTGGGGTATCCATTTTTCAAGCAGCCACTCAAATTAATGAGCAGACTCTAACTTTTATTCCTAAAATAGTTGGTATTATTGTGACTCTGGCTCTCTTGTCGCCATGGATTTTTTCATCATTTGAATTTTTTGCGGTGAATTTAATCCAACGCATACCATACTATGTGTTGGGGAGGTAGGCTTTTAGTCAATGAATAATTTGCCTATCGATTCAGCCCTCGTTATCAATTTTATGGGAGTCCTTTTCCGCATTATAGGTATTTTTATTTGGCTTCCCATGCTTGGTGATAGACAAATTCCTCCGACTTTAAAAATAGCCTTTGCTTTCATGCTCACCGTGATGATTTATCCTTTAGTTTCCTTTCAACCTTTAGGTGAAAATATCCCCCCACTCTATATAGTATTGATGCTACTCAAAGAGTCATTGATTGGATTGGTGCTTGGGTTTATTGCCAAAGTGGCCTTTCATGGTGTCCTCATGGCAGCTCAATTTGTAGGATATCAGATGGGTTTCGGTATGGCTAATTTACTAGATCCTTCTAGTGGTGCTCAGGTCTCACCACTTTCTCAATTTAAAACTGTCATTGCCACCGCTATATTTATTACTCTTAATTTTCACCACGTATTTATTCACTCTTTGCAAGTTTCTTTTCATGTCATTCCGTTAGGAGAGCTAAATCCATCTCCTTTATTATTTAAGAATTTGATTTCCTTTTCGGCCCAAATTTTTATTATTGGAATTAAGCTCGCAGCACCGATCTTAACGGCTCTTGTTTTTACCATGTTTGCCTTGGGAATGATTGCTCGTACTGTTCCTCAAGTGAATGTATTTGTATTGAGTTTCCCCATCAGTTTTTTAGTGGGGTTTATCGTATTTTTATTCTCAATGCGTTTTTATACCAATGAATTGATGAATTATTTTAATCTATTTTCAGAGCATTTTGTCAATGCCATGAGTTTAATGGCAGTGAGGTAATTAAGGTTATCTATGGCTTTAGAAGACGATTTTGAAGAAAAAACCGAAGAAGCTACCGACGAACGGAAGAAGGAGTTTCGACAGAAGGGTGAAGTTGCACAGTCGCGCGAATTTACCTCTGTATTTGCCCTATTAGGTGCTTTGGTATTTTTTTCGCTTTATGGTCTTTACTTCTTGGATGAACTCAAGAAAATTATGATTTTTGTGTTCACTCAAAGTATCAAAACAGCATTCTCAATCCATGATGCTTCGATGCTGTTCTCTTTGTTAGCACAGATGGTGGGAAAAGCCCTCTTCCCTCTTTTTAGCTTAGTATTTGTGATGGTATTGGTTGCTGGTCTTTCTCAAACCAAGATGAATTTTAGTTGGCAAAGGATGAAACCTAACTTCGGTAAAATGAACCCTCTGTCGGGTATGAAAAGGTTTTTCTCAACCCAGGTGGCCATGGAGCTCTTGAAATCCATCGCCAAAATTACCACGGTGGCATTTATTTCTTACTCTGTCTTAGGAGGAGAAATTTATACCATTCCTAAGTTAGGTGGGGTTGCAATTGATGGATTGTGGGGGTACTGGGGCAGTGTTATTTTCAATATTTTCTTAAGAGTGTTGGCTGTCCTGGTTTTAATCAGTGGAATAGACTTCTTTTATAATTGGGTCACCCTACAGAAGAAAATGAAAATGACCAAACAAAATGTAAAAGATGAACTAAAAAATAGAGAAGGTGACCCCTTAATTAAAAGACGGATCCGTGATGTTCAGCGTCAACTGTCTCGGAGTCGAATGATCCAAAATATGGATAAAGCAACAGTATTGGTCACCAACCCCACTCACTTTGCAGTGGCTCTTCAATACGAACAGGGTATGAAAGCTCCTGTTGTGGTTGCCAAAGGACAGGACTTTTTGGCCCTCAAACTTCGAGAAGTGGCCAAGGAAAAGGAAATCCCTATTGTAGAAGATAAGCCGCTTGCTAGAACTTTATACAAGATGTTGAAAGTAGGGCAAGAGATCCCTGAGACTCTATATAAAGCAGTATCTGAAGTGATTGCTTACGTTTATCGATTAAAAAATGGCATTAATAGAAGTGTCAATTAAAAAAGAGGTTATAAATGGCGGGTGAAGGAAGAACAGGTTTATTACAACTAAAGAATTTAGCCAATCCGGATTTGATATTAGCTTTGGGTTTAATGGTTATAATTGGAATTATCTTGATTCCACTTCCAGCCATGACTCTCGACTTTATGCTCGTTTTGAGTATTACCATCTCAGTGACGATTCTTTTAGTTTCAGTTTATATGCAAAAGCCTCTCGATTTTAATGTTTTTCCTTCTGTTCTCTTGGTTGTAACTCTATTCAGGCTTTCACTTAATATTGCCTCAACCAAATCCATTTTGTTAAATGGAGCTGAAGGGCCGGATGCGGCAGGGCGTGTGATTAATAGCTTTGGTGACTTTGTGGTGGGTGGTGATATTATTGTCGGTATCGTAATATTCGCCATCTTTTTCGTTATCAACTTTATTGTAATTTCTAAAGGTGCTGGCCGTATTGCTGAAGTAGCTGCTCGTTTTACCTTGGACGCGATGCCTGGTAAACAGATGGCGATTGATGCTGACTTAAATGCGGGCATCATTGATATGAAAATCGCCAAATCCCGTCGTAAAGAGATTGAAAAAGAATCAGAATTCTATGGAGCCATGGACGGTGCTAGTAAATTTGTCCGTGGTGATGCTATTGCCGGTATTATCATTACCGGTATCAATATCGTGGTGGGCTTTGTCATAGGGATGGTCCAATATGATATGGCTGCTGTAGAAGCGGGTAGAACCTTTACCATCTTGACGGTGGGTGACGGAATTGTTGCTCAGATACCCGCCTTCTTAGTATCTGTTGCTGCTGGTATTGTAGTTACCAGAGCAGGAGCCAGTGCCAATTTAGGAAACGAAATTACCCGTCAGTTTCGTTTACAGCCCAAAGCACTCTTTCTCGCTTCTTTTATTTTGTTGGTCATAGGTGTTATCCCCGGCTTGCCATTGATCCCCTTTTGGGTACTCGCTGCCATTATGATGGGACTCGGATATTATGCCCAGTTTCGCAATCAGAAAGATCGTGAACAACTCATTAGAGAAGCCAATATAAAAGAGGAAGAAGAGCCGGTTGAAACTATAGATGATCTATTAAAACTTGATTTACTTTCGCTAGAAATTGGTTATGGGCTGATTTCACTGGTGGACCGAGATCAAGGAGGAGAACTCCTAGAAAGAATCATGAGTATTCGTAAGCAATTTGCCCAAGAGATGGGGATTGTGGTTCCCAGTGTTCATGTCAAAGATAACCTGCAATTATTACCTGGTGAATATAATCTCTGTATTAAGGGAAGTGTTATTGCAAAAGGGGTATTAAAAGAAAACCATTTGCTTGCGATGGATACTGGAACTATTGATGAGCCTTTAGATGGAATTCAAACAAAAGAGCCTGCTTTTGGTCTCGATGCTATTTGGATACGACCTGACTTAAAAGATGAAGCCAACTTTAGGGGTTATACCGTAGTGGATAATTCTACGGTAGTTGCAACTCATTTAACCCAAATGTTGAAAGAAAATGCTCACACTTTGTTAGGTCGTCAAGAAGTTCAATCCTTAGTGGATTCTTTTAAGGAGATGTATCCTAAGGTGGTAGAGGATCTTTTTATGCCAGAGTGTTTAACCTTGGGTGAAGTGGTAAAGGTCCTACAGAATCTATTAAAAGAAGACGTTTCTATTCGCGATTTGTTGACTATTTTTGAAACTCTAGCTGATAAAGGGAAACAAATAAAAGATA
The DNA here is from genome assembly GCA_964343805.1 of uncultured bacterium. Classification (GTDB taxonomy): domain Bacteria; phylum Bdellovibrionota_B; class Oligoflexia; order CAYFLR01; family CAYFLR01; genus CAYFLR01. The sequence continues at coordinate 178,468 of CAYFLR010000006.1, read as the reverse complement.
CCGACCTTCTTACCGAAACCACTCGACTGGCCTTAGGCCGTGCGATTGTGAGAAAATATTTATCCAGTGATGGCATACTTCACGTAGTAAATTTAGAAAGAACAGTTGAAGATGTCATATCAAGTGGTATAAAATATACTGAAGGGGGTTTATCATTTCTCCAACTAGATCCTAATATTGCTGAAAAGATACTTGAGAAAATTAATGAGGCGATGGAATCTTTTCAAATGACGAACTTTAATCCGGTGTTGCTGGTGAGTCCTTCAATTCGGATGCATTTACGTAAGTTAATTGAAAGATTTATACCCCATTTGACCATCATTTCATACGAAGAGCTACCGCCAGGTATTCGAACCAAATCTCTGGGTGTGGCAGCTCTGAATTAGGGAAGTAATATGGAAATGGATTCACCATACGTTCAAATGAAGAAATTTGAAGCCAATTCGGTTAAAGAGGCTCTCCGTGCTGTTCGTAGAGAGCTAGGACCGGATGCTTTTATAATTTCCACCAAAGAGAAGAAAAGCGATGGGGAATTCGGTCTATTTGCTAAACCTATAGTGGAGGTAACCGCTGCCCTAAATGATTCACCTTCAGCGAGTGCACCTGTTCAACGTCAGATGGATACTCAAACTCTGCTTCGAGAGAGCCATCTGCCGGTTTTACAAGAAGAGAGCAAACCAGCCGTACCTGCAGCAGTGAAGCCGGCAGAAAGTCCTATTCCAGGGATTATTGAAAAGGAACTAGATTATATCAAAGCCTTCATGAAACGCATGGAAGGTAACATTTCCAGACATGGCAAAAGTTATTTAGCAACTGGCATTCATGATGAATTTACTGAATTAAAATATTTACTTTATGAGGTGATGAGAACAAATTTACTTAAGCAAGAGGAGTCTCAACCAGACTATTTTGTTCGTATCTATACCAAACTTAAAGTGAGTGGCATTAAAGAAGTTTTTATTTCCAATATTATGAATACCCTTCGCTCTAGCCGAAATCCATTTACCGAAGATGATCGTATTCACGAATTTAATGAAATAGAAGATTATTTTGGGAACCTGGCTATTCGTATTATGCTTAAAAAAATCCCTATCAGTGGAGGTATTACTCTCAGGGATAACGGGCCAAATATTGTTGCTTTCAATGGCCCTTCTGGCTCTGGTAAAACCACCAGTTTGGCTAAAATCGCAGCGGACTTTGTGATTCGAAAACAGAAAAAGGTCGCAATCGTCAGTTTGGACAATTATCGCATTGCCGCTTCAGAGCAATTAAAAACCTTTGCCAATATATTGAAAGTGCCGTTGCAAGTGGTTGCTGGTGAAAGCGACTATCGAATGGCACTCCATAATTTTAAAGATAAAGACCTTATATTGGTTGATATGCCAGGGCAGTTGATGGGCCAAGCTCCGATTGTCAACTTTGATTTAAAAGAGGTCGAGCCCAAAACAGAAACCTATTTAGTGCTATCAGCCATAAATAGTTCTTCCTATTTAGAGACCTGCATCAAAGGGTTTAATAAAAATTCCTGGGATGCACTTCTATTTACTTTTATCGACGAAGCGCCTACTTTAGGTTCTATTTATAACGCGACACAAACCAGTGGTAAACCCTTGGCCTACTTTTCTTTCGGCCAAAAGGTACCTGAAGACATCGAGGTGGCAACCAAAGAAAGAATTGTTGAGAAAATTTTCCAAGGATAGGGGGGTTGATGGATCAGGCTACAACATTAAGGAGGATGGTTAATATCCAAAATGAGCGTGAAAATATGAAAAGATCTGGTGATATAAACATAATGCCCAGGGTCATTTCTTTTTCCAGTGGAAAAGGAGGGGTCGGGAAAAGTCAAATTGTAGCTAATATGGCTTTAGTATTTTCTCGATTGGGCTACCGGGTTTTGATTTTGGATGCTGATCTAGGCCTTGCAAATATAGATATCATGTACGGGGTGCATCCTAAATATACTATTTATGATGTTTTAAAGAATAATGTGTCTATGAAAGATACTGTTATCAACGTTCATAGTAATGTTGATTTGATTCCAGCAGCCTCGGGAATTATGGAAATGACCTCTCTTTCTAAGATGCAAAAATTAAGTCTCCTCAATCAAATTGACACATTAGAGGAGGAATATGATATCCTATTAATAGACACAGCTAGTGGAATTTCAAAAGATGTACTGAGTTTTAATGTGGCGGCGGAGGAAATCGTTTTAGTGACGACCCCTGAGCCTACAGCCATAACCGATGCGTATGCTCTTTTGAAAATACTTGCCACTCGCTACAAGGAAAAGGATTTCAAATTGCTAGTTAATTTAGCCAGCAAGGAGAGGGAAGCTCTAAAAGTGTATGAGAAATTGTCAAATGTTGCAGATCAACATTTATCTGTTAAAATAGAATACTTAGGGTACTTGCCTAAAGATAAGAGTGTTGGAAATTCTGTTATGGTCAGGCAGCCAGTATTGAAGAAGAACCCAGTGTGTCCAGCGAGCGTGCATTTTAATAACTTAGCCAATCAGTTAATTAAGATGCCGTTACCAAAAAGTTCCAAAGGAACAGTTCAGTTCTTTTGGAAGAAATTACTAACTGCTAGATCTGTAGAATTTGCTACACAATAAAAAGGGGGGAATTTTTCGTGAAGAGCCTTTTAAGGAAATATCGAGAAGAGACAAGTAAAGTTGATGATATTCTCCGTGATCAACTGATTATGGATTATGCCCCTTTGATTAAATTCATTGCTCAGAAAATAGCTATGAGATTGCCGTCAAATATTGAATTAGATGACCTAACTTCTGCTGGGGTGATTGGCTTAATGGATGCCATTGAGAAATATGATCCCACCCGAGATAATAAGTTTAAAACTTATGCAGAGTTTAGAATCAGAGGAGCGATTTTAGACGAACTCCGTTCTCAGGATTGGGTTCCAAGATCGGTCAGAGAGAAAGCTAAAAAGATAGAGAAGGTTTATGTGGCATTAGAGCAAAAGCTAGGGCGTACTGCCACTGAGGAAGAGCTTGCTCGAGAATTGAAGATGGATATCGAGGAACTATACGATCTAATTTCTCAGGTTAAGGCTGTAAGTCTTATGTCTTTGGATGAATTAGGTACACCTTCTCAAAACGACAGAAAAAGTCTGCTAGAGTGTTTAGAAAACATCAATGCTAAGAACCCTTTTACTCAACTCAAGGTGAAAGGGGTCAAAGATGTTATAATGAAAGCCATTGACGAATTACCTGAAGCTCAGCGTTTGGTTTTATCGCTTTATTATTATGAAGACCTGAATCTAAAAGAGATTGGAAAAATTCTAGATGTAACCGAATCTCGAGTGTCTCAGTTACATACCCAGGCGGTATTGAAACTGAGAACACGATTGAGATTTGTTTTAAAAGATGATTAGGATTGCATTTGTACAGTAGGTTTATGCAAGGAGGCGAAGCATGGTAGACACTGAATTGGGAAAAGTAATACAACCAAAAATCCGCATCTTAACAGTGGATGATTTTCCAACCATGAGGAAGATTATCAGAAACCTGTTAAAGCAAATTGGTTATGAGAACGTCATAGAAGCGGACGATGGTGCAACAGCGAAGCAGGTATTGGAACGCAATGATTCCATCGAGTTTATTATCTCTGATTGGAATATGCCTCAAATGACTGGATTAGAGCTGTTAAAATGGGTTCGATCTAATCCAAAAGTAAAGCACCTTCCTTTCCTAATGATTACAGCTGAAGCGGAAAAAGACAATATTGTAGAAGCGGTGAAAGCCGGTGTAAGTAATTATATTGTAAAACCTTTTTCTGCAGCCGTATTAAAAGGTAAAATAGATAAGATATTAACTAAAGGGAAATAAGCAAAGGAGGTTTTTTATGGCCAAGACAAAAGAAGACTCGGCTGAAAAAACCATGTATCCCGATGAAAGACGTGAGCACATTCGCCACACTAAGAAATTGTCCATGGAATATGAGGAGTACAATATATATCTATCGGATGATATTGGACAAGATCGCTTTCTCCGCTCTCACACTGTAAACATTAGTTCTGGCGGATTAATGTTTCAAGGGATCAAGCCATTTAAACCAGGTACTCTATTGAAGATTAAATTGAAAGTACCTGGCTATTGGGATCGTAAATCTAAGTTTGTCAAATATGGACATGTAGCTAAGCCAAAAGAGATGTCCATATTGGCTAAAGTGATTCGATCCGAAAGCATGGCGTTAAAGAGAAAGCATCGTATTGCAGTCGAGATGGTTAATATTGACCAAATTGATGGACAAGTTCTGACTGACTTTTTAGCACTACTTGAGCGATAACCATTTTCAAGCAGAATTCGTTGAATGAAGCATTTGGTTATGGGCACTGCGGGTCATATCGACCACGGTAAGACCTCTCTAATTTATTCACTCACACAAGTAGAATGTGATACCCACTCTTACGAGAAGGAGCATGGGATCACTGTGGACCTAGGTTTCACTCATTTTAAATTACCAAATGGTGACCTAGTGGGAGTGGTGGATGTCCCCGGTCATCATAAATTTATTCCTACCATGCTCAAAGGGGCTTTCGGTATTGACTTTGTTCTCTTTCTTATCGCTGCAGATAGTGGGGTACAGAAGCAAAGTAAAGAACATTTACAAATCTTCCATAGTTTAGGTTTAAAACAGGGCATCATCGTTATTACTAAAATAGATTTAGTAGATCAGGACGTTCTTGATTTAGCCATCCTAGAGGCCAAAGAGTTGGTTAAGGGAACTTTTTTAGAGCATGCTCCCCTCGCATTCTGTTCTAATTCGACGGGGGAAGGAGTGGAAGATCTTAAAATTTCTATTGAACAATTGACCAAGAAAATCGTGAAGCCAAAATCCTCATCATTCTTCAGAATGATTATTGATCGAAATTTAACTATAAAGGGGGTAGGCTCAATTTTAGGGGGAGTTATTACCCAAGGCATATTGGATGATAGAACAACGGCATATATACAACCAGGGTTTAGCAACCCTCTTAAAATAAGGTCAATACAATCATATGGGCATAAAGTTAACAAAGCCATAGCTGGAGATCGAGTTGCAATAAATATCCCCCACTTGGATAGAAAAAAGGTGGGCATGGGAGCTCAAATCGTCTCTAAAAAAATTAAGGCGACAAAATGGGTGGATGCCACTTTCACTCTCTTTGGAGAAAGCCCTTCTTTGGGTATTTGGACTCGAGGTTATTTTTATAGTGGAACTTGGGAATTGCCGGTTAAAATTCATTTGCTAGATTGCAATCATTTATTACCCAGTGATCACGCTCTGGTGCAAATTAGCTTTGATGAGCCTATTAATATCATGAGATTGGATAGGTTTATAATAAGAGATGCTGCAAAAGCCACCACCCTCGGTGGAGGAGTCATTTTTAATCCCTATCCGGTATTTCATCGCAGAAGACCAAAAAGGTTGCTTGATCAGCTGAGGTTATTGCAAAAAGGAGATTGGCTTGAGTTAGTGAAAGCTCAGCTAAATAGCCATCGACCCAGTCTTTTTTTCAATGATTTTATGGAACTCTATTTATTAGAGGAGAAAGATATTTCTAAAGAAGACCTGGCTCGGTTATCGAGTGGTATAAAAATATGGCAAAGTGAAAAGGGGGCGTTTTTCGCCTTAAAAAAGGTGGCAAAAACTCTTCTCAGTGAACTTCCAAAAAGTTTTAAAAACTTTCATTTAAAATTTCCTTTTAAAAAGGGTGCTACCCTAAGAGATGTTTCAAATCTAATTAAAAGTTACCCAAATATTTGTGATGATTTTTTATTAGTGCTTTTGGAGGAATTGGTTCAAAAAGAAAAGCTCCATTATAAGGATGGAACATGGGCATTAGCCGAATTTAAACCTTTCCATATTGCGGGTAGAGACTTATTAGTGTCCTCCATTTATAATTATGTCCAAGAGTGTGATCTCAAAACTCCTCTTCTTTCCGAAATGAGGGCATTGCCTGAAGTTCGAGAACTAAAGGAAGTTGAACTGCAGGCAATTCTTGCCTATATGCAGGAACAGGGGTTTTTAATATCTATTCAAAATAACTGGATTGATGCCTCATTGGTGGAAAGGGTCAGACTGCAACTATTAAACTCATATGAAATGCTATCGAAGGGGTTTACGGTTGCTGAGTTCAGAGACTTAATAAAGGCCAATCGCAAACTTGCACTCTTACTTTTATCACGTTTTGATAGAGAAGGTATTTGTTGGAGAAGCGGAGATTTAAGGTTTATAACGGAATTGGGTAGAAATAAATTGGTTTAAATATAGGCAATACGATTCACGATTCGACTAATGTGAGCCGCATTTTCATCATCCAAATTAAGCAAACGAATCCCCATACCAGGGTTGGGAGTGCGGTGATGCTTGGTATTCATATTCACAAAAGACACCTCTCCCTGGGCACTGACAATTCGGTCATACTGATTGTCTTGGAAGATTAAATTGACAGGGGTGTCCACCTGAAAAGGAGTATCTGTTTCTATGAACATTCCAAGGTGATCTCTATCATTCAGGTATTGATAAATAAAATTGCTTTGTTCATCTGTATCAACCCAAATACTTGGGGTTTGCGTATTTTCAGTTGTTTTTGCCGCAGAATGGTTCATATATACTCCAGGTAAGGGCACCTGTGGCGCAAGGTTCCCATTTTTCTTTCATTCAATTTTTCAGGAATACTCTTATTATACAATTGGATTCCGGGAAGGGTCAAGTAGGAATCCAAAATAATCCAGATTACCTTCTCCTTTTCATGCGGGATAAGAGGGTTTTTGTGCGAAGGTATTTTTCATGTAGAATTGGGTTTTTATTAGATAATTTTAGGAATTTTTTGAAAAAGAAACGGGCCTTAGTAGGGTCTTGATTAAAATAAGCACGTCCTAAATGATAGTAAGCGATGGGTTTTGCTTCATCTACCTTTAAAGCCTGGGTAAGTAGTTGAATTGCTAGAGTATTTCTCTTTCTTGCGAGGTTTATAGCACCCAAACCCACCAAAGATTCATATCCAAAGGGTTTTATTTCGAGAGACTCTTTATGGTATTTCTGAGCTTTTTTTAGATTGTACTGCTTAAGATAGAGATCTCCCAAGGTTGACAGCACATAGGATTTATCATCTGGATTTTTGGAAAACTTCATGGCGCTTTCTAACACGAGTTTAGCTTGATGATACCGTTTCTGGTGGAGGAGAGTTTTTGCCTGGATCACCTTAGGAGCAACGAGCCTGGGGTACTTTCTAATAACACGATTAGCCGTTTTCATGGATTCATTGGGCCGACCACGAAGATAGGCAAGCCAAGCTTTGAGAGTGAGTGATCTGTGATCTTTGGGTTTCAACCGGGCTGCTCTTTTTGCATATTTATATGCTTTACCAAGGTTTCCTAATTTGGTGTAGCAACGAGCTAGTAAGTATTGAACTATATGAATCCTTTTTCGCTCTGCTGAGACTTGTTTGAGAACCGTAATGGCATCTAAACAGTTTCCCTGTTTAGAAAAAACAACTGCTAAATTAATTTTAGCTATATAGGGATCCTTTGATTTACGGATAGCGATCTTATAGTTGGTTATGGCTTCGTTATAGAGTTCTTTTTCAACGTAACGATTCCCTCTTTGCAGGTATTTCTGATAAGGGTCTCGCATTTTACATGAGGTTAGAAGTACAAGTATTATTAGACTGTAATAAATCTTCATTGTGTTAACCTACTGATATCAATGATTTTATAAGTTTTTAGTATTTGAGGTCATACTAGCATGAAAAGAGGGAAGGGTCTAGTGGTTCTTGATTAGGGCAGCTCAATGATGTTTTCAGCAAAGAGAGACCAGCATTCATTGTCGTATGAATAGAAGCTAAGCTCGATATCCTCTTGGACCCAGATTTTATACAGAGCCTTTCGATAGGTATAGTAACGTAAATAAAGACCTCCTGATCGACCTGTTACTAGGTGATCTGGGGTCGGTAAGAAATCATCAATATAATAACATTCATCCGCACTGGCCCTTAGAACAGGCAGACGAACAGTTCCTAAAAACTGCTTGGGTCGGGCGGTCTCACAGGATAGAGTGAATGTACTGAGTATGATTGTTATGAGAGTTGTCTGAATAAAAAGCCTTAAACCATCCATGGTTATCTCCTCAATAAAACAGGTCTTAGTTTTATCTCGGCAGTAAAACTGAAAACTTTAGGGTCGGTTCGAGTGGAATTTTTGCCAATTGAGGGTTTGGGTTTATTTCTGAAGAGCTTTATTAATGAGTGCTTGGAGATGATTTAGGCTTTTTTCTTTTGATTTTAGGTAATCTTGCCACAAACCATAAGTTTTTTCCATCAATGGAATCAGCTCTTTATGCCCAATAAATGGAGGATAATCTAAACCACTCAATTTTTTTCTGAGTTCACAATCCGCGATGAATTGAATGATGATATGATCCTCATCAGAGTGAGAAAAATAAGCATGTAGGATTTCGTGCCAAATATACACCGTGTCGTAAAAGGGCCAGTCTTCGTGGTGTCCCCATAAAATATTATTGTCTCCAATGTACTGTCCATTGCGTCCAGACCGATGAGTAAGGTAAATATTAAAGCTGTGATCTAAAGGAAACCCTGTCACCTCTTTAATAAATTTTTCCGCTTGATCTTGAGTGGATTTCCACTGTTCTTGACAGTGTTTTGCATAATCTTGGGTTTGACCTAAAACCTTTCGAAACACATCATGATTGCGGATCGTTTCAAAGTACTTAACAAGTCGAGGTCCTAAATTGGTTAATTCCTCTTTGTTTGAGTAGATAAATGGATAGGGCCTTCCTACTATCATATTAAAAAGATCTTTAGAAGCATCCCAAGCCACATTTTGCAGATCTACTATGTCCCGCCGGTGCTCATCGGAAGAGTATCTGTTGGGCTCGCACATGGCTAAAATATGGGTGATGAGATAGGTTTCATCAATTTTAAAGTTAATTTGCATAAGGCCTCTCCACCAAAAAAAAGCCTCCCGCTAAAAAAAGCAGGAGGCTGAGTGAGTTTTATCTCAAGCTAGTTTACTTAGAGCTGAGGTCCAGCTGCAACAAGAGCTTTTCCTTTTTCTGTATCTGTAAACTTCTTAAAGTTATTGGTAAACATGTTAGCCAACTTGTTCAACGTTTCATCATACTTATTGTTGTCGTTCCAGTTTCTAGGATTGAGAATTTTAGTATCAATCCCTGGGACTGCCACAGGTCTTTGCATGTTGAACATGGGGAAGGTGGTCATTTCACATTTTTCTATGGAACCATCCAAAATAGCTGTGATGATTCTACGAGTACAGGTAATGTCAATACGAGAGCCAGTTCCGTATCCACCACCAGACCAACCGGTGTTAACTAAGTAAGCTTTGGAGCCATGTTTATCCATTTTCTCTCCCAGCACATCGGCATATTTTGTTGGATGGAGAGTGAGGAATGCTTGGCCAAAGCAAGAAGAGAAGGCGGCTGTTGGTTCAGTTACGCCCAGTTCTGTTCCAGCTACTTTAGCGGTATAACCACTTAAGAAATGATACATCGCCTGCTCTTTGGTAAGTACAGAAACAGGAGGTAATACACCAAAAGCATCACAAGTTAAGAAGATAATCTTATTAGCGTGGTTTCCTTTAGATTCCGGCTTTACAATATTTTCAATATGATAAATTGGGTAGGAAACACGGGTGTTCTCAGTTTTCTCTTTGGATGCAAAGTCGATATTACCTTCACCATCTAAAACTAAGTTTTCTAAAAGAGCGTTTCGTTTAATCGCATGATAGATATCGGGTTCTTTTTCAACTGAGAGGTTAATGGTTTTAGCGTAACAACCCCCTTCAAAGTTGAAGATACCGTTATCATCCCATCCATGCTCATCGTCTCCAATTAAGGCTCGGTCAGGGTCGGTAGAAAGAGTTGTTTTTCCGGTACCGGAAAGACCAAAAAAGATAGCCGTGTCACCCTCTTTACCCATGTTGGCAGAACAATGGAAGGCTCCAATGCCTTTTAGAGGTAAGAAATAGTTCATCATAGAGAACATTCCTTTTTTAATTTCACCGCCGTACCAGGTTCCACCAATGAGAGTCATTCTTTTAGCAATATTAAAAGCGGCAAAGGTTTCAGAGCGCATGCCGTCTTTTTCAAAATCTTTGTTGCTAGTTTTGCACGCATTGAGAATGGTCCAATCTGGCTCGAAGTTTTTCAATTCTTCTTCTGTTGGACGAATGAACATATTCTTAGCGAAGTGAGCCATCCAGGCCACTTCAGTGACCAATCTAATTTTAATTCGAGTGTCTTCATTGGCACCGCAAAAGGAATCAACTACATAGAGCTTCTTTCCATTCAGTTGTTCTTGTGCGAGCTCTTGAAGATGATCCCAAGCAGCTGGTGTTAAAGGTCTATTGTCAGAGCCATTTCCTTCTTCTGCCCACCAAATATTCTCTTCAGAAGTTTCATCTCTTACAAAATATTTATCTTTAGGAGATCGTCCTGTAAATTTACCTGTATCTACGGATACTGAACCAGATTTGGTTAGGTAACCTTTATCAAAGCCCGTCAGAGATGGATCCATTTCATGATCATATAATTCCTCATAGGAAAGGTTGTAAAAAATTTCTTTCCAAGATGTAATGCCATATTTTTCTAGTCCTAGATTCTGCATGCTTCCTCCTTGCAGTTAGTTGATACTTGAGCATGTGATCAGAGCACCAATTGAGAAAATCCTTGAATTACCTTGTGTACCCTCGGTCAAAATTCCCGGATCCTTAAGAATCTATCAGATTCGGGGTTTATAGCCCAATAATTCCATCCCAAATTGTGACCCATTATATTCCTTTCGGGTCCCATTGCAACTTTAAACTCATAAACTGAGTACTTTTTGTAAAAATACTGGCATTCTTGGTATTCTTGATTATTAAAGGCAATTCTAACTATAAAAATTTCTTATAAACTAGAAGCTCGTTTTTAATTAAAACCGCTTATTTGATATGGTCAAAATAGAAGAGAGAGTGATGTAGTGATAGTAATATTTCTTTTTTTGGCTATTCAAATCTATTTTTCCTGAGTCTTCCTTTAATACGAGGACATGAGACCCCACTTTTTTTATTTGCCCAGAGAGCCATCCACTTAATGTGGATACATAAACTTTTTCTTTTGGCGATTTTTGATAAAACTTCGTAAGAACCTGTTTAATAGTATCAGTTTCTTTAAAAGTGATTGCACCGGCAAACAAGGAACTGAGATAGAAAGTGCTTAATATTAGGGTGGTAAACAAAAATTTCATGACTTCTCCTGTTAAAAGTTTAGGATTTTTTTATCCTATCATATTTTGTTAAGCAAGGGAGGTGGTTCTCGCCAAAAGAGTTCTCTTCTTTGTTGCCTATAGGGAGGAAAACCCTTATGATTATATTAGCCTGGAAAAAATAATAAAATCTGGGATAAAGGAGTTGGCAAGGCCATGAATGCTGAAAGTGAAAAACTCCCCGCTAAAACCATTTTAGTGGTGGAAGACAATAAAACGGTAAGAACCTTGGTGCGTACTATTTTAATCAGAGATAATTACCGAGTCTTAGAAGCTGAAGATGCCATGGAAGCCATCGAAAAATACCTCGATAAAAAGGTCGAGTTTGGTCTGCTGGTTACTGATTTAGATATGCCAGAAATAAGTGGTTGTGAATTGGCAGTCAAAGCCCAGGAATTGATGCCCGGATTGAAGGTGATCATCATCTCAGGACACACTAAAGAGGATGTGGAAGAGCAGTTTGATTTTCCAAAAGGAGTCCATTTTATTCAAAAACCTTTCCCTCCCAAAATGCTTTTAAGCACTGTGAAACTTCTGTTACAACTTTCTGCTGGATCTTGACTTTTTGATAAGAATGGTTAATTAAGTCAATGAATTCAAAATTCTCCTCTCTTAATAAATATTGGCAACAATTGAAGCAAAGGGGTTTTATTCATCTCCTCTTTTCAGTAGGTGCGATTCAAGCCCTCAGTCTTTTACAAAGGTTGATTCTCACTAAAAGTTTTTTGACCGTTGAAGAGGTGGGGACTTTCTCTGTTTTAATCATGGCCTTTAACCTTTTTTGTGCTTTTGCCTTTCTAAATATTTATCAGGCTCTTCCTAAGTACATTCCCACTTTAAAAGAAAGCCCTGAATCTTACCTTATTCATTCATTAAGGTTAAGCTCCCTCAGTTGGCTCTTGGTGCTAATTCTTTACTATTTATTGAGATTTGCATTAGGCTTTAGTTTTTTAAGTCCAGATAACCAAAGGTGGTTTGATACCCTGGTGATCTTCTCCTTTGGAATGGTTTTTTATTCCCACTCTATCCATTATCTGGTGGGTATTGGGTCTATTAAAAAGCGTTCACTCTATGATTTGCTGTTTAGGCTATTATTATTTATCTCCCTTTTATCTGCCGCTGGAATTTTTTCCTTTAAAGGGTTTATCTATACTTTTGGATTGTATCATTTAATAGTTCCTCTGGTCTTAATGGCAATTATCCTCTGGCCCGTTTTAAAAAAAGGTTGGGTCAGGTTGCTATGGCAGTTTTCCTCTAATACCCAAAAGCAATTATTAAAGTTTGGGTTCTACGAAACTACAGTTATACTTCTCTTCTCTTTAACTGATACCCTCGATGTCTTTATTTTGGATAAGCAATTAGCTTCAGCCACTTTAAATGGATATTATTCTACCGCCAAACTGTTTATCACTGTTTTTCCATTAACTGCCTATGCCCTTATTCAAAGTTATACCGCTCAGATTGCTTCCAAATCAGGGATCTTGGAGGCTTTTTCTTTAATTAAAAAACTTTGGACAGTATTGGGAGTTATTTTCATAATCTACGCCGCACTCGGTTTCTTGATGGCCGAACCGCTCTTCTCCTTTCTAGGGGAAAGATACCTTAAAGCAGTTCCAATTTTTTATTGGCTTTTAGTGGGAGGTGTTTTTAAAGGGCTCCATCTTCTCAATCTTGCCATATTGCTCTACACCGGGTATTTGAAATCGAGAATCACTATCGTCATCTTTGAACTTATCATCTATGCTCTCGCCTTTAATTTGGCCATTCATTGGAACGGTTATATTGGGTTAGCTCAGGCCTATCTATTTTCCACCATTGCAGTTTGCCTATTTTCTGGTGGAATGATTCTTCTGAAAAAAAGAGATGAAAATTAGCGATTGGTCACTATCTGCTGGGGGGAGTTGTAATTTAGCTTTCGACTTTCAGCAAAGGAGAGATACTTTCGTCTTCCTTTATTGACAAAAGGATCAATTGAGATTCCTCCTCGAGGTAAAAACTTTCCAACGACTTCAATGTAGTGAGGTTGCATTAACTTATCTAAGTCATTCATGATGGTAGCCACACAGTTTTCATGAAAGTCACCATGATTACGGTAGCTAAAAAGATAGAGTTTGAGGGATTTTGATTCAACACACCACTTATTGGGAATGTAATTAACATATATGGTGGCAAAATCAGGTTGCCCTGTAATTGGGCAGAGTGAAGTGAACTCTGGGCAATTGAGTGTCACCATCATCTCAGATTTGGGATGGAGATTGGCAAAGCGATCCAGTAATTCAGCATTGTATTCTGTTTCATATTCAGTCTTAGGTAAGAGATGTTTTAAAGGAGGTTGGTTCATGGTTTCCTCTTTATTTATATTATTAACATGGCATCACCATATGAGAAAAAGCGGTATTTGTTCTGTATGGCTTCTTGATAGGCTTGATGAGCAAGTGAGTTTCCCAGTAAAGCACAAATGAGCATAAAAAGGGTTGATTTTGGTTGATGAAAATTGGTGAGTAATCCAGAGCAGACCTTTGGTTGGTACACATCCTCTTTATGTTGGGGATAGATGAAGAGATCGGTAGAAAAGGATCCAGATTGCAACTGTTCTTTTCTAAATCCACTCTCTAAGGTTCGAAATGAGGTGGTTCCCACCGCAATAATTCTTCTATTGTTTCTTAATGCATCATTTAACTCAGAACTTACTTTATCTGTAATAGTGTAACGTTCACTATGCATTTGATGGTCTGCAATTTGATCACACTTTACAGGTAGAAAGGTCCCTAAGCCCACATGCAAGGTGACCTCCAAGAGAGAGTGATTGGCTTTGATATACTCAATGGTATTTTGATCAAAATGAAGACCTGCTGTTGGGGCAGCTACAGAGCCTGGCTGTTTGGCGTAAACAGTTTGATAGTTTTGATGATCCTGTTGATGAAACTCACCTCGCTCTTCCCCGTGGGATCTTTTTATATAGGGGGGGAGGGGAATATGGCCAATCTTTTCTAACAGTTGATCAAAGCTAGTTCCAGTGTGAGAAAACTTCACACTGGCGGGTTGATTATTTATAATTTCGCAAGAGAGACCGGCAGGAAAAAAGATCGGATCACCCTTTTTTAAATTCTTACCTTTAAGCAGGACCTGCCAATAAGTGGGAGAGGAAGGATCTTTTTCCACCAAGAAGACTTCCACCAGTCCTCCGGTTTTTTTCTTTCCTATGAGTCGGGCAGGGATCACTTTTGAATTGTTGACCACCACCCTGTCTTCTGGGTTTAGATAATCAGTAAAGTGTTTAAAATGAGTGTGCTCTAGAGTTTTCTTTTCCCGATTAACTACCAGCAGTTTGGAATCTGGTCTATTTGATAATTGATGCTGGGCAATCAGTTCTGCCGGTAGATCATAATCAAAATCGGAAAGAGTGCTGTGGTTCATATTTTTTCGCTTCAAATTGAGGTTTTTAATTTTCAGCATTACAAAAATGCACTTTGGGGTATAATACTGTTTTGCCGCTGGAATCAACACTTATTGTTAAGGAGGAGTAAATATGAGTGTAACACCTTTAGAGTGGAAAGAAGGGAAGCTCTTGTTGTTGGATCAACGGAAGTTGCCCATTACTGAAGAGTGGTTACATTGTAAAGATGAGAAGGATGCAGCAGCAGCAATTACAGATATGGTTGTTAGAGGTGCTCCTTTGATAGGAATGGTTGCTTCCTATGGCCTTGCTCTTTATGCCTATAATAATCGAGAGTTACAATTTGAAGCCTTTAAAGATGGTTTTCATAAAGCTGGAGAATTTATCAAGCAGGCGAGGCCCACTGCGGTGAATCTTTTTTGGGCTATTGATCGAATGAATAAAATGGCCGAAAGATACCTCAATGCTGACAAGTACAGTGAATTAGGAGAGGTCTTACTGCAGGAAGCTCACCACGTCCATGAGGATGATCGAGATCGTTGTCAAAAAATGGGAGATCACAGTGTTCCCCTTTTCAAAGATAACTGTACTATAATGACTTATTGTAATGCTGGAGCTTTGGCTACTGGGGGTCAAGGGACTGCCTTGGGAGTCATTCGGAGTGTTCACAAAGCGGGAAAATTGAGAAATGTCTATAGCTGTGAGACGCGGCCCTATCTTCAAGGAGCACGACTGACCTCATACGAACTTTACAAAGATGATATTCCCGTAACCCTTATCTGCGATAATATGGCAGCTACCATGATGGCCCAGGGGAAAGTGGATTACGTCGTGGTAGGATCAGATCGAATTGCACGTAATGGCGATGTGGCTAATAAAATTGGAACTTTAGGGGTCGCAGTATTAGCCAAGCATTATAACATTCCCTTTTATGTAGCTGTCCCCTTATCTACCATAGATATAAATTGTCCTCACGGGGATGAAATTCCTATTGAAGAGCGCGCTGCCGAAGAAATTTCTCAGTATCAAGGTCATCAAATCACGTTAGAACAAATTAAAGTCAGTAACCCGGCCTTTGATGTAACGCCAGCTGAGTTGGTGGCAGGAATTATTACAGAAAGGGGAGTCATTGAAACTCCTAACGAAGAGAAGGTCGTGGCCCATACTAAATAAGGGGTAAAAAATGTCACAGTTAGACAAATACCTGCAAGAGTGTTTGGATCAGAAAATTTTTACAGCAGCTCAGTTTGCCGTAATATCTGGTGGAGAATCATTACATATAGCTAGCTATGGAGATTGCGATAAAGATACTCTTTTTGATGTGGCCTCCCTAACTAAGATTGTTTGCACTACTTTGATAACAATGATGGCCACGGATGAAGGGGTCATCTCTTTGGAGCAAGGCCTTCTTGAAGTGCTCGAAAAGCAAAAGACATTGGATCAAAAGACTGTTGATCTCCTCAAACCTTTATTTGAAGATAAACAGGAAATAAAGGTTAAACATCTTCTCAGGCACGACTCGGGGCTTTTGTGGCACTCTCCTTTTTATGAAGACTTTCTGGATCGGGGAACCGATTTTCATAATCTATCGTTGATAGATCAACGGAGAGAAATCCTCAAAAGTGTGTTGTCCATACCTCTAGATCGTCCCTGTGAGCAGGAGCGGGTTTACAGTGATTTGGGCTTTATTTTATTAGGTATCTTTTTAGAGCTACTTTATAAAAAACCATTAGATCAACTTTTTAAATTAAAGGCTGTGAATCATATAGGAATGCCTGTAACTTGTTTTAATAAAGCCAATCAATTAAATCCTCTTCTGAAATATGTGCCTACTGAAGATTGCCCTGTAAGAAAAAAGGTTGTCTTAGGACAGGTTCATGACCTTAATTGCTATTCTTTTGGTGGGATAGCTGGTCATGCAGGACTATTTAGTAATATAGAAGATCTCTCTAATTATGTTAAGTTCCTATTTAACATAGGTCGGGATAATGGAATTTCCTCTTCATACCTGGCTCCCTTTATTTTTAAGAAATTCTTAAATGAAAAACCCTATCCCTTAGGTTTTGACCGTCCCTCGGGTGATAACCCTGCTTGTGGGAAGTACTTTGATTACGAAAATACAGTCGGCCATCTAGGCTATACAGGGACTTCTATTTGGATGGATTTTTCTAGTTTAAGAGGGGTAGTATTCTTAACCAATAGAGTTCATCCTTCCGCTGAAGATCAGAGGATAAGAGATGTTCGCCCTAAGGTCCATGATTTGGCTATGGAGCAATTTTTTAAAATGAATACAGGTTGAAAAAGCGAGAGAAATGTTTTATCAAAGTCTATATCATGTGGTCGAGGTGTCTTATTATCTTTTAAATCACCCACCCCATTTTGGGAAAAAAATAAATTTGAAGGAGTTATGAATGAGCGGAAACGTAATGGAATTTACAAAAGATAATTTTGAAACTGAAGTTTTAGGCGAGTCTGATAAACCTGTGCTCGTTGATTTTTGGGCTTCTTGGTGCGGTCCTTGCCGAGCTTTAACTCCCATTGTTGAAGAAGTTGCAGGAGCTATGGGTGATAAAATTAAAGTGGGTAAGCTATCCACTGAAGATCATCCTGAAATTGCTGGTAAGTATAATATCATGAGTATTCCTACTTTGATAATATTCAAAAAAGGTGAAGCTGTGGGTCGTGAAACAGGCTTACTGCCTAAGGACCGTTTAGAAGGATTTATTAATCAGCATTTATAAGAATTCTTTTTATTGAATAAACGTATTTAAGCCGTGAGGGGCTCCGCTGGTCGGTTCCTTTTACGGCTTTTCTATTATGTAGTCTTCCATGAGCAGTTTTTGTTTACTTTGAGTATTCTCTCCATAACTATAAAACATTCCAAGAGATCCGGGGCCGATCCCATAGGGAGGGTAGGGTATATGTTGCTGATAGCGGTACCTGTATTTATGTTCTAAACCAAGGGTCTGGTTTTCTTTATAAATCGGCCAATAAGCTCTATTTAATTTAAAGTTTTTTGCACCAAAAAGGTCTGCGGGAGAGAATTCACTGAGGGTGGTTATTTTTTGAAAGAGGTCTTCACTCTCAGCAAAAAGAGGTGACTCTGCTGGCCTTATAAATTTATCCAAAGCTTGAAGGGTTGAAAAATAACCTTGGCATTTTTCCTTTCTTACATAACGAAATTCATCTATGTGAGTGCAACTTTGCTCTGTGGGAGTGCTGAAGGTGAAGGTGGCCGATGGGATTTCTTTTAAGAACAGTTTAATACTAGAATTCTTTGATGAGGAACGGTCAAAGTAATGGATAGCTGCGCCCTGCTTTTCTAGTTGTTTAATAAAAGTCTCTATCTTTACAGCTTGTTTCTCACTTTTTTGTTTTAAAATATCTCCAACAATAAAAAGTTTATGAATTTTTTTAGTGGTTTCAAATGCGGAGTTCCGCCATTTTCCAAAATCGGTTTGGGTAAAGTGAGCCAGTTTGTTCATGGCTTTTAAATTATGCGGTAAATAAGCAAAGGGGAGGTACTTTGGTAGAGCACCTGTAAGTATATGAGAGCCCACATTTTTATTATCACTGCTACAAAAGAATCCGGCACCTGGCTTAGCTACGCTGCCGCTTAAAAAATGCATCTTCATAAGGGAATTTAGTAGCTCTGAAGGAAGATGAGAAGCGCTGTGAATGAAGGTGGCTAGTCCACCAAAAAACTCAAAATAACCGCCTTTAAGTCTCCCTTTTATATTTTCAGGAGCTGGCCGAGTTCGGAGCTGGATGAACTTCTTTTGAAAGATTAAGCTCAATTTATCTAAGGCTTTCTCTTTTTCAAGGGGCAACTGGGGCAGAGCTAAATTGTTAAGAGAGTCGATAAGGTTCACTTCCTTGGAAGCTGCCCAATCTAAAAAATCTCTGGCAACCACTCCGGAAGGAAGTCGGCTCAGTTTTTTTAGCAAATAAATAAACATTAGGTTAAGTTCTTGGTGATCAGCGTATTTAAGTGTGATCAGCGGGATCGAGGGAAATTGCTCTTGGAGTTTACTTTTTGAAGAGCTTTCCTTTTGCCAATGGATGAGTAGGGTCCTTTTATTTTCCTGTTTTTGCAGAGTAGATAGATGGTGGGGGCTGAGTTGGCCTTCTGCAAAATCTACAAAAAACCAAATGGGTGCCAGGGAAATTTCATCGAGTGCTGAAGGAGGAAAAGGGGCTCCAAAAAAGCGATGGTAGAGGTCTGAGCAGGGGAGATAGGATTCAGCATCCGGCTGAAATATGAGGCGGCTGCCTAAAGTCCCCCTAAAAAGGGTTGTTAAATAAAAGCTCTCTTCTAGTGAAAGTTCATTGGTAAAAATCACTGCCGCTTTTGACTTGGGAGGAGGTGCTATTCTCTCTGGCTTCGGGGGTAAAAAATCAATTTCTTTAAAACTCTTGGCTTTAATTATGGGGTTCAAAAGTATTCTGAAGTTAGAATTTATACCACGCACTCTGGCGTAGGAATCGATTTGATCCTTATGAATTTGAATTTGGTTGGTATAAGAAGCCTCTTTTAGAACCTTTCCCCCCTTTCCTATAATAGCCAGTTCTCTTAGCTTATCGAAGAAACGGAAGGTGACCATACCTTTTTCATTAATGGTAACTGAATCTAAATAGACAGGATAAGCCCACATTTTATCCCAAACTAGGTAATAGTTTCCTCGTTTTAAAGCATCGAGGATGTGTTTAGGTTGTCTACTTTTTGAGTTGATAACTAAATAACGGGCGGCCCAAGGCCGTTTATAAGGGTCATGGATGTCTGGAGCGGAAACTCCCCAAATTAACTGTCCTTTAGAGAGGAGCGAGTCCCAATGGTCTTCACTATTTCCATAAGGCGTTAAAACCTCAATAGCATTGATCTGCTTGATAGAGTGTAGATCTCCTGCTTTCCAAGTTTTGAAGTGGTTGGGGTGATTGAGAACTAAGAAATCTACATGCCTTCTTAGCCTTAGAATATTTTTTTGAAGTGTTTCTGGTGATTGATAAAAAGGATAGCGAAGCGGAAGTGGTTTTTCATTGTAAACTCCAATCATAGAAAAATGATGGGATCTGCGGGGCCAAAGAGTTAAACCATGTTCATAAGTTGGTATATAAAAGGGATTGTACTTAGAGGAATCTGTGACCTGATTATAATCCGAGTAATTTATGAAGTTGAGACCTCTTTTTTGGTAGAGCCTAAACATTTCAACTGGATCAAATCGCTTTTTAAAGGTGATGTGATGATAATGAAATCCGCCGAGAAGTACCTTACGAGAATCGAGTCTGTCATAAGGGTTATAGAACTCTGGGGATTGGGATGAAAGCTGAAGGGGAGGTAGCTTGTGTTGGTTTTGGGGAAGAGGAGTTGATTGCCAGTAATCGGTAAACCAGTAAAAACAGAAAAGGGCTAAAACAAATAAGAGAGTCAGGATAACTCTGACTTTTTTTGCGAGCATGAAATATCCGGGTTAAGAAGAAATACTGCCGATCCAGGCTAAAAAAGTCGCATTTCCGCTTTCTTGTAGGAAAGCTCAGATCGCTTGGCTTCAAACAAGTTCTTATAGGAGTCATACTGAATTTTTAATTTTTCAGCTTGGTACCGGTAGTCGGCTAATTTCTCCAGGTGAGCAATATAACTGGGATCAGTCTCACAAAGGCGTCTTAGCTTGGTTTCAGACATACTGCCGTCATCCAGACGGGTCATTATTTTTGCTCGTAGAATTGGTTTCAGAATATCTAGTTTTTCTGCCTCATGTTTAACTTGAGCAAATTTAATGCCTGTCTCATTGGCTTTATAGACGATCTCTTCAAGAGATAGCCCCAGTGAGCGTGCTGCTTCTTGTTTTTTTTCTTTAGTTGGGGAAACTGCGTTATGCATGCTAGTTCCTGGATTTTTGCTTTCTCATCCGGTTTCGATACTTCCGACTCATTTGGTACTTCTTAACATACTTTTTATGTTCTGCAAAGGTTTTCGAGAAAATATGAGTGCCATCATTACGAGCTACAAAGTAGAGAACATCAGATTTAGCAGGTCTAAGAGCTGCTTCAAATGACTTAATTCCTGGGTTAGCAATAGGCCCAGGGGGAATGCCCTTTATCTTATAGGTGTTAAAAGGGGTATAGGTTTGTAGATCCTTCTTGGTGAGATTGCCGTTAAAATTTTCAATACCATAAATTACGGTGGGATCCATCTGCAATCTCATTTTTTTTCTTAATCGGTTGTAAATGACTGAGGAAATAAGTTTTCGTTCCCCGACTCCTGTCTCTTTCTCTATTATAGAGGCTATAGTGGTTATTTCGTTGAGAGAAAACTGACTTTTCTCTATTTCCTGAGCAAAGACTTTTATACGATTGAAAAATTCGGAAACCATGAGATTCATAATTTGTGAAATAGAAGCCCCTACTGGGATACGGTATGTTTCAGGGAAAAGATAGCCTTCAAGGGTTTTATTTAAAATAGGGTAGTGCTGGGGAAGAAGGCTTGGCTTCGCGGATTGAATGAAGACTTCCGGTGATGAAATTAGATTCTTGCGGTGAAGTAAGCTAGCAATCTGCCTAATATTAAATCCTTCTGGTATAGTAATAACTGTTTCAGCGGTTTTAGGGTTGAGTAGACTTTCAATGACTTCAGGCGGAGTAAGGTTAGATTGAAGCTGGTAGTCTCCGGCCTTTAAATTCTGATGAACCCCTTTTAAGTAGGTTAAGGCCTTAAAGTATTTCACATCCTTGATAAGACCATTTCTATGTAACAGCTGGCTTATATTCTCCAAGGAGGTGCCTTTGGGTATGTGAATATTGGTGTTTTTGATTTTAGAAGAGGCCGGGGTGGATACAAAAAGGTAAAAAGAGAACATGAAATAGCATGATAAAGCCAAGGGAATCAATAATAGACTGATAATAACACGTTTTAAAGTAACCACAGTTATCCTGCTCTAGTTGTTGATTGATTTGTATATATTATATCTGAATGAGTGAGGGATCAAGAATCTTTGAAAATATTTAATACCGAATTAAAAAGTCCTTTGATCTTTCGCTTGGATTCACGCAAAAGTCGGCTCAATAGAACTAGAGTGTTGGCAATAAAAAACCATACTGGGCTGATATATAGCTTTTTATCTATAAAAATAGGAGGGTAGCTCTTTTTTAGCAGGGCAAGATCCAAAGCTTTCATGATGGAATAGGGGCAGTAGGCTGCTTTAGATAGATCTATTAGGTAGGTTCTTTCATTCGAGGTTAAAAAGTTGTTGATATGGGGGTCGCGGTGAATGAAGTCACTTTTATGCAGAATCTGCAAGGTAGAAAACATCTCTTCTGGGGCTGTTTTATAGGTTTTACTACCCATCACTCTCTCACTAACAAAGCGAGATTCCACCAGAAAGCCAAACTTTCTTCTTTCACAAAAAAGAACCGGAGAGGGCACTGGCATATTATGATTGTGCAACAGTAGGGATCCATAAAAAGACCGGTATGATTCACTTTTCCTGAGAGGGGAAATGACTCTTTGCCAGTAGTTTCTGTCTCTTTCGATGGGATTTTTTACAATGAGGGGGCATTTTCGAAAGTCAATATAGGCCACTAAACTTCGATCTGATAAAGGCTGAAAAGTGGAAATGTTATTAATAAGTTTCAAGAGTTCTGGAGTTGAGGTAATTAAATCATTCCATTCTGGATTTAGGGTCACCGTCCAGTCGCCAATGCGTTCTGTGGGTAGTGATTTAACTGTTTTTTTCATTCAAATTCCAGTCAATGTGTAAAAATCCTCTTAAGTGCATATACTTCTTTTCACTTTAATTGTCATTTATCAAGGGATTTTCTGTAAGATTTTGCATGAAATAACCATTTAAATAATGTAAGTTCGGTTTTCGATTAAATTTATAGGGCGAGGAATATCATGAATTTTCAAAATATGATTCAAACTTTGAATAGTTTTTGGTCTGATCAAGGCTGTGTTATCCGACAAGGTTATGATTTAGAAGTGGGAGCAGGGACCTTTAATCCATCTACATTCCTAACTTCCTTAGGTCCAGAACCTTATAATATGGCTTATGTTGAACCTTGTCGCCGTCCGACAGATGGAAGATACGGGGAAAACCCTAACAGGTTACAACATTATTATCAGTATCAAGTTATTTTAAAGCCCTCGCCTTCAAATATTCAGCAACTCTATTTAAAGTCACTCGAAGCATTAGGGGTTGATCTTAAGCATCATGACATTCGATTTGTGCACGATGACTGGGAATCACCTACTTTAGGAGCCTCAGGTCTAGGATGGGAAGTTTGGCTAGATGGGATGGAAATAACCCAATTTACCTACTTTCAACAAGTGGGAGGGTTATCCTTAAAGCCGGTTACCGGAGAAATTACCTACGGGTTAGAGAGAATTGCCACCTATTTACAGAAGGTGGATTCTGTCTATGACATTACTTGGACAGATGGGGTGACCTATCGAGATCTGCACTTTCAAACAGAACTGCAGTTTTCTAAATATAATTTTGAATTGGCTAACACAGAGCAATACTTTCGTCATTTTAATGATTATGAAAAAGAGGCCCATCACTGTTTAGAGCAAGGAGCTGTTTTACCTGCTTATGATATGGTAATGAAGGCATCCCATGTTTTTAATATGTTAGATGCCAGGAGCGCTATCTCTGTGACTGAGAGAATGGGGTACATTCTGCGGATTAGAAAACTGGCTAAGATGGTGGCTGAAAATTATCTGGAGCATAGAAAATCCCTTGATTTTCCTCTTTGCAAAAACTCACCGGGGGAAGAAAAAAGGGGAGAAAGTGAAGTGCTGCCTGAAGATCAAATACCTGAAACGGCTGATTTTGTATGTGAAGTGGGAAGTGAAGAGCTGCCTGCGGTTTTTGTTCCCAAAGGCCTCCAAAGCTTTCAATCACTTATTGAAAAATTACTAAAAAAAGAGGGGCTCTCTTATAAATCAATAGAGATGATGGGAACTCCTCGAAGACTCACAGCCTATAACAAAGATTTGCAGGGGGGGAAAGCCGCTGAGAAGGTGGTTAAAAAAGGACCA
>CAYFLR010000006.1:151423-154738 GCA_964343805.1 uncultured bacterium | reverse complement strand
CCCCTTCAAGGTATGTTTGATCAAGATGGCAATCCAACCAAGATGGCCCTTGGTTTTACTAAAAAAATTGGCATTTCCCTTCCCAGTAGAGAAGATCTGTTGCAGGCTCCTGAGGGATCCCCCTATTTTGTGGTGGAAGCAGGTGGCAAGGCCTTTGTTCATACCTGCGTAGAAACAAAAGCCCAGTCTGCTTTATCATTAATTCAAAAGGAGATGCCTGCCCTTATAAAGAACATAGACTTCCCTAAAAAAAATGCATTGGGGAGATTATGATTTGGAATATGCTAGGCCCATTCGCTGGATTCTGTGTCTACATGGTGAGCAAGTGATTCCCTTTAATTTGGATTACATCAAAAGTGGAAATATCTCCAAAGGGCATCCAGTCCTTGCCAGTGGAGATATTGAGATACCTCATGCAGCTAAGTATGTTGAACTTCTCAAAGAGCGAAAGGTGCTGGTGGATTTAAAAGAGCGAGCTGAGATGATAAATGAACAGCTCGATCAAATCACTGCTAAAAATAGTGCCACCGTTCCCAGGAGAGAGCAGGTATTAAAGCAGGTCTTGAATCTGGTGGAGTATCCGTTTCTTCAAGAGGTCACTTTTCCTGAGACCTTTTTAGAGATCCCCAAAGAATTACTAATTTCCGAAATGGTGGAGCATCAGAAGTATTTTGCTCTTTTAGGAGAAGACAACAAACTGCAAAACAAGTTTGTGATCACTTGTAATAATGAACCTAATGAAACCATTGAGGGAGGAAACCAAAAAGTATTAGTGGCAAGGTTATCTGATGGTCAATTTATGTATCGAGAAGATTTGAAGATTCCGATGCAAGATCGATTAGAACCTTTAGCTGCAGTTACTTACTTAAAAGGTTTAGGCTCTTTGGCTGATAAGGTACAGCGTATACAAAAACATACTAAGGTCCTGTTTGATTATATAAAATGTAATGAGAAAAATGCCCTCCGAACGGCTGAGCTTTGCAAATCTGACTTAGTATCCCAAGTGGTCTATGATTTCCCAGAGCTGCAGGGGATTATAGGCAAGTACTACGCAGAAGCCCAAGGAGAAGAAAAAGAAGTTGGTTGGGGTATTGAAGATCACTACAAACCGGCTGGAATGAAAGATACACTCCCTAGGGAAGAGGCTGGACTGGTAGTGGCTTTGGCCGATAAAATAGATAATCTCCTCTCTTGTTTTGGAATGGGTTTAATTCCCAGTCCTTCCTCTGACCCCTTTGCATTGCGAAGGCAGGCTCTGGGCATTATAAGGATCGTCATAGAGAATAAGCTGAATATACCAATTTTTAATGTGTTAGAAAAATGTCTAGCGCATTTTGAGGGCAAATTAAGTCGCCAGCAAGGGGAGATTCTTACAGATTTAAATGCTTTTATTAAAAAGAGAATTGAAACCGTTTTTGTTAGCTACAATTTGACAGCGGATGAAATTGCCGCATCGGTGCAGATTGAATTTAGTGATATACATGATCTCTATCTCAGGATTTTGGCCCTGAAGAGTTTTCGAACTCATGAAGCCTTTCCTCTATTACTTGAAGTCTACAAAAGGTGTTCCAATCTCTTAGCGAAAAACAAAGAAGCCCATTGTATTAAAGAAGACCTGCTTCAGGAAGAATCTGAAAAAGTTTTATTTGAACAGTTGGGTAGGCTGGATAATGAGCTGACCAAATCAATTGATCAAAAGGATTATCAAGAAGCCTATAATCTATTAGCCAAGCTGCAGCCCTCTTTAGACACACTCTTTGATAGTCAAAGGGGAGTGAAAATCATGGCTGATGATCCTGCTTTAAAAGCGAATCGTCTTGGCTTGCTATTTAATATAACCCAGTTTTTTAACCGGTTATTAGACTTCTCTCGCATCACGCCACCTAATAAATAACCCACTTATAGCTTATTTCTTATTTGCTTTAATAGATTGCTATAAAAGGCATAGATAGCTTTTGTAAAGTCCTCTAAATAGCGGATTTTATAAAACCGTTGAATCTTCTTGCGTACTTTGATAGTATATTAACATAACCCTATAATTTGCGCTCAGTGTTTCTTGAAGGGACGGATCCCTCAAGATTATACTTAGTTTTGGAGGCTTCATGGGGCTCAGAATTGCAACAAATATGTCATCAGTAACTGCTCAACGCCATTTATCAAGGTCAAAACGATCCTTAGATGGAACTTTGGAAAAGTTGGCATCTGGTTACCGGATTAATAAAGCCGGTGATGATGCTGCGGGATTGGCTATTTCGGAAAAATTGCGTTCTCGAATTAGAGGTTTGAGTCAGGCTCAAAGAAACTCTAATGATGGTATTTCCTTAGTGCAAGTGGCAGAAGGTGGTTTGAATGAGGTGCAAAACATTCTTATCAGACTTAGGGAACTAGGAGTTCAAGCGGCTTCTGACACTTTAGGTCCTAGAGAGAGAAACTATCTCAACGAAGAATTCACGGCCCTCAAAGATGAGATTGACCGGATTGCTAACGGTGCTGACTTTAACGGTACTAAGCTTTTAAATGGTACCGGTGGTATTTTGGACATTCAGGTAAATACCGGTGGTGATAACATTTTAGGTGTGGACCGTATTACTATTCCAGCTTATAAAGCCGATGCAAATATTGATAAGTTGGGTCTTGACTTAGTAGAAATTGGTACTAAGAAAGAGGCACAAATGGCATTAGCCGAAATTGAAGGCGCCATTGATATGGTATCTGGAATGAGGGGTGACTTTGGTGCGATCCAAAATAGACTTGCATCTACCATTAATAATATCTCCATTTCTATTGAGAATTTACAGTCTGCAAACTCTCGAATTAAAGACGTGGATATTGCAGAAGCCACCGCTGACTTAACTAAAAATAATATTTTAGTACAGGCGGGTGTTTCAGTATTGGCTCAGGCTAACAATCTACCTAAAGCAGCTTTAACTCTGCTACAAAACTAAGACTCCTTAGACCGAATCTAATCCCCAGATAAAAAAAGAGAGAGGCAATTTATTTGTTAGTTGCCGAAAACTTTGCTGTGCCTCTGGGTGAGTGAAGTGAAACAGTGGTACTGGACCAGGTGTTCCAAATAGGAATTGAGTTAATAATTCTAGATTAAATTTTTGGCTGCGGCCATTACCTGCTGGAGCCTTTTGATATTCAAAGTAGAACTGATCTTGCTCATTCTTTAAGAGCCAATCCTTATTTAGATTTAATTTTGACCAAAAGGACAAGGGATCATGAAGGGAGATCAACCCCAAAACTCCTTGATGGAAATGATCTGCAGGTAACAGGGATTTAAATGATTCCATGAGCGGATGCTGGGGTGAA
>CAYFLR010000006.1:149393-151413 GCA_964343805.1 uncultured bacterium | reverse complement strand
AGAGTTACATCGGCATTCGGACGTTGTTTTAAAAAGGTGGCAATCCCCGTTTTGAGACCATTATGGTCACCCGCCCAATCATGGAAGTAGTTGGCTAAGTCCTCTCCTTTTCCCATAACTAAATAAGCGATGGGTTTTTGTTTTAGATAGATCACTATATATATAGTATTGGGAATCTCCAAATAATGAAGAAACTGTTCTTTAGTTCTTTTTAATGTTGGATTAGCCTTATTATAGATGGCAGTTAATTCTTCAGCTAAAGGGGCTGAAGCAGTTGTTTTTCCGGGCTCTATGATTCTTACTTCATATTGACTGCTTTCTGTCAGCCAGCTATCAGGAATTTCGCTCTGATTGAAAAAGAGTGACGATTCAAAGCCTGCGGGAAAATAATCTAATTTTTTATAAAAATCAAATAGATCACTCCAGAGGATAGAAAAATCTATCCCCTCTCTTTTCATCTCTTTTTGCATAAATTGAATCGTCTTAGGGGCCAGCCCTTGACCCCGAAAGGTAGGGTCGGTGACTATGGAACCGACACCAGCGACTAAAAAATCAACATTATTTATTTGAGTGTTGAAAGGATAGTAAGCGGCATGAGAGGCAATTTGATAAGGAGAATTCTTGTCTTTTCTATAGTTTAGAGTGTACATATGAGATCGATTGTCCGATCCCAAGATCGTCGGGTATTCCTTGATAATAGAGTAAGAGACCTCCTTTCTGAGCTGAGTGTCCAAAAAATGAATAGCCTCTTGATGGTGTTTATTTTCTTGGCAATTTTGAATGGTGATGTTCATAAGTTGTACAAAAAATCCTAAAGTTATTTCCATCCCTGTCGATGGTTGGTTTAGATGCGAGAATTATATTAGTCGTATCTAAAGCAATTGGCAAGCCAAGACATGACGTGTGGGGGATTGTTTTGAGCTTACTGGTTGTAAAAAATAGTTTATGGCCAACGATGGCCAGGTGAATAGTGTTGTACTATTTACCAGTTTCAGGGAGGAATTATGGGCTTACGTATTCGGACCAATGTGGCCTCATTGCAGGCACAGCGGAATCTCCAAAACTCGAGTTTGGGTTTGGAGCAAAACATTACCAAGTTGGCTTCGGGGTATCGAATCAACAAGGCTGCAGATGATGCAGCGGGACTTGCTATCAGCGAGAATTTGCGAGCTGATATTCGGGGTTTGAATCAGGCAAGAAGAAATTCAAACGACGGTATATCACTGGTGCAAACAGCTGAAGGTGGGTTGGCTGAGGTTCAGAATATCTTGATCCGTCTTAGGGAACTTTCCATTCAAGGTGCATCGGATACAATTGGACAACGTGAACGTGAATTTCTAAACAATGAGTATGTTGCTCTGCGACAGGAAATTAAAAGGATTACCACGTCCACAGAATTCAACGGTACCAGACTGCTGGTAGGCGATCCCAAAAAACTGGATGAGGAAATGAGTCAGTACTCAAATACCTTTCCTTTAGAAATCCAGGTGGGGAAAGACTACTACAAAACCAGAGATGGAGTGGATTCACCTAATCCGGTCAACATTATTCAAATTGACCTTCGCAAGATTGATGCGTTACCTGACAGCGAAGACGGCCTAGGGCTTGGAAAGGAAGGAGACAGCGATTCAGCGAGTCTTGCCACCAAAAAACAAGCACAAGGTTCAATCGCTAAGATGGATTTTGCCATTGGTAAAGTTGCAGAATATCGTGCATATCTCGGATCGATTCAAAACAGATTATCTTCTACGGTGAATAACCTGGGAGTGTCTATTGAGAATCTATCTGCTGCTAAGTCTCGAATTAAAGATGTGGACTTCGCAGAAGAAACTGCTGATATGACACAAAACAATATTATGCAACAAGCAGGTGCTGCTGTGCTTACACAGGCGAATCAAATGCCTCAATTGGCGTTGAGCTTACTACAGTAAAACAGACATAGGTTTTACCAACGAGTAGTGTAAGTAAGGGTGTCTAATTATTATAGGTTGTAACGAATCCGGTATTTATTTATAATACC
>CAYFLR010000006.1:134670-149383 GCA_964343805.1 uncultured bacterium | reverse complement strand
TGTTATCTAGTAATGGGATTGTGCCATTCTAGTGAGAATGTCATTGGAGGTATATATGACTGAAGTGCCCAGATTCTTAAACCATGATGAAGACAAGGATAAGGAAAAAGAGAACCCTTCAATAATTGAAAAATTATTAAAGACTCGAACCCTGACTCTGTTTGACGCCGTTACGTCTAAGACTGCCAAAGAGTTGATTCAAGGCTTCTTTCTATTAGAAGGAGAGGATGCCAGTAAGCCCATTACCCTATATATCAACTCGCCTGGCGGTGAGATCAATTCAGGGTTTGCCATCTACGATACCATTCGATTTATCAAACCAGAAGTTAAGATTATTTGCAGTGGCCTTTGCGCCAGTATTGCCACTGTTATTTTAATGGCTGCCAAGAAAGAGAATCGTCTGTCTCTACCGAATTCTCGTTTTTTAATTCATCAGCCTCTGATCGCTGGCCAAGTTCAAGGTCAAGCCACTGATATCGAGATTACAGCTAATGAAATTCTAAAGACCAGAGAAAAGATCAATAATCTTTTATCTGAAGAGACAGGACAAAGTTTGGATAAAGTTCAGAAAGACACCGAGCGTGATTACTGGATGAATGCCAATGAAACTTTAGAGTATGGTTTAATAACCAGAATCATTACAACTCGAAATGAAATTGAATAAATGAGTGAAGTCGTAAAACTGGCCGAGTTATTGATTGCTCGGGACAATTATCAAGAAGCTCTTAAATTGCTACTCGGAGTAGTGGATGCTCATAGTAATATGGCAGATTATTACCAACTGCTCGGAGTGGTTTATCATCACATGGGAGAATTTTCCAATGCCGTTGAATCCTACGAACAGGCATTGGATCTCAATCCCAACTACACTCAAGCTCTTTTAAACCTGACAGTTCTTTTAAACGATTTAGGGCAGTATGATAAAGCCTCTGAAATCTTTCATCGAATAGAAGCGGTTAGATCTGATGGGCAGGAGTTAGATGGCTACATTAAGGGTAAAATTGCCAATGCCTTTGCTGAAACAGCTCACATGTTTGTGGAGCTAGGTCAATATGAGGAAGCCATTTCTCGTTTTCGCCATGCTTTAGAGATTAAGAACGATATGGTGGATGTAAAGTGTAGCTTAGCAGATGTATACATTCATACCGATCATATGATTAAGGCCATTGCCGAGCTAGAAGAAGCTCGTAAATTAAATCCGCACTTTACTAAGGTTTTTAGAATGTTGGGGGTTGCCTACTATAAAACCGGAAATACCAATAAAGCGGTTGATTTATGGAAGCAAGCTATCGAAATGGATCCGGAAGATGAAGTGGCGATTTGTATGTTAGAGAGTGTAGATGCCGAAGCCTCCTTGACTGATTAGTTGGCCAACTCACAGCCCTTATTTCTGGAACTGATTTGTCTTAAGTTAATCAATTCCTATATCACGATGTGTGACATTTACTGAATACTTTGATTTTTTTAGTATGGTGGCTGTTTTACGGGCCATGCTGACGGATCGGTGTTTCCCTCCAGTGCAGCCAAAGGCAATGGTGAGGTAATGTTTGCCTTCCTTTTCATATAGAGGAACTACGTACTCAATCAGATCATTGACCTTATCTAAAAGAGGGGGAAACTCTTCCGATTTCACTACAAAATTATAAACATTGTCATCTAGACCGGTGTAGTTTCGCAACTCAGGTACAAAATAAGGGTTAGCTAAAAAGCGGATATCGAAAACTAAGTTGGCACTTTCGGGAACTCCATAACGGTAGCCAAAACTCATCACTTCAATGTGCAATGCCGGATCTTTTTTCACCGCATGACCATAGATATTATTAATCTGCTTTTTAAGCTGATGAACCGAAAGGTTGGAGGTATCTATAATTCGGTCGGCCTTTTTGCCTAGTTTTTTCAACTTTTCAATTTCTAGGCTGACCACCTCATTGATACTCATATTATTAGCTAAGGGGTGTTTCCTTCTGGTTTCTGAAAACCTCTTGAGAAGGATTGCCTTCTTACATTTCAGGAAGACAAGTTCAAAGGGGTGGGTTGTTTTAAAATCATCAATGAGATTGAGATAATTATTGATAAATTGACTGTCACCCGCATCAAACCCTAAGGCAATAGGGGAGCCTTGATTTTTGATATTACGAATATAGGACACAAAACTGTCGAGCATTTCAAAGGGTAGGTTATCAATGGTTTGAAAACCCAGATCCTTTAATGCAGCCATAGCAGTGGTTTTACCGGCCCCAGAGAGACCGGTAACAACTATAAAAGAAGGTGATTTTTTTTTAGGAGTCAAATGTTGTTCCTAGAGTATCGGAAAGCTCACGGGTGCTCACACTCTTAGAGTGATCTCTCATTTTTCCTTTATGTTTTCGTAGTTGGTGTTCAAGTTTATCAGCCACGTTATCGATAGCCACATACATATCGTTGGCCACATCACTGGCTTCCAAATGAGTTTTTCCCGCTTTAAAATTGAGATGTACAGAGTTGTTATGGCGCTCAACAGATAAAGTTAACTCAAGCATGGCAGGTTTAAATACATACTTTTCTATTTTTTCACCGACCTTTTTCTCAGCATAAGACTTTAGAGCATCGCTGGATTCCATGTTTTTAAAAGTAATCTTAATGTTCATCGGCATCTCCATTCGTTAAAAATATTTTTTTCGTTTTGATGAGGAAAGTATCCCCATTTGCTCTCGATACTTAGCCACTGTTCGACGTGCCAAACTAATGCCAAAAGCCTTGAGCTTGGCGGTGATGGTCTGGTCAGACAGAGGCTTCTTAGGATCTTCTTTAGCGATCACTTTACGTATAAATTCTTTGACGGTTTCAGCGGCTACATCAGAACCCTCATCTCTAGATACGGAGGTGTTGAAGAAGTATTTTAGCTCAAGAATTCCACGTGGGGAATGAACATACTTGTTGGTAGTCACTCTACTTACGGTAGATTCATGCATACTAATATCTTCTGCCACATCTCTTAGAACTAGGGGTTTGAGATGATTGACCCCGTGTTCAAAAAAGTCTTTCTGGAATTTTAAAATACTTTCCATCACTTTGTAGATTGTTCTTTGTCGCTGCTGAACACTTTTAATTAACCAAATAGCTGATTTCATTTTGTCTTGAATGTACTCTTTGTCTTGCTTTGATTGGCTGGTGGTTTTCAAGACATTCTTATAAAAATTGGAAACCTTAAGTTTGGGAAGACCGTCTTCATTAAGAGAGACAACCCAGTCGTTTCCATCTTTAAAAACATAAATGTCTGGAGTTATATAAGTTGTATCATCTCCGGTAAAAGGGCGTCCCGGCTTCGGTTCTAATTCGGAAATGAGCTTTACATTTTCAATGATCTCGTCGACTTTGACTTTCAATGTTTTCGCAATAACATTGTAATTATGCGTCTCCAGATGGTTCATATGATTTTTAACTATGTTTTCTATGATCCCATTGGACATTTTGTAGAGTTTAATTTGAATGAGAAGGCATTCTTGGAGATCTCGAGCTGCCACTCCGATGGGATCAAAATGTTGTATCTCATCAAGTACATCTTCTAGTAGAAGTGGGTCAATATCATTGGTTTCGCTGTACTCCTCTAAAGTGAACCTAAAGTATCCGGAGTCATCAAGGTCACCGATGATTAACTCTCCAACTCCTTTTTCTTCCTCGGTGAGGGAGGACATATTTAGTTGAAAGAGCAGATGATCTTGGAGAGAGTCTTTTTTAGTTAAAGTATTTTCAATAGATGGCAAGTCATCAAGACTTTGTGCCGATGCCGATCCACTGGAAGGGGGAAGGGAAGAGGCATTTTCTGCAAACTTTTCCCAATCTATTTTATCTTCTGGTCTTTCACCTTCTTTGTTTTCAATACCTGTTTCAGCCATTTGATCACTGATCATGGATTCTCCAGTGGTTTGGGCTTCCATTGGAACATCCGTATCCATGCTTTCTTGCTCTAGAATGGGGTTCTCATTCAGCTGCTCTGAGATATAATCCTGCAATTCTATTTTTGACAATTGCAAGAGCTTAATTGCTTGCCGCAACTGCGGGGTCATGATCATTTTCTGGCTAAGTATCTGTCTCAGCTCCAGCGCCATTGGATCTATCCTTTCAGAGACTAAAGTTTTCTCCTAAATAAATTTCTTTCACCTTCTGGCTTCCAACAATCTGATGGGCATCACCTTTTTCTACGATTTTACCTTGGTGAATTACATAGGCCCTATCACAAATCCCCAGAGTTTCTCTCACATTGTGATCGGTAATGAGAATGCCTAAGCCATCTTGTTTTAAGTCCTCTACAATATTTTGTATTTCGGTGACAGCTAATGGATCGATGCCTGCAAAGGGTTCATCTAAAAGCAAAAAAGAGGGATTTATAATTAAGGATCTTGCGATTTCCACTCTGCGTCTCTCTCCACCAGATAAAGTATAGGCCATACTTTTCTGAATATGGGATATCTGAAATTTCTGTAATAAATGAGTGAGTAAATCAGATCGTTCCTTCTTTGGTATTTTTGCAACTTCCATTACCGCTAAAAAATTATCACTAACCGTCATTTTACGAAAAACAGAAGCGCTTTGTGGTAAATAACTTATACCTAATCGTGCGCGCTTATACATAGGATACGTTGATATATCCATGTCTTTCAACATAATTGTACCATTATCAGGTTTTAATAGTCCAACAATCATGTAAAAACTTGTGGTTTTACCTGCTCCATTTGGTCCTAATAGACCAACCACCTCTCCTGGATGAACTTCAAAGCTCACATCTTGCACGACAGCATTGTAACCAAATGATTTGTTAAGGTTATTCGCGATGAGTCCCGGGGGTAAGGAGGTGTTCACTTGCGTCATTGGCTTTTTTTCTTACTTTTAGGGTTGTTGTTTTTCTTTGATTTATTTTGGGCTGCTTTGTCTGTGGGGTCTGGTATCACTAAACTGCGTGGCTTTTTTAATTCAAACTTTTTAGTGTCCACATAGTAGATGATCTCAGTGGCTCTGACTTGGGATTTCTTTCGATAGAGGACAGGATCTCCGGTCATCACAAACTTCTTTTCCGCATTGTAGAAAACTCCATGGGAGCAGTACCCTTTAGTTTCTTGGTTATTAAAAATGACCTTATCAATGAGGATGATTTTATCGGGTTCATTAGGATTTGTCTTCCAATAAAGCTCTGCTTTTTCAGCTCGAATGCTCATATCATCTTGAATGATCTTTACCTTTCCTTCAAGAACGGAAAATCCATCGAGTGTTCCTGATTGCTTATCAGCTTCGTAATAAATGGGAGATTTGACATTATTAAGAAGCTCTTTGGAGGATGTCTTGGATTTCTTATCTCCGCTATTATTATTTGAATTTTGGCCAAATGCAGTTAGGAAAACCACAGGCATAAGGAGGAGAAATGTGGAAAAAAGAGAGTAAAGCTTTCTATTAATGCTTTTCATAGTTGTCCTTGTTATCCTTTGACGGGAGGATCGCACCTCGTACATGACCGGCTAAAGTATAGTTGTTGTTATCTAGATAATATTCCAGTCGGTTGCCACTGGTTCTTATTTGTTCACTGGTAAAGGTAATGGGGCTATTGCTAATAGCTTTTCTATTATGATCGAAATAGGTAAGATCCTGAGTGTCAAATCGATAGGAAGGATGTTTGCCCACCACTCGATCCCAAAGGTGAACTTTTTCCATACTTTGAGACTCAATAAAACCAGATATTTTAGGATCCTGTTTGAAATACATTTGAGCTTTCTTGCTGCGAACTTTAAGTATATCCCCTTTCTCCCCATACATATAAAAAGTGGCACCCCGATCAAACATCAAAGTGCGGTCACTTAAATAACTCGCTTTTTTAGCCAGAAGACGGGAGACCAGTCGCTCTTTTTCGTATTTTTTAAAATCAATATCTTGGAAAAGAAAGCTACCACTGTAGAGTTGGTGCATATCAGAAATGGAACCGGTCTTAAATTGAGATTCAAAATCATCTGATAGAATCATCATTACTAAGAAGGCCGCTAGAGATAAGAAAAGTATTATGCTAACTATCCGTGTCACATGGATTCCCCAATCAAATCACTCGTATTAACCATAGCATTTGAAGTGATCAGTGTAAATTCAAACCTGACATGAGCATATCGAGTTAATGAAACTTAATCATTAGGTTTTTTCCATCGCTGATGCATCCAGACCCATTGCTCTGGGTATCTTTGAATCATTTCTTGGATGGTTTTAGTAAAAAGAGCGGTGTTGTCTATGATGTCTTGTTCTGGATCGTCAGATCGAATGAGAGAGAAGGGGCCTTCGGTGATGAGGCGATATTTGCCATCGGGTTCTCTGACGCAGAAACCGGCAATGGTTCGTAGGTTCATTTTGAGAGCAATTTGA
The DNA here is from genome assembly GCA_964343805.1 of uncultured bacterium. Taxonomy (GTDB): domain Bacteria; phylum Bdellovibrionota_B; class Oligoflexia; order CAYFLR01; family CAYFLR01; genus CAYFLR01. The sequence continues at coordinate 143,008 of CAYFLR010000006.1, read as the reverse complement.
GCGGCTCCCCTGGGGGTGAAAGCCGGTTTTCCAAAGAAATCCACCCAAACCCCAGCCCCCTTTATTTTTTGATCTATGAGGAACCCTACAAATCCAGGCTTTTTCAGAGATCGCATAATGTTGGAATTACTCCCATCCCGTCCTCTTAAGAGAACATGTACATTGCTCTTTTCTCTTTTATCTAAGACCAGCTTGTTGAGCCATGGGTTATGGATTTCTTTGGCAATGGTGGAGGTGGAATGCCCCAAATGGGCGAGGAAGTGAGCCATGACTTCCCAATTTCCTAAATGGGCCGTTATATAGATTGTTCCATTACTATCAGACATGCAATCACTGAGTACGGTTCGATCTTTGTCGCTGATAACAATATAATCATCTGCGTTTTTCATTATCTTTTCTGATAGGACCACGTCCGCAAAAGCTTCACCAAAATGTTGAAACATCATTTTGGCTCTGAGTTCTTTTTGACTTTTGGGTAGGGAGGGATAGGCCACATTTAAACTAGATAAGGCTTTTGTGCGTTCACCAGGTAAAATGAAATAAGCCAAAGTACCTAGTGATTTACCAATGAGACGACCGAGAGCAACAGGTAAAAGGGAAAAGGTTTTAAGCAAAAGAGCTACTAATAGATACTCTAAGAAATGCTTCACTCGTTTATGAAAAGGTTTCATCATTTTAGATAATCTTGTTTTTGAGCAGGTCATGCATGTGGATAAGACCGATTATTTTTTTGGATCGAGGATTGTCTTTAACGAATAATACGGTGATTTTGAATTTCTCCATGATATGGAGGGCTTTTTCAGCTAACTCATTTTGCAATATCCATTTGGGGTTAGTGGTCATGATATGAGAGGCATTGAGTGACATGGCCTTAGCCCCATGGCTCTTGAAACTCCTTCGTAAATCCCCATCTGTAACCGCCCCTAAGAGATTTCCAAATTGATCATAGACACCGATAATTCCGAAGTTGGGACCTGACATGGTTAAGATTATTTCTTCCATGGGGGTTTCGTTCACTACATGGGGAATTTCACTCTCAGGATGCATTAAATCGCTCACACGAGTTAATAATTTACGTCCGAGAGATCCTCCGGGGTGAGAATTTGCAAAATCTTCTTCCGTAAACCCTTTTAATTCCATAAGTGAAAGTGCTATGGCATCTCCAAATGCCAGGGTTACTATGGAACTTGAGGTGGGAGCACGGTTAATGGGACAAATCTCATCTTTAACATTTATATCCAGAGTTAAGGTACTTTGATTAGCCAAGGAAGAATTAGGGCGACCTGTAATCAAGATGATGGGATTTCCCCGTCGCTTAAAGTAGGGAAAGAGGTGCAGCATTTCCGTTGTTTCACCGCTATATGCCATGGCTAAAACCACATCTCCCTCATGAACAATCCCAAGGTCTCCATGAAAAGCTTCCGTGGGGTGCAAGAAGGTGGCATTGGTGCCTGTGCTGGTTAAGGTGGCAGCTATTTTACGACCGATAAGACCACTTTTACCAATGCCGGTAACTACCACTTTACCTTGGCATTTATAGATCAAGTCAATGGCTGCTTCGAATTTATCATCAATTAAATCAGCGGCATCTTTGATGGCATCAGCCTCTGCCTTCAGAAATTTTTTTATTCTATCGAGCATGGGAATAACCTAATTTCCGTTCCTTTCTTTGTGTTCCAGTGAAGCCTTTATGAAGCTAGTAAATAAAGGATTGGGGCTGCGCGGTGATGATTGAAATTCAGGATGAAATTGACAACCGATAAACCAAGGGTGATCTTTGATCTCGATCATTTCCACTAAGGTTTTATCGGGAGAGAGCCCACTAAATACAAATCCCTTTTTCTCAAATTGGGATTTGAATTTATTGTTAAACTCATATCTATGACGATGTCTCGCATGGATAGTTTTTTTGTTATTAAATATTTTACTGGTATGGGTACCTTTGGTCAATTGACAGGGGTAGGAGCCTAATCTCATGGTGGCCCCTTTGTCAGTGATCTTACGTTGCTCATCCATATAATGGATCACCTGATTTTTACCTTCTGGGTCAATCTCTTCACTGGTGGCATCTTCAATATTACAAACATTGCGACCAAACTCAATACAGGCAATCTGCATGCCCAAGCAGATACCGAAAAAGGGGATTTGATTATTTCTCGCATATTCAATGGCAATCAATTTTCCTTCAGTTCCTCTATTGCCAAAACCACCAGGGATTAATATGCCGTCACAGGAGGATAGCTGATCTTCCACATTATTTTTAGTTAAGGACTCTGAGTTGATATAAACGATACTCACTCGGGCTTCATTGGAAATACCTCCGTGAGTCAGAGCTTCGGCCACACTTTTATAAGACTCGGTGAGCCCAGTGTATTTACCCACCATGGCGATTCTAATTTCAAATTTAGGATACTCTAATCGGTGGATAAAATCCTTCCAGGGTTCTAGGTTAGGAGCACCCGTCCATATTCCAAGCAGATCTACAATGGTTTCATCCATTCCTTGACCATGGAGAAGAAGAGGGATTTTATAGATATTGTCAACATCGGTCGCTTCGATGACACAATGCTCTCTAATGTTACAAAAGAGACTTATCTTACGTCTTATATCAGGTTCAATCTGCCGCTCGGTTCGACACACTAATATGTCAGGTTGAATACCGATCTCTCTCATCTTTTGTACGCTGTGCTGAGTGGGCTTTGATTTTAATTCTCCTGCCGCACTAATATAAGGAATCAGAGTTAAATGAACACTGCAGATATCATCTATTTTGCTTTCTAATTTGAGCTGTCTAACGGTCTCAAGGAAGGGGAGGCTTTCAATGTCACCAATGGTTCCTCCAATTTCTATGATCGATACATCCACTCCTTCACTGGCTTTGTAGATATTTTCTTTGATTTGATCAGTGATATGGGGAATGACTTGGATGGTGCGCCCCAGGTACTTGCCCTTTCTTTCATTTTGAATAACCGTGGCATAGACCTTTCCCGCTGTAAAACTGTTCTTTTTGGAGAGTTTAGCATTGGTAAATCTAGAGTAGTGACCTAGATCAAGATCGGTTTCAGCCCCGTCATCTGTAACAAATACTTCACCATGCTGATAAGGACTCATGGTGCCCGGATCCACATTGATATAAGGGTCCATCTTGGTTAAAGCAATTTTTAAGCCTCTCATCTCTAGTAAAGCACCGATAGAGGCACCTACAATACCTTTACCTAAAGACGAGACCACACCACCGGTTACAAAAATAATTTTGGGTTTCCGCTTGGATTGAGGCATTTAAAGCTCCCTTTTGATTTTAAAAAACCAGGTCAAATATCGATCTAAGAAAAAATTACTATACGGCAATTACTATAATTGTGCATTTTCGTCTATGGGTTTTTGGGTAAAATCCGGCTTAAATAATGCCCAAATCTTTGCCCTTCTTTATAAGCTCCGCTTTTTGCTCTTCGCTCATATTGGTAAAGGCTTCCTGCATGGCTTTCAGCTGATCGGGTGACATATTTTTCATCATATCAGCTGCCTGTTGCATGATTTGATCTTTATCCAAATTATCGAAATTAAAGCCATTTAAATTATCCTTCATCTGATCAGCGAAGGAACTGTCTGTGGTTGATTCTTCTGATAAGGAAGAAAAGATAACTTTTTCACTGGTAAGTTCAGTTTGAACCCCCTCTTTATGGAGCTCTTTTCGCACTTTATTGAAGTTTAACCCTTTTTTATGGGCACTTTCATAGAGCCGGTCCATGGAAATAGCTACTCGTTTCTCCGGGTAACCATTTTTATTGATTGTTTTCATGATGCTTTCTATGAAGCTCGCTAATTCGTCTTTACTCATCACAATCTCCTCAATTAGTTATGCATTTTTTATTATTAGCGATCCGTTGGTGTCAAGTAGCAATTATTCACATATTTGAATTAACAAGGCAAAATTCTGCACCGAGCCATCTATGATCTGAGAAAGAATAGTTTCCTAGCACCTCTTTGTTTAAATAGAGGCCTTTATAGTAAATCCAATCTAATCGCCCGAGTAATAAATGTGTGGTAGCTGGATTATAGGCAAAGGCATCCAGAAAGCCTTTTTCTAATAGAGCTTCATTCACCTCTTCCTCATGAAGTGGCTCTATACCGGAAAGAGTGTTCATATCTCCTGAAATAATAACTGGTCCTTGATGAGTTTCCGCATCCTTTATGAGGTTGAGGGCTTCTTGTTTCCGGTGCTCTGGGATAAAGGGTTGAGCTTTACTCACCTTATAAGAAAAATGGGTGCAATAGACTCGTAAGACCTGCTCTTTTATTTGGAGATCGGTATAAATGAACGTTCGGTACTTATCATCGCTGACAGTTGAGACCCCACGTTTAATGATGGGATATTTAGATAAAATGGCGTTGTTTCCCCGATGGTAATATTGATAACCAAGCTTTTCTGCCAGCTCTTTGGCATGCTCTTCCTTAATTTCTTGTAGAGTCAGTACTTCAGGGACTGGTTGTTGCTCCAGGATCTCTTCATTGGCTGACTCTTTGGATTGACTGGCAAAGATATTCCAGTTGAATAGATAAACCTTACCTTGGCTACAACGGGATTTAGCGGGTGTTTTGATACTTTGCCAAACTGCTTTTTCGTAGCGATCACCGAGGGTGGTGAGATTGGAGTCGGTGCAAGAAGCGAGTGAAAGTATTATGAGGGTTTTTATCAGGGATAGTTTAACCATTGACTGATTCATATCTGAAATCGGGAGGGGTTTCAATGGATATTGGGCAAAAAACAAGTAAAAAGTGTCTGCTAAATGCCGAAGAGAACTCTACGCAGGTAAAGATGGTAATAGATGTTAATTTGTAGGAGGAACCCATAAATCACAGGGTAAAAAAAATTGGATCCCTAGTGGCGCTAATTATAGCCATTACTCTACCTATCCACTTTTTTTATAGCGCACCTCTTTTCTTTCGATGTCAATCTTTAGTAGATGCCCGGCGGGGAGGAGCTAATAAAAACCTCCACGCAGATAGATTAAACAAATTTATAGAAATACAAAGGTTTGATCAACTCTATCTCAATGAGTTTTTAGAGGGAAAACTTTCAAAAGAAAAAAGGAGTATCGAGGGTCTCCTGACCTTTTTAATGCAGGGTAATGCTTATGAAGCGAAGGTTTGGTCGGCTATGTTCGGGACTCAAATTCCAAGCCATCTAGTAACCCCTGAACTCCATGGAGTTAAACTTAGTTTCAATACACGGATGAGACAACTGGCCCATAAAGAGTTGTCTCGTCTGTCAGCGGATATAAAAGACCTTGATTGGAAAAAGAATTTTTCAAAACAGGATCGATCCGATTGGTTAGCAGCTCGGGTTCATAGATTGCACTTTCAAATTTTTAACCAAAATACAATCTCTCTCTCTCCCACCCAAGTGATTCCCATCTGGTCATACGGGAAACAGATTGCCAGCACCAGTAATCAAACTTTAGCCCTAGGGCTGATCCGTTTAGGTCAGATGAAATCCACCAAAAAATTTCAGCAATCCCTGGCTAAAAAGAGTTTAAACCTTCAATCATTTGTTGGCTGGAAAAATATAAGCCAACTGTTTCTGAATCTTCCCTTGGTTTTTTTAGATCCCACATTTTCTATTAGTATAGTAACGGCTGGCACTTCACGAGTCATTGCTCAAAGTCCTCAGTTTGACGCTGCCCTCAAAGTTCTAGAAAAAGGCGTTTTAAGTAAGAATCTAGAACCATTCAACCGTTTAGTGAAGAAAAGACATAGCCTTGAGAAAACAGCAGCTCTTCTCATGCTCACTTATCTAGGGAGCCTAGCTTTTGATTTTATTCAAAATTGGGATGAGTTTGAAGAGGGGATTAATATAGATTTAGAGTGGGAAAAAATCGCTAGAATATCTGTATTACTCCCTTTACGTGTTGAATTGACAGTGAGAGAGCAGAGGGATTTTGATAAGATGCTATTAACTTTACTTTCACTCCAACCATCACTGGAGAATGAAGATTCCTGGGTGAACCTATTGAACTTCTCTATGCAAGAGATCAAATGGAGTACTGAAGAACGGAAATTTATAGATCAATTCATAAAAAACTCTTCCCTCAGTTGGAAACAGTTCTGTTGTCTCAAAGTAGATCCGCGAAAAGCTAACAATAAGAAACTGGAAGATTTAAAACTGATAGGTCAAATCTTTGCCGATCAACAACAGCAAGAAATTCAAAGGGTCGAAGCTCAACTTAATCCTCTCTTTGCTTCTACCAGAAATGTGAGTAAACGTATTGCTCTGGAAAAACAGCAACGATTAGCGGAAATTGAAATAGAACTTCAAAGGCCAGGGATTACCAAAGAGGAGACTCTTTCTTTGCAGGTAAAAAAATGGGCGATTCTCTATCTTGCCATCAATAAAGAAGCCAGAGCAGTTCAGGGTGAGGAGAGGGTTCAACTTAAAAGGTTAGCAATTGACTACATTATAAAACGACTCGAAGCTAAGATCGCTTTATTAGAAATTAAGATACAAAGCTCAACTCGGGGTGAAGAAATAGTCACGCTTCAAGCTCAGAGGGAGGAGCTACTTTCCCAACTTGCTGAAAAGCAATCCTATTTCAAACAATTATCTCTCTAATTCTCTAACGCCTGTTTATAGAGCTTAAGAATCTCGTGTTTATTTAGGCTTATAGCCTCGATATAGGCTTCAGGGTCTCCGGTATCCTTGATAGCTGCAATTTCATCGGATATTTCATCAACTTTCTGCTCTAATTTTTTAATCTTCTGAGGATTGTCTCTAAGGGCTGCTAACCAGCCACCACCTTCTAAATTTATATAAGTTAACCCTCCCATAAAAAGCCCGGTTAGAACAAAACTAATAACCCCTTTTTTTAATCCCCCATTATGATAACCCAATCCACCAAACCCGACAGAGAACATTACAGCTACAGAAATAGATCTGTTGACCTGAGAGTCTGCTTTTTTGTGGATGTAATCCAGGTCATTGATAAGTTTCTTGTAGTAGGATATCAAGTGCTCCTTATTAGGCCACAGTATCTTATCATTTTCATATAATATGACAGGGCTCGCACCGTCTAACCCTTCATGTCGGGTAATATTTAAAGGGGTTTTGGAGTTCTTTATAAGAAAGTGAAGTTCACTCACTCTTTTTTCATTTCCTAAATCAATGGTCACAGTTTGTACTCGAGATCCACTTTCAACCTCTCTATTACGCAGTACCGTCAATTTGAGTGTGCCGTTAGTATAACCAACCAAATCAACAACTTCCCCTCTGGGTTCTGATTTCCCAATGGAAATGCTATTGTCCTGCTCAGTCACTTTGGCAACAGAAAAGGTCAATGATATATCATTCAAAGTGTTTCCCACTGTCTTTACTTCTGAGTCTGGTAGGTTGTGGGTTGTTTTACATCCTGATATTACTAAAATAAAAAGCATTGTTAGTAGTTTATTCACACGACCTCCTATTGTCATAGAGTAAGTTGTAACCTTGAGTCGGCATTTTAATGTAAAACTTAAACTGTGAGCAAGAAGAGTTGGGGTTGGAGAATCTAGCCATATTAGGTGGGGAGGGGCTTTTTTCTAAACTATTTGGCTCCACGGAAACAAAACCGGGTGAAATGAGTCCGCCAAGTGCCGACGATAATCTATCGTGAGCTGTTCGCAAACAAAATCGGGTAAAATGTGTCCGCCAAGTGCCGACGATAATCTATCGTGAGCTGTTCGCAAACAAAACCGGGTAAAATGAGTCCGCCAAGTGCTGACGATAATCTATCGTGGCCTGTTCGGAGACATATTGACGGTGAAGTCTGACGCCCGACATCTGAACGCCGACGCCTGACAGGACACCTCAGAAATAAGTAGTCAAATAAACCGGAAAATGAATATGAGTGTGTTTGTATATTCCCGGATTTTCTCCTGCGGTTTCCACCGCCACATCCGAATGAATGAGCATGACTCCTCCCTCTAACCAAAGAGGAAACTTCTGAATAGCAGGTAAGGGGCTACCGAATGCCAAAGCAAACTGCTCAGAGGGTTTAAGATAATAATTAAATAGATAGAAATCAAGGAGTCCATAACCAGTTTTGCCATCCACTTCAGGGTGACCATTTCCAATATTACTTGGCAAATAACGCATAGCAAAAGAGAGTCGGGCTCCATTTCTAAATTTAAGTAAATAGAGTAGGCCAGGTGATAGGGTGTCATGGTAATCCACGTTTTTAAAAGCAAAATTCTGTAAAGAAAAACGGCGAGCTGATATGGGATAGCGTTCGTAAATAAACTCTAAATTGATTTCATGCTGCTTTAAAAAACTATAAGAAGCAGCCAGGTGAGTCTTGGTAAAAAA
>CAYFLR010000006.1:115507-134609 GCA_964343805.1 uncultured bacterium | reverse complement strand
GTTTACTAACTAAAGGCTCTTTAAGTGGTTGCAGATCAGCGAGACTCACTTTAGTGGTTTGGGATGGATAGGTAATAAGATCTGTTTGGAAAGCCAAGGTGATACGTTCATCTAACTGATGCCTTATGACAAACATGAGTTTGTTTTTATGAAAGGATCCTTGGGCTGTGAGCAAACGGTATTTGGTGTCATGATCTTGCAGAGTGATGTCATAGCCCACATTATGATGATAGGCTCTCAAGGTAACAAGTGTTCGATCGAACTTATACTTTACAAAGGCTTTGAGGTGAGAATAGATTTTAAGTTTGCCGAAAATATCTAAATTAACTTTTTGGTTAATCAGGAAGATGGGAGCACTTTCTAGAGTGGTGGTGGGAACGGTGACATAAAAAAGCGGGCTTTCTATTCCCCACTGAAGGTTATTATTCCATGGAATAGAGATGGATGCCTGAGATTTAGTGAGTTCCCATCTAAACTTCTCATCGAGATAGTTATGGTTTCCTCCCAAGAGATATTTTCTGCTTTTAAATGAGGCGGAGGTCCCTAAATTGAGTCCGATGTGCTTAGAACTATCAGCTGATGCAGAGTAATGGGAAGCCGAAGAGCTTTCTAGAAAATATTGAGGGGGTGAAAAAGCACTCAGTTTAATTAAGGGAACTAAGAATAGGAGTAAAAAGAAAAGGAGGATTGGTTTATTCATGGTGAGAATCAATTTTAATAAGTTCCACTTCAACTCGAGCATTGTCTAATAAATTTTTAGTGATCCAACCGGGTGAGGAAGCGAGATAGTGAGCAAAGTTGCCATAGAGCACAACCTTTGGGACGATGACGGGTTGATAGCTCCAGTAAAATTCCATCCGGTCAAAGAGCCAATAGCGATATTTGAAAATACCTTTAAAGCCTTCATAGTAAATAGAGTAATGAATCATGTTCTCTAGTTTTTGGTTCAGATAGGGGGCTTCAAAAGGCTTATCTATTTCATGAACTGTCAGTCTGATATTCCCTTCGGTTTGACCTCCCGCCGTGTAAGGATCATACAGAGTTGTTGGCTGATCTAGGCTAAAACCCTGGATAGGGTCAATGTCTTGAATTATGGGGTGGATCGCCGATATTTTAGGGGGGTGAAAAATAGGGCGATAGGGTGTTTGGGTTTCAGGATCTTTCATAATAGGAGCATTGGCAGAACGGATCATATATTCAAAACCGGGATATTCACGCGGGTGGAAATAGCTAGAGAGATGGAGGATATGTCCATGGTCATCGATTATGGGAAAAAGGTCTTTGATAGGAATCGAAATCCCCTTCATACAGGTCACTTCATTCCAGTTAATATTAAGCTGTCCATCATTGAAAATGGAAGCGCTGGCTGAGGTTTCACAAACAGGAGTTTCGAGTAAGGATGAAAATACTTTTACTTTATAGCTAGCTGACTGAACCTTGTAATAAAGGGTTTCAGGAGTTTTAGGAAGTTCTTTTTCGAGAGGAGCATCAATAAATTGAGATAATACTTGCATGATATCCCATGCCGATTTTCTAATTTGGCTTTTAAAAAAGCTAGGCAGTCGAAAACCGGGAAAGGTCATATTAACCTCAGAAATGAGCCATAAACCCTCAGATGCCGGAACTAATAAAATTTGTCCTACGGCTTTCTCTAACAGAGAAACTTTAGGGGCTACTTTTTCTGTCTCGATGGTCACCACCATTCCTTGATCTACGCGGAGGGCTTTGATATTGACCGTGTTAGTGAAATTGGCAACCAAGGTATCTTGTCTGGTGTATTTTACTTGCAAAGAGGCGCTTAAAGTTCCTTTTTCTGCATCATAGAGAGGTTTTTTGGTAACTTTTAGATGACGTGATTTTTTGCTAGCAGGTGTCTTTCCCAGCTTGATCAGTCGAATCGCCAATAATTCCATAATATGAGGGAGGCTCTTCTGAAAATACCTAACATGAGAAAGTTTAAACTGATCTTTACCCCCTACATATTGATATTTAATATCATAAGGTCCAGTATAGTCTGACCTCTTTGAAGCCTTGACCTTTTCAGAGCTCTTCAATAAAAAGGATTTGGTGGATTTGTTTTGAGTACAAGCTAGGTTGGGAAAGCTCTGGGGTCTGGACTGGTGGTAACTATTGCATAAAGTATCAACTTTCTTTTGGAGAGAAGTGGTCTTTCTCAAATCAGATGGGTCCACCTGATGGGAGCGCCTTAGCTTAGCACCCATACAGCCTACAAAGCTGATCATTAGGATGAGGATCCACCCTCTGAAAACTGTATTTCTTATATTATTACTCAAAGCAACCCTCTAAGATCCATTCCAATTTATTAATTTACTCTTGTTCTATATCTTTTTGCAAGAGGTAGATGATCTGTTGTAAATTTTGTACAAACTGTTGCAGTTTTTCAGTGGTTTGAATGTGATTCACTCCAATCTGAACAATGTCGGTGATAGAGTTTAAATTCAAATTACTGATAAGTTCATTTCTATCCATTCCATTCAGACCGTTTCGCACGGTATCTTCCACGATATCGGTTAACCAAGAAACCATTGTGAAAACCATATTAGTAGCCCAATTAGTGATGGTTATTTCACCAATCTCAATGATGGGGTTTTCTTTTTTCTTAACCATGACCTTGATTGGTATGGTAACGGTTCCTACTCCCAAGAGATCAAACCACATATAGAGGTCTCGTATGTTAAAGCGAAGGTCTACCACTAAATCAAACTCTAAAATGGTATTCTGTCCATTGGTTTCCAGTCGAAGGTTTTGTAGTAAGCGATCCAGTGTCTCGCCAATGGTGATAAGTACTCTAGAAAATTCTTGAACTTCACCAGTTTGAGTGGTGACACGACAGCCATTTGGATTACCAGCGTCTCTTAATACTTGGCAGATGTTTATTTCAGATCTTTGAGGTGGATTTTTGAAATAGAACAAGGCGGTTTCTAGTACGGCTTGAAAATCGTTGAAAGTAAAATCTGAACTGGGTTGCTGACTTATTTTTAACTGTTTCAGTAAAGATTCATAGGACTGACTTTGGTCCACTGATTGGAAATGATACTTGGATTCGGTTCCAGCTAATTCAGGGTTTTCTTTTAGAAAAATCTGTACCAGATCATGCAGTAGCTGACTTATACCATTTATATTCTTATCAAGAATAGCTTGGGTTTGAATGGTTGTAATCCAAGGATTGATGAATTGTAAGATCTTTGGTAGCTGCTCAGGAAAGAGTCCTTTTAAGTCCAGCTTCTTGTCAAATAAAATGACGGGGAGAATTTGGTTGAGAAGTCCCTGCCAAATGCCTCTAAATTCATTGAATAGGGGTTCTCTAAAGGTCAGTCGGTCTAAATTGAGTCCTGAAGTGAGAATGATATTATCTTTAGTAATACGGATGTGAATATTGGCATTAATGTAGGTTTTAACCTGAACATCTGTTTTAAGTAACAGGTCTTCTACCGTAAAAGAGGTGAAGAAGCTAATGGGAATTATGATGTTATGACTCTTATCATCTCGTTTTAAGAATGCCTTTTCTAATTTGATGTTAGGAAGGACGCAAAGGTCCTTGATCCTAATTTTTCGTTCTTCCATTACAAATTCATTAGTAGCGAGAAATTCTGTGACATAGGAACAGTTATTAGTGGCAACTCCATTTAATATAACATTAAGCAAAGGGTATTTTGCTAAGGGATTTTGTGAACTAATTGGATTGTTATTATGAGTAGGCACATCACCTTTATAAAGTACTTTCATCAACTCTTCATAAGATAGGCTAATTAATTCTTCAGTCGGGAAAGCTGGGAAGAAATTATGATTTACACTATCAATTCCAGTTAAAGAGATGAGAGTGTCAATAAACTGAGTTAATCTTCGGTCATTATCCAGAGGGAGAAGGAGTTCATTTATAAAAGGGAGAGCTGGGGTCATAGCCAGTTGTATCTTATGATTAAGCTTTGGAATTTGGGCTTGAATAAGAGTTGGGAGAGTACTGTTAGCAATTGTTTGGAAAAGAGGGGACAGTGGAGATAAATAGTGGTTGTTCAGTTCTAAAGCTTTCATTTCTGGGCGGTATAAATCTATATTGATGGAATTCTTTCGTAAATCGATCTCCAAGTACAATTGAACAATAACTCTTCCATTGGCCTCTGTTGGGATCAGTAGTTTCTCTAATTGAAAATCAATAGCAACCTGCAGAGGTATTAAGAAGATGGGTTCTTTCTTTACTCGGGGAGTGTAGATTTGAATGGAATTAAAATCCGGTGTAAGGCGGCACGACTTTAATTTAAAAATAGCATGGGAAACGGCCGCGCAAGGATTGGCGGCTGGCTTTGCCATATCCGAAAAAAGCTGAATAAAGTGGTAGAGAGCCACTTCGAACTCACTATCTTTGGTGGATTTATAGGTTAATTGATCTTTTATTTCGGTAAAACTAGAGTGAATAGGAGAATCTACTAAATGGGGAGTGTTTTGGTCGAAATCAGAATCACTATCATTGCTGCTAAGAGTGTCTAAAAGATAGAGGTAACTATGGAGGAGGTGGTGTACTTGTGAGTTGTTGTTAACATCTTCCAAGAGGTACCAGGCAAATTCATAATAGGGTTCGAGTTTAGGTAGGACTTCATTTAATTGGGTTTCAGCATAGGGCAGAATAAGTGACACTAGTTTTCGGTTAAAAAGTTCCTTAAGCGGAGTCTCTAAGGAGTTAAACTGTTCACCTTGGGAACGAATATCCATTATTGTAAAAGAAAGAGTTTCAATTTCCCAGTTGTGTTTTTGAACAATGAAAGAGAGGTTGGCTCGAAGGTCAGCTTCTCCAGCAATAGAGCTTTGATTGGCTGTTTTAAAGCTAAAGGCAATAGTAAAATCAATGGGGAGTAAAAATTCTTTTTCATTATCAGAAAACTGACTGTGCACGGTTTCAATTCTAAAGTCGGGGTAAATTTTTAAATAATTAATAGTCTTGCTTAAGAACGCATTGAGCCCTCGAACTATTTCAGTTAAATCGATAGGAGTGTTCTCTTTCCCTTTGGAAAACCACTCTTCTATAAAATATAATATCTGATTCCAGTCCATTTTGGTTTCAGACCCATTTTCATTTTGCGGGAGGTAGAGTTTATCTCTGGTGGCGATATTGCTGGTAATTTGAGCAAATACCTCATGATAACTGCTTTTGTCATAAATACTCTGGTGAGGTATTGAGAGAATACTTGCGATAGAGTCAGTGATACCATTCGCTTCCTTTTGACTGCTAATGTTTCCTAGTAGCTCTATGATATTCGTTTTATAAGGTGTCACCCAATTGATGAGAGGAGTATTAATAATTTCACTTTTGTTCTTAATCAAACGGGTGAGAAGAGTGTTAATAAATTTTTTAAGAATGATGGTAAAGGGAGCCAAATTTTTATCTCTTAAAGAGATGTCCTGGATGGAGAGGTCGAGTATATTGATCTCCAGTTGTTCCTTTTTTACAGAAATTGATAGAACCAACTGAGTTTTAAGGCTCCCGATGGTGGCCTTTTTAAAAAGAGGGAGATTGAGATTAAAAAGGATACCCATATTGATCGGAAGGAGGAAGTTCTTTTCGTGTCCATTATCATTATAGAGTAATTTGCCAACGGAAGAAGGGACGATGGATAATTTTTTGATCATACAATCTGGATCGGTTTTACAGGAGCTGATTTGGAAAGCTCTACTTTGACTTTGAGTTGAAGTAGATTGCTCTGCTATTTCATTTGGAAGTAGGTACTCTGTTCCAGTTGGTAAGTTGGTTTCACCTTTTATTTTAGTGGCTTTTTCTTTAAGCCTATTAAAAATTAGCTTAATTTGAGTAATCAGCTCAAAAATATCCTCATTGCTTGAGGTTTGCCCTAGAAGACTGCCTAAGATGCTTCCAAAGCTAGGAATTTGATTGTTTGAATTTATTTCCTGTCGCAGTAAGGTTTTCGATTGCAAGAGATTCATAATCTGATTGGCTAAAAGTGATTGAACCAGAGGTTCGAGTCCTTTGAGCCTATCATCTTCTTGAGTAAATTTAGGCTTCTCAGAGCTAATGACTGCGAGTTCAATATTATTCTCTGAAAGAAGTATTTGAAAATTTAGGGTGAGTTCAACAGATCCCTTTAGGTGAGGAAGAAGATCATTTTTATAAATTTCGAAGTTGAGAATGAAGGTAAAAGGAGTTTCAATTATTTTTTGGCCATTCACCATTCTGATGGCAACTGTTTCAAAGACTTCATTAATTCTTAACTGCAGGTTGCGAAAGTAGACTTCATTTCCTTCAAAGGCAAAGAAACAAATTTCAGGGTTAATGAGATCGGGAGAGGCGGTATTTTCATCCAGAAAGCTGATGAGAAAGCCTCTGAATTTACATAGATCCAATCCATCCTCGATAAAATAATGCTCTAACAGAGTTTCAATATCTTTGGTAATGGGTAAATATTCAGGATCATTGTGTAGGGTGGGGAGGGATTTAAATTCTTCCACCAGTTCTAGGTATCGCTCTTCTTTTCCGGCCCATTCAGCAAGCGTCTTTTCTTCTTTTTGAATGAGCTTTACTGCATCAGGAGTTTTGGAGTCGATTTCTTTTTCAGAGCAATGAGACAGAATTGTAAGGAGTAATGCAATAAGTAGAGAGCCACTCAGTGTCCGACTGCTAAAATTTCCAATGTTTCTAATCATAATAAATCACAATAACCGTTAGCGGAAAAAGATCCAACCGACCCAATTTGTATCATATATAGGTAGGGAATTAAAGAAAAAACTAATTAAAAATTGGAAAAAAATAAAAAAATGAATAAAATACTAGGCAAATCAACTATATATGGAAGAATTCGCCTGGGGCTAAATTCTCAAAGAATGCCTTAGAAGTGGTCCATTTATGAGAGTCAAAAGTTAGGTTGCCCAAAAGCGGGGTTTGATTAACATAGATTTCCTCTGAGTGAGGCATGAATGAATTGGTTAATTTTTCCGTTAAATAGGGATCATTAGAAAATATTGATCCAAAAGAGTGAGTTGGGGCACTCTCAATACACTGAATCAAGGTGTCGTCCAAATTATTATCATTATAGAGAAAAACGGTGAGAATGGGGGCATCTGAGGGACGATCCTGAGGAATATTTCCTAGATTTTTAGTTGTTAAAATAGTGGGTTGTAGAAAGTACCCGGCTTTATCGTCCCATTTCCCTCCAGCCGTAAGTTTTAGGTCTGATATTTCATATGTTGTGCCAAGAAATTTAATAATCTCTTGATAACGCTGAGAGTTGAGGACTGGCCCGTTAAATAATTGAAATGGTTGCTTTTTACTTTGAATTGAATCCAGTTGGGATAGTAATTTTGGCTGAAGCCGCTGCCAAAGGTCTTCATGAATGAAGGCATTCTGAATTGAGGTGCCTAATTGCCCTTGGTATAAAAAGGCCCCAAATAATAAAGATTCACAGAGAGATCCCTCTTCGCAATCCGCTCCCGCAAAAAGGTAGCCTTTTTTACTGCTATTATAATCAATAACTGGAGGAGTAGAGTAAATATCAACACAGGCAGCTGTTTGCTTTAAGACTTTATCATAAGTAATATCAGGTGTATTTACACTAACGCCAGCAATAGAGGAGTAAGAAATAATTAACTCAAAAAGATCTTGCTGCTTACCGGGTAGAAATTGAACCGTCTGGGGTGGAAGACCTACTTTTAAAAGGGTTTTCAGTAGTTCTTGACAAAGACCGGCGGTATGTATATGCGGGAGCCAGATGATCGTATTGCCAGTTAAAAGAATTTGGCTAATTTGAGCCAATATCTCGGTTAAAGAGTAAAAGGGAGTAGCGGCAAGGATAACACCATTGAGTGGTGAGTGTTTTAACTGTTGAACTTGAGTGACTGTTTGATCCTTATGATAGTCAGCATTGGAGTTATTAATATCTTTAATGAGTTCTTTGACTTGTTCAAGACCTAAGGTGAGTTCAAGTTCTACCTCAACGATTGATTTCCCTTGTTCAAACATCTGAAGGGCTAGAATTTGGCTTCGACTCTCCTGGCTGATGGTTTCTAGGAATTTTGAAAAGATACTAACTCTTTGTTGGAATTCTGTGGTTTCCCATTCATGTTTACCGGCTATGCTACTTTGAACTGCTTGGTTGATACTTTTTGCCGGGAGAGTATGAATTTCTAGGTGTGACTGACCGGGATACTCGGGTGGAAATATTTCATTTATTATTTCAGATGGTTGCCACTTTTCTTCATAAAAACTGAGAACTTTAGGAGGGCTCTTAACCCATGAAGAAATGAGCTGTTCCGTCGACTCAGTATCACGTAAACTCTGACTGACAATATTGCGAAATTGTTTTGCATCGATCATCTTCCTATTATCCCGGAAATTTTGACAAAAGTCTACTCTCTGATATTTGATTCTAGGGGAGCATATGTAATTTTATCATTGCATCTTAAAGGAGGGCGGTGTAATAATGTCAGCCGACTTGAGCTAAATTAAATTCTTATTTTGTACGGTTGTAGGCAGGTGAACATGTTTAAAAGGATTGTTGCTTTATTGCTGTTAGGTATGTTGTTGATGTGTGAAGGAAAAGAGGAGCGCACCAGTGCCATTGGAACAGGTATTAATGGTCCTACGGATATGGCTTTACTGGATGATTATGTTCTGATTTTGAGTAGTAATTACAATCAGGTGCACCAATCAGGCTCCATTTTAGTCGTTGATTCGGTGGGTGATAAAAAAGTAGCCAGTATTGAAGTCCCTTCTATGGCGGCTAAAATGTTGGTTTTAAATAAGAAAAAGAAGGTGTTAGTCTCAACTTTTGATGATGGCATTTTACTTTTTGATTTTACTGATCCTTTTAATCCTGTTCTGGAACACACCTTTGATCTTGTTCTCACTGACTATCGTTCATTCATGTCTCCATTCAATATGGAAGCGGATGACAAGGAAGAGCGAGTTTTTGTGGCCACTAAAGTCAAGTCTTCTGTTTCTGCTATGGGAAGCCTTCTCTATGAATTGAATGTCAAAACACTTGCGAACCCCGTGCTTTTAGGTGAATTGGCTATGAACACTGAGGTGATGCACTTTTTGCCACCTAATTCCATGTTAGTTCTACCCACCAGTTATGACGCGCAAAATACCAAGCGAGGTGACTTTGATAATATGGATGTAACTTCCAAAGCTTACTTTTCTTATTATGTTTATGATCTTGCTAAGCTGGCGGCAGGCGGACATCAACCTATTAATAAAGCGATCTATCCCACCGGAGATCTCAGTACATTTGTTTTCGGTAACTTTGTATCCAAGAGCATGGTCATCGCTTCACTACCTAGTTCAGGTCTTAAAAACTCAAATAGCAACAGTAATAGTATGGATTTAGTATTGGGAGAAGAACTCGACAATACCAATGAAAACACCAATACCAATACCAATGAGAATAATAACACCAATGAGAATACTACCCCTGATGAATCTTTCCGATGGCCTGAAGATGAAGATAGCTTTATAGCCATTTCCAAAGGGAATGGAACCGTTTTTCTCGTTTCGAATCTGAAAGAGAAAGAGGCCATTAAGTTTACCGCCATCTATGGTTTTAATGATACTGATGGAGATACCACTGCAGTTATTAATCCCATTAGCGCGGTTAAGTTAAATAGAAAGAGTGATTCCAATATAGGTATTGTTAATTGGGTTATTAACGGTGATGTAACCAATAAAGTTATTTCATCTGCCTTTATTCAGGAGCCAGGTATTGTTAATGGCACCAAACCATCCTCGTTATATGGCCCCATTGAAGGTGAAGGGAGTCTGCAGGTGGTTACTGTTAATAACAAGCTCTATGTCTTAAACTTTTTTGAGAACTCTCTTTCTATACTCTCTGAAAATGAGGGAGTTTTAAAACTTCTGAAGGCCATAGAATAAAGCTAGGCTAAATGCAAGACTCTATAAAATCTTTGTTTGAGTGATGGATGTTTCTACAAAAAATAGAAATATATGGTTTTAAATCCTTTTGTAAAAAATCGGTTTTCAATTTTAGACCGGGTATTTCAGGTATTGTAGGACCTAATGGCTGTGGTAAGTCTAATATAGTCGATTCCATGCGTTGGGTCATGGGAGAACAGAATCCTAAGTTTTTACGTGGAGACTCCCAAGATGATATTATTTTCAGTGGAAGCCAAGCCAACAAGCCTTTGAATTATGCAGAGGTGAGTGTCACTTTCCAGAATGATAAAGGAGACAGTCCTCCCGAGTATATTAATCATCATGAAATTGTATTGACCCGTCGGATTTTTAGAACAGGCCAAAAAGAATATTTTATCAATAAAGTGCCCTGCCGTTTAAAAGATATCACCAATTTTTTTATGTCTTCAGGTTTGGGGGCTCGAACCTATGCCATCATTGCACAGGGACAGGTAGAGCAAATTGTTCAGGCCCGCCCAGAAGAGTTGAGGTTGATGTTAGAGGATGCGGCCAACATCTCTGTCTATCGCAATAAGATCAAAGAGACTGAAAAGATTTTAGAGAAAACAGTCACTAATTTAGGGCATGTGCAAAATATCCTGCTGGAATTAGAGGGGCAGAAAAAAAATCTGCAAGTGCAGGTGGATAAAGCCAATCGTTTTAAAGAACTCCGCAAACAGAAAGAAGAAGCGGAAATGGTTTTAATGGCTTTTTATTACAATAAACTGCACTCTCTTTTTAAACGACGAAAAAAGAGATTGCTGGAAATTGATGAGAAGCAGGACTCTTTCTTCGAGCAAATGGCTGCTAGTGAAGAGCAGATAAAGCAATTGAAAGAAGAAGTGGCTCCACTGTCTGAAAAGGTCAATATCAGTGAGCGAGAATCTGACCGTTTGGGAGAGAGAATTCATAGCAGTGAGGAACGGCTTAAACTGTACGAAGGGCGAATAAAAGACAATAGCTCTTTGGAGGCCAAACTTACCAAAGAAATAGAGCAATTAAATGATAAGCTTTCCAATTATCAAGGTAATCTTGATGAGATGGAAGCCAATGTCTATAAGCAGGAAGATCTTTATGAAACCGAGAAGGAGAAGTTAGAAGAACTGCAGGACGAGTTGAATGAGTTGACTTATATGACCAACTCTGAAGAGCGTCAAGTTGAGGAGCTACAAAAGTCTTTAAGTGAAGGTAATTCTTTTTTAATCAAACAGAGCAGTGAACTTTCTCATCAAGAGGATAATTTCGGCCAGCTGTCAGAAAAAGTAGAGCAGGTGAAAGAGGAGCTGACTGAATTAGATCAACTCCTGCAGAGTAAGAATGAGAGGATTTTAGAGGTCAATTATGATCTGGATGAAAAGAATAATGAGAAAGACCGACTGGTTGAACAACAGCAGCAGCTCAAAGACCAACTAACAGAACTCAGTTCAGAACGAAAAAAACTGGAGTCTGATTTACATGATTTGAAATCCACTTCAGTATCCATTATCTCCAGGCTGGAAGCTTTACAAGAGATTGATCAAAAGAATCTATTTTCAAATGAAAAAAGAGATCACACCACATCATTTCCCTTTGTGTCTGACTACCTAGAGTGGTCTCCTCCTCAAGATCTCATAGAAAATGAAGATTTGTTAACGGGGGCAATTCAACAGTCTCATTCGTTACTTGAAGTGGTTATCGTTGAAAAAGAGAGTCAGCTTGAAGAGCTGAGACAGATTGCCCTTGCTAACGAGAGAGTTATAAAGTGTATTTGTGTTGAGCATTTCCATAAGCAATCTTCTCCCGAGCTTCCCGCAGACTGTATGACATTTGCAGATTGTTTCAAAACAGAGGGACCCTATGATGAGATGATCAAATCCCTGCTTCAACAGGTGATTGTATCTAGTGCTTCAGTAGATGGGGTATCAAATTCCAATCTCCCTCTGACCACCATTAACCTAGATGGAGACATTTTACATAACTCTGGCATTTGGGAATTTGGTAAGAATCAGCAAGATGCAGAATTATTAAAACGTCGAAAAGAGATCAAGCTTCTTCAGCAAAGGAAGAACCTGGTGGAAGAAGATGTGTCACTTTTAGAAGATAAACTCGATGGAGTTTTCGATTTAATCGCCAATTTAGAATCTGAAGTAGAAGGCGGAGAGCAGCCTTTATCTGAGATTCAATTGGAAATCATCTCTTTAGAAAAAGATCTGGGTCGTTTAGAAATAGATATTGAGAAAGACCAGATCGCGAGAGATAAGCTGGATTCCGAAGTTCAAGCTTCCCATAGAAAACACCAAGAATTAGAAACCCTCATCGAATCCTTGAAGCAGTCTATTTGCGAAAAGGAACAGGAGAATCAAACCTTAGAACTTTCTCTTACTTCTATCCAAGAGGAACTGCGGGAGAAGTTGGAAGCTCGAAAGGTTTTAGGCCGAAGTATTTCAGAAAAACAGGTGAATTTAGCTACCCTCAAAGAAAATTACGAATCGAAAAAACGTGAGCTAGAGCAACTTTCAGAAAATATAGATGATTGGCAAGGAGTTCTAGAGGAAAAAGAGCGTGAGTGCCAACGTCTCAACGTCCTCAATGACAATTTAAATGCGGACGTATTTGATCTAAAAACTGAAATTGCAGGTGATATAGAGCAGAAAAAAGAAGAAGAGAACTTTGTTGTAGAACATAAGCAAAGAGTGAAAGAGATGTATATTCAACTAGAGGGATTAGAAGTTGAATATAACAAACTGAGAATGAAGCATGAAAAGTCGAAAGACGCCAAGACTCAGCTGCAACTTGATGTATCTGAAACCTCTCTCGAGCTTAAACACATGGAGGAATCTGCTCGGGAAAAATATGACATATCCATATTAGATACCTTTCATGAATTACTAGTTCCTAATTATAAGGAAGAGCAAGGGAAAAAGCAGATCACCCAACTTCAATTTGAAATCGATCAATTGGGACCCGTCAACCTACTGGCGGTGAATGATTATAACAAAATTGTTGAGCGGTATGATTTCAATGTCAGCCAGAAGGAGGACATTGAAAATACCATGCAGCAGCTGGAAGAGGCGATTAAAAAGACCAGGCAAGATGCCAAGAGAAAGTTTTTTCAAACTTTTGACAAAGTCAATGCTCATTTTAAAGAGCTCTTTCCTATTTTGTTTCCAGGTGGTTCCGTTGAATTAACTATTACCAACCGAGAAGAAGTCCTTGAGTCGGGGGTAGAAATTCACGCACAGCTGCCGGGCAAAAAAATGACCAGCCTATCCTTGTTCTCTGGCGGAGAAAAAGCTCTCACCGCCATTTGTCTTATATTCTCTTTATTAAAAACAAATCCCACTAGCTTCTGTTTCTTAGATGAAGTAGATGCTCCGCTCGATGAAGCCAATGTAGAACGATACAATCAGTTATTAAAAAGTCTTTCATCACAGTTTCAATTCATTCTCATTACCCACAATAAGAGGACGGTTGAAGTGGCTGATGATCTTTTTGGTATTACTATGCAGGAGAAGGGTATATCGAAAGTCGTCTCTGTCGAACTCAACCGCTAGTTGGCGTCCTAAAACGAACGCCCTCTGTGTTGGCTTCAAAAGGCACTTCAAGCTGTACTTGTATTGTACTATCTTCTTGTGTCTTTTTTGCCGCCTTGTGGACCTACGTTTTCGTTAGCCAACTCTGTATAAACAATAGGAAAGCTTGATAGAAGTTTGGGGAGCTATTTGTCGGATTTCTTTATTTTGGGTAACCGTCGAGTATTTTTTGGATGATGTTTGATCGCTGTTTGACCGAAAACTTATCGCTGGCAGAGTTGCGATTTTGTAGGATGAAAATAATATCATCTGCACATTGGGAGACCTTCTCATTCACAACCACATAATCAAATTTAAAGGCTTGCTCGATCTCTTTTTGCCCATTTCGGAGTCGGGTAGCCAGAGAATCAGACCCTTCTGACTTTCGATCGCTCAATCTTTGGTGCAGAATATCGAAAGAGGGAGGAAGCATAAAAATGCTGATCGCCTCTTTCATGGACTGTTTAATCTGAAAAGCTCCCTGAGTGTCAATCACAAGTAAAATAAAATCATTGTTTGCCTGGGCTTCCATGACTTTTTGGCGGCAAGTTCCATAGCTGTTATTATGGACTTTTGCGTGTTCGATGAAGTCATTGGTTTTTAACTTATTGTCAAATTCAGCTGGTGTGACAAAATAATAATCTTCTCCATGATTCTCACCTTGGCGCGGAGACCGGGTGGTGAAAGATATGGATCGCTGGATATTTTCAACCTTGGCACATAAGTCAAGCTCTACCGAGGTCTTCCCTGTGCCTGAAGGAGCTGAAATAATTACTGGTAGGGCGGGGGGGGATAATTTTATCATTTTAGTTCACTGCTTTTGAAGATTGTGAATTTAAGAATGAAATAAGTTCTTTATGTTCAATCACGGTTGTGCCCACTTTACCAACGACAATATTTGCCGCAATATTAGCTAAGTATCCAGCCTCTTTAAGGGGGATTCCTTGGGAGTAGGCCATTGCGAATATACTGATGACTGTATCTCCTGCACCTGTGACATCATAGACATGTTTGGCAAAAGCGGGAATATTAATAGTGGGAAGACCTTGCTGAACAATGCTCATTCCCTCTTTACCTCGAGTTATAATCACGAATTCGGCTTGAAGTTTTTCTAATATGATTCGCCCAATACGATCTACATCGCTTTCTTGATTGAGAGGGATTCCAGCCATTTCAATTGCTTCTTTTTGATTTGGCTTGATGCAGGTTATGCCTTGGTAAACAGAAAGCTTATTATTTTTTATATCTCCCATAACCCTTATCTTAAGCTCTTTTGCTAAAGAAATGACATTTTTTATCACATTGGGGGTGAGAGTTCCTTTGTTATAATCTGAAAAGATAATAATGTCCGGTTTGTATTTCGTGACAATCTCATTTACATGGGTCAATAAGGCCTGTTCACTATCTTGTGAAACATTATGACGATCCTCTTCGTCAAAGCGAATCACTTGTTGATTTTGAGAAATGAGTCTTGTCTTTTTTGAAGTTCGACGTTCATCTTCTTGGAAAATAAAGTCGTTAGAAAGACCATATTCTTGAATGGTTTTTATTAAACTAAGCCCTGCCTGATCATCACCAATAATACCTGTTAAATAGGCATCACCACCTGCTGAACAAATATTAGCAGCTACGTTGGCAGCACCACCAGGAGTCAGCGTCCTAGATTTTACATCAATAACAGGAACAGGGGCTTCAGGAGAAATTCTATCCACATCTCCCATGATGAATTCATCGAGAATTAAGTCTCCAATAACTAGTATTTTGGCAGAGGAGATGAGATTGATTGTATTTGATGATAAGTAATTAACCATTTGTTCCATAAAGCCTTGCAATTTTTTCAATAAGGGCAGTGGAAGAGTAAGACTCCTTAAAATGGAGTGACATTACTTTTCCACCACATTTTTGTACCACATCATTTCCTACAATTTCTTCTGCCTTCCAGTCTCCCCCCTTTACTAATACATGCGGCTTGATTGCATTAATAAGCTCATAGGGGGTATCTTGCTCAAAGATTATAACATAATTTACACAAGATAAAGCGGCTAACATGTGTGCTCGATCAACTTCGCAATTAATAGGTCTCTTAGCCCCTTTTAGTCTAGAGACAGACTTGTCACTATTAAGTCCTACGGCTAGAATATCACCTAATTCTTTTGCTTGCTCTAAGTACTCAATATGACCTGGATGGAGTAAATCAAAGCAGCCGTTAGTAAAGACTATTTTACTCTCACGTTCTCGCAATGACCTAAATGTTGGTAGAATTTGAGAATAAGGAATGACTTTTTCTTTGTAGCTCATCTGATCTTTAATAAAGAAAAGTTAGTTAATAGTCAACTGGGATATTGAAATAACCAGGTTCACACTGAGGTGTGTGCCTAAATATTCAAGGTAACTCAATTGGTGATTGACGATTGAAAGGGAGAAATGTAAGACAGCATGTGTAAATTATTCTAGTATTTGTCCCACATCGGAGGAACTATGGGATCTAAAATAGTATTGGGTGCGCAATTTGGCGACGAAGGAAAAGGAAAAATTGTTGACGTATTAGCTGAGAAGGCTGATATTATCGCTCGTTTTCAAGGTGGAAATAATGCGGGTCACACCCTCATTTACAAAGGAAAACCTCTTGTTTGTCATTTGGTTCCCTGCGGTATTCTCCATTCCAATAAAGTTTCTGTAATAGGAAATGGTGTGGTCATTGATCTCGAAGAATTAAAACAAGAGATTTCAATGATTGAGGATCTGGGAATTGAAGTTAAGTCAAAGAACTTTATGATTAGTAATAAGTCTCATATCATTCTTCCTCTTTATAGAAAGATTGATAAGTTGAGAGAACAAGGAAAGGGTGATGGTAAAATTGGAACCACTCTCCGAGGAATAGGTCCTGCTTATGAGTTAAAAGCTATGCGTACTGGTTTACGAATGGGTGATTTGCTTGATAATCAGGTTTGGTTAGAAAAATTGCAACATCTTTATGACACCATTGCTAAAGAGCGTCTTTATGACTCTATTTTGGCTGAGGAGCCTTTTGAAAAAGCAAAAGCTGAACTAGAAGGGTATTCTAAGTTTTTTTCCCCCTATGTAAAAGATCTGACTCGCAAGTTCTATGATTGGAACAAACAGGGGAAAAGAATTCTTTTGGAAGGCGCTCAAGGGGCTATGCTCGATGTAGATCATGGTACCTATCCCTTCGTAACCTCTTCTAATACAACCGCAGGTGGAGCTTGTGCTGGAGCTGGTATTTCTCCTCGTTTTATTGATAAGGTGGTCGGGGTTGCAAAAGCCTATGTGACCCGTGTTGGTTCTGGAGTTCTTACCACCGAAATCAACGATGATAATGGCAAAATGCTCATGGAAATTGGTCGGGAATATGGAGCTACCACAGGTCGAGTTCGAAGGTGTGGCTGGCTTGATTTGGTTGCATTAAAATATGCTGTAGAGGTCAATGGTATTGATGAGCTTATTTTAACCAAGCTCGATGTGCTTTCTTCCTTTGATAAAATTAAGTACTGTAAGTCCTACCTCTTAAATGGGGAAAAAATAGATCAATTTCCTTCTGATTATAATGAATTATGCAAGGTCGAGCCTCTTTTCGAAGAATTTGAGGGCTGGAAAACTGATATTGCTGAAATTCGTGATTATCAAGAACTTCCTTCGTCTGTCCGTTCTTATATTCAGATGATATCAGCCTTTCTAGATGTAAAAATTTCTCTTATATCAGTTGGACCAGGTAGAGAGCATATTATCCGTGTGGATGAGCACTGATTGTTATGGTTAAAAACTTTTCCATGCAGGGAAAAAATAATGGTTTTATTTGCTTAAACTGCAATCAAACTATACCTCCCTTAAGAAATGGATCTATTAGGAATCACTGTCCTTTATGTCTTCATTCTAAGCATGTAGATGATAATCCTGGGGATCGAAACGCTCAGTGCGGAGGAGATATGGAGCCAATCAGAACATACTATCACTCTAAAAAGAGCGTGATGATTATTCACAGGTGTGCGGTCTGTGGTTTTGAAAGAAGTAATAAAGCCGCCTTAGAGGATGTTGCTATGGCTGATGATTATAACTTGATCTTACAACTTATGTCAGCCAATCCGTAGATGCTCTTTGGTAAACCATTTTAACTAGTTTGTTAAAATGGTATTTTGAAGTTAGAATATTGAAATGCTTGACTTACTACTTAAGATTTGTTAAAAACCTAAAAGTTTGTTGAGCCTTGGTCGGGGAAGCATAATGAAAGTGTTTGAAGTGGTCGGTCTGAAAATTGAGGACTACCTGCAAAAAAAACCTCATTTAAGTCGGAAGTATATTGCCCAAAAAGCGGGCATTAGTAATGCTTACTTATCGATGGTCATGCAGGGTAAGAGAGCTCTTACCGAAGATCTCACCATTAAAATATTACGAGTTCTAAAAATCCCCACTGAAACTATAGAAGAGCTTTTAAAAGATCTTCGTCTTGAAAATAACATGCCAGCAGTGGTTGAATTTTATCAAGAGAAGATTGAAAATGAGCGAAAGGTACGCTTTAATAATGAGTCTTCTCGGGCTTTGTCTTCTAATATTGATTTGTTAAACTGCTTTGAAGATTTACTTCGCCTCAAAAAAGTACATAGGTCTCGATTGGTCGATCTATATGGAAAAACGGTGGTAGATAAACTTCAGCTGCTGGTTAAGAACAACACCATCATAATGGAAGACGATTACTATTGTGTTAATGAAGATGCCCATTTTACCTTTGCTCCGGAAGACGCCATCAAATTGATGAAAACTTCTTTAGAGCATGAACTCTTTGAGTGGAAATGTGGGATCAATCAAGGCATTACTCGAATGGCTATCTGTGAACTTTCAGAGGATAACTACAAAGGGTTACTCAAACTGGTTAGAAAGCAAATGGAGGAAGTGAACGACTTTATCGAAGCCAATCGATTTAAAGAAAAGAGTATAAAAGGAGGCAGGAGAATGAATGTCATACATGCAATCACAGGGTTAAAGTACTTCCCTGTTTTTATAGGTTTATGTTTTGCAACTTTACTTAGTATTAATCCAATTAATGGATTTGCTAACGAGTGTGAGTGTGGTATAGCTAATACTGGTGATGATCAACATCAGCTTATTGATGCGAATGCTACAAGTGGTGGAACAGGTCCAAATGGTACTGACACTGACATGACCAGTGGAGGAACAGGACCAGATGGTACAGATCCCGTTCGTGGCCCTAATATGCAAGTCGATCAAGATGGAGATCAGTTTCAAGAGCAAGAACAAGAGCAAGAGCAGGTTCAAGAAGAATCAGAAGACGGCTGGGAGCAATGGGAACAGATCGAACAACAATTTCAAGATCAATTTCAATCATAAACAAAAATAATGAGCAGCCTTTCCAAGGAGGGGCTGCTTTTCTCTACCTTATATCTTATTCTAGATTTCTGTTTCTTTTTATAATTACACTGTCACTTTTTTCCAGTCATTTATACGGCTATGTTAAACCCACCAAAGGCCGTGAAGTCATTTTAAATAAGCTCTATTCTAAAACTAAGAAAGTTGAGGTGGGTTTTATAGGCTTTAGCTCAGTGCTAAACGAACCTTATGTTCAGACCTATTTTGTGGGAGGAAG
>CAYFLR010000006.1:88129-115497 GCA_964343805.1 uncultured bacterium | reverse complement strand
TCATTCTCGCCTTTTTTCTTTTTGATGAATTGGGTTTTGAAGTTCAAGGAGGATACGCTCTATTAGAGGATAATACAGAGCGTCTTGCATTAGAGAATTGGAAGGATAGTAAAAGTGGACTTTTTTCTCCTGTCTATCCTGAATTGATTGAAAATGAAATGACATTTGCGGTGAATGTAATCTACACTCCTTTTTATGCTAAGCAATTAACATTCTTAAGTTTAATAGCTAACTTTGATGTTTATGTGAGTGCAGGACTCGGCTTTAATAAACTGACTTATTACCCCAGTGTCAATTGGAAGAAGCAGGATACAGAGAACCCACCGCCAATTAATGAAGATGGTACGATTAATGAGGAAATGGTAGGGTATGAAGATCCTTCTAAATACGGTGTTGCAGGTAGGAGCTATATGTATTCCTCTGTTTCCAAGTCTTATGATCAGTTCGCTCCTTCTGTAAATATCGGTTTAGGTCAGCGTTATTTCTTTTTAAAGAGAATGAATCTTAAAATTGAATTCAAAGATAATATTCTCTTTGTGAGTCGAGGAAGTGCTGATATGTGGATTGTTAATAATTTTATTATTTGGTCTGGATTGGGAATCATATTTTAGACAAAAAAAAGCCCCTTTTGTGCTAGCAAAAAGGGGCTATAGCGGTTAGAGCTTTTCCTCTACTTGCCCTAACTATCTCCAGCATCTCTACTACAAATTCCCCCCAGTACCTGTAATAAAAATGGCAGAGTTTTGACGCTACATTAATAATAATAACATATTGTTTTGTTGAATGTCAAAGGTAATTTGGTAAAGTACTAAAAATATGATTAAGATTTCTAAATATTTGATGCTTACGTCAGTGTTGCTGTTTTTGCTCGATTTTAACATTTTTGCTAAAAAAACAGCACAGGATGGCTCATTTGTCCAAAGAAAACGGATGGTTGGTGGTAGTTTTTTGGTAAAATCAGGTTATGCATTACCCACCGGGATGCTTAATTTGGAATTTGATGTGGATTTTATAGATTATTTTCGGCTTGGAGGTCAGCTGGGACTTGGTTTAGAAGGTATGGGATATGGTGTACATACAGATCTTCTTTGGGTGACTTATAGAGATCTAAAGAAGTTTAAGCGCAGATCACTCTTTTTTAGATATGCTCTCTCACGCTCCGATAGCTTCTCTTATCATGAGAATCAAAAAAAGTGGGAGAGGAAAGTGAATACGTACGATCGGCAGGCCTTTATGCTGGGTTATGATGTGGTGACCCAGAATAGTCAGTGGTTTGTTTATTTTGGCTTTTCCTTAGGTAGTAGAGGGGCTCCTGTTTATTATACACCAGTTTCAAACTGGGGAAATGTTCTACCTATTGCTGGTGTTGCTTTTGGAGTGGCAAATTTTAATTACTTTTATCCCAGGATATTACAATATGATACCAAAAGGGATTAAAACAGAATTTTTAATTGAACGGATTCGGGTTGATGGTGCCTGTTATTTAGAACACCGTCAGGTCTACTCTCGGATACAAAAGCTACTCAGTGATAAGAGGCGTTTGATTGCGGAAGGTTTAAAAAGAGAGGGAGCTCCTACAAAACTCGCCGCGAGAGATGCTTTTTGTTCCTCTGAATACAGTGAATTTGTTCATCATCTTCTGAAAATGCGGAAACAATCATTGCAGTCGAAGATAGATTACGAATGTGGAATTTTACTTCATCAAGCACGGCAGGCCTGCCGACATTTAGGTTCAAGCTGAATCTTTGAGAGGGAAAACAGGTGGTACTCAAAGCCCCGGGGATCCTGACAGATAATTACCTAAAGCTTATTTGATTCTTGCCGAAAAGCATATAGAGATGCGTATTTTTGCTAAAAAATATACGATTTAGCGTACTTACATCAGGCTTAGAGTAATGTAGATATGATCGGGACCATTGTTCGCGAAAAATATGAAATATTAGAAAAGATTGGCGAAGGTGGAATGGCCTGTGTTTATAAGGCCTTAGATGTTGATTTAAATCGTGAAGTGGCAATAAAATTTGTCCATGATCACCTAGCCAGCAACCCCGATATTAGAAATAGATTTGTGAGAGAGGGGAGGACTGTAGCTGCGCTCGATCATCCAAATATTTTAAGGATATACGATTCATCAGGTCCAAAGTCCGATAAATTATATGTTGTAACAGAGTTTGTTGATGGCTACCCACTTAATGAAATTGTAGGCGATGGTCGTAGTCTCAATGAAGTTGTAATCATGATGGTAGCTCGAGAAGTTGCTCTTGGCTTGGAAAAAGCAAGCGTCGAAGGAGTCGTTCATAGAGATATAAAGCCTGAAAATATAATGATTTCAAACGAAGGCTTTATCAAAATAATGGATTTTGGTATTGCGAAGGACATTTTTTCGGTTTCTGCTACCCATACCAATGCTTTAATAGGTTCACCTCCTTATATGTCACCAGAGCAGATATCTGGAAAGACCTTAGATTGTCGTACAGACATATATTCATTAGGGGTGATGTTATATGAGGCTGTCACGGGTCAACTACCTTTTATGGGAAATACGGTTCATGAAGTCATAATGAAAATTATGAGGGATCCGTATATTTCACCTCGTGAAATTATCCCCTCTCTAGATCCTGCTATTGAGCAAGTGATTAATCGGTGTATGGTTAGGGAGATTGATGATCGTTACTTAAACTTTCTTGAGTTATTAAGAGATGTTGAGGCGGTACTTCGTAGATATGGTGTGAAGGATAGCCGTAAAGAACTTAGAATATACTTTATTGCTCCTGAATCATTTGAACGGCGAATGCGTGAGAATCTAGAAAGCAATGAACCAAAAAATATCGTAACCGAAGTTGGTGAAAAAGATAGTATTAATGCTGCCTCCAAAACGAAGCGACTTGATAATGCCTTAACTGCATATGGGAAAGAAAATTCAAATGTAAAAAAGACGGTAGCTAAACAAGAGGAAAAGAAAGCACCTCCTAAGAAGATTGCATCTCAGGTAAAAAAGAAATCTGTAAAAACACAAGCTGGTAGTGTTAAAAATGTTCATGTGTCAACCAGAGTTGGTACCATTAAAAAGTCAACTATTGGTACTCAGGAAAATGAGAAGGGTTCTAATAATCTGGTTAAATATGCTGCATTGATTGCTCTTGTTTTGATTAGCGCATTTGCCGCATTGTATTATTCGGTGCCTCCAGGTGAAAGGTCTGATATTGCAGGTATAGGTGGTCTGGTTGAAAAAATGAAGTTTGCTGCTAAATCTTTAGGAAGTGAAGAAATTGTTGAGCCGGCACCAGCAGTAAAGCCAACTCCCAAACCCGCAATTGATTACTTTGTAGAACCAGAGGAGGAGGCAGCTGCTACTGTTCAGCCGGTAAACCCAGTTGAGCAACCACCTAAGCGGGTTGAAAAAGTAGCAAAACCATCAACAAAGCCTCGAGCTAACCGCAATAAAAAAATCTCAAATTATAAAAAAAGTAACTCAAAAGCCCATACTCCAAAAGTAAATAAAAAGTTGGCTACCTATAAACCCCCTTCTTATGGGTCTTCCAGTAAGAAAGCACCTACCAAGCTTAAACCTGTTGTTAAGCCGGTTGTGAAAAAGTCGAATAAAAAGTATCCACTCACGGTGAGAATTAACCTAACACCTGGAATTATTTTGATTAATGGCAAACGGTATACCGAGATTGTTGGAGCTGGTATGGGTAAAGGGAGTACTAAAGTCTGGCTTAAAGCGGGAACCCATCGTGTGGCGGTTAAAAAATTTGGAAAAATAAAGGATTCAGCAACAGTTCGAATGCCTCAGCATCAAGGTCGAACGGTCGATCTTAGAATAAGTCATTAAAGTCCTATAATTATTAGCTATTTAAATGGCAGCCTACCAATAAATGTTCACTAGTTTACGGATATTAGTCGTTTATCTTAGTTTTTTTTCGTTTTATACATATTTTCTTGACAAAACCATATTTTGCCAGTAGGTTAAAGCAAAATATAAAAAGTGCGTTAAGCTTTAATCTGTCATCAGATATTTTAGATTCTAAACTTTTTAAAAAGGCGAAGTGATGAGAAAAGCAACTGTTGCGAAACATACTAATTCAATGGCGTTATTCAAGTTTTGTCAGCGTGTTTTAAATATTCAGCGTGATGAAGGCCGAGTAAACGACCAAGAGATAGGTAAAATACTGGGCTTTAATCCCTCTGACTGTAGTCATTGGAAAAGGGGAAAGAAGGCAGTTAAGTCTATTTTCGCTCTTGATAAGATATCAAACTATCTGAATGTAGATATGACTTTAATTTCAGATGTTGCTAACGGCAATCTTACTCTGGATGAAGCTATCTATGAGTACAGTGATTTTACAAATTTGAATGAACTGAACAGTTTCTTTAAGAAAGATAGCGCTGTTGTTACAGATCGTTTTAAAGCGGTTGAAACCTTAGTGCAAGAGCTTTTAGATCGAGCTGATTACACCTCACCTCCATTGTACTTGCCTGAAATATTAGGACTTTTTCCCTATATTTCACTTCAAACTATGGAAATGGGAGATCGCTTTTCCCGCATATTAAAAGGAAAAAATAGCACTTACATCGTAAAATACAAAAAAGGTGATTTAAGAGCTCAAACCCGTCTTTCAATTGCCAAGAATTTGGGTAAAATTTTACTTGATTATCGCCGAGCCGATTTTGACTATCTCCCTGAATTTTCAGATCAAACTCTTCAGAGAGAGATTAATCATTTTGCCGGTTGTTTATTAGTTCCTACCCATTTTATAATGAAAGAAATTTCTGAAGTGGACTTGAAGAAGAGTCTGATTTCTGAATTAGCTTCGCTGTTTTGGGTCCCTAAATCTCTTATATCTAGGAGACTCAAAGAGGTCTTGACATCTTAAGGAATACCATGGAGAAAAAAGATAAGAACAAGGTTTTGGGGCGAAAGGAAGTTTCCGAAATAATAACGGCTGGTAAGAGCCTAGAAGAAATTGACCTTCGGAAATCAAATCTTGCTAAGATGGACTTTAGTAACTGCAATTTAGCAAAAGCTAATCTTAGCTACAGCAATTTGAAAGAGGCCAATTTTGAGGGAGCTGACTTAAGTGGAGCAAGTCTATGGAGTGCCAATCTTGAGAACGCCAATTTCACACGAGCTAATTTAGAGAATGCGGATCTCGATTACGCCAAACTCAGAGGGGCTTGCTTTAATAAAGCAAATTTAAAAAGAGCATCCCTTCCCATTGAATTAGTACCTCGAGATGAAATAGTGCGGTCAGTCAAAGAGGGTTCCAAAATTTCTAAATAGTTCCTTAAGGATAGTCTCATTGCAATTCTGTCGGGGAGGAGGTCCTTTGTTAATCCATCGCATTGTCACTTCATTACTACTAATTAACCTTGTATTCATTGGTTGTCGTAATAGAGAGGCTTCACCGCCATCTCAGGTCAAACAAAATACCGCCTCAGTGATTCCTGAAGATAAGATCACACCCTTTATATTTACCAACCAACAACTTTCTGCCCATGTCATTGACTCTATTAAATACACTTACTACCCCTATGTTGTAGGTATGGCTCAAGATGGAAATCAAATTTTACTGGCAAAAAGGAAAAGCTCTGCAGTAGAATTTGTGTTGTACACTAAAAACAAACTAGCGTGGATTGCAAAGAGTGTTTTTCAGAATAAAAACAGTGTGCTGTGGAGGATGTCCTATAATGCTTCCCATAGTGTGGGTTATGATCGTATTGAAAAAAACGACAAGCAAGTAAAGTACTGGATTCTCGACTTTAAATCTGGAAAGAAAATCAAAATTGGGGTTTTCGGAAGGGCTGTGGATCAATGGGATAGCCATAAAGAATTGGCTGCTTCTGTTGAGAAAATGAGTGAGTATAAAAAACTTTTCGGTAATGATAAGTTTGATAAAAGCTTTCCTAAAAGCGCCTCAGGTTGTGATTTGATTAGTAAAGTAAGAGGGGGAGAACTGATATTAAGGGTTTCCGAAGAAAAAAAGTTTCATCTTCCTATTAACAAATTCCTACGCTCTACCTCTACAGAACATTGGGACGATGGCTATCCATGGTTTACTCAAGATTGTAAACGATCTGTGACCCTACTACACGATTTTAAACTAGATGGAGTTCAGGTCACCTACTGGCCTCTCGTACTAGCTAAAAAGTAAAATTCTTCCTACAGTATTCAGGGCCTATGAGTTCAGTATTAAAAGTTAATGAAATATTTTATAGTTTACAGGGTGAGGGTCTTCATCAGGGGCTTCCCTGCGTCTTTGTAAGGCTCACAGGTTGCCCTCTCCGCTGCACTTATTGTGATACAATCTATGCCTATAATGAGGGTACTGATATGGAACTCCCAGATGTTCTTCAGGCAGTATCCAAATATCCCTGTGACTTGGTCGAACTTACGGGTGGAGAACCTCTTGCTCAACCTAATTCCATTCCTTTAATGAAAGGGTTAATCTCTCAGGGTAAAACAGTATTATTGGAAACCTCAGGAAGTATGAAGGTTGATGAGGTCCCAGCTGAGGTCATTAAAATCATAGATATAAAGTGTCCTGGAAGCGGGATGGTAAAGAAAATAGATCTTTCCTTTCTTTCCCATATGGGACCAAATGATCAAATTAAATTTGTGATCAGTGATAAGGCAGATTTCGATTGGGCTGTTCGCTTAATTCAAAGAAAAAACTTAACTCAGTTTCCCCTTTATATCTCACCGGTTCAACCAGGGGTCAATCTTGAAAACTTAGCTGAATGGATAATAAAAACAGCTCTCCCTCTTAGATTTCATCTGCAATTACACAAAATTATATGGGGAGATAAACCAGGAGTTTAGCTACTTGTTGATGGCCTCATTTACAACACCGTTGAGACCTTCGGGATCTGAGGCTATTTGACTATTGATGGCTTCTACTTTATCACCAAAACCTTCTGTGTCTTCTCCTCCAGCTGAGTCAAAAGCTGAGGCGGCTCCCGATAGGGCAGTAACCGCTGTAGCTGCAGTTGTGGCATCCATGTTTACATCTTGCCCGTCTTCAGTTGCATTAACCACTTGTTTTACGGTTAAGAAAGCTTGAGTAGTCTGAGCCAGACCTGTTTGAAAACTTTGAGTTGGAGTTGGATTCGGAATAGCAGTTAGCAAAGAAACAGATTTGTTTATATCGCTGACATTTTGACTGGTGGCATCCGGGGTGAAGGCCATGATAGATTCGAAACCACTTCCACCAGCGGTATCAGATTTCTCTAAAATAGTAATGACATCAACTCCAGATCGTCCCATGTAAGCTGCGGCTAATTTTTCACGTACTTCATCCTTTTCAGAAGCCGATAAGCTGGGGTCATCCAATGCGGTTTCAAATGCATCTATCGCCGCATCATAGTCTCCCGAATTGAGGGCTGAATCTCCAGCACTGGTATCGTTTTTATTAAAAGTTGAGAATATATTACCACCACATGCTGTTATCAGAGAAATATTAATAATTAGCAGAAAGGTTGTAAAAATATAGGTTTTCATGGTTTATAATCCTCCAGTTAATAACCTGTACTTAGAAGTAAAAAGTATCTTTTGTCGGGGTCACTTCCAGCCGTTGCCCCAACTTCCTCTGTGTAAACTCCTGCCTCTATGGTAAATACCTTTGCTGAAATGAATCCACCAAAAGCAGGGTATCCTTGATTGAAGCCAGCTCTAGCTCCTATTATATTTTTGAATCTCAGTTCTGCCCCCAAATGAATCTTCTTAAAAGCGTGTTTTTGATGGCCACTAGTAATATCAAGGTAATCAAGACCTAGAATTATTTTAGTTGTTCGGGTGGAAGGATAGAGAGATAAACCAAAATTGACAGTCATAGGAATTGTTTCTAGTTGGGCAGCATTGGGATTGAGTGTTTTGCTAAACTTTGTTCCTCCAATATCTTTTACAGTTAGAGAAAATGTTGGCTCTCCATCCTCCTTTATCATTTTATAAGTAATTCCAAAGTCTCCACCGAAAGCAGACCCTTTTGCGAGATGGTCCATTGGTTTGTACCCTTGATACTCCTTGTTTAAAACAAAATCAAGATCAGCTGCCTGAAGAAAAGCGGCTCTGTATAGGTATTTACCTGTGACACCTACAAGTAATGTATCTTTTAGAAAGCCTTGGGCTCCAGAAAGAACTGTGCCCGCGGTTGATTGGGCTCCTGCGTTGGCTTGTAAGTTAAAACCAGATAGTTTTACCCTCGCATCCACTTGACCATTCATAAAAATACCAAAGGCGGTTCTCTTAAAGACAACACCCGTGTAGTTTTGAAAATAAGTATGGTAGGGAGGGTAGCCTCTTGCTTGCACTTTCTTTAAAATCGCCGCAGGATCGGCGCCAGCTTTGCTAACATCCTGATAAACATTTAAAAATTCTTGAGATGCTTCAAGATAAGGGCTCAAAACCACTAACTTCTTAAAACGAGACTTTCCTGTGGCTATATTAGCGGGGTTGTAAAATTGCGCACCCTCATCGTCAATAATGGATATTCCTGCATTTCCCATACCTAAAGCCCTTGGAGACTTGTAAAGCCTTGGAACTTCTTGAGCCTGCAATTCAAGTATAGGGAGGCAAAAAATCATTGTCATCAACAAGGTTAACTGAGTTTTGCGTGTCCAATACATTTCGCCGTCCTTGATAAAATTCTCCTTCTATTAAGATGATCGGCGCTAAATTTAATTTCTTAAGTTAAGTAGAGGACTTTCTATAAGATTAAGGAACAGAATGTTGGCAACTTCAATATTTATAGAGGGTTATAAATACTGGAAACATATATGGGGAGAATAATACTCTATTTTTTCAGCTTGGTTTAAGGTTCTAAAGAATGCCTTCTATTCTATTGGAGCAGATAAAATCGTCTTTTTCATTTGGGTGGAACGTGTCCAGTTCAAGAAAAAGCGTGAGTGAACGGAATCACTATTGGTCAAATCCATTTCATAAATGAAGGAGAGATAGTACATGTACTCACCCACACGACCCAGAGGTTTTAGGATGAATTTTAATGGGTGGAGATCATCTTGGCTTCGCTTTGCAACAAATACCAGCTGGGAAACTTCTGGAAAGTAGAATATTTTATAAACTGAAAAATAGTCTGACTCAATTTGAACTGATCCGTGAGTTCGGTATGTGAAATAGCAGCCCAAAGAGGAGTCATTGATTTCTTGCAAATGCGAGGATATGGCTGTTCCGGAATACTCTGGAGGAGTGGTTGTAATATGGGCGCCTTTGAACTCAATGTGTATCCAGCTAGATTCAAATGGTGTATTCGTACGGTAGACCGTACCAAAATAAGAGAGGGGAAAGGGAACATCTCCCGATAAGGAGTGATTACATTGAGCAGCCTGCAGATCATTAAGACCTAAAAAAACAAAAGTTAATGCAAAAATAAATGAACTCAATTTTTTGCCAATCACAAGGCCTCCCTAATCTGGACTTTGACATCACCGTTAAAAAAGTAACCATCTTTTGATGTGATAATGTATTTGGTTTTATTCTCTTTTGATTCGATTAAGTTTCTTAATCTGTTGATATTATAGTAAATTTTATTGTCATGAATGAGTGGGTTATAATCTTCATTCCAAATTAGGTTTGCTAAATCCTCTTTAGAAAAAGTTTTAGAAGCATCTCTAGCAAACAGTAATAGAATATCCATAAGTAAAAAGCAGTTCTTAAAGGGGATGTTTCCTTTTTGACTTTCAACTACTATTCTTTTGGGGATATCGATTATAAGATCAAACTGAGAATTTGAAAGCTCATCAATAGCGGATTGAGCTTTTTTCTTTATTTGATTGAGCTCTGTATCGTGAATCTGTTGGTATAGATGCTCATACAATTCACGAGCTTTAAGTAAATCACCTGTTTTCTGTGTAGCAAGAGCCTGGTGGTACATGATGATATAGTTCATATACCAGTTCTTATGATTTCGAATGACTTGTTTCGCCTTTTCGAATTCTTTAAATCCGGATTCAAACTCCTTCTGATCAGTCAGATAGAGTCCTTTAAAAATATAGATAGAAATGAGTAGGTCATTATTGTCAATCTGTTTTGCTAGTTGCTTAGCTTTATCCAGTGATTTGAGCATCTTAAGGGAGTTTCTGCTCTCTAGATAATAAGATGCAATTCCATAAAGGGCGTGGGCTTGATCAGCTAAATTGTTAGAACCTTTGGCAAACTCATAAGATTTATCGAAGTTT
Source organism: uncultured bacterium (assembly GCA_964343805.1). GTDB lineage: Bacteria > Bdellovibrionota_B > Oligoflexia > CAYFLR01 > CAYFLR01 > CAYFLR01. The sequence continues at coordinate 105,303 of CAYFLR010000006.1, read as the reverse complement.
TCTTTCGCTTTATCAAAATCGTAATGATAGTAGCTCCAAAGTCCAAGTTGATAGTAGTATTTAGCGTAAAGCGGTTCGGATTGAACCTTTTTAAGAAGATCGGCTGTCTCTTTTTGATAAAACTCATGCTTTTTAAGATCGAGCTTTTCAGCACTAATACGCATTAAAATATTGTTAATTAAAACGATCTTCTCTACGGGGGAGGGAACCTCATTTTTTGCTTCATGTTTAGCTAGTTGGAGATAGTGAACGGCTTTAGAAAAATCACAATTGTAATAATAGACTTTCCCTAGCTTGAAAAGCATATCGCTATCACTCAGCTGTTCTTTCAAAGGAAAAGTTTTAGAGGTTTTTTCCATTATTACTTAAATTCCCAAAGAGAGAAGCGGTAAAAGCACTTACTCACTGCTTCCAATCCTATACTCACAAAATCCACAACGTTAAACATCTATCAAATTCTACCCGAAAAGAAAAGCAAAAAATTATTAAATAGGATGTTAAACAACCTTAAAAAGCATAGAATTATAGAATAGTTATATTAGTTTGGAGAAATGACTAAAATTGTTAGTAAATACGGGTGCTTAACGTGAAACGAATTAAAGGAGGTGTGATACGTTTATGGGAGTTATTTAATACTTATTCTTATCGTTTTAGAATACTCCCATTTTCCGCTTCTCTTGTTAAACCCTGAAAGACGGGCGAAGTAGGAGCCTGTAGGTAAATCAGTGACCTTGACATGGTTTTTGGCCGTTCGGAATTTTTTTATAAAGTTCTGAAAATTTTTGTCATTGGCCACTTCAAGACTGTAATAAGCAACAGCATTATCACTGTCCCAATAGAGAGGGTCACTCTGATCGGTTATCTCAAGTGGTTTGGGGTGTGAGGGGTTTTTCACTGCAAGGTTTAATGGTTTTGATCCCCTTACGTGGATAGCATAAATTGGGGTGATGTCTCCATTTTTTTCTACCAATCTCCAGTACCATTTACCAGGAGTGAGATTTTTTATTTTAATTGAGCTGCGTCCTTTTACTCTGAACTTCTTATATACAGGATTCAGATTCTTGTTTTTACTCATTAGCAGATAATAGTTTCCAGCTGGTTTCCACTTTAAAGTGGTCAAGGGATTCATTTCATCATATCTTCTTTTGATGGTTTGGGGGACGAGAAGCGTGATGGCATTCTCTCCCACGCTTGGTTTTGGAGCTGGAGATTTTGCATAAACTTTCTTTTTATAGACTGCTTTTTTTGCTGGTTTGGGTGATTTTACAACTTTGGGCTCAGATTTTTTTACGGGCTTGGCCTTCGCGATGGGTTTGGTTTTTTTTACAGGTTTTTTGGGGGTTGCTACCTTCGCTTTTGGTGCGACTTTTTTATGCGGTTTGGCAGCGGCCGGTTTTGATTTGGGTTTAGATTTCTTTTCTATCACCTTTTTATTAGATTCTTCATCCTCATCATCATCTAGGTATTCATCTACAAAGTCTTCATCCTCTGGAGAGTATTGAGCCTGAAGAACGGGAAATGCTAGTAGACCACAAGAGATGAATAGGGGAAAAACGAGTTTCGTTATTTTTGGCATCTTCATATTTCACACCTCAAGGGAGTTAGATAAGGATTTTCGTGAACTTATATCAAGTATTATATGAGAAATAATGCATTATGACAAGTCACATGTGCGAGGTGATATTCCTCATAAATTGATGTGGATTCCCTATTTAATTCTTGCTAATAAAGTGAGAACAAATGGTGATACAGGGTGATAAGTCTGGAGGGCTTTATAGTTATGATCAAATCAACCACAATTATATGTGTTCAGAAAGATGGAAAAACTTCTATGGTGGGAGACGGACAGGCTACCTTTGGCAGCACTGTAATGAAATCCAACGTAAAGAAAGTTCGGAGGATGTATAAGGATAGGGTTATTAGTGGATTTGCCGGAGCAACAGCAGATGCCTTCACATTATTTGAACGTTTTGAGAAAAAGTTAGAACAGTACAGTGGTAATATTAAAAGGGCAGTTGTGGAATTAGCTAAAGACTGGAGATCTGATAAGTATTTAAGAAAGTTGGAAGCTATGATGATTGTCGCATCAAGTGAAGATGTGTTCTTGGTTTCTGGAACCGGTGATATTATTGAGCCAGAAGATAATATTATTGCCATAGGTTCTGGTGGCAACTTTGCAATGGCGGCGGCAAAAGCCCTCCTTTTTAATACCGATTTGTCTTCTAGCGAGATTGCCCGTAAGTCTATAGAAATTGCGGCAGATTTATGTATTTATACCAATAAAAACATTATAGAAGAGACATTATAACCATCCATATTAAAATGGGAGTTTTACTGTGGAACATTCAACCCCAAAAAGTATTGTAGAAGAACTTAATAGATATATTGTAGGTCAAAATGATGCCAAAAAGGCAGTCGCAATAGCACTTAGGAATCGTTGGAGGCGCCAAAGAGTTGAAGGAGAGTTGAAAGACGATATTTCACCCAAAAATATTGTGCTAATAGGCCCTACTGGATGTGGAAAAACTGAAATTGCCAGGAGACTAGCAAAAATTACTAAATCCCCCTTTTATAAGGTCGAAGCAACTAAATTTACCGAAGTTGGGTATGTGGGTAAAGATGTTGAATCAATGATTAGAGATTTAACAGAGATGGCAATTCGGATGAAAAAGTCTGAAGAGCGAGAAAAGGTCAAAGAAAGGGCTAGAGACATAGCTATCGAAATGGTCCTAAAGGCTTTAAGGAAAAAAGATAAATTTAAAACCTATGATACCTATACCCCTCCGAGTGAGCAGAATGTTTTGGAGGTCTCTCCCGATGGGGAAGTGGCTGAAAAAGAGAAACTTAGCTCATTTGATCTCCGTGATCAAATTGATAACGGTGAGCTAGATGATGAAGAAGTGGAACTATCCATTGAAGAATCTGCCGCGCCTATGATGGAAGTGTTCTCTTCATCAGGTGCAATGGATGATGTAAGTATTGGTAATATCTTTGGTAATATGATGCCTAAGCAAAAGAAGAAGAAACGAATAAAAGTGGGGGATGCGGTTGAGATCATTACCAACGAAGAAGTAAACAAGATGTTGGATATGGAGAAAATAAAAAGACAGGCTATACGCTTGGTGGAACAAAATGGCATCGTTTTCCTGGATGAAATTGATAAAATAGCAAGTCGTGAGAGTACTGGTGGTCCTGAAGTATCTCGTGAGGGTGTTCAACGTGACCTGTTGCCAATAATAGAAGGGACAACTGTGAGCACTAAATATGGGGTGATTAAAACAGACCATGTGCTATTCATTGCATCTGGAGCCTTTCATATTGCCAAACCCAGCGATTTGATTCCTGAATTGCAAGGTCGTTTTCCCATAAGAGTAGAACTTTCAGCTCTCTCTAAAGATGATTTTATAAGAATATTAAAAGAACCAAAAAACTCCCTTATCCTTCAATATCAAGCTCTCATTGCCACTGAGGGTCTCTCTTTAGAGTTTACCGATGATGCCATTGAAGCCATTTGCGATATTTCTACTCGCCTCAATGAACAGCTAGAGAACATCGGTGCTCGAAGACTCTATTCTGTGTTAGAAAGAGTTTTGGAAGATGTCTCCTTTTCTGCAGATGAGTGGGTCTCATCGCAAGAGAAGTTCACTGTGGATGAAGAGTATGTTCATAAAAAATTAGACAATTTAGTGACTGATCAAGATATGTCTCGTTATATCCTATAAAAACAATTGGTTGGCTCTATTATGGAGGTTTTAAATTCCAATTATCCTGCCCACTTTTTTGATATGTGTCGATCTTTTAGACACTTTTAAAAAAATGTCAAAAAAGTTTACGATTTAAATCTCTGTAATTATAGTGGGTTGAGAATTGCGTGTTCTGGCATGAAGATTGCTAAATCTTTTTGGCAACCAGCAATAAGCTGGCAACATATTTTGGGAAGGAGTCCAATATGAGAATACCAACTTTTCGATCTTCAATTAGGAATGAGGTTGTGGAAAAGGATGTATTCAGATTTGATTATATTTTAAAATCAGGAAAGAAAGGAAAGCATTTCTTATTTGATCAAAGTAAATTATCTTCCTATATGAATAGCAGCACGGATGATGATGCCTTTCTTACTATGGAAGAAAAGGTTAAATACAACGAGATTTTCTCTCATGTGGTTGTTCTGCCTAATTTACCAGCTAAAAAAGATTATATAGATACTTTGAGTTTTGGTGAGCAGAAAAAATTATTCCGTATTTATATGAGTATGGTTGATCAATATGAGGTAGATTCAGCTTCAGTGGAAGCACATTAAGGTATTGGTCCCACCCTATAATTATGATAACATGTACAGATAGGCGATTAATGAACTAAATAGAGGTATAAAAATCTCTATTTCAGCACTTTCAAGGGAATGAATGATGCGCTTATCTAGTAATCAGGCCTCTGATAATCTTGCCGTTCGCAAGAAAATTCGGAAGAATCGAAAAATATCAAATGAAACTGAAAATCAGCCTGAAAAAAAGCGGCGATTTAGTAAAATACGCCAATTTTTTATTCCGATTGATTCTTATCAGGGGCAAATATTAGGAACCTGCCTTCTTACCATTTCTGTTTTTTACTTTATTTGCCTCATATCTTATAACGATTTAGATCCATCTTTTAATGTACACTCAGGACCGCTTCAGAATATTAATAACTACTCTGGTTTAGTTGGGGCCGTCGTCTCGGACCTTTCCTTTCAGGTGCTGGGGCTGGCAAGCTTTGGCATTGTATTTATACTTAGCTACTTTAGTTTCTTGTTGTTGTTTCGCAGTAAGAATGTTTTTAGGCCCTTTATTATTGGTGGACCTATTTTATTATTAATTTGTGTGGCAGTGCTTTTGGGGCTTTTTTGGCCGACATTCACTACCGCAGCCTATACTATAAAAACCGGTGGTGTGATTGGGGCCTTAATTTCTACTTATCTGAAAGGTTATCTCAATGTATATGGAACTCTGACTTTAATGGCGGGACTTCTATTTATCTCACTGTATATTACATTTCGTTTTTCACTGTTTCTCACTATTAAAGGTTCAGTCAAATGGTTATTTAACTTTGTAAAAGGCTTTCTACCTCGAAAGTTGAAAAAAGAAAACTCTTCCCCGGAAGAGAGTAAACTCTCTCCTCAAGTTGTAAAACCTGCGATTAATTCCCCCACACCAAAAATAGCAGAGAATATAGAACCTCCACAGGTAAAACGGAGAGATATTATAACTGGGGGCCGCCCGATGCCGAAACCTCCAAAGAAAAAAGCCATCAGCCCTCACCTTAAGCCTGGTAATCAACCTAGCTTATACCAGCATCCTTCTATCTCTCTATTTAAAGAACCACCAAAACAGCGGCTGGCCATATCTCAAGAAGAGTTTATTCATAGGGCAGGCCAAATTGAGGACAAACTTAGACAGTTTGGTGTAGATGGTAAAATCGTTCAGGTAAATCCAGGCCCTGTTGTCACTGTCTTTGAATTTGAACCGGGCGAAGGAGTTCGCTACTCACGTATTTCGAACCTGAGCGAGGATTTAGCCTTAGCATTGAAAGCCAGCTCCATTCGGATTGATCGTATTCCTGGTAAGAATGTGTTGGGAATTGAAGTTCCCAATGCGAAGAGGCACACAGTTTATATTAGGGATGTTATAAGTTCTCTCCATAGAGACATTGATAATTACCGACTTCCTATGGTTTTGGGAAAGGACATTGAAGGAGGCAGTGTTGCCATTGATTTAGCGGCCATGCCTCATTTATTAGTGGCAGGTGCTACGGGAACAGGGAAAAGCGTTACAGTAAATTCCATGTTATGCTCGCTGCTCATGAAAGCCCACCCGGGTGATGTGAAGTTGATTCTTATCGATCCTAAAATGTTAGAATTTTCCATGTATGAAAATATTCCTCATTTGTTACTGCCAGTGGTTATTGACGTTGATAAAGCTTCCGCAGCCTTGCGTTGGGCTGTGGTTGAAATGGAAAGGCGATATAAAATCCTAAAAGATCATGATGTGAGATCTATCGACCAATACCGACAGAAAAGAAAATTGCAACCTACTTTGAATAAGTCGCCTGATTTACCCTATATCGTGATTATCATAGATGAGCTGGCTGATTTGATGATGGTGGCTCCTAAAGATGTTGAAGACAGTATCATGAGAATTGCTCAAAAAGCGAGAGCCGCAGGGATTCATTTACTCCTTGCAACTCAGAGACCTTCGGTGAATGTAATTACAGGGGTTATAAAGGCTAATTTACCTTCCCGTATATCTTGTAAGGTAACCAGCAAAATCGATTCTCGAACTATTTTAGACTGTGGTGGTGCTGAGTCTTTATTGGGTAAGGGTGATATGCTTTATTCTTACCCCGGAGTGAATCGATTAAAAAGAGTTCATGGGGCCTTTGTGGGAGATGATGAAGTTCTCAGCTTAGCCAACTATCTTCGCAGTCAAAAACTGGAAGCCTACGACCAATCTACCATTAATGAAATAGAGGCCATTGTAAAGGCTAAAGATGTTGCTGGAGATGGATCTCAAGATGAAAATGGCTTTGATGAAAAGTACGATGAAGCAGTAGCCATAACTGCTTCCAAACCAAATATCTCAGTCTCCGCTCTACAGAGACATATGCAAATTGGCTTCAATCGAGCTTCTCGGATTATAGACAAAATGGAATCAGAAGGGGTTGTCGGCCCTGCCAAAGGTGCAAAACCAAGAGATGTTTTAATTTCCTAGACCTAAGGTTTCTAGTTTTATTTGCTTTTCCCTATAAAATAGTTTACCTATGATGCCAAATGGGATCCAAGGTTTGGGGAGTGACTATGATTCGGTTTATTTTTTGGACAGTTTTGCTATTTAATTTAAACTTAACGGCTTTAAATGCGGCCAATGACTTTAAAAAATTCATTATAAAAACCCAAAACTATTATAAAGATCAAACCTCTTTTGAGGTGGCTTTCATCCAAAAATTAGAGCGAACTCAACCCTTTCCAGATATCAGAGAATCCAAAGGTGTTTTCTATTTTAAAAGACCCAACCTTGTGCGTTGGAATATGGAAAATGAAAAGAAACACTATATTTCTGATGGCAAGTCCTACTATATACATGATTTAAAGACTAAGAAGACTGAGCAACATGCTCTATCCGCTAACTCTGATATTGTTCCACTATTTTTTAGCTTTGATAAGTTAAAGGAAAAGTTTTCAATTGCTGCGGGAAAGCAATTGAAGCAAGAGGTATTGGTTAACTTAAAGCCCTTAACCAAAGAGTTTCCTTCTATTCTTAAGGTGAGTCTGGCTTTAGATAAAACGAATTACCTCTTTAGAAGAATTGATATTTTCTTTCAAAATGGGAACATAGCACACTTTGAATTTAAGAAGGTGATACCCAAGCCATTGGAGGCGAGCCTTTTTAAGCCACCAAAATAGGTTATTATGAATACATTATTTCAAATACGTAAGGGTTCCAGTTCCGATTCATCCCAATCAAATAATTCTGCGCAAATTTATTTTATCAGTCTTGGCTGTTCAAAAAACCTTGTGGACACTGAAGTGATGCTGGGAACTGTTGTGGAATCCGGATTCTCTTTGATTGATGACCCTGCTAAAGCTCAAATTATTGTGGTTAATACCTGTGGTTTTTTAACATCAGCTATTGAGGAAGCCATTGAGCATATTTTAGAAATGGCAGAGTATAAAGATAAAAACAAGGGGGTCTGTCAGTGTCTGGTGGTGACAGGTTGCTTGCCTCAAAGACATAAGGATAAATTAATTCAAGGTTTTCCTGAGGTGGATTTATTTCTGGGTGTGGATGAGTATCCTCATCTTGGAAACTATTTAAAAGATTTTCCAAAGTTACCACAAAAAGGTTTCTGGCAAAGGTCTTCCTATTTGGTTGATTTTAATTCTCCAAGAATATCAGCTACTGGATCTATATCCCGTTATGTGAAGATAGCAGAGGGATGTAATAATAGTTGCAGTTTCTGCATTATTCCTCACATAAGGGGTCGTTTAAAAAGCCGTTCCATTGAATCTGTAGTGAAGGAAGTGGAGCTTTTGACATCCAGCGGAGTTAAAGAGATAACACTCATTGCTCAAGACTTAACTCAATTTGGTGTCGATCGAGAAGAAAAAGATGGTCTTTTGAATCTACTTAGGGCGATAGAGAAGATTGAAGCCCCTTTTTGGTTGCGGCTGCTCTATAACTACCCTGAACATATTACTGATGAGCTTATTACTTTCATTAGTGAGTCTTCCAAAGTAGTGCCTTACTTGGATATTCCTATGCAACATGCTGCGGACCCTATTTTAAAAAGTATGAAAAGAGGAATTACTGCAGAAAATCAAAAGAAAATTCTGGCAAAGCTGAGAAAGAAGATCCCTGACATAGCAATTAGAACCTCCTTAATCGTGGGCTTCCCCGGTGAAACCGAAGGGGACTTTGAAGAGCTTGCTGATTTTGTGAAGGAGGCTGCTTTTGATCATTTAGGAGTTTTTACCTACTCCAATGAAGAAGGAACCTATAGTGCACGTCTACCTGATCAGCTTGATGATGAAATCAAAGAGCAGCGAAGAGATAAAATAATGGAGATCCAACAGGCCATCAATTTTAGAAAAAATGAGGAAATGGTCGGTGAAGTGGTCCCTGTGCTCGTACTTGGAGAAAGTAAGGAGAGCGAGCTGTTAGTCGAAGGTCGTATGAAGCAACAGGCTCCTGAGGTAGATGGAGTCGTGCTTATTAATAAAGGGACAGCCAATGCGGGCGATGTGATTCAGGTAAAAATAACTGAATCTGCAGGATATGACTTAGTGGGAGAAATTTTTGAATAAGTCCGCCTTTTAACGCCACCTCTTATGCATCCACAACCATTGACCTTTATTCTCTCTGATCATCTTTTCTAAAATTTGATTGTACTTAAGGGTATTCTGATAGAGATTGTCTTTAGGTTTTCCACTAAAATCATGTTCCACAGGTCTTTGAAACACAACTTGATGTTTGCCAGATGGTAAACGAATACTGTGAACGGGGATGACAGCTGCTTTGGTTCGTTCTGCAAAAATAGCAAGGCCACTGTTTGTTCGGGTCTCTTTGCCAAAAAAAGGAACTTCTAGATCAGCAGGACGGTACTGATCCATCATATAGCCGATACAATGATTACTTTTTATCTCTTTAAGGATCGCTCTCGCAGATTTATGACGTTCCCTTTGATTTATAAGAGTGACCCCGGCTGCTGCACGGAGGTCTGTAACGAGTCGGTTGATGAACTTAGGTTTGAGTGGTTTGGCAATGATGGTTAAATTAGAAAAACGCAAACCACTTGCCGCTGCCATTATTTCCCAGTTTCCCATATGAAGCGCAAGAAACAGAACTCCATTTTTTTCTTTTAAAGCTTGATCCACATGTTCGGTACCCACCAGCTGGATATCACGACACACCTCTACCTTGGAAATGGAAGCAAATTGAAACATTTCTAGGGCATTTAAAACTAGGTTTCTCCAAGAATCTTCAGCCAGTTGATGGATCTCTTCTCTATCTAAATCTGGAAAGCAGTGGATGAGATTACTATGGATAATGGATCGCCGAATTCGAAAAATACGGTGCAGAAGGATGGCCAAAAAGTTGGCTATTTTCAGTCTTGCAGTTGGAGTGAGTCTGCCCAATATTGAGATGAAAAACCAAAGTATCTTATACATGGGAGTCTATTTTGTTAATTATTATTTTAAAATCAAGTGGTATTTTAATTAAGATTGTTTTATATCCAAATATATTATGAACCATTCCAATCTGAACCCCATTACTGCTAAGAAATCACTTGTCATTCAGCTGAAGCAGAGGGGAGATATTATCCTCACGACCCCGGTGTTGAGGGCTTTGAGGAAGTATTTTCCAGCTTCTCAAATCGACTTTCTGTCCTTTCCAATGGGTAAAGCCCTTCTGCAAGGGGTTGAGTCCATTGATAATCATCATATTTTAGATCATAAAAAAGGTCTCCTTGAGAGTGTTAGACTTATGAGAGAACTATATAGGGAAAAGTATGATGTGGTTCTAGATTTTATGAACAACCCGCGCAGTGCACTGATATCGTTTCTGACCTTTGCACCGTATAGAATCTGTTACCCCTCAGCTAGAAGTTTTCTCTACACTCATATTGCACCGCCGTCTTCAAATCAAATTTATGTTGCTGAACAAAAGGTTCGATTTTTAAATTTGTTGGGTATTAAAGACATTGATTCCGATATATCTCCGGAGATTATCAATAGCCAAAAGGATATAGAATTTGCTGAGAATGCATGGAGAGAGTTAGAATTAGGTCAAGGGGAACAGTTGGTGATAGCTGTGAGTCCTACCAGTGTACGTAAAAACCGGACCTGGCCTGCTTTTCATTATGTAACTTTGGTAGAAAAGTTAATCCATCGATTCAATGCTAAAATTTTGTGGATTTGGGGTCCTTCAGAATATGATTATGTGGAAGATATTGCCAAACAGGTGTCTAGCCCTACAATTATGATACCTCCAACCAATCTAACTGAGCTCTCGGCTCTTATCAGTAAGTGTGATTTTTTTGTAGGTAATTCCAATGGCCCCTCTCATATTGCCACTGCCAATAATATTCCTACTGTAGTCATACATGGAGGGACTTATCCCTCTAATTGGACTTGTCCTAATGGTCGTCATGATTCGATTGCCTATAAACAAGGTTGTAAGGGATGTGAAATAAATCCTTGTCATCCGGACCCTGAATGTTGTTTATATAAAGTAACTCCCGAAGCGGTGATGACTAAGGTGAGTCATCTTATGGAAAAATTAGGCATATTAAACGGAAGAACCTCGGTGGTGAAATGAATAAAGAAACTCCTTTAACAACCTTTCAATATATATTTGAAATGGAAAATAAGACCGAGACCTTTACTGTTGAAATTGATCACAATACAACCAATACCAATTTACAAGTTGCTAACCCGCCTGCGTGGTCGAAGCTCTCTTTTGAAAAGTGTGAAAACTGCCACTTAGAAGAAAGTGATATACCTTATTGTCCAGCCGCCTTATCTTTGGTTGATCTATCTCAGCAATTTAAAACTTTTCAATCTTGTCTCAAGGCGACAACCAAGGTGGTATCGGCAGATCGAACCTATTTACTAGAGGGAGACTTACAAAAAGGGTTAAGTGCATTAGTCGGTATTTTACTTGCTACCAGTGGATGCCCTAAGTTTTATCTGTTTAAATCCATGGCTCACTTTCATCTTCCCTTTGCTAATCCCTTTGAAACGTATTATCGCTTTGTTTCTGCTTCGATGCTTTATCACCATTTTAATACACCTACCGAACCCTTTAGTATTGGCAACCTCAATGCCTATTATCAGGATATATCAGTGGTGAATAGACATATTTTTAACCGTCTCAACGAAGCTTTTGTGGAAGATTCAGGTCTAAATTCTATTGTAATGCTTGATGTCTTTGCTCTTAATTTTGTAATGGATGAGCAAGCCATGACCGAGAAGTTAAAAGCTCTTTTTATTGATTCTTAAACTGACTGATTTTCAAAGTTAGAATTCAAGGCTCTTTGGTAAATCTCTTCGTAATCACAAGTCATCTTGTATACACTGAAAAGGTTTTCTGCATGTACTTTGGCGTTTTGCGCTAAGGAAGCTTGTAGCTCTTTATCAGACTTTAACTTTAACCAACTCTCAGCAATATGCTGACTGTTTTTATTTTCAGTGAGTAGACCAGTTTTTCTGTCTTGTACTAGGTCAGGAATCCCTCCGGTATTGGAAGCAACTACTGGAGTTTCGGCTAAAAAGGAATCAATAATCGAACTGCATAAACCTTCCAAATGGGACGTAATACTGAATATGTCTAGAGCGGCATGCAGTTCTTCGGTATCTCTGCGAAAGCCTAGGAAAAAAACTCGATTTTGCAGTTCAAGCTGTTTAGCGAGGGTTTTCATCTCTTCCAGTAGCTCTCCTTCACCTGCTAAAACAATGAAAATATGAGGGTCCTTAGCACAGGCAATTTGAGCTGCTTTGAGTAGATACTTATGTCCTTTATGGTCTGCAAAGTGAGCTAAGTTTCCAATTAAGTAGGAAGTGGGGGGGAGGTTTAGTTCGCTGAGAAGTTTATTTTTATACTGCATTTTATCTGGAGCCAGCTTCCTAATGCTAGCACTGGGAATCAGGCTTACTTGTGAATGAGGGACATTGAAATTTAAGAGGATTTGTTTAATCTGATTTGAAATTGCAACGAAGTGAAAAGTGGGCTGGCGACAGTATTTATAATGGTTCCAAAAGTGACTTTTAATAGCGAAGTCCACTCTCCTGGTAATGATGGTGAGAAGGCCTGGAAAAAACAATTGAACAAAAGCCATTATTGAATGAGCATGGGCACAATGGCAATGTACGGCATCAATCTTGTATGCTTTGATTAGCTTACGAACTCGGAAAATTGACTTAATGCAAATGCTATTATGAAAAGGGACGAATTCAGTGGTGATACCCTCATTCAAAGCTAATTTTGTTAATTCTGGACTCGCGCTACCGAGAACTATATTCAAGTTTGGATGGCTTTCTTTTTGTTTTCTTATGAGAAAGAAAACCTGTCTTTGCCCACCTCTCCAACCTTTTCCTCCATCGAGATGCAGGATATTTAAATTTCTATCTAGGGGCTTCATGTTCATAGTTAACTTTCTGCATTTATAAGTCGGACTTAAAAAGTAACTTTCTATGTATCATAAGCGATTCGTTGATTCCACGTTTAAAGGTCGCCTAAGAAGGAGGCCATCTGTTTTGTCTGAGTAATAGTTTTTGCGTGTGGCACGATGGGAAAAACCGTTTTTTTGGTAGAACTTGAGTGCTTTTTGATTGTCGGACCTTACCTCAATGAATATTTCACTGCAATCTTTTGATTCACAGTGATTTATAATCTCTTTAAGTAGGTGACTGCCTTTTCCTTTCCTCTGGTAATCAACTTTAATGGCAATTTGATGAATTTCCGCTTCCCTGATATGAGAATTAATAATAGCAAAACCAATAACGGTACGATTTTCCAATGCCACCCAAAACTGAACCCGTGGATCAACATGGGCTTTTATTAGTAATTCCTTACTCCATTTAGAATTGGTAGTCTCTGCGAGGATAGCTGCAACTTCAGGGATTTGGTTTGCTTGGCAGGGTATAAATGTACAGGACATAATATTAACTGTCTCTGGTAAGAACCAGCTCGCTTTTCTTTAATTGTTCAATTAAGCGAATAAATGATTTCTTGGGGGTGGGGGTTGTTTCAATATTTAGTTTGAGTCCTAAATATTGCTCCACCACCAATTGTTCATTGATCAGCTTCCGTAGTTTTTCTTTCGAAATTTGATGTTGCTTCAACCATTTATCCAGTGAGATCAGTGATTGGGCTTTTTTTCTCAGCAAGGCTAGATGCTTGTCTATTTCGGATTTGGAAATGGATTGAATTCCCATTTTTTGAGCATAGGAAAGAACAAGGGTCCAGGAAATAAAACTGTTTAATTGGGGAAAGGGATTTTTCTTTTTGGTTTTAGAGATCCTCTTTTGAGGATGCACTGAGTAGATTTTAGGAAAGAGCATTTGAGGGAGAGGGGGGACCATTTTTGTTTGATAGAGTAATTTAAAGTAGGATTGATAACACCATACATCATAATCAGTGAAACCTATTTGATTGATGGAGTATAGAACTTTTCCCGTATGTATGAGCTGTAAACCCTTTGTGCTCTCAATATAATTAAGCTCCTTAGATAGAAGTTGGGTAGCAAAGAGAAGAAATATTAAGAGGACAGGCTTAAAAATCAAGTGAAACTCCCAAGGACATAGCTAAAAACTTAAACTCTGCTGTTTTAAATCCACTCATTAAGCTGACATTATTTACAATCTCAATGCCGGGGGTTGGAATGAAAGCCCACTCATGAAAAATGCTAAAACCTGGTTCATGTCGGAAATAAGCGTGTCTGCCGATGCCAACTCTTTTATCTTCGTAGCAAGCAAAAAGCGAGAGGCTAAAACCGGGTTGAAACCGAAAGTAACGATGAGAGTAAATATTAATCTTTTGATTAATGGAAAGTTTAAAGAGTTGAAGGTCTTTCAATTCATCGTAGGGGGGGTAAGATTTAATAGTTTTTATCGGGTAAAAAGAGAGGGAGTAGCCTGTGATCCATTTTTCTAACCAGGCATAGGTATACTCTATGGAGACTCCATGGCTCTTTTGGAGTGAGGTTTTTGTGCGTTCCTGAGGAATTAAATAGTTACCGGTGAGAGAAATGTGCAGGGGGGGGGGACCTTCCTTGAATTGAGTTTGTTTTGCCCAAAGTGTCTGGCATATTGGAAAAAAAAGAAGGAAATAGATTGCTAGATAAAGACAAAATGATAATGTGATCTTCTGCATACTATTCCTAGATTTAAAACATAGATACTGGATAGTTATTCTGACATTAAAAATAGGGAATTAATGAGGTAGTTGTCAATATGAAACAGTCAATTCGAGCTATCTTAGGATTTATTTTGAGTGGAGTTTGTCTGTGGTGGGTATTAAAGGATTTGTCCTTTGATAAGTTTTGGTCTTCTCTCAGCAAGCTAGATCCACTTCCAATGGTGGTATTAGTATTTATATTTGTTTTGACATTATGGATGCGCGCTTTACGTTGGAAGTTAGTTTTATTACCGATTCGAAATGTAAAGGTGGCTGTTTGTCTCTCCTTAATGTGTCTTGGCTATTTAATGAACAACATTTTTCCGGCTCGACTTGGAGATATTTTTAAAGGGATAATGTTGAAAAAATATAAAGTTCCTCCTGTACAAGGTGTAGCCACTGTCTTTTTAGAAAGAGTTTTAGATACCGCCTCACTATTAATATTTTTCTTTATTTTAATGCTATTTTCAAAGGTTGCAGACTCGCTTCCAGCCAAACTCCTTACAGGTGCTGGTGTATTAGCCGGAGTGGTTATTTTCACTCTTGTGATTATTGGGTGGGCAGTGAATCATCCTGACAATGCTGATAAATTATTAGCATTAGTTAAGAAATACCTTCCTGTTAAATTACAGGGAATTATAGATAGTTTATACTCTCAGGTTATGTCCGGATTTCAGGCCTTTCGTAATATGAAGCTTCTGCTTCAAGTTGTTTTAGTTAATATTTCTATATGGTTAGTGGAAGCTCTCATTCCCTTGTGTGTTATGTACGCCTTTAAAATGAAT
The DNA here is from genome assembly GCA_964343805.1 of uncultured bacterium. GTDB lineage: Bacteria > Bdellovibrionota_B > Oligoflexia > CAYFLR01 > CAYFLR01 > CAYFLR01. Next base: position 90,089 of record CAYFLR010000006.1, on the reverse strand, counting down.
TTAGGCTATTGGGATGCTTTATTAGCTATCATTGTAGTGGCTTTGTCTTCGATAATTCCTGCTGCTCCTGGTATGATTGGGGTTTTTCAATTTGTGTGTCTTATTGTTCTTACTTCTTTGGGCATAGATAAGAACGTTGCAGTGGGTTTTGCATTTGTATGGAACCTCAGCATCTACACCCTTGTGACAGTCTCCGGAAGCTTAGCGCTTATTTATGAGGGACTGGGCTTATCATCTATTCGTAAGATGGTTGAAAGCGAGGGGGAGAAACTAGCACAATAAACTCAGTGGTTTTGGGATATTTTTCAAGTAGGGGCATGAGTTTTTTAGGGCTACCTATGAGGAACTCTTCATTTTCCAGGGTGAGATTCGAGCAAAAACAGAGTTCTTTTCCTTCATTCTGTAAGATTTGAAGTTCGGAAATTAGTTTTTTCAGACGATAAGGTGTTTCTAGTAGGATTGCAGTCGTAGGGCAGCTTTTTAGCTCTGCCAGGTGCTTTTTACGGAGTTCTTTTTTATTTGATAGAAAGCCGAAAAACATGAATCGGTCGATAGGGAATGGGGACATGGAAAGAGCAACTGTTAAGGAGCTGGTACCTGGAATTGGGACGACCGTACCTTTTTTGGCTCTGATGTAGTTTAGCAGGCGAAACCCTGGGTCTGCTATAAGTGGTGTCCCCGCATCGCTAAAGTATGCTACATCCTTTCCGCTTTCCAACTTTTTCCAAATCTCCTCTAGCTTATCTTTTTCATTATGCTCGTTGAGTGTTTCTAGCTCGCTCTGTATACCATAGCCTCTGATGAGCCGGTACCCAGGCTTTCTCTCTTCACAATATAAATAAGGTGTATTTCTTAGAATCTCAAGCGCTCGCTCGGTTATATCAGCTTTATTTCCGATATGAGTAGCTACTAAGTAGAGTTTTCCGATCTTTTTGGTTTGCTTCATTCTTTGGCTTTCATTTTTATTAGGGTTTTGCGGAGTTTACTCCAATCTGGCACAGATGTTAGTGTTTTTATTTGGTAAATGCAAGAGGAAGCTACGTTAGTTGGTTGCTGGTGTAGCTTTGATACCGGTAAATGCTTAAATATATTTTGTAAAAATCAAAAAAATACGGTATAATATAAGTACGATACTGTCTCTGTGCTTAATTTCCTGGAGGGTGTATGGGAAATGGTCAAGGAAAAATTGCTATAGACTGTGTAGGTAGTGGAGAAGCCTTTTTTCGTGATTGTATCCGGGAATCTGCCTTTAAGCAGCAACAAGTCATTGATGAGAGTGTTGAATTCTACCTAGTCTCTTTACTTGCTTCATACATGAGGTTTGATAACTCTGATCATGCGGAAGATATCCTCAATAAACCATTAGCCTTAATGTTAAATGAGGCTTTAGAGGCTACACCAGCAGATCAACTGACTTTATTTAAAAAGCTAGGGGATAAGGCTCTCTATCTCTCAGGCTTTTTTAAAGAGTATTTCAATAACAAAGTTTTCTCAAAAGAATATTATATAGAAATGGGGAAAGGTGCTTATCAAAACCTCTCAACCATCTTTATTAAACTCGGTGATGATGATTTTCATGGCCTTTATCTTAACCTTTCTGATGGCTTTGAAACCTCCGTCATCATATTGGAAGATGTGAGTTCTAATCTGAAAGGTTTTTCTAACCAGTATGATCATTTAGAGATTAAGTGCGAGAAAGTAGAGACAGAAGAACCTGTTATCTTAGACGATGAGTATTTTAACAAAAAAGCCAGCTAGTGATCTTCCATAAAAGCTCCCTGTTTTGGTGAGCATTATCTTTGCTTTATATATGTGATTTCTAAGTAGGATTTCCCTGCAAATTAAGGTAAAATTATAAAACGTGTAGGAGTGTATTTAAACCAAGTACTAAGGACGGTATCTATGGTTATATTTAATAAGCTATCAAAGAAGACTCTTTTGGTAATGGTCTATTTGGTTG